>MAAL01000025.1 GCA_002163245.1 Gammaproteobacteria bacterium 42_54_T18 | reverse complement strand
GTCTTTTTTTTCTTGTCTCATAATGATGTTGCCTCGAATTGGTGAGGGATCTATTATGAGGCTATATGATTATGCTGGTAGTACGTGGAGTATTTGGCGCATACATTGTAACTAGCTCTTAGTGATAATTGAATAGAAGATAAGGCGTAAAGTAATTAGAGTAACGTTTTATATATCAAAGATTAAGTGTAAAAATAGAGTTTTGGTTTTAAGCGATTACGCCTATATAATTTTAATAGATCAGAAAACCATCTGTCCGAGTTTTGTACTCTTTCGTCCATAGCATCTGGTGTTTACTTAGCAGAGGGCTAGTCTAAATTCATGAGCTGTTAATTATTTGGTGGCGTTATGCGTAACAAAGGTTTTTCTTTAATTGAACTAATGGTGACCATAGCAATAGCGGGAATTATTACCGCGACGGCTGTACCTTCGTTTAATACGACGATTGAAAGGAATCGTATTTTAAGCGAAAGGGATGAGTTGGCGGGACATTTGCGGTTGGCTCGGTCTGCAGCTGCCGCTAACAATGGCACTGTGGTTGTGTGTGCGAGTTCTGACAAAGCCAACTGTAATAAAACAGGTGATTGGGAAAGTGGCTGGATTGTGTTTCTTAAAGGTGGCCCTGATATTGATAAATTTGTTACGGCGACTGATACGTTATTAAAAGTATCTGAAGGTATTGATGATAACAATAGCCTTTCGTGGGATGGTGGTGGATCGGAGGTAGCCTTTGATGCTGATGGTTCTGCAAGAAGCTCTGGGACGTTCATCTTTTGCGGGTCTAGTTCAGGTAGCTTGCTTGCAAGAGCATTAATACTTTATGGAACGGGCAGCATGCGACCAGGGATTGATAACGATGACGATGGTGTCAGAGAGGACATGGACGGAAACAATATATCATGTTAGTTATTGCGAGGTTACATCATATGATTCTCCCTGAATGGAAACAGCGTGGTACAGGATTGATTGAAGTACTCGTTTCTTTGGTAATTTTAAGTGTCGGAATATTAGGTGTAATGGGGTTGCAGGCTAGGTCAACACAATTTAATCACAGTTCAACTTTTCAGATTAAGGCCACTATATTAGCGGAAGATTACTTTGATCGAATGCGGAGTAATCCCGGTTCGGAAAACCTGTATGCTGTTGGATTTGGTGACGCTATTGATAGTTATATTGATTGCCAGCAGGCGACGGCCAGTTGTACTGTTGCTGAATTAGCTGCGTACGATAAGGGTACTTGGTTAGAGGAGGTGGTTGCTGTATTGCCTAATGCCGATATACGTGTTCAGAATGATCCGCCAGGATTAACGTATGTAATTGATATTAGATATAACGATAGTCGTTTAGACCTGTCTGCAAAATCCGGCCAAGGTACAACTGTAGAATCGAAACTTGTAAGCTTTAGGACAACGTTATGAAACATCATATTCAATGTGGCGAACTGCAAAATGCTAAAGGGCTTACTTTAGTCGAGTTGATGATTGCAATGGGGTTGGGATTGTTTCTAATGGCCGGAGCAATTCAAGTATTAATGACAAGCAAACAGACTTATCAGCTTAATAGTGACTTAAGTTGGATGCAGGAAAATGCTCGTTATGCTGTTGATGCACTAACTAGGGATATAAGGATGGCGGGTTATTGGGGGTGTAACAACGAGGCTTCTTCTACCGCAAACACTTTGAACCCTGGCAGTGAATGGTATTCGAGTTTTACGGATGCTATTGGAGGTTATGATGGTGATCAAACTGATTATCCTACGGCAACATTTCCTGCGGCTAACATGCCTTCCTTTAGTGGTTCGAGCATGCCATTAAGTGATGTTGTTATAATCTCTCGAGGGGACTCTGATAATGAATTTTTGGTTACTAGTCATAACCCTAACTCGGCTGTTATTGGTATTGATGGGTCGCATCCATATTCAAAGGGGAAGATATTAGTTATTTCTAATTGTTCAAAGACAGCGATTTTCCAAACGACAGGTAACAACTCGATAAAGTTTGGACATAATACTGGAGGAGGAACGCCAGGTAATTGTACACAGAAAATCCGTTTTCCCGTCGTATGTTCAAATGCTAATCAGCCAGGGAACCCTGCTTATGACTTTGATGCAGATGGGCAGGCAAAAGTAATGGCCGCGATTGCAAATGGATACTATGTGGATACAGCAGCTTCAGGGCTACCAGTTTTATTTCGAAAGTTTTTGGATGACTCCTCTGGAACAGATGATGAGCAACTTGCTCAAGGGATTGAAAATATTCAAATAACTTATGGTGAAGATTTGACTTCTGATAGTGACACTATTGCAGATCGTTATGTAAATGCTGACGATGTTTCTGATTGGCTTAATGTTGTGTCGGTCAAGATACATGTGTTGGCAAGATCGATAACGGAAATCACAAGTGAGCATCAAACGTTTCGTTTTGTTGGTGATGATTATACCTCGCTTGATAACTATCTTCGCCAAGAGTTTACCAGCACCGTAAAAATCAGGAATCGAGGGTGATGCCATGAAGTCTTATCGTCAAAAAGGTAATGTGTTGGTTGTAACGTTAATATTGTTGTTAGTGTTTACGGTATTGGGTGTAGCGTCGATTGGTGATGTAAGTTTGAATCAACGTATTTCTGCAAATTATCGCGATAAGAATATTTCTTTTCAGGCAGCAGAAGCCGTATTGAAAGAGGCGGAAGAGGTGGTCATTGATTTGGGAGCGACTCATGAATGGGAAAATTTTGATTCCAATTGCAGTGGTGATGATTGCTTTACTGCAAGTTGTAATGGTGGACTTTGTTTTAATGGCGATTATCCTGCCTCTAATGATTGTGCATCAAACCCACCGTCAACGCCATTATGGATGGATGCAAGTACTTGGGAGAGTTCTGGTGTAGCTGCGGTGTCAACGCTAAGTTTTACCAGTTTGTCGGAAAGCCCGAAATATATAATCGAGTTTATGTGTTTTATACCGTCTGATCCTGAGAATACGCCAAATCCGACATCGAATTACCCTAGCGCTGAGTGGTCTTTTATGTATCGTATTACGGCGTACTCAAAAGGTGAAGGAAGTGGTTCGATTTCAGTAGTGCAATCTACGTATAAAGTAGATCCAAATGATTGATTATGAAGTAGAGTGAGGTTAAGGAAATGATCAGGTTATTAAAGTTGCTTAGCATAGCGTTTTTTATGGGAATAAGTTGTACCGTATTTGCGTTAACCATTGATAAAGGAGATATCAAAGAATCGCAATTGAAATCGGATAAAACTTATCTTCGGGGGGAGTTGATTCGGCGCTCACGAGAAGGTCTTGTGAGTACTACGGTCGGTGACTTTCAGATTGCTGCAGGTATATCGGTTGATGATCGACGCCCGATAGGTGAGTGGTTTTCAGAACAAAATAAAGCAAATGTTTCGTTAGGATTTAGTAAGGGTCAGCTTGTGAGTATTACTATTTATTGATTTCATGAGTATCAATAAAGACCGATCTAACAAAGGTAGATGTGATGAATAAAGTACAGCAAATAGAAGGCCGCAGAAGCTACTTGGTGGCAGTAATATTTTCCTTGGTAACGTTCCCCTGGAGGGATGCCGTTGCAGAGGTGGCTAGTGATTTTTTCTCCGCTCCCCCGTTAGTTGATGTGTCTGGAGCGGTAGAGAAACCTAATATACTGATGATTTTAGATAACTCCAACAGTATGGATGAACGAGATAATGGATCGGCTGTTGGTAGTGACAACGCTATTAGTAAGTCAGAGATTTCTCGTAATGCTTTGAAAACGATGATAACCAATTTTGGATCCAGTTCTCGAATGGGGTTGATGGCTTATAAACAGCAGAGTGTATCAAGCCAACAGTTGCACGATTCACAGTATGACGTGAGTTTTGATAAAAGTAATTTTGATGAGGATCATGAGGAAGGTATAGCATCACAAAAGAAGCAGTTTGAAGTTGCTAATACATCAGATCCAGATCCGGATGCACGAATCTATTATAATGTGGCGCTACCATTTTATTCGGGGAGTTCTAGTACAGCCTTCTGCTATACAACTGACCCCAAAGTGCAGTTCCCTGATGGTGGGGATAACTCTGAATTTTATCGTTGCTATTCAAAAAAAGTAGGTGATTCAGATACGGATTTGAATGAATTTAGTACAAATATCTTTAATACATCGTTTTCACCTACTGACAGTGATACGGCGCTAGGGATTTCTGACTTTGGTAAGTTCATTACTTGGTTTCCAGTTGGGCCTACCTGGTTCTCTAATCAATCACCAGGTAAAGGAATGTTACATGTGGCGATTGATGATGTAGATACATCCCAAACGACGAAATTATTCAACAAATTAGCCACATCTCAATTTGTTACATCAGGGGAGTCTGCCACTTTACCTCTTAGAAATGCTGGCCTTACTCCTTTGGAGGGCACATTACAAAGCGCTAAAGATTATTTTTGTGGAAGCCTGGCATCTAGCGAAGCTGTGTCCGGCGTAAGCCGCACAAGTCCTCCTGTGTCTGCTTCGGGCTGTCCCACGCAAAATTATGTTGTGTTGGTCACTGATGGCATGCCTTCTACTGATTCCAGCGGAGCTGATGTTGCTGATGCTGCAACAGGGATTGCTGCGGTTGCGCAAGCAGCCCAAGACCTGGCGGATGAAGGTGTAAAAACGTACGTGGTAGGTTTTGCATTGCCTGTTGGAGCGGATGCCGAATCGCTTAATAAAATAGCAGAGGCGGGAGGAACCGGTACAGCTTATCTCGCCTCTGATTCAGATTCGTTAAATACAGCCCTTGGTAATATCTTTCTTAATATTATTAATAGAACGTCTTCTGCTACTGGTGCTGCAGTGTTAGCGAACAATGCCAGTGGGGATGGCCTTGTTATTCAGGCGGTTTATAGCCCAGAGACAGAAGATATATTGGGAAATACAGTGCAGTGGACAGGGGGGTTAAACGCGCTCTTCATAGATAGAAATGGTGTTCTTCGTGAAGACACTAATCAAAATGGAGTGATTGATGATTACCTTGTTGATATGAGTGTGCAGTATTTTTATGATGATACTGCTGGACGTACCAAGGTTGGTTTATATAAGAGTGGATTATCAACAACTCCCCCTACGTTTTCAGGTAGTCCTACCAGTACAGTGGAGCTTTCAGAGCTGAATGCTGTCTGGAAAGCGCAGGAGCAATTGTCATTGGTATCTGACGTGACAAACCAGCGTACTTACGAGGCATTGGCATCATCGGGGCGTTATATTTTGACATCTTTGGATGGCGAGAATACGGTTGAATTCTCCGAAGCAGAAGCTGTTACGAATGGGCCGTTAACAAGTCATTTGATGTTTCCAGGGAGTGCTGCAGATGACTATAACTTGATTAACTACATTCGCGGCAAAGAAATATCTGGATATCGCTCTCGCGTAATCGATATCGATGGTGACGGAACTGCTGAGGTACATCGATTAGGGGATATTGTTCACTCATCTCCCGCTACTGTTCGAGTCCCTTCGGCTTTGTACGATACAAAAAATAAAGATGCAACCTATGCAGCGTTTAGGGAAAAATACGAAAACCGCCGTCAGATGGTGTACGTGGGGGCGAATGATGGGATGATTCATGCGTTTAATGGGGGGTTTTGGGATGACAGTACAAAAGCGTATACAACAACAGATACTTCTGAAGTTGCCCACCCGCTGGGAGCTGAATTGTGGGCTTATATTCCAAGAACGGCGCTACCTCATCTACAATGGCTGAAGGACACTGGGTATTCTCATATATATTATGTAGATGGCGAGCCTATAATTTTTGATGCTAATGTGTTCGCTACAGATGATGACCATCCTTATGGTTGGGGAACAATTCTTGTTATGGGAATGCGGTTGGGTGGCGGGGACTTTAATGTTGACTCTGATAATGATGGCACGCCTGATACAACACTTTATTCTTCTTATGTTGTTCTGGATATAACAAACCCAGAGGAACCACCGGTGTTAATGGCAGAGATAAGCGATCTTGATATGGGTTATACAACGGGGGTGCCTTCTGTTGTGAAAAATCGTGTTCCAGCGGTAGAGAATGATTTTAAAGGATCAATGACAAGTAACGTGTGGAAGTTAGTTATAGGCTCTGGCCCGACGGAATTATCTGATGTTACAAGCGATCAAGATCCTCGGTTTTATATGTTTGATCTAACATCTAAGTCATTTGATTCGGGTTTTTCTCCTAAAGTTATTAGCGGTGTTGGCAATGCATTCGTGGGTGATATAGCCTCAATTGATTGGGGAGCTGATTATCATGATGATATTTCATATTTTGGGTTGGTTGGAGGGACGCCGGCAGCGTCAACGGGGAGGGTTATGCGAATTCGGTTTGATTCACTATCTACTAGTATGACGCCAATTGGTTTATCTACATTAATGAATACGGGTAGGCCTACATTTGCTCGTCCGCACCTAAGTACCGATGGGAAGGGTAGGGCTTGGGTGCACTTTGGTACGGGTCGTTTGTTGGATGAGGATGATAATACAAGTGCAGAGCAGCAACGATATTACGGAGTCTATGAAAATACGGATGGTTTGTACGGAACGATATCTACTTTGAGCCTCTTTGATTCTACCGATATTAGAGTGTTTGATAATGGCGCAGTTGACCGGTCCGGGTCGCCAATAACTATTGATGGTGAATCTATTACCACATTTAACCAGTTGGCGGTTGCGCTTCCAGACTTTCACCCTGGCTGGTATCGGGACTTGGATACGGTTGTCGCTAACCCTAGTGGACGTAATATAACAGCGTCAGCTCAGGCCCGAACAGTGGTGTTTTTTACTGAGTACACTCCGAGTGATACCACTTGCCAGCCAGAAGGTGATAGTAAATTGTTTGCCGTAGATTACCGTACAGGTACGGCTTCTAGTTTTGCTACTTTTGGTGTTGACTCGGGAAGTAAGAAAATAGATTCAAATGGCGATGTAGGCTTTTTGGCAAGCCCTTCTATTGACCTGGGAAGAGGTATGGCATCAGCACCTATTATTGGTACTTCAACGAGTTCCCAGCACGTGTCGGTGATCATTCAGAAATCTACAGGTGAGATTAATACTGAAGATGCAAAAGTCGGAGTGGTAATACAGGGACGCCAAAGTTGGCGAGAAATTGAATTTTAATTTGCGAGCAGTATTTTCAGAGACAAACAAGAGTTGGGAAGATTATGAGTATATTAAAAAAGTATCGCGGCTTTACGTTAATTGAATTAATGATAGTGATAGCTGTAATAGGAATTCTTTCGGCTGTTGCTTATCCTGCTTATACGAAAAGCGTGCAAAAATCTCACCGAGCAGACGGGGTAATTGCACTAACGGAAGCAATGGCTCGCCAAGAGAGGCTTTTTTCTGAAACATTGAGTTATGTAAATAATACGGGCTTGAGTAAGCTGGTGACGAATACTGATGGGCTTAGCTCGCCAGAGAGTTATTACACACTGAAAGTCACTATTCCTGCTTCACCGACTACTTGTACGAATGGCACCGTGTACACTTGCTTCTCTATAACGGCTACAGCGGTAGGAACACAAGCTGCAGATACCGACTGTGCAACAATGACGATTGATTACCTGGGGGATAAAACATCAACTGGAGGGGGGGATTGTTGGTAGATATGACGTACAGATAATTGAAATTCATTGAAGGACCAAGGGCTTAGGCTTTTGGCCCTTTTGTTGGTAGAAACCCTTTAGTACCCTCTGTTCTTGCGCTCCCTATCCTGTCTCTTCCCTCTGGTGTACAATTAGATTTTTAGAGAAGAGAGAGGCTTCAATGGCTGTTATTCGCGAACAAGATTTTATACAGAGTGTTGCAGATGGGTTGCAATATATATCCTATTACCACCCCAAAGACTTCATTGAAGCCATTACGGCAGCTTATGAACGGGAAGAATCCCAAGCTGCCAAAGATGCAATGGCTCAAATTCTAATCAATTCTCGTATGTGTGCAGAGGGCAAGCGTCCACTGTGCCAAGATACCGGTATTGTGACGGTGTTCTTGAAGATTGGTATGAATATCCAGTGGGATACCGATAAGAGTGTTGCCGATTTAGTAAATGAAGGTGTGCGTCAAGCCTATAACAATCCCGATAACGTGTTACGAGCATCTATCCTTGAAGATCCAGCTGGTGCGCGAAAAAATACCAAAGATAATACTCCAGCAACGATTCATTTCGAAGTTGTTCCTGGTGACACGGTGGAGATCACGCTTGCTGCCAAGGGTGGCGGTTCGGAAAATAAGAGCAAGCTTGCGATGCTTAATCCTAGCGATAGCATTGTTGATTGGGTATTAAAAACCGTACCTACAATGGGCGCAGGTTGGTGCCCGCCGGGTATGTTGGGTATTGGTATTGGTGGAACAGCAGAAAAAGCGATGTTATTAGCAAAAGAATCGCTTATGGATCCTGTAAACATTCAAGACCTCATCGAAAAAGGTGCTTCTAATCGGGTAGAAGAGCTGCGTTTAGAGTTGTACGAGAAAGTTAATGGATTAGGGATTGGTGCTCAGGGTTTGGGTGGATTGACAACAGTCTTGGACATCAAAATCAAGGATTACCCAACTCATGCAGCGTCATTGCCAGTGGCTATGATTCCTAATTGTGCAGCTACTCGCCATGTACATTTTACTCTGGATGGCAGCGGCCCTGCTGAGCTGGAAGTTCCGAAATTAGAAGACTGGCCGGAAATTGCAATGGCTGGCGGTGATTCTGCTCGTAGAGTGAACTTAGATACGTTGAAGCCAGAAGATGTTTTGGGCTGGAAGCCTGGTGAGACTTTGCTCTTGTCAGGTAAAATGCTGACAGGCCGAGATGCGGCGCATAAACGAATGGTTGATATGTTTTCAAAAGGAGAGTCACTTCCTGAAGAAGTAGACTTTACTAATAAGTTCATCTATTACGTTGGTCCAGTAGATGCGGTACGTGATGAGGCAGTAGGGCCAGCGGGACCAACAACCGCAACTCGTATGGATAAATTTACTGATGCAATGTTAGAGAATACGGGTTTAATCGGCATGATCGGAAAAGCTGAGCGTGGCCCTACCGCCATAGAGGCTATCAAAAAGCATAAATCAGTATATTTAATGGCTGTCGGCGGCGCAGCTTACCTTGTTTCAAAAGCAATTAAGAAAGCTCGTATTGTTGCCTTTGAAGATATGGGGATGGAAGCTATCCATGAATTTGAAGTGGAAGATATGCCAGTGACCGTTGCAGTGGATGTGACAGGAGAATCTGTACACAATACTGCCCCTAAAATTTGGCAAAAGAAGATAGGTATTATCCCTGTAGAGGATTGATTCTTAGGTGGTTAACACAAAAGCCCCGGCATAACATGTCGGGGCTTTTGTGTTTTTGGGTTTAACAAAGGGTGAAATTTGAACTACGCTAAAATTAAGATGTTTAGGGTATGCGTTAGTGTTGAATTGGTGGTGAGCCGGGTAAGAGTTTGAGAAGTAAAAGCCGGTGAAAATGCCCTGTTTAATTTTGATATACGTCTATACTGAAAATTACAAGCGTTTTAAAACGCCAAAATAGCGGATAGAGAAGGAAAGTTATGTCGATTCCATTGCTTATATGCGATGACTCAGCAATGGCCCGAAAGCAAGTTAAACGGGCAATACCGGACGGGTGGGATGTCGATATCACACTAGCAACAAATGGTGTGGAGGGGATTGAAGCGATTCGTTCTGGTAAGGGTGAAATGGTATTTTTAGACCTAACCATGCCTGAGCTCGATGGATATGGTGTTCTAGAGAAAGTTAAAGCGGAAGGGCACAAGTCAATCATTATTGTTATTTCCGCCGATATCCAGCCTGAGGCTCGAGAACGTGTGATGGGGCTTGGGGCGCTGGATTTTGTGAAGAAGCCTATAGATGGCAAAAAATTAACTGAAGTTCTGAATAAGTACGGTCTGCTATGAGTGAGCAATTAGCGTTAACAGAAGATCAACGGGACTGCTTACAGGAAGTTGTCAATGTTGCTATGGGGCAGGCGGGTGATTCGTTAGCACGTTTTTTAGAGGTGTTTATCCACCTCTCAGTGCCTAGAATTCGATTAGTCGCCAAAGAGGATCTTGGTACAGAGCTAGAAGGTTTGGTTGGTGGTGTTGGCTCCAAAGTTTCTGGAGTAAGTCAGGGGTTTTATCATATTGAGGATGGAAAAGGAATTCGAGGAGAGGCAATCGTTGTTTTTAATGATACTTCTTTTAAAGAATTGGCTGATCTGCTTGCTTATGATGAAGAGCTTACGGATGCTGCTGAAAAAGAGTTGTTAATGGATGTGACCAATGTTCTAAATGGCGCATGCCTAAATGGTATTGGTGAGCAGATCGAAACAGAGCTGGCTTACTCGCCACCTACAATTTTAGGTCAGCATGTACCTATTGCAGATTTATTAGAGCATGAGAAATTGAGCTGGGGTCATGCGCTGTTAGTGGAGATCTCATATACTCTTGAGGATCGTTCGTTTAACTGCACCATGTTCTTATTGATGCCAGGTGAATCTATTTTGGTGATGAAGGAAGAGCTGGATAAACTGCTGGAAGACTTATAAGTGTCAGAATTTGCTCCCTCTAAAGAGCTGTTAGAGTTTATTGTCGATCGAGTGAATGTCGGCGTATTCATTGTTAATGAAGCCCAAGAAATACAACTTTGGAATAATTTCATGTCCACAAATAGTGGCTTAAATCCAGAGGATGTTGTTGGCAAAAACCTATTCGATTGTTTTCCTGATTTACCTAAACGTTGGTTGGCAAAAAAACTCAGCAGTGTTTTTATGTTGAAAAATTTTGCTTTTACCTCTTGGGAACAGCGGCCACATTTGTTTGCATTCAATCATAATCGTCCGGTGACAAGTGGTTTGGAATACATGTGTCAAGATTTGACTTTGATGCCAATAAAGGATGACGACGGCACTGTGACGTCTGTGTGTGTGGTGGTATTTGATGTGACCGATACTGCTATATATCAAACGATGCATAAAGCCGCTATGACTAAACTGGAAATGGTTAGTCGGGTGGATGGGTTAACCCAGCTGTTTAATCGTAGTCATTGGCAGTCGCGGTTAAATGAAGAATTTAGTCGTGCGGCTCGTTATGGTTCACCTTTATCATTGATTATGTTTGACCTTGACCATTTTAAAATAACAAATGACACTTATGGTCATTTGGGTGGCGATGCTGTTTTGATTCAAGTCGCTAGGATTATTAGGGAATCCTTACGAGAGAATGATATTGCGGGTCGTTATGGCGGCGAAGAATTTGGTATTGTGCTTGTTAATACTGACGAGGAGGGGGCGTGCGTTGTAGCTGAGAGAATTCGTGCAGCGATTGCAGGTACGCCGGTACCTTTTTCGGATGGTGAAATATCAACGGCGGCAAGTTTAGGGGTTGCTCAATATAGCCCAATTTTTTCAGATGTAGAGGCGATGATTTCCGCATCGGATGCTTGCTTGTATCATGCAAAAGAAAAGGGTAGAAATCAGGTGGTTCCCTATTCATCGGTGGATGATTGTGATGAAAACTATATTGTTGATAAAAATGAAAAGGATGAAGTAGAATCTGGCTCTGCTGCTGATGGCGGTGAGGACTAATAGTTGATGTTGTTTTGATACTGTCGATAGAAAGTGTTAGCTGTACATCTTGTATATAATGAATTAACTATCTCTGCACAAACCAATACTTTTTCCAAGCATTAAAAACGCGTTCAGGGTACCAATTTTTTCCGGTGCTACCGTTATATCGTGCAAGAGCTTTTCGTTCGTTACCGCGCTCTCTTTTTAAATAGGCTTTTAGAATAGTGCAGCCATAACGGATGTTGGTTGCGATGTCGGTTAAGTTGTCTTCTGTGGTACCTATTTCTTTTTTCCAAAAAGGCATAACCTGCATTAAACCTTGGGCGCCCGCACTAGAGACAGCATATTGGTCAAACAAGCTTTCTACATGCATTACTGAAAGTACGAGTTCGGGGCGTAAATTCATTCTGCGCGCTTCTTTGTGAGCAATTCGCAAAATTTCCATTCGTTGATTTGGGTCTTTGATGTAGCGGGACATTCGTGTAGACATATCTAGTAGCCAGACTTCAGCATCAAAACGATCTTCGAAGCTTTCTGCATCTTTGATGGTGTTTAGAAGAATGCTTCTCATAATGTCATCCGGGACTTCTGAGGATGCGGCCATGAGTGACGAGGGAAAAGTGGGCGATAGTACGCAGACAATTAACACAGCAGGTATTACTAGACGGGAAAGAGAAAGGCGGTACAGCTCACAACAAAAAACAATAGAGAGTCTCTTGTTGTGAGCTTTTTTATAAACCGGCGTCATTGGGTGAGCAAGCGCTGTCGATTATAGGCTGACGCGCTCCTTGATGAAGTCAATAATGTTGTTTGCAGGTACATCAATTTTCTCATTATTTCGGCGATGTTTGTATTCAAGGGTATCTGCATCCAAACCTTTTTCGCTTATGACTATTCGATGGGGGATTCCGAGAAGCTCCGAATCAGAAAATTTCACGCCAGGGCGTTCTTTTCTATCATCAAATAACACGTCAAATCCTAATTCAGTAAGGTTCTGGTAAAGTTTTTCACTGGCTTCTTGGACACGAATGGATTTGTGCATGTTCATCGGTACAAGAGAGATTTGGAACGGCGCTAATGATTCGGGCCAGATGATTCCGTAATCATCATAATTTTGTTCTATAGCTGAGGCTACAACACGAGAAACCCCAATGCCATAGCAGCCCATAGTCATGATTTTGTTTTTGCCAGACTCATCACAAACTGATGCTTTTAATGCTTCGCTGTACTTAGTACCTAGTTGGAAGATATGGCCCACTTCGATGCCACGCTTGATTTCTAGTTGCCCTTCGCCACAAGGGCTGGGGTCGCCTTCAACAACATCACGTAAGTCGAACTGTTCGGTAAATACGCCATCTTTTTCCCAATTCGCCCCAGTGTAATGGCTATCATTTTTGTTTGCGCCACAAACAAAGTCAGCCATGTTGATGACACTAAGGTCTGCAATGATGGGTAGTGTCAACCCTATAGGGCCAATGGAACCAGGTTGGCAACCTACGGCATCTTGAATTTCTTCATCGCTAGCCATTGTTAAAGGTTCTGCTATTAACGGATGTTTCACTGCTTTAATTTCGTTCAGTAATTTGTCTCCACGGATAACGATAGCAACTAACGGCGTAGAGGAGTTTTCTTTTTTGCTGTCTGCTTTTGATTTTATACCGTGAACAATCAGCGTCTTTACAATTTTTTCAGGGGAAACACCAAGAAACTCACTGATCTCTGCAATGCTATGTTGCTTGGGTGTTGGTACTTCAGTAAGGTCCGTTGTCGGAGCGGGGCGAGAATCACCAATCGTAAATGCTTCTGCCATTTCGATATTAGCAGCGTAGTTGCTTGAGTTGCTGAAGGCGATGTCGTCTTCACCGGAATCGGCCAATACATGAAATTCATGAGAAGCGTTGCCCCCAATACTGCCGGTATCCGCTTGAACGGCTCTGAAGTCCAAACCTAGGCGTGTGAATATCTTGCTATAGGTATCATGCATAACCTGATAGGTTTCTTTCAGGCTGCCTTCCGTTAAATGGAATGAATAGGCATCTTTCATTGTGAATTCACGAGCTCGCATTACTCCAAAACGTGGGCGAACTTCATCTCTGAATTTGGTCTGGATTTGATAGAAATTGCAGGGCAGTTGCTTATAGCTTTGGATGTTATTTCTGACGATGTCGGTAATGACTTCTTCATGAGTTGGGCCTAAAACAAAGCCCCTACCGTGGCGGTCGTTAATGCGTAATAATTCAAGACCATATTGCTGCAAACGCTTGGATTCTTCCCAAAGCTCTGCTGGCTGCACCACAGGCATCAGCATCTCTAATGCCCCTGCTTTATTCATTTCTTCACGGACAACTTTCTCTACATTTCGTAGTACCCGTAATCCTGTGGGGAGCCAAGTGTAAAGGCCGGATGCGAGCCGACGTATCATGCCTGCTCTTAGCATTAGCTTGTGACTGATAACTTCAGCTTCTGCAGGGACTTCGCGTTGAGTGGCTAATAAGTATTGAGTGGCGCGCATAGAGATGAATCCTGTGGCAATAGGGACGGCAATAAGGGGCGGCATACGGGTTTAGGTATGGCGTATTCGTTAGACGGGATTGTAAAAGGAAGCAGAAGGCAAGGCTAGTCTTGATTTGGTTTAGAGGGTAAATTGTAGCGTAAAGGTGTGGTTGAAATTGATGAACCCCATAAAAAAGGAGCCGAAGCTCCTTTTTTATGGGGTTCAATAAGCGATGATTTGCTTATACAACCATATCTTTCAACTTTTTCAATGGGCGTACTTTAACAACGTTACGGGCAGGCTTAGCTGCAACGTCCATTAATTCACCTGGCTTGAAAGGGTTTGGTACGTTCTTTTTGGCTTTAGTTGCCGGCTTGCGAACTACCTGAACTTTCATTAAGCCTGGAATTGTGAAGTGCCCAACAGCGCGCTTCTTCACGTGACGCTCCATTAGATCCCCTAGTCCATCTAGAACGCTCTGGCATTCCTTTTTGGAAAGGCCTGTGCTTTCTGCAAGCTCATTCATAATTTGGGTTTTTGTCATTGCGTCTTTAACTGCAGGAAGCTTTTTCACTGGTGCTGCAGCTTTTGCAGGGGCTTTTTTAGCAGGAGCTTTCTTGGCAGGGGCTTTTTTCTTAGCAGGCATATTGATGTCCTATTTTTTGTAAGTATTCCAACTCAAGAGCAAAGCAGCATAAATATATAAAAGCAAAGCTAGAGTTTGTTTTTGAGTTGGGTAGTTGTGCGTAGCAATCGCCGATAATTATTAATCTAATTTCCCACTCTCGCAAGTAAATAACGGTATTTAACACTGTATTTATAGGGTTTTTTTAAGAAATAACGAAAAAAAGCCCATTTTTGCGCTTTTTTTCGTTATTTTGCATAGTAAAAGGTACGAGGCATGTTTGTTAATTGTTGCGAGAAGCTCTTGTTATTTCATTAAAAACCTCAACCCAGCTAGCGTCAAATTGAGAGCCTTTGCAGTTATTTACCTCTATTACCGCGCGAATAAAGGGACGCTTTAAGCGTGTGTTATAGGCTCGTTCGTGGGTTCTTGCGTCAAAGGTGTCAACTATACTCAGTATTTTTGCCCCATGGCAAATGTCGATGCCCGTCAGTCGTTTTGGGTAACCGGAGCCGTCAACTCGTTCGTGATGTTGGAGCACTATGGTCGCTGCTTGCTCCCATTTTGATGATTGGTTTAACAACTGGCTTGCTAATTCAGTGTGTCTAAAAAGTGCATTACGCTCTTCTTCGTTAAATGAACCCGCTTTGTGAAGTAATGGGAGCGGTAAAAAGGCCATGCCAATGTCATGCAATAAAATTGCAGCTACGAGCTGAGCCGGTTCAACTGGATCGCCGGCTTTTTTATTCATATCCAAAGCCAATGTTAGCAAACGTGCAGTTCGGCCTTTCCAATAAAGGGAGCGGTTTTCCATAGGCGAGGCAATGCTTTCAAAAAATATAATATCCTCGTCAATTTCAATATGATGATGTTGTAGAATTTCGATAACACTTAATGGCTGTTGAATTGGCGTAGGGATGGTTGTTTGCAATGTAGGTGTTTTTCTAGGTGCATCAAAACCTTTTGGCACCTTTTTGCCCAGCTTTGGTGTTGCCGGTTGAGAATCATCAAATATATGAGTACTCGGATCCAGCGAAATGATGGCATTTCTTATATATTCTGTTCGAGTGTCGCCTTCAACCTCAACAATGCTGCTAATGTTCTGGCAGAGGAGTAACAGCTGTTCGTCTGAAATAATAGGCGAGAAGGTTTTAGCTTGTTTAGCTTGAACCATTTGCTTTGTCTTATCCATTGCAAGCAAAATAACATCACTTAATAAGTTATCATAAAGAATCTGTTCGGAACGAATAGCGTCCAGTAAGTCCTCCATACTTTGAATTAAAGGCGTAAGGTCCTTTAAGCCAACGTAAACTAAGTTGCCCTTGATGGTGTGGACTGAGCGAAATAGGCCGTTGAGTAATTCCTTGTTACTTGGGTCATGTTCCAAGTTGATGAGGATAGATTCACAGTTTTGATGTGCTTCTTTGAAGTCATAAAAAAAGTCTTCCATTAAGTCTGTGTCAATGGAGTCATCATCATCTTCTTGCTGGTTGCTTTGTATGTTTGTCATGCCAATACCACCAAAATGCTGTTGAGTGCTTAAACTAAGTATAGGTTGGGGCTGCTTTCGGCGCTCGAAATCGCTATAATGTTGCCCCTTTTTCTGTATTGATTGGCTAAACGACTTTGTTTGGCGGAATAATGCATGTTAAACCAGTATGTTATAGCTAATAGAGTGATCGAAAGAGTACAGACGTATGCCTATATATGAATACGAGTGTGGTGGTTGTGGCCATCAAATGGACAAGTTACAGAAATTAAGCGACGAGCCGCTCGTAACTTGCCCTGCCTGTGATAAAGATGAGCTGCAAAAAATGATATCTGCTGCAGGTTTTCGATTGAAAGGCTCCGGTTGGTATGAAACCGATTTTAAGACTGGAAAGAAGAAGCATTTAGCAGAAAGCGATTCCAAGAAATCGACAACTGACAGTTCAACTGCTGCAAAAACAGCAGATTAATAACCAAGTTAAAACAGGATAACGATATGCGTAGCCATTACTGTGGCCATCTTAACGAAACACACATTGATGAAGAAGTAACATTGTGTGGTTGGGTCCATAATCGCCGGGATCACGGCGGTGTTATATTTTTAGATCTTCGTGACAGAGAAGGTGTGGCGCAAGTTGTAATTGACCCTGATACCGAAGAAGCGTTTGCATTAGCGGATAGCGTTCGCGGTGAATATGTTTTACAGATAACGGGTTTGGTCCGTTACCGCCCAGAGGGTACCTTCAATAAAGATATGCCAACGGGCAAAATTGAAGTTTTAGGTAAAGAGCTGGTGCTTTTGAATGCGTCAGAGACGCCTCCTTTTCAGATGGATGATCATCAGAAAGTGGGTGAAGATATTCGTCTTAAGTACCGTTTCTTGGATATTCGTCGTCCAGAGATGCTGAATAAATTAGTTTTTCGTTCAAAGGTTACTTCTGCAATACGAAGTTTCCTTGATAGCGACGGGTTCTTAGATGTAGAAACGCCAATCCTTACTCGAGCAACACCCGAAGGCGCGCGCGATTATATCGTGCCTAGTCGAACCCATCAGGGTAGTTTTTTTGCATTGCCTCAGTCACCGCAGCTATTTAAGCAATTGTTAATGGTTTCCGGTGTTGATCGATATTACCAAATAGCTAAGTGCTTTCGTGATGAAGACTTGCGAGCGGATCGCCAGCCTGAGTTTACACAGATTGATATCGAAACTTCATTCATGAGTGAAGATCAGATCATGGCAGTGGCGGAGCGTATGATCCGTGGATTGTTTAAAGAAATGCTGGATGTAGAGTTGCCAGAATTTCCACGTATGCCATATGCAGAAGCTATGTCTCGTTTTGGTAGCGATAAACCGGATCTACGTATTGGGTTAGAGCTTCAAGATGTTGATGATTTAATGAAAGGTGTTGAGTCGAAGATATTCTCCGGACCTGCAAATGACCCTAAGGGCCGTGTTGCTGCATTGAAGTTGCCACAAGGTACTAAACTTAGTCGTAAGGATATTGATAACTACACCAAATATGTAGGCATATACGGTGCTAAGGGATTGGCTTACATTAAGGTCAACGATCGAGCGGCAGGAAAGGAGGGGTTGCAGTCCCCGATTCTGAAATTTATTCCAGATGATGTTGTTGAAGCAATTATGGAGCGAGTTGGTGCTGAAACAGGTGACTTGGTATTCTTCGGTTCTGATAAAGCGAATATCGTTAGTGAATCCTTAGGTGCATTACGCGTTAAACTGGGTGAAGACCTAGGACTGATTAAAGGCGATTGGGCTCCATTGTGGGTTGTTGATTTCCCAATGTTTGAAGAAACTGATCATGGTTGGACTTCAATACACCACCCATTCACATTACCTTCATGTTCTGCTGAAGAGTTAGAAAGTAACCCTGGCGCTGCACTATCTCGTGCTTACGACATGGTGCTGAATGGTACTGAGCTTGGCGGCGGTTCATTACGTATTTATAAGCCAGAG
The DNA here is from genome assembly GCA_002163245.1 of Gammaproteobacteria bacterium 42_54_T18. Lineage (GTDB taxonomy): Bacteria > Pseudomonadota > Gammaproteobacteria > Pseudomonadales > Ketobacteraceae > 42-54-T18. The sequence goes on along the minus strand of MAAL01000025.1, from coordinate 294,031 downwards.
TTACAAAAAACAGTATTTAAAGCATTAAATATTGGTGATGAAGAAGCGCAAGAGAAGTTTGGTTTCTTGTTGGATGCATTGAAGTATGGGTGTCCTCCTCATGGTGGGTTGGCTTTCGGTCTTGATCGTATTGTAATGTTAATGACAGGTTCCTCGTCAATCCGTGATGTGATTGCCTTCCCTAAAACGCAAACAGCGGCTTGTGTTATGACTGCAGCGCCGTCTGAAGTTGAACCAAAGCAACTTCGAGAAGTGGGGATTAGAGTTCGTAAACCTGAAGAAGACAAAAAATAAACGGACAAATGTAAAACAGCTCAAGATGCAAAATGAGGTAAGGTATTCACTAAGTTTATGGATCAGTAGGATTAGTGCTTATTTAACGATGTTTTGTTAGTGTCTTGTGCGAATTAAAAAACCCTTAAGGATACTCTTTAAGGGTTTTTTAATGTCAGTAAATTGTATGTTTGCCGCTTGGGTGGATTCTCTTCATATTTTTCACTATACTGTTCAAATAACCAGTATTTAAAAGGGTTCATATATATACACCCTTTTAAATACCAACCTCTTATCACAGTACCAAGGTTAACTATGTCGATTATTTTGGGGATTGATCCCGGCTCGCGTATTACCGGTTACGGTGTCGTGGAAGTTCATGGGGGTAAATCTACGTATATCGATAGTGGTTGTATACGTACGGATACTAAGGCTGAACTATCTGAGCGGTTAGGGCAGATATTTGAGGGTATAAATGAAGTCATTCGTTTGCATTTGCCTCAGGAAGTTGGGGTAGAGCAAGTTTTTATGGCCAAAAATGCCGATTCTGCGTTAAAGCTTGGACAAGCAAGAGGCGCTGCTATTGTTGCTTGTACTACACATCACATACCTGTTTTTGAGTATTCAGCACGACAAGTAAAGCAGGCGGTAGTTGGTACGGGGGCAGCACAGAAAGAACAAGTGCAGCGGATGGTTTGTCACCTGTTGAGATTAAGTCAAACCCCGCAGGAAGATGCTGCAGATGCACTTGGCGTGGCTTTATGTCATACCCATATGCAGCAAAGTTTAATTAGAATGGCTGGTGCTCAAAAAGTACGTAAGCGCCGAATAAGGTAAAAAGACAATATGATTGGGCGAATAGCGGGAATATTAATAGAAAAGCAACCACCAGAACTTATGGTTGACGTAAACGGTGTGGGTTATGAGATTACAGCACCGATGACAACATTTTACCGGTTGCCTGTGGTGAATGAGAATGTAGCCCTGTATACCCATTTAACCATTCGTGATGATGCACACCTTTTATATGGGTTTCATGATAAAACCGAAAGAGCATTGTTTCGAGCCCTCATTAAAGTCAATGGAGTGGGGCCTAAAATGGCATTAGCTATTTTATCAGGCATTGAATCGGATGAGTTTGTGCGGTGTGTCGAAAGTAACGATATTGCCACTTTGGTGCGAGTGCCCGGCGTTGGTAAAAAAACCGCAGAACGATTAATTATTGAAATGAGAGATAAGCTAAAACAACTGGCAATTGAACCTGCATTAGCTTCTTTTCAGGGAGGAGACTCCGAAGGTGTTTCTGAGTCGGGGCATGTAAACGAGCGAAATGTGAGAGCAGATGCAGAAAGCGCGTTAATGGCTCTAGGTTATAAGCCAGCGGAAGCAAGTAAGGCGATAAATGCATTTGATATAGCAGGGTTGAGCAGTGAGCAAGTTATTCGTATGGCATTGAAAGGGATGGTGAAGTCTAAGTGAATGCAGTAAGCTTCACGCATTCACCCTCTTACCTAACATAACACGCGCATTATTCTGTCATGATAGAATCCGATCGACTCATTAGCGCAGCTGCACCCCATCGTTCTCAAGAAGACCCCGTTGATAGAGCTATACGACCTACCCGTTTATCTGAATATACCGGGCAGACAGTGGTGCGTGAACAAATGGGAATTTTTATTGCCGCGGCACGAAAACGAAGCGAAGCATTGGATCACACGCTTATATTTGGCCCTCCTGGGTTAGGCAAAACAACACTCGCGAACATCATTGCGAATGAAATGGGAGCAGATCTTAAATCTACTTCTGGCCCAGTATTGGAAAAAGCAGGCGATTTGGCAGCATTGCTGACAAATTTAGAAGAAGGCGATGTATTGTTTGTGGATGAAATTCACCGTTTAAGCCCGGTGGTAGAAGAAATATTGTACCCCGCCATGGAGGACTATCAACTTGATATCATGATAGGGGAGGGGCCAGCAGCACGCTCTATCAAAATTGATTTGCCAGCGTTTACATTAGTAGGAGCAACAACTCGTGCTGGTTTGTTAACTTCCCCTTTGCGGGACCGTTTCGGCATTGTTCAGCGATTAGAGTTTTATTCTGTCGAAGAGCTTACCCACATCGTGTTACGTTCAGCTCAGATTATGGGAGTGCCGACGGAAGATAAGGGGGCTCTAGAAATTGCAAAGCGATCTCGAGGGACTCCTCGTATTGCGAATCGATTATTACGTCGAGTACGTGACTATGCAGAAGTGAAAGGTCAGGGGAAGGTCACTAAAGATATTGCAGAAAAAGCACTAGATATGCTGAATGTGGATGCCCAGGGATTTGATTCTATGGATAGACGGATGATGTTAACAATGTTGGAGAAATTTGATGGTGGCCCTGTTGGTATCGAAAGTCTAGCGGCTGCGATCAGTGAGGAGTCAGGAACATTGGAAGATGTCATTGAGCCATACTTGATCCAGCAGGGGTTTATCATGCGTACGCCTAGAGGGCGGGTTGCTACAAGGTTAGCATATTTACATTTTGGTATTAACCCCCCAAAGAATGCCGGTTTCGGGCAGGGCAATGTTGACAGGTTAAGTCCGAATGGCGATGCGTTTGATGGAGCAAGTTAATGGAATTTTTCATACAAACACGTGTCTATCTTGAAGACAGTGATGCACAGGGTATTGTGTACTATGTGAATTATTTGAAGTTTATGGAGCGGGCTCGCACTGAATTTTTGCGAGAGTTGGGTTTTGATTTTCAACAATTACAAGAACAGCAGGGGCATTTTGTTGTTCATAGCCTTGATGTTAGGTATCTTAAGCCGGCTCGAGTTGACGATAACTTAAAAATAACAGTATCAACGTTGAAAGCGGCCAGAACATACGTCGTTTTTTCCCAGAAGGTATACCGAGACGTTGCTCTGAGTGAAGAAAAAAATAGCGGTAAGGATGAAGAATTATTATGCATCGGTACCGTGAAAGTTGCTTGTGTAAATAGTGATACAGGGCGACCAATGGCAATGCCTACATTGGTTGCGAACGCTTTCTCTGGTCAGTGCTTGGGGCGACTTTTGGAAGAGCGTGCAGAATAACAAGAAAATAATTAGATTGTAAATAACCCTTTTTGTGATTCCCTTCGTTTATAGGGGGGTCATAGGTAACGTCAGGAATAGGAGATATAAACGTGTCAGAGTCCATGTCTATTTGGAGTTTGATCGCCAATGCTACATTGGTGGTGCAATTCGTTATGTTGATTTTATTGGGGCTCTCTTTTACCTCTTGGTATTTTATTTGGCGAAGGCAAACAGTGCTTAGTGCAGCTAAACGATCAATAGCTGAATTTGAAGAGCGTTTTTGGTCGGGGATTGATCTAAGTCGTTTATATGTACAGATCAACTCTGCTGCTAACCCTAACAGCGGTCAAGAGAATCTATTTAGAGCTGGATTTAAGGAGTTTGCACGCCTAAGAAAGAACCCCAATTCAGACCCCGATGCGGTAATGGAAGGTGCAGAGCGTGCGATGCGCGTTGTTTTATTGCGAGAGCAAGAGAAATTAGATGAGAATCTACCGTTTCTTGCCACTGTTGGTTCAACAAGCCCATATGTAGGTTTGTTTGGTACGGTATGGGGTATTATGAACTCATTTTTGTCATTAGCTAATGAGCAGCAAGCATCTTTAGCGGCGGTAGCCCCTGGGATTGCAGAGGCTTTGATTGCAACCGCTATGGGCCTTGTGGCAGCGATACCTGCCGTTATCGCCTATAACCGCTACTCATCACTTGTTGATTCTGTGTTGCATCGATATGAGACTTTTTCAGATGAATTTTCGGGTATATTACACCGTAAAGCACACGCTCCAGAGGCCACGGAAACAGCGGCTAATTAAGTTGTGAGTTAAGATGTTGCGAGATATGTTGCTATGAGTAAATCAAAACTAATGCCAAGGCGAAAGCCGGTATCGGAAATTAACGTTGTACCTTATCTTGATGTCATGCTGGTACTACTTGTTGTTTTTATGATCACCGCGCCGATGCTTGTGCAAGGTGTTAAAGTTGAGCTTCCTGATGCTAATGCCAAACCGATTGAACTGTCACAGAAAGATGAGATGGTTATTGTTTCGATTGATGATAAAGGTACATTCTACTTAAATGTTGGGGGGGACCCTAAGCGCCCAAAGAGCAAAGAGCAAGTTACCGATATAATCTCGAAGATTGTTAAAGAAAAACCTAAAACAACGGTGCTAATAGAAGGTGATTCTAGAGTGCCTTATGGTGTTGTTGTAACTATTATGGCTTCATTGCAGCAGGCTGGCGTGCCTAATGTCGGCCTAATTACTGAAAGCCCTGTGTCGGAGCGTTAGAGTGACGTTCTGGAAAAAAATGGACAAGCTTGCTTTTGCAAAAGCGCTGCTAATCCACCTTGTTTTAGTGGGTGTTGTGCTATTTAGCTTCCATTCCTCTGAGTCTGTTGTAAAGCCTAAACCTGTGCCGCAACATATTATGGCTGTGGTTGTTGAAAAGCCTAAGCCAAAACCCAAGGTGAAGAAAAAAGCGATCGTTAAGAAAAAAACGGTAAAGAAGAAGGTTAAGAAAAAGCCTAAACCTAAAGCCAAACCTAAAAAGAAAGTAAAGCCAAAGGTTAAGGCTAAGCCGAAAGTTAAACCAAAGCCAAAGCCAAAACCTGAACCCAAAGCTGAAGAGCCGAGCTTTGAGGATCTGTTGGCATCCGAAGCTAAAAAAATAAAAAAATCAGAACCGAAGCCTCTACCAAAGGTGCCGGTGATTGATAAAGCTGCGGAGCAAAAGGCAAAAGCTAGAGCAAAGTACATTGCATCAGAAATTGATACCTATTCAGCGCTTATAAGCCAAACAGTGCGGCGTTATTGGAATCGCCCCCCGAGTGCGCGAAATGGCATGCAGGTGAAGTTAAAGATCCGTTTGCTTCCAGGTGGTGAGCTAAATAGTGTTAGTATTAGCCGCAGTAGTGGCAATGCAGCATTTGATAGAGCGGCAGTTAATGCTGTAGAACGAGCAGGGGATTTTACTGTACCTGCCGACTCTGAAATTTTCGACAAGCATTTTAGAGAGTTCTCCATGTTGTTTAATCCAGAGGATTTGAAGTACTAATGGAAAAATGTTTAGGTTTCGAACTGAAAAAGGGTTCGATATTGAAGGTAAAAAAAAATCTGAGCTACTTGGTAATGTTGTGTTGCTGGGTCATGGCTCAAAGCGCACATGCAGAGCTTGTAGTGGAGGTTACTCAGGGGCTTGATGATGCGCAGCCTGTCGCTATTGTGCCATTTGAATGGAAGGGGGATGGTCGAGTACCGACAGATATTGCCAGTGTAGTTGCTGCAGATTTACATCGAAGTGGTCAGTTTCGTCCTATAGAAAGAAAAAAAATGCTGAGTCGTCCTTCTCAAAAGGATCAGGTGTATTTTCGAGATTGGAGGGTTTTAGGTGCTGAATTTTTATTGATAGGGCGGCTGGACCGAGATCAAGGGGGGCGCTATTTAGTCGAATTTGAGTTGTTTGATGTGTTGCGGGGAGTTGTTGTAAAGCATGGTAAGGCGTCAGGAAAGAAGCTTAGGGCTATCAGTCATTACATCAGCGATTTAGTGTATGAGCATCTTACAGGTGTTAAGGGGGCATTCTCAACACACCTGGTTTACGTAACAATGGAGCAATTAGGCAAAGGCAAGCAGCTTTTTAAGCTTCATCATGCGGACGCCGATGGTTTTAATGATGTGGTTATTTTGCGTTCGCCGGAGCCAATATTGTCTCCAAGTTGGGCACCAAACGGTCGCGATGTTGCGTATGTATCTTTTGAAGGTACCCGACCAGGCATTTATATCCAGAATACACTGACGGGAAAGAAGCAAAAAATAACCGGCTTTCCTGGATTAAACGGTGCGCCATCATTCTCCCCCGATGGAAAGAAGTTGGCGATGGTTTTGTCGAAAGATGGAAACCCAGAAATTTATACAATGAATTTTTCTAGTGGCAAGCTGACCCGTCTAACAAATCATTATGGTATTGACACAGAGCCAAACTGGGCACCGGATGGCCAGAGCATTATTTTCACGTCCAGTCGTGGAGGAGGGCCTCAAATTTATCGGGTTGACCTTGCATCACATAAGGTTGAGCGATTAACATTCACGGGTAATTACAATGCCAGGTCTTCGATTACACCGGATGGTCGTTTTTTGATCATGGTTCATCGTAATGCAGGAGTGTTTCATATTGCTGTTCAAGATTTGCTGAGAGGTAGTTTTGATGTGCTTACAGAAACGTCTCTTGATGAATCGCCTAGTGTCGCACCCAATGGTGTGATGGTGATATATGCAACGCAGCGTCATGGAAAAGGGGTTTTAGAGGCTGTTTCGATGGACAAAAGGGTAAAAGTTAGGCTTCCATCCAGCAAAGGACACGTTAGAGAACCGGCATGGTCGCCGTTTCTCTACTAAAATTGTTTGAATTTAGGAAGTTACACTATAAACTTCGCAAGAATCTAAAAATAGGAGCTTAAAATGGCTATCTTTAATCGAAATCACTTGTTAGCACTTGTTGCCGCCGCAGCAATCACAGGTTGTACAACTGTCCCTAATGAAACAGGCTCAGCAAATGGCACGGATACTGCCGCAACAGAAACAACAACAGAAGATTCTTCTGCAACATCCTATGGTGTCGGAGATAACACAGTTGAAGGTTCGTCGGTAACAACTGATTTCAGTGCAACATCTGAAGTAGATGCTTTGTTATCTTACACAACCGTGTATTTTGATTTTGATAAAGCCAATATACGCCCTGATGCATATGCAGCATTAAAAGCGCACGCCGTTTACCTATCTGCAAATGCTGCTGCTCGTTTACGTTTAGATGGCCATGCTGATGAGCGTGGTACTCGAGAGTACAATTTGGCGTTAGGTGAGCGAAGAGCAAAAGCAGCAGCAAGCTATTTGGCTGCAAATGGGGCATCACGTTCACAGCTAGAAGTTATTAGTTATGGTGAAGAGCGTCCTGCAGTAATGAGCAGCAATGAAAGCTCTTGGGCGAAAAATCGTCGAGTTGAATTAAAGTATACTGCTGTAGCACCTTAATATAGGGCTAGTATCGGGTATGAGAGTGTTTGGAATAGCATTATTGAATCTTTTGTCTGTATGTAACTGCGCAGGAATGCGAGTTCTTATCATGGTTGCTGCCGTATTGGTGGCACCTGTAAGTATTGCTGCGTCTCGTTATGATCCGTTACCTGTAGAGCAGAGAGAGGCGGTAGATACTAACTACCCTTCTGCAATTGGGTATGATTCGCAGCAAACAACTAATGATGCTCCCATTCGTCCTCAAAACGCTACTCAGCCTGCTGGTCAGAATAGTGATCAACATGTCATATCGGCTCCTTCCACTGCTGGTGTTCAGGTCAATAAACCTCTGATATCCAGTGGTGAGCAGTGGGAGCTTTATAATCAGTTGCAACAAATGCAAGATGAATTGCAGGTGTTGCGAGGCTCTTTGGAGCGTCAGGCTCATGAGCTTGAACAGATGAAACGGCAGCAGCGAGAGCGGTATTTAGATTTGGACCACCGGATTGGTCAGCTAAAGAAAACGACGGCTCAGGACCCTGTACCCAGCATCAAGGGGGCACTGGTCAATGAGTTACCTGTAGCGTTGAGTGTTGAGGGTAGGGTTGCCAAAGATGTTAAGCAATATGATGCCGCTTATCAGTTATTGAAAGAGCGCAAATTCTCCGAGGCTATTTTTGCCTTTCAGGCTTTGCTTGCAGATTCACCGAGTGGTAAGAAAGCCCCTTACTGCGAGTATTGGTTGGGTGAGTTGCATCTCGCGAGTACGCCGTCAGATCTAGATAATGCGAAAACGCATTTTGTCAGGCTTCTTACGCAATACCCTGGGCACGGTAAGGTGCCTGATGGCATGTACAAGTTGGGAACCGTATTTGATAAAGCTGGTGATAATGCAAAGGCTAGGGTGACATTGAAGCGTGTAATTAAGGACTTTCCTGGGTCGCAGGCAGCAAAACTGGCGAAATCATACTTAAAAGGCCTCTAGTTTTATCCTGTAGGCTCTCTTAATGGCATAAGTTGCCACCTTCCTGTAACATTCGTCGCCCAGATTGCTTGCACCCTGTTGGTGTTAGCGCTACTTGTTGGGTGAGATGTGGAACAATTACGAATTACAGAGATTTTCTATTCCCTACAAGGTGAAGCGAGAACGGTAGGCTGTCCTACGGTGTTTGTACGCTTGACGGGTTGTCCATTGCGCTGCGGTTATTGTGATACTGCTTATGCCTTCAATGGTGGAAAGTTAGTATCGATGTCAGAAATCCTGGATACAGTGTCATCTTTTGGCGCGCATTATGTGTGTGTAACCGGAGGAGAGCCATTGGCTCAGCCGGGAGCTATACCTCTATGTAAAGAGCTTTGTGATGCTGGCTATGAGGTGTCATTAGAAACTAGTGGGTCAATAGATATTTCCAGTGTGGATCCTCGTGTTGTTAGGGTTATGGACCTAAAAACCCCAGGTTCGCTAGAGCTCGATAAAAATCTTTACGATAATATCAAGCATTTGACAAAAAACGATCAGGTTAAGTTTGTTATATGTGATCGAAAGGATTATGAGTGGTCGAAGGATCAGCTTGAAGCCCATAAATTGGCGGAAAGAGTAAGTGATGTACTTTTCTCTCCAAGTTTTGAGCAAATTGAGGCACGTCAACTTGCTGAGTGGGTGTTAGAAGATCGCTTACCCGTTAGATTTCAATTGCAGCAGCATAAGTTATTGTGGGCGGATGCTCCGGGACACTAATGAGTACAGATAAAAAGAAAGCCGTTATATTGTTATCTGGGGGGTTGGATTCAGCAACCTGTTTAGCGATTGCCAAAAGCCAAGGTTATGAATGTTACGCCATGAGTTTTAATTATGGTCAGCGCCATAAGGCTGAGTTATTGGCAGCAGAAAATGTGGCGAATACGTTAGGAGCGGAGGCTTTTAAAGTGATAGGTATTGATATGGGGGGCATTGGCGGCTCTGCATTAACTGATGATGATATTGCTGTGCCTGTGGATGGCGCTAGTGATGGCATACCTGTTACCTATGTTCCTGCACGTAATACGGTGTTTTTATCTTTGGCTCTTGCCTGGGCTGAAGTGTTGGATGCAAATGATATTTTTATAGGGGTTAATGCGGTTGACTACTCGGGTTACCCTGATTGTAGGCCTGAGTTTATTGCTGCGTTTGAATCTTTAGCGAATGTGGCAACAAAAAAAGGTGTTGAGGAGAATTCATTGTGCATAAAAACGCCGTTAATCGACCTTAGTAAGGCCGAAATTATCCAAAAAGGCGTGGAATTGGGTGTTGATTATGCGCTGACGGTTTCTTGCTATCAGGCAAGTGATAGCGGGAAAGCTTGTGGGGCGTGTGAAAGCTGCCGATTGCGAAAAGAAGGGTTTGTGGCAGCTGGGATGGTAGACCCTACGCAATACCAGTGACCGATAGGTCTTGATGTCAGCTTAAATTTGTTGACATCTCTTAATGTAGCCTGATTCTAAAAACGTTTTTAAAATCAAACAAATAAACCAAGAAAAAACTTGCGCGAAGAAAGAATATCCGTATTATACGCGTCTTCTACCGGGCCGTTAGCTCAGTTGGTAGAGCAGTTGGCTTTTAACCAATTGGTCGTGCGTTCGAGTCGCACACGGCCCACCATATTTAGAGACCCCGGACGGTAATCGTTCGGGGTCTTTTTGTTTCTCTCCCCTCAAATAAAACCCTTTTTTGTTTATAGCAGAGCGCGGTGGTATTATATCGCGCTATAGCTGGAAACTGTAAGTACCATCCATTACATAATAAGAGGATTAGGCTGTCGCATTATGACTACCACTGCCACTGAAATTGTAAAAGAGCATCTAAAAAACGAACACCTTTCTGGAGAGCTCTCATTAGAGAAAAAGGCCGAGTATATTGCGTCTATAAAAGAGCAGTTAAAGCAACATAATGCTGTTCTGGTCGCACATTATTACACTGAGCCAGAAGTTCAGGCGTTGGCGGAGGAGACGGGAGGTTGTGTTTCTGACTCCTTGGAGATGGCTCGATTTGGCAGGGATCATCCGGCAGAGGTGTTGGTTGTCGCTGGGGTTAAGTTTATGGGTGAAACCGCCAAGATTCTTAGCCCGGAGAAGCGTGTGCTGATGCCTGAATTAGAGGCTACATGTTCTCTTGATATGGGCTGTCCAGCCGACGAGTTTTCGGACTTCTGTGACCAGCACCCTGACCACGAAGTGGTTGTCTACGCGAACACATCGGCTGCGGTTAAGGCTAGGGCTGATTGGGTGGTGACGTCGAGTATTGCATTGGATGTTGTTGATCACCTGGCAGCGGAAGGTAAAAAGGTTATTTGGGCGCCAGATAAGCACCTGGGTGGTTATGTTCAGCGTGAAACGGGCGTTGAAATGTTGATGTGGGATGGCGCCTGTATTGTTCATGAAGAATTCAAAGCAAAAGGGATTCTTGATCTAAAGGCGCTTCACCCTGATGCTGGTGTGCTGGTTCATCCAGAGTCACCTGCGTCCGTTGTTGAGATTGCAGATTTTGTAGGGTCAACTACTCAGATTATTGATGCAGCCATTGCTATGGATAACTCGACGTTTATTGTTGCTACTGATAGAGGTATCTTCTACAAATTGCAGCAACTTGCACCTAATAAGACCTTTTTAGAGGCGCCTACGGCAGGGAATGGCGCTGCCTGTCGTTCATGCGCACATTGCCCTTGGATGGCGATGAATGAGCTAGAGGGTATTTCTACAGTGTTTAAACGATCAGATGTAGAGGTTTTTGTCGACGAGGGTGTGAGAGTTAAAGCGATGAAGCCATTGACTCGAATGTTGGATTTTGCACAAAGCTTGAAGCTTGGGGTAAAGGGGAACGCCTAGTGCTCATAGGTCACTAGGCGTTTGCGAGCCTCTTGTTCTTATCGGGCGCTTTTACAGTTCCATATCCTTTCGAGATGCTTTGATTTCTTCCATTCGTTTTTTAAGTTTACGCTGAGAAACAAAGTTATCTTTTGATGCTGCAATTGCGTATCGTAGCTGTTCAAGTGCCTTGTCGACCCTCCCAACGAGGAATAGGTATTCTGCTCGGCTTTCGTGCACACCAGATATGTCCCCAAGTTTACCGTAAGCCCCTGATAACCGGTACCATAAGAAGGGGGCTTCAGGTCGGTTGCTAATTTGATGCTTTAATACCTCGATTGCTTTGGCGGGGTGTTTGTTTCGGGTAAGCGATTCAGCATAAGCAATACTGAGTGGGAAGTTGTTTGGGTTGATTTTTAGGGCTGCTTCGCTAATGTTTTGAGCTTCTTGGTAGCGTCCAGCATCATTTAATATCTCAGCCTTTGTTGTTAAGTAAATAATGTTTTCCGGGCGCTTTTGGAGTAGAAGGTTGATATGTACAAGTGCTTTGTCGAAAAGGTTCGATTCTTGTAGAGTGTTTGCAAGGCCGTACCGGGTTACTTCAGCATTTGCTGTATTTGTTTGAGATAGATTGCTCTCCAACTCTTTACTAAAGGATGCTTTGTCTCGGGCGTATTCCACGCTGGTTCGCATTTTCATAAGGTAGTAAGCGAGGTTTTGGCTTGAGTTCTTTGTGGGGAGGTGTTGAACTCGGTTTCGAGCGTCTGAAATACGCTCTTGTGTGACGGGGTGGGTTAATAAAAAGGCTGGAGGTTGCTCTCCTGAGTACCGTGTTGTTTTTAGTAGTTGTTCGAAAAAATCCGGCATTGCATGAGGGGATAAATCGGAGCGAACGAGTGTTTGCACACCAATCCGATCAGCTTCGCGTTCATTGTGGCGGCTGAACCTGAGTTGTTGATCTATCGCAGCAGCTTGCGTTGTTGCTAGGGCCGCCATGCCAGCTTCGCCACCTGCAGTGGCCATGATTGCGACACTTGCAAGTAATGCGGCTAGATTGGTCCAGCTATTTTTTCGACTGAAATCAAGGCCGCGAGCAAAATGCCTTTGGCTTAAGTGGGCTATTTCGTGGGCAATGACGGCAGCAAGCTCATCTTCGGACCTTGCGTGAAGCAATAAGCCTGCGTTAATGCCAATAATGCCGCCAGGAACTGCAAAGGCATTAATTTGCGAGCTATTGATAATAACGAGCTCAATTTGGGGTTCAGTTAGCTCACTGTTAGAGGCTAGTAAGTAAAGCAGGTGCTCCAGATAGTTGTAGAGAAGTGGATCTGATATGGTGGGGGCTTGCCCTCTAAGCTGTCTTAGCCAGGCCTTTCCTAGGGTGCGCTCTTTTTCTGGGCTAATAATTCCCGATGTGCTATCCCTGAGTTGGGGTAGACCTGATGAGCTTGCTAGGGTTGAGGTGGGAGTAAGGAGCGTGATGCACAAAAATGCAAATATATGAGTAATATATGTGCGGGCGCTGTATGTGTAGTAGCTAACTCTTGCTTTGAAGTCTGTATTCAATGATCCGCACATCAATTAGGTTAATGAATAGGTATGTAGTCCAGACGGCTTTGGCTTTTAAAAGTTCCCTAGCGATAGGGTGAAAGGTAGGTTTTCTCTGCGTATGTTCAAGTATGGGGCTTAACCCGTTGAATGAACAGGAGTATCCTTAAGGTAGCGATAATATGTTGATGTTTGGTTTTGTTGGCGAGGGTTTACCGAGAAAATCAATTTACAGGAGAAAGAAGGAACGTAAGTGAATATAAGCGATCGAATCGATATAGAATTGGATACATCTGGTCTACATTGTCCCATGCCGCTGCTAAAATTAAAGCAGCGGCTCAATAAGATGGCGGTGGGGCAGGTGATAAAAATAAAAACCACTGACGGTGGTTCAGTAAAGGACTTTGCCACTTTTGTTGCTCAGGTGGGGCACGAGCTGCTGTTTCAAGAAGAATGCGGCGGTGAGTTCGTATTTATTATAAAAAAATAACAATATCATCATGAGTTTAAACATGGTGTTTATAAGGCTGTTCGATGCTCAAACTGGTTCAATTGTGGTATACGCGTTATTTCTCTAATCAAGAAGCAATTATTCTCTTATTGCTTCTTGTTGTTGGTTTTAGTGTGGTGTTGTCTATGGGGGTGCCGTTGGCACCAGTGTTAACGGCGATTGTGTTAGCGTATCTCTTGCAAGGAGCTGTTAATTTCTTAATTAAGAGCGGTGTTCCTCGAATGCCATCTATTGTTTTGTCATATATGTTGTTTTTGACAATGCTTGGTGCATTTCTCTTTGTTTTGGTGCCATTAACATGGGGGCAGTTGATTCGATTAATCAAAGAGCAGATGCCTATGATGATTAATCAAGCCAATGAGCAGCTGATTAAGTTGCCAGAACAGTATCCGGAATTTGTATCCGAAGAATGGGTGGCAGAGATTACGGTTCTGACAACAACTGCGTTAAAAGATGTTGTAGAAACTGTACTGACCTTTTCTTTTGCAAATATCCCTAATTTGATGGCGGTGTTGATTTTTTTGGTTTTAGTACCTTTATTGGTTTTCTTTTTCTTAAAAGATAAGGATGAAATGATTGGTTGGTTTACGGGTTTTTTGCCGGATGACAGGCCTTTTATTCGTAAAGTAACGCAAGAAATGGATGAGCAGATATCTAATTATGTACGAGGAAAGGCAATTGAGATACTTGTGGTCGGGGTTGCTACCTATATTGGCTTGGTTATTTTTGGTGTGAATTACTCAGCATTGCTTGGGTTGCTTGTGGGGTTGTCGGTGGTTATACCCTATATTGGCGCCGCGGTTGTTACTGTGCCTGTGGCGTTGGTGGCATACTTTCAGTTTGGATGGGGAGGTGAGTTCTTTTGGGTAATGATGGTTTACGGCATTATTCAGGGGCTTGATGGCAATTTATTGGTGCCGTTATTGTTTTCAGAGGCGGTAAATCTTCATCCAGTAGCCATTATTACATCCGTATTGTTATTTGGTGGGATGTGGGGTGTGTGGGGTGTGTTTTTTGCGATTCCGTTGGCAACGTTGGTAAAGGCAGTGATGAGTGCTTGGCCTAGGTTAGAAACGCCTTCTGATGGGGTGGGAACCGATTGGTTAGAAGAAGAATAGGACAGAATAGGAAAGGGCGAGGAATAGGACAGAGCGAGGAATAGGACAGAATAGAAAAGAGCGAGGAATAGGAGCAAAAATGCTCCACCCTCGTTATTGTATTGAGTAAGTACTTTGATTTATTTTTGCGCTGCCTCAAGGACTTCTTCCGCGTGACCATTAACCCGGACTTTTCGCCATTCATTTATTAAGACACCGTGTTCGTCAATTAGAAACGTGCTTCGCTCCATGCTGGTTACTTGGTGTCCGTGCATTGAGTGTGCACGAATAACGTCAAACAGCTTACAGAGCTGTCCATCTGTATCTGAAATTAGTTCAAATGGAAGTTTTTGGTCTTCCTTGAACGATTCGTGGGATTTTAGTAGGTCTTTTGATATCCCAAAGATACAGGTCTTTGCTGCTTTAAAATCCTCGTAATTGTCTCGGAAGTCCTGAGATTCTATTGTGCAGCCGGGGGTGTTGTCTTTTGGATAGAAATAAAAAACCACTTTCCATCCGCGAAGAGCAGATAAGAGCACGTCTTTCTGACTGGTTGCCTGAGCTACGAAATCAGGAACATGTTGATTAAGTTTGACCGTTTCCATTGACTCCTCCTAAGCCTTTATTGTTGATATCATCGAACCCGTTTTTAGTATGTTTACTTGCACGGTTCAATGGTTGCGTCGAGATTTCGTTCGTCACAAAACGAGATAAACTCATCTTTTAAATTGCTGATGTTAATGCTCCCCGGGATTTTGATTTCTACGGTTAGCGAAAACATTGGTGTACCTGTGTGTGCGGCGGAATATGTGCCTGTATTCATTTCTTCTATATTAATTTTTCTATCACTGAAAAAGCCTGTTATTTCATGGACAATGCCGGGGTTATCAATAGCCACTACGTCAACATGATAAGGCAGGGCGGGTTCTTGTTGTTGTTTTTGTTGTGTATTTTGCAGAGTGATCGTTAGCTCGAGGTTACTTGCGGCTTTTGATAAAGTTCGCTTGAGCTGCTCTATTGCACCATTGTCTCCAGATACCATCATAAGTAATGCAAATGCCTCTCCTAGCACGGTCATTCGTGTGTCCAGAATGTTGCACTGCTGCTCTAGGGCAAATCGAGATAACTCGCTGATAATGCCGGGTTTGTCGCTCCCTAGGGCAGATATTACGAGATGTTCATCCATTATTGATGCTCATGTTGGTACTTGTGATGGGTAAGTCGTGTTGCCTTAAGAAAATAGTCATGAAAAAGAGTGTAGCACCGGTTTTCGGGAACAACTAGCTGAAAATGTTAACAATATTGACGGTGATTAAATTAATTAGGTACTTTGTTGATAAAATTACCTGATATATCCCCTCGGAGGGGGTTTGCTTCTTGTTATTCGCGCTGAGGGAAATTATCATACGCGTTTGCTTTTTAGGCTGGAGAATTTAGGTAAATGATTACTGGAAGTATTGTTGCGCTCATTACCCCAATGTTGGTTGATGGCAGTATTGATTGGGATCGTTTGGCGAATCTGTTAGATATGCACGTCGAGCAAGGTACAGATGCGATTGTGTCAGTGGGAACTACGGGTGAATCCGCGACCTTGGATGTAAATGAACATTGCCAAGTAATAAAATTTACAGTTGAGCAAATTAAAGGACGCATGCCTGTTATTGCTGGTACGGGAGCGAACTGTACACGTGAGGCTACAGAGTTGACGGAGCGAGCAAAGTCGGTTGGTGTTGATGCCTGCTTATTGGTGGCTCCGTATTATAATAAGCCTACTCAAGAGGGCCTCTATTTACACCATATGGCAATTGCTGATGCTGTGGCAATCCCCCAAATACTTTATAATGTACCAGGCCGAACGATGGTTGATATGTTACCCGAAACCGTTGCACGTCTTGCTGGCCACCCAAATATAGTGGGGATTAAAGAGGCGACAGGTGATGTTGAACGTGGAATGCAGATTTTGTCGTTATGTGGTGACAATATTGCGTTGTATTCTGGTGATGACGCCACATGTACAGAGCTGATGCTGGGCGGGGCAAAAGGGAATATCTCGGTTACTGCGAACGTTGCCCCTAAAATAATGTCTGACATGTGTATTGCAGCAATTGCAGGTGATCGTGAAAAGGCAGAAGCGCTGAATGGATTGGTGTCAGACCTCCATAATAACTTGTTTTTAGAAGCTAACCCGATTCCAGTAAAGTGGGCGCTTCAAGAGATGGGGCTAATTGATGGCGGTATCCGACTACCATTAACACCGTTTAGCTTGCAGTTTCAAGCACCACTGCGAGCTGCGTTAATTTCTGCTAGCTGTATAAGTGAATAATAAAAACATGAAAATACAAAGCGTTCGCGTTTGGGGTATAGCTTTATTGGCACCTTTTGTTGTGCTGTCTTCTGGGTGTTCTTGGTTGTTTGGTGATCAAGGGCATTTTCGAGAAAGGACAATGGACTATCAAAAGGCTCAAGAAGCAAATCCGCTTCGTTTTCCAAAAGGTGTTCACGCTAAGGGTGTTGTTGAATTATATCCGATCCCGCATGTGATTAAAAAAGGACGTTTTGTCCCTGAGTCTGCAGAAGATATTCCGCGTCCTCAATCGATTTTGTCTGTTGATGAAGATCTTGGGATTGAGTTGCGTACTGACGGCTCTGCCACCTGGCTTGTGGTGGAACAAAGCTACGATAAGTTGTGGGCGACAGTGTCCGATTTTTTAGTGGCTTCTGGTATGGAGCTTGATCACCAGGACAGACAGGCCGGGAAGATCGAAACGTTATGGTTAAAACCAAGAATTATTGAAGAAGAAGGGGTATGGGCATCGTTCGTTAATTTGTTTACGGGTGATGATAAAGAAAATACTCGAGAGAAATTTCTTGTCACCCTGGAGCAGGTAGGCGAGCAGCAGCGGTATTCTGTAAGAATTGATCATGTTACTCGAATTCGAAATGAAGATGGATTGCCAGAATTGACGACATCTGATTGGGCTAAAGAATCAGAGAATCCTGAGCTTTTGGGCGTACTTTATGATGAAGTAAGTGACTATATCGCGGATGAGAAAAGCCGCAGAGGGCATGCATCTATTATGGCGCAGAGCCTGACGGCAATGCCAAGTTATTTGATGACTCGTGATGGCAATGGGTATCCGGTGTTAATGATGCAAATGGATTTGAATCGTGCATGGATTGAAGTAGGATCCGCCATAAAAAAAGCCAAACTTGTGCAAAGTGATTTGAATTTAAGTCTAGGTATTTATTACATAGAGGTTGATGTTGAGGGTGAAGATGAACCTCTTGTGTATGAAATAAAGCTGATTAGTGCTGAAAACGGTGTTCAGGTTGCTGTGCAGGTGGACGATGATACTTTGGCACCCATTGATGTTAGCGACAAGCTATTATCTGCGATTAGCAAGCAGCTAGGTTAATGCGTTTCGCCTCGATTGGCAGTGGCAGTGAGGGTAACGGTACTCTCCTAGCTTGTGGCGATACTCTCATATTGCTTGATTGCGGTTTCAGTGCAAAAGAGACTGTAAGACGGTTACGAGAGAAAGGTGTCGAGCCTGAGCAGTTGACAGCCATATTGGTTACTCACGAGCATGCTGATCATATTAAAGGTGTTTCAGTGTTGTCGTCGCGGTATAATATCCCCGTCTACCTGACGTGGGGGACTTTTTGTTGTAAACCGCTGCAGCAGCGGCCGCTCATTGAGTCCTTGGTAACTATTATCACTCCTCATGAAATGTTTATGATTGGTGATATAGAGGTGCAACCTGTACCTGTGCCTCATGATGCTAGGGAACCAACACAGTTTGTCTTTTCGACAGCACAGTGGCGGGTTGGTGTATTAACTGATGTTGGAAGTATCACGTCTCATATTATCAGTGTTTATAAAGATTGCGATGCCTTGTTATTGGAGTGCAATCATGATTTGGAATTGTTGATGAGCGGTCCTTACCCGCAGTCGCTAAAGCGGCGAGTGGCAGGTGACTTTGGGCACTTGAATAATCAGCAGGCGGCACTGTTGCTAAAGGCGGTTTATAGTGAGCGGTTACGGCATTTAGTGATTACACATGTAAGTCAAAAAAACAATGCGCTTGACCGGGTTAAAGATGCGTTGGTTCGTGCGGTGAACTGTCGCTCAGATTGGATACAGATTGCCGACCAAGATACAGGCATTGGGTGGCAAGTATTAACCCGTAATGAACGAATTCTTGAAGAGGCTTCCTTGTAGAGTGCTTATTTGGATTGGAGCTAAAACTGCTCTGTAATTTCGTAAAAGCAGGGGGATGGGTTGTACTGGATTAATTTGGGCAGGTCAGGGTGATCTTTGGCAAGTTTTGCAAAATTCTTAAAATCGTAAGCGCTTTCCCAGTGAGTGTAATTAGCGATGGAGAGGCCGTCAAAACTACGATGTAATGTTGCAGATATGAACCCAGGTTGCTGACTGAGAAAGTTAGAAATATAGACTTTTATAGCAGAAAGAGCTGTTTCTTGTGATTTCGCGGTGGTTTCAAATTTTACGATAACAACAAAAGGTGTTTTTTCTGTGTTCATAGTTCCCTCGCTGAATACTCCGTTAATTGTCTTGATTGAGGTATTTGAAGGGTTCTAAAACAAAAAAGCTAGTCAGTTCTCCTGACTAGCTTAAAATTGTTCTGTTTTGGTATGATTTTGTTAGAAGTGGAATGTGGCTGCTGCAAATATTCCAGAAAACCCCATATCTGCTTCGAAATCATCTTCATCAACTGATAGCGCGATATTTCGATAGCCCGCTTCAAGCCCTAAGCCAATTGTTGATTCGTAGCCGACGATAACCATTGAGTCTAAAAAGCTGTTGCTGCCTGCCCCTAGCCAGTTGCCGGATGCTGACACGTAGACTCCTGTGAGCGGCAGGTCAAATCGAGCTTTTCCGTAGAGAAGGGGAATTGTGTAATCAATGTCTTCTTGGGCTGTACCGGCGGTTTCGCTAACGAGTTTAACTTCTCCGTCAAACTTACGAACCGTTAAACCAAGGTCAAGGTTGACCCAGTTATCTAAAAGTTCATAGTAAAATGTGGCGTCGGTATGGCTTAGGTCTACTGTAGAGTCGACAGGGCCAGAGAAGTCTACGCCATCAAATGTCTGAGTAACGGTGCCGCTACCGCTTTGATCGATTTCAACGGACGTTAATAATACGTTGGGGAGAAAAGGTATGGGGTGTTCGATTGCGATATAAACGTAGGTACCTGATTCGTCGCTAAGATTTAGATCATCTTCGAGGTCGATATCGCCAGAGGTAGAGGTGTCATCTTCAAAATCCCCAGTAAAATCAAAATTCTGAGTGCCGCCGCCAGCGTATACCCCAAATATGGTATCTGCCTGCGCACTACTGTAAGGAAGGGCGAGTCCTAAAATAAGAGGAATAAAGCGCTTTTTCATTTTTATCTCCTAAACTGTTTTTCCTAAGTATTACAGTAAGTTGCTGGAAGTCAAAAAAAACAGTGAAGAACGGTATTAATGCACATTTTATTGTCATTAAGCATCGGGACTTCTAGCCCATACTCAACTGGAGGTTTTAGAAAAGCTCCAGTTGAGTGCCATCATGGCTTTGCTGAAAGTTGCAGTTCTTTAATATTGCGCAGCAAGCTTGGAAAGCAGGGAAGATATAGATTTTTCCAAGCCTAACTTTAATACTGAGCCTAAGAAAGGAACTGGGAGTTTTGATTCCAACTGAATGGTGTAGTGAAGCTTAGTTTTACCGTTATCTTCACTGAAGTTCATGCGGCCTAGATGGTTTTTTATCGGACTGCCTTTACTAATTGTGTATTCCATTAGTTTGTTTTTCTCATAGGAGAGGACGGTTTCTTCAAATGCCGGTGCTAGCGGTATTTTAATGGAACGGACGCTACCGGTGCCATTTACATTATCTTGAGTACTGTCCACAACACGAGTTATTTGTGCCCCCGACATAAGGTTGCCAAAGGACTCATGGTCGGTGAGCGTTCCAAATACTGTTTCTACCGGTGCATTAAACTCTTGTGTGATGGAAATATTCTGTACAGACATTGTTTGCTCCAATGTTGGCTGAGATTGTGATGTTCGTTGTAGTAGTGGTCTTGGCTTTGAGGTTATGACATGATGCGGAATGTCATGCCCGCTTCCTGCAAGCGCTCAATCAGTGCTTCGCCCATTGCTGCCCCTGGTGTTACGACGCCATAAATTGCAGGCGTTTTGTCAGTGTCAAATGCCAGGCATAATGCAGACTCGGCTAGCATTTTTGATGTCTCTCCGTAACCGGGGTCGCCACCTGATACCTCTGTCCACACCATTAAATTACGTGCTTGGCCAAGCATTTTAACTGAAAACCAGCCACTTTGACGTTGAGCCAGCGTTGGCCCTTGACCAGGGTCTTTCACTTTTAGTAATAGGTCTCGTGTTACTTTTATTTGTGATAAAGCAACAAGTCCGCCGACACCCGCCATTCCAGCTAGTGCCGTTGGTAGCTCTTTTACAAGAGCAAAGTGACCGTACTTGAAATTGGGGCCGTAGTTTGTTCTTGCTTTTGCGGTGCGCCGTACAACTTGAGGATCTATTGTGGGGAGAGGGCAGGCCCATCGGCCAAATTCTGGTTTAAAGTGAATGCGCATGGGGGTTGTCCCGACCCGTCGACGACGCTTTGATGAGTCTTGTTTTTTTGATTGTACCCAGTGCTTTTTCTTTTCGTAAAAACCGCGCATGCGTGAAAACTGGGTGATAGCTGAGTGCCAAGTGCCGCCAGAAAAAGTTCCACCAGCCCTGACAAAACCTTCAACAGTGATGCTTTCTCGTTCAGCATACTCAGGCCCAATGAGGTCGTTGAGTGCATTGACGGTAAATAATGCCCCTAAATCATGAGGGATACTGTCAAACCCGCAGCTATTTACAATTTTGATGTTTTTCTTTGATGCTACCTCATCGTAGTAATGTGACATGGCATCAACAAATTCGGGTTCGCCGGTTAAGTCAACGTAATGTGTGCCCGCTTCAACGCAGGCTTTAACAAGGGCTTCACCGTAGCTCAAGTAAGGGCCAACGGTGGTGATAACCACGTGGGCTTGTTCAGCCATCGAGCGCAAACTTTTGGCATCATTAATATCGGCATTAATGATGCCAATTGTCTCGCACTTTGAATTGCCATCTAGCAATTTACGCTTGGTGTCTTCCAATTTGCTTGGGCTTCTTCCGGCCAGAGCCCATGACAGAGCAGGTTGCTCTTTACACTGCGATAAGTATTCGGCGGTTAAATACCCGGTAAAGCCAGTTGCTCCAAAAACTACGATATCGTAGGGTCTTTTCGTGTTCGCTTGAGACATACAGAATTTGCGCCTTGTGATTATTAATAGCTTATAGGGATACACTATGTTTTGTACAATGTAAATAAACGTAACTACATAATAGTAACAATATCGAGGTGCTGGAGTTTATGTCTGCGGGAGCGCGTTGAGTGAATTCTGTACGGTACCCCTAAGTCATTTAATTGATGTGCGGAAAGGGTAGACAGTGAGGCTAATTGTATATATTACTAAGGTATTAGTGTTGTTATTCTCTCATCAGGTTGTGTAGGAGGTTTTATGGATAGTATTCGTTTGGTTCGGGATTATATGCGCAAGAAAGATCTCAGTTTTGATGTGCGGGATGATGTTGCTGATATTGCTGCAACCTTAGTGGAGCACGAGTTGAGCGGAGCACCTGTTTTGGGAGCTGGTGGTGTTGTATTGGGGTTTGTTTCTGAGCAGGACTGTATAAAGGAAATGCTTAACACCGCGTTTCATTGTGAGCTTACGGCAACCGCTGCGGATATTATGAGGCCGGAGGTATTGACGGTTGATGCAAACATGGAGATATCTGTATTGGCAGAGCAGATGTGTGGTGATAAGCCAAAAATGTACCCGGTGATAGAAGAGGGTAAACTTGTCGGTTTGATAACTCGACCTGATGTTCTGAGAGCATTGGTTGCGGGGGCAGCGGACTGCCGTTAGTCGTGTTGTTAATTGGCTGTGCGGTTAAGCGTTGTTTTCTAGAGCGCTTTGGCATTGAATGCAAAGGTTTGTTTCAGGCTTGATAAGTAGGCGCTCATAGGGGATACATTTGTCACATTCCTGGCAATAGCCGTAATCGTCTTCTTGAATTCTTCGAAGAGCTTTCATTACTTTCACCAATGTAAGCTCTTGATTTGCTCTATTTGCGATAGCCATTTCTTGTTGCTGTATTGCATCTATGCGGGATACCCGTCCAAGAGCCTGTTGGTCCAGTTGTACGGGTTTACTGGTATCTGCATTGTTAACAAGGTGGCCTTTGAGAGTATTTTTCTGTTCAAGTAGCTTGCAGTGTAATGTTGTTTCCTGATGTTTTGATAACTCATCCATGCGGATTTCCTGTATTGAGGCCCAGGTAACGGTATGTGTACTCAGGTACTTGTGTATTGATTTAAGAGTAGACGGTATTTTTCTTAGATGTTTGTCACAAAAAATATACTTATTGTTCTAAAAAACACCAGCTAATTCCACAGGTTACAATCAACAACATTTGTTCACAGAATCACCCTATGACATCAACTTAGTATCTCTATATTGACTGCTATAGTGTTGTCTCAAAATTAACGTTGTGGATAGCGATATCTGCATTTATCTATTCGCGAACTGGATACTATTATTGGCAATGGATGGATTAGGGTACACAAGAGAGGATATTGAAGAGGGTTTTGGCCAAAATATTGGTCCAATGACCTCGTCAGCCTTGATGCACTCCCGTTATTGGTTTTTGTCGATAGCGATAGGTTTTGTGCCATTGATTGGTATGGCGGTGATAGGCGCATTGATAACGTGGTTGGTTACCAGCAACACTTATGCAGTCACTCAGTTTGTTCAGGGTGGGCGGTCTTTAGATGTTTACCTGTATTTTGGGTGCTCGTTATTTGGTGTTGGTGTATTGGCAGGGCTAGTGCAGCGGGTATTGCTTACCACCAAGTCAAACCATCGTTATGTGACGTTACGTCGGGATGAGCAACCAGAACTTTATGCGTTTGTCGAAAAGATTTCTTTGTTGGTGGGGGTCGCTGCACCATCTGTTATTAGATTGGATGCTCAGGTTGGTTTGTTGTTGAAGTCCAAAGAGTTGGCATTGTTCCAAAAGCGCAGTGGCCGAACAGAGCTTATTATTGGTTTACCCTTGCTGTACAGTCTGAGTGTGAGGCAGTTGGCTGGAGTGATTAGCCATGCATTTAGTGGGCATGATGCTAGAGCAAGTGTGAATGGTTATCCTTTCATCGCATCGGTGAATAGTTGGCTTTATCGGGTGTCAACTCAGCAACAGGTTGTTGCTTATAATTCTAGTGCATTGCTAAAGGTTGTCTGGTTTGTTCAATGGCCGTTTGATCGTATAGCTCAACAGTTTTTCCACGTATTGTATCGCTTATCCAGCGCCATCAGCTTTAATGTTAGTCGTCAAATGGATATGGCTGCAGATTTAACCAGCGCACAAGTGACGGGGTCAACAGAGTTTAGAACTACGCAATTTAAGCTTCGAGCTTTGTTTTACGGTCAAAAATCCGCGAATGAAGCGTTGGCTGACGGGTTTCAGCGGGGGGAGCTTTCACCAAATTATGCTGAGCATGTAGTGAGGCTCGCAAATTCTTTGAGATTGGAGTTGCGCCCAACATTAATTCGAGAAATGGAAGACCTAGTAACGCCTATGTCGCGCAGTCGTGTAGTTGATTTAGGACGTATCGTGAACGTTGAACGTAAACAATTTGATGCTAGTTGTTTTTTGCTGGGCAATGCAACGCGATTATTGAATGGTTTGGATCAAATCAGTCAAGATGTATCGATAAAACATTATCAGTGGTTGGGGATTAAGGAACCGGGGGCTTTTTTACACCAAAACAGCATTCAAGAAGAGCGCGAGCAAAGTGCAGCCAAAACCCTTGCTCAGACATTTTGTGGGTGGGAGTCAAGCGGGCGATATATTCGAATTGAAGGTGTTAACTCATATAGTGAGTTAAGTTCTGAGTCTCGTGTGCAGGATTTACAAAACCTCATTGTAAAGATTTCCGGGGTTCAAGATCAAATTGGCTTGTTGTCATTGCGTTACGTCAATCTTAGCGAGAGAAGCCAGCAATTACATGTAGATAAAACCTTAACTGCGGTGAAGTTGCATCTTAAGGAAAAAGGCGAAAGGGCCAATCTGTCTCGCCTCAAAGAGCAGGAGTTGTCGTGGTTGCGCACGTTAAATGAAGAGGGTGCGCTTAAAGGGGATTTGTCCTATTTTGAAACGTTGCTCTCGCAGCGCATTTCAATTGCATTGTCCCTAGCTTTGCAAAGCGACGTGCTTTCAAAGCAGTTAGGCATTGATGATATGTTGATGCACGTTGAGTTACTTCAGGATGCATTTACATTCATGCATAGAATACAGGAGTCCGTGAAGCGATTGAGCTCTTATGCGCAAATTTTGGGTAAACTATTAGAGTGGCAGTGTCGAGTGGGTGAGCCTTTAGATATGTATATTGAGAGATACTATCATTATTGTGTGGTTGAGCTGGGGATGATATCGGAATCCCTGGGTGCGGTAAGTTACCCTTTAATAAACAAAAATAAACTGGGAGGGTCTCGGACGGACGAATTTGAATCTATTGCGGACGTGATGGAGCAGCAAATAGTTGGTTTTCAACAAAATCACTCGGATGTGAGTGTTTCTCAGGTGTTCAGAGTGAGTCACTCGAGCCTGGCGTTTATCGAAAATTTGCACTGCGAGCTGTTGTCAGAAGTGACAAGGATTGCGCTAGCGGTGGAAGAATATTTCGATATGGAGTGATGCTTGCCTGTTGAGGCGAGTTTTAGAGATAGCTAGCGGCAACTTCTTCGAGGGCTTCTTTGCTTTCATCGGGCAAGTAAGGAACGACTAGCGACATTACTTGATATACGCCTTTTCCTAAATCCTCCTCCGGTAATGTTTTGCCAATATTTCTCATCTGCAGAAAATTAAGCCAATAGGTGCCAGTGATTACCATATTGGTAGCGATGGATTCTATTTGTTGGGTGTTTAAGGAGACTGAGCCAAGTTCGACCATATTTGTTAGAATGCTTTTGCTGACTTGGGCCTTTTTATCGATAATTCGGTTGAAGCGCTTTTGCAATTTCTCATTGCGCTCCAAGATGCTAACGATGTCGCGGTAGAAAAAGCGATATTCCCAGATTTTTTCAAAAATCATATGGGTATACATCCAATAGTCCACCATATCCAAATCAATCGTCTG
The DNA here is from genome assembly GCA_002163245.1 of Gammaproteobacteria bacterium 42_54_T18. Lineage (GTDB taxonomy): Bacteria > Pseudomonadota > Gammaproteobacteria > Pseudomonadales > Ketobacteraceae > 42-54-T18. The sequence goes on along the minus strand of MAAL01000025.1, from coordinate 268,431 downwards.
AGGTGTGTCTAGCACATCAGAGATACTTGACTCGAACATCACAAATAATTCAAAGATAATTTCGTCTTTGTTGCGAAAGTGGTAGTACAAATTACCAGGACTGATGTCCATTTCATTGGCAATATCAATCGTTGTGACGTTTGGTTCGCCACAAAGGTTAAATAGCTCAAGAGTGGTATGTAAGATGCGGTCGCGTGTTTTCATGTGCAGTGACTATGTTATTCGTCCAAAAGTAATTCCTTAATATTAGTGAAGGATACGTGAGCGAATTGTCAAAGTCATCAGATAAAAAACAACCAAATCTGCTATCTGATTGATAAATATGCAGATTGTTAATTGTTAATAGTTGTTTCATTGTTGCAATAGGTATTTGTGCTAGTAAATTAGTGACTAAAAATACACACTAAAATTTGATCTATGGCGGTTATGTGAAGATAATAACGACCGCAAGAGGTAGGGGGCTCAATATCACTCCGATATGAGCAAAGGTTCGTTATTCCATATAGGGTATTTCTGGTGTCTGATAAGCAGAAAGAACATTTACAAACATGGGCAAGCCACGAAGCATTAGCTGAGGCAATGATCCCGTTAGTTGGCGGTTTATACAGAGATAAAGAAGTTGTAACCTCTGTTTACGGACGCGCTGTAATCAATCGTTCCGTTATTGATATTCTCAAAGCACATCGCTTTGGGCGTCAGCTAGGCGGAGAGCCGCTTTCTGTGGAAGAGACATTCCCAGTTATTGAGGCCATCTCCAAGATGGACATGAAGGCTGCCGGTATTGATATCGGTAAATTCGCGAATAAATATAAGAAAGAAGGCGAAGGTCAAGACTTAGAAACGTTCTTAAGAAATGAGTTGGCTGAAGTGCTTGATGGGTCTAACGCAAGCGACTCTAACCCTCAAGATATCGTACTGTACGGTTTCGGACGAATTGGACGTTTGTTGGCTCGCATCCTTATTGAAAAATCAGGCGGCGGAAACAACCTGCGATTACGGGCTATCGTTGTTCGCAAAGGCGGCGCCGAGAACGACTTAGAGAAGCGGGCAAGCTTATTGCGTCGTGATTCTGTGCATGGGCTATTCGACGGCACTATTGTTATTGACGAAGAAAATAGCGCATTGATAGCAAATGGTACTTATATCAATGTTATTTATTCCGGATCTCCAGAGAGTGTTGATTACACCCAGTACGGTATTAATAACGCTATTGTTGTTGATAATACCGGTATGTGGCGTGATGAAGAGGGTTTAGGTCAGCACCTTAAGTGCCCCGGCGTGTCTCGAGTGCTACTTACCGCTCCAGGCAAAGGTGATATCAAGAACGTAGTATACGGCGTTAATGATAATCTTATCACTGACGAAGATGTTGTGTTGTCGGCGGCGAGCTGTACAACCAATGCGATTGTTCCTGCGCTCAAAGCGATTAACGATGAATTTGGTGTATTGAATGGACACGTTGAAACGGTTCACTCTTACACTAATGATCAAAATTTGATCGATAACTACCATAAAGGCAGTCGTCGTGGGCGTAGTGCTGCGTTAAATATGGTGCTTACTGAAACTGGCGCGGCAAAAGCTGTTGGTAAAGCGTTGCCAGAACTTGATGGTAAGCTGACTGGTAACGCGATTCGTGTTCCTACCCCCAATGTGTCGATGGCAATATTGAATCTAAACTTGGGTCGAGAGACAACGGTTGATGAATTAAATGAGTTTTTGCGTGAAACATCATTGAACTCTTCATTACGTAAGCAAATTGATTATGTGATGTCTCCTGAGGTGGTATCAACAGATTTTGTTGGCTCACGTTACGCAGGTGTCGTTGATGGGTTGGCAACAATTGCTGACGGCAACCGCTGTGTGCTTTATGTATGGTATGACAATGAGTTTGGCTATAGCTGCCAGGTAATTCGCATGCTACAAAAGCTTGGCGGTGTCTCTCGACCTGGGTTTCCTAAATAGGGGTCTTAAATAGGTCGAAAGATTGGCCTGATATAGGCTGTATAAAAAGGGCTGCCATCATTGGTAGCCCTTTTTGTTGATCCAAGTATATATTTTGTTTCATTCTCAATTAACTGGCTTCGTTGCTGGCTAATTTTCTAATATGGCCGTATAATTCTGCACCAAAATTAGGGGTTGAGGATTGGGTTTTGAAGGCCCAGTTGTTCGTAAATTCACCTGCTGCCTGAGAGAGAGGTCGCTTATTCTGTTGCTGTAATTCTGTTGATGTAAATAAACTATGAGCTATTGTCCTGTGATTACCTTGACGTTGTTAAGTGATTCCTGGTCATTAATTGTTCCGTATTGAAAATGTGCTTTTAGTATCTTTAATGTTCACAGCATTTGGTTTCAAATAGGTTGATCGTATCTATCCGTACACCTTTGATTTTTCCGTCTAGACTGTAAATGGGCTATTCCTAACTATTGGAAACCTATTGGGCATCCACCTAGCCTCAGCAACTTGGTAGGGAAAATGATAAAGATCAAAAAAGGTCTGAACCTCCCCATAACTGGTACACCGAATCAGACCGTAGAAGTAGGTCCGTCGATTCGTCAAGTAGCAGTGTTGGGTCGAGATTACGTGGGCATGAAGCCCACAATGAAAGTTCAAGTTGGCGATCGCGTTAAACTTGGTCAAATACTATTCTCCGATAAAAAAACCGACGGTGTGCATTTCACCTCACCTGCGTCTGGTATTGTTTCTGCGATTCATCGTGGCCAGAAGCGCGTACTTCAATCTGTAGTGATTGATGTCGAAGGTGATGAAGAAGAGGTGTTTTCTGCCTACGCTCCCACTGATTTAAGTAATCTAGGTGCTGAAAAAGTTCAAGAGAACTTGCTGAGCTCTGGGTTGTGGACGGTTTTTAAGGCTCGTCCTTTTGGTAGGATTCCGGCCCCGGGTACTGAACCTCGAGCTATATTTGTTAATGCGATGGATACTAATCCGTTAGCAGCTAATCCAGAAGTTGTGATTGCTGAAGAGGCTGAAGCCTTTCAACAGGGCTTGGATGTTCTGGGTAACTTAACATCAGGTAATGTATATCTGTGTAAGGCGGCCGGGGCAAGCATTGGAGGTAATGGTACTGCGAAAATTGAAGAGTTTTCCGGGCCTCATCCAGCAGGGTTAACTGGAACGCATATTCATTTCCTAGATCCTGTTAGCGCGACTAAAACGGTATGGTCGATCAATTATCAAGATGTGATCGCTGTCGGCAAATTGTTTACAAGCGGCAAGATATCGGTAGATCGCGTTATTTCTCTAGCTGGCCCTCAGGTCGAAAGTCCGCGCTTAATAAAGACACGTATTGGCGCGTCTCTAACAGAGTTAGCGAGTGGCCAGCTTAGAGATGGTGAGAATCGAGTTATTTCTGGTTCTGTATTGTCGGGTGAGACAGCGGCAGGCCCGTTTGCATTCCTTGGGCGTTATCACTTGCAAGTGAGTGTGATTGCAGAAGGTCGTGAACGAAAACTTCTAGAATACGTCGTTCCTGGTAGTAATAAGCATTCTGTGATGAATGTTTTCTTGTCGAAATTTACACCTCGCAAGTTATTTTCGTTTACAACTACAACTAATGGTAGTGAAAGAGCGATGGTGCCAGTCGGGGCATATGAAGAGGTTGTACCTCTTGATGTCTTGCCAACACATTTACTGCGAGCCCTGATTGTTGGGGATGCTGTAGCAGCCCAAGAGTTGGGATGCTTAGAGTTAGTCGAAGAAGATCTTGCGTTATGTACTTATGTTTGCCCTGGTAAATATGAGCATGGCCCAATACTTCGCGATAACCTGACACGAATAGAGACGGAGGGTTAATAGAATGGGGCTACGAGCATTCTTAGACAAAATTGAGCCGAATTTTGAAAAAGGCGGTAAATATGAAAAGTGGTATGCGCTATATGAAGCAGCAGACACTTTTGTTTACAGCCCGAGTTCGGTTACACACACTGGGTCTCATGTACGCGATGGTATCGATCTTAAGCGTATAATGATTCTAGTATGGATGTGTACTTTTCCAACCATGTTTTTTGGCATGTATAACGTTGGATTCCAGGCGTTAACCCATATAGCATCACTCGGTTCTGTACCGGTCGGTGACTGGCATTACTTCTTTATTGGTATGTTGTCGGGTTACAATCCTGCAAGCCTTTGGGATTGTTTTGTATACGGCGCTGTATATTTTGTTCCCGTTTATCTAGTGACTTTTATTGTTGGTGGTTTTTGGGAAGTGTTGTTTGCCATGCGTCGTGGACATGAAGTTAACGAAGGGTTCTTTGTGACATCTGTATTGTTTGCATTAATTTGTCCTCCTACGATTCCTTTATGGCAGGTTGCTCTAGGTATTTCTTTCGGTGTTGTTATCGGTAAAGAAGTATTTGGCGGTACGGGCAAAAACTTCCTTAACCCTGCTCTTGCCGGTCGAGCTTTCCTGTTTTTTGCGTATCCCGCACAAATGTCTGGAGACACAGTATGGACTGCGGTGGATGGGTTTAGTGGAGCAACAGCATTAAGTGCTGCAGCATCAGGAGGTCTTGAAGGTTTGGCTTCACTACCTACAGCTTCCGGCGCTGCCTTTACTTGGTTTGATGCATTTTTAGGGAACATGCAAGGATCCATGGGAGAGGTGTCAGCGTTAGCGATCATCATCGGTGGTGGTTTCTTGGTAATGACTAAAATAGCATCTTGGCGCATTATTGCAGGTGTTACCCTCGGGACCGCGGCAGTGGGCTTGCTTTTTAATAATGTAGAAAGCAGTAATCCAATGTTCTCTGTACCGTTCTACTGGCACTACGTGATAGGCGGTTGGGCATTTGGCGCATTTTTTATGGCAACTGATCCGGTTTCAGCTTCCATGACAAATGCAGGCAAGTGGGTGTTCGGAATATTGATAGGTGCCATGGTGATGATGATTCGTGTGATTAATCCTGCGTTTCCAGAAGGTATGATGTTGGCGATCTTATTCGCTAATTTATTCGCACCCTTAATCGATCATTTTGTAATTCAAGCCAACATTAAGCGTAGGAGTGCACGTAATGTCTAATGATAGTACTGGCAAAACGCTAACAGTGGCGTTCATTCTTTGTATTGTTTGTTCGATTGTTGTCTCAAGTGCGGCGGTTATATTGAAACCGATGCAGTTAGAAAACAAACTTCTCGATAAGAAAAAGAACATTCTTGCAGCGGCAGGGCTTCTCAAAGAAGGCGTTGACGTTGAAGAGTCATTCAAAAATATCGAAGTCAAAATTGTTAACCGTGAGACAGGTAAGTACCTAGAGTCTGACCCAACGCTAGAAGCGTGGGAAAAATCAATTCTAGATGACCCTGAAACGTACGATCAACGTAAAGCTGCCAAGACAATCGGGCGATTTACTGAGCTTACTGCTGAGCAAGATACTGCCAGTATTCGTAAGCAGGCGAAATACGCAACGGTTTATCATGCCAAAGGTGCCGATGGCAATGTTGAAACTGTCATACTACCAGTGCATGGTTACGGCCTTTGGTCCACGTTATACGGCTTTATTGCATTGGAAACTGATCTAAAAACAGTGGTAGGACTTGGGTTTTATGAGCACGCTGAAACGCCTGGTCTAGGTGGTGAAGTAGACAATCCTAAATGGAAAGGATTGTGGCCTGGCAAACAAGTTTTTGATGCTGAAGGCAGTGTAGATATTTCGATTATCAAGGGCTCAGTTGGTTCTACGACAAAGAATGCAGAACATAAGATTGACGGTTTAGCCGGTGCGACACTGACCAGTGTGGGTGTTCATAATCTTGTTAACTTTTGGTTAGGTAAAGATGGGTTTGGTCCTTACTTAGCAAAACTGAAAGCAGAAGGGGTGTAGTATGTCTGATATTAGTATGACTGATACTAAGAAAGTTCTGTTTGGACCTATCGCAGATACTAACCCAATCGCATTGCAGATATTGGGTATATGTTCAGCGCTAGCGGTAACGAGCAACTTAAATACAACGATTACCATGTGTATTGCATTAACATTGGTAACGGCGTTTTCTAACTTTTTTATCAGTATTATTCGTAATCAAATACCCGGTAGTATTCGTATCATCGTGCAGATGGCAATTATTGCTTCATTGGTTATTGTAGTAGATCAGTTCCTCAAGGCTTATGCTTATTCAATAAGTAAAAGTCTATCGGTATTTGTTGGTTTGATTATTACTAACTGTATCGTAATGGGGCGCGCTGAAGCCTACGCGATGAAAAATCCGCCAATCCCCAGTTTCATTGATGGTGTTGGTAATGGTCTTGGTTATAGCGCAATCTTAATCATTCTTGGTGTTATCAGGGAATCTCTTGGGTCTGGTAAGCTGTTTGGGTTTGAGGTTCTTCCTGTCGTAAATGATGGCGGGTGGTATGTGCCTAACGGGATGTTGTTATTACCGCCAAGCGCATTTTTTCTGATTGGTTTAATTATTTGGGTGCTTCGCGCTTGGAAGCCTGAACAGGTAGAAGAGCCGGATTTTAAAATTTCACCTAATACTAAAGCATCTCACCACTAAGCGAGGAGGAGTATCTAATGGAACATTATATAAGCCTTTTTGTTAAGGCGGTATTTGTAGAAAATATGGCGCTGGCCTTTTTCTTGGGTATGTGTACGTTTATTGCGGTTTCGAAAAAAATACAAACTTCTATTGGGTTGGGTATTGCGGTTATCGTTGTGCAGCTGCTTACTGTGCCTATTAACAATTTACTATTTCAATACTTATTAAAAGATGGAGCGTTAGCATGGGCGGGTATGCCTGATGTTGATTTATCCTTCTTAGGATTATTGTGTTACATCGGCGTTATCGCTGCAGTAGTCCAAGTATTAGAAATGACATTGGATAAGTACATGCCTGCGTTATATAACGCATTGGGTGTATTCCTTCCATTGATTACTGTGAACTGTGCCATTATGGGTGCCTCCCTCTTTATGGTGGAGCGTGACTATGATTTTGGTGAAAGTGTGGTTTATGGTGTTGGTGCAGGTGTTGGTTGGGCATTAGCAATTGCAGTGTTGGCTGGTATCCGAGAAAAAATGAAATATAGCGATGTACCAGAAGGGCTACAGGGCTTGGGCATTACCTTCATTACAGTAGGTTTGATGTCTTTGGGCTTTATGTCATTTTCTGGCGTACAACTTTAATCGAGCGGAGGAGTTAGCATAATGGGAAATACAATTCTGCTTGGTGTTGGCATGTTTACCGCCATAGTATTAAGTCTTGTGGTACTGATTTTGATTGCCCGCTCTAAGCTGGTAAGTACGGGTGCGGTCCACATTGATATCAATGATGATCCAGAAAAAGGAATCGAAGTTGCTGCTGGCGGCAAGTTGCTGAACACTCTTGCTGATGAGAAGATATTTGTATCTTCGGCCTGTGGCGGCGGTGGTACTTGTGCCCAATGTAAAGTCATCGTGTCTGATGGTGGCGGAGATATTCTTCCGACGGAAGAAACGCATTTTACTCCTCGTGAAGTAAAAGAGGGTTGGCGTTTGGCATGTCAAGTTGCGGTTAAGCAAGACATGAAAATTGAACTTGATGAAGCGTTCTTTGGTGTTAAAAAATGGGAATGTACGGTTAACAGTAACCCCAACGTGGCGACTTTTATTAAGGAGCTAGTTCTAGATTTGCCCGAAGGTGAAAATGTGAATTTTCGTGCCGGTGGTTATGTTCAGTTAGAGCGTCCTGCATCAAATGTTCAATATAAAGACTTCGATATTGATGCTGAGTATCGCGAAGATTGGGAAAAGTTTGGATTCTTTAATTATGAGTCCATTACAACTGAGCCGATCATTCGAGCCTACTCAATGGCAAACTATCCTGATGAAAAAGGCTTGCTCAAATTTAACATTCGAGTGGCAACCCCACCCCCTGGTTCACAAGGTATTCCGCCTGGTTTGATGTCCTCTTGGGTATTTAATCTTAAGAAAGGTGACAAAGTAGCAGTATACGGACCATTCGGTGAATTCTTTGCATCAGATAATGATACCGAAATGGTATTTGTTGGCGGTGGTGCTGGAATGGCACCAATGCGCTCCCATATCTTTGATCAGCTTAAGCGTTTGAAAGCAACACGCAAGATGAGTTATTGGTATGGTGCACGAAGCTTACGTGAACTTTTCTATAAAGAAGAGTATGACGATCTTGCTGCTGAGAATGATAACTTTAAATGGCATATCGCGTTATCAGATCCGCAACCAGAAGATAACTGGGATGGTTTGACCGGTTTTATTCATAATGTTCTGTATGATGAGTATCTTAAGGATCACTCAGCACCAGAGGACTGTGAATACTACATGTGTGGGCCTCCAATGATGACATCTGCTGTCATTAAGATGTTAGAAGATCTTGGTGTCGAGCGTGATAATATCTTCCTGGATGACTTTGGCGGTTAATTAGGTCTTAAGAACATTAAGATTAAAAGTATCATGGTTAGATATCTGCAGCCCGCAACACAAATACGATGGTTATTATTTATTGTATTTTGTCTTGCGGGCTGTGACGTTTCTGAGCCTCAGAAGTTAGAGACTTCGTTGCATTTGTCAGGCCCTACAATGGGGACTTGGTATAATATAAAGGTTGTCTCTGAGGTCGGTGTTAATCGCGATTTTCTGTCGAAAAAAATCAAAACTGTTCTCTCTGACATAAATGGTTTGATGTCTACTTATGACCATGGCTCAGAGTTATCTCGTTTTAACCAATTACCCATCAATACACCTATGGAGTTCTCTTCTGATACCGTAATAGTGCTGAAAATGGCGTTAGATCTTAGCGTAGAAACTGAGGGTGCTTTTGATGTAACGGTAGGACCTGCAGTTAATTTGTGGGGGTTTGGGCCAGATGGCCGTTTAAAAAACAAACCTTCTGAAATCGCTATTAATGAGGCTCTTTCTCAGGTTGGGTACCAAGCGTTGGTTTGGCATAGTGATAATCAATTGTCCAAGTCGAAGCCTGTGTATGTGGATCTGTCTGCAATTGCAAAAGGTTTTGCGGTTGACAAAATCGCAGCGTTATTACGTGAGCAGGGGTATTCTCGTTTTTTAGTTGATATTGGAGGGGAGCTTCTAGCGGGAGAGGAAAAGTCGCCAGGTCAAAACTGGAAGGTTGCGGTTGAGCAACCAGACGCGCATCAGCGCGCCATTCAAAAGGTGATTTCTTTACGACGTATGGGGGTGGCAACCTCGGGGGATTACCGGAATTTCTATGAGTTTGAGGGAGAACGGTATTCTCACACAATTGACCCGAGAACGGGAAAGCCTGTTGCAAATACATTAGCGTCAGTGTCTGTTTTACACCCTAGTGTCGCGTATGCAGATGGGATAGCAACCGCATTAATGGTGCTCGGTACTGAGCAAGGTTTTGCTTTGGCAAATAAGTTGGGAATATCAGCATACTTTATCTATAAAACATCATCGGGGTTTGAGGTAAAAGCAACTGATGGTTTTTTGAACTACCTCATGAGGTGATATGTCTGATAAACTGGGCATTCTTCACTTTTTTGATCGATTATTTTAAATAGGGCGATGGCAATGGCAACTTTCATACTAACAGCAATTATTTTTGGACTCGTTATCGCGGGAATGGCTGTTGGAGTTATTTTTCAAGATAAGCCTATTAAGGGTTCTTGTGGGGGGTTGAATAATATTGGTTTAGGTGGGAAGTGTGACATTTGTGGTAGCGATACTACCAAATGTGAAGACGAGACTGATGCAACGTTAAGAAGTGACTCCGTTACCGATACCTCAATGGCTTATGATGCCGTTAAAAAGTCGTAGTGTTTTCCCGTCTAGCAACTTTTACCGAAATCGAAGGTTTGCACACGATTCAGGGATAAGTACTACGAAGCTCTCGACAAGAATATAAAAACCCCCATTAGGCCATACCTAATGGGGGTTTTTATATGTGCTACGCTAAATACAACCACACCTACTGGGTAATTAGTGTATGCCTACACATTTTGATGTTGTTGTCATTGGTTCAGGGCCTTCGGGAGAGGGGGCTGCAATGCGGGCGAGCAAAAGCGGTAAGTCTGTCGCGATGGTTGAAGAGAAACTGGCTGTTGGTGGTAATTGTGCACACCTTGGAACCATTCCATCAAAAGCGTTGCGGCATGCGGTTAAGCAGATTATTCGGTTTAATACTGACGCTATGTTTCGTGATATTGGAGAACCAAGGTCGTTCTCTTTCCCCAAAGTGTTAAAGCGTGCTGAACGTATTATTGGTAAGCAGGTGGCACTCAGGACTACTTTCTATGGTCGTAATCATGTGAAGCTGTATTTTGGTGAGGCGAGGTTTACCGATGCACATATTATTGAGGTCGTAAATAGTGATGGCTCAATCGAAACGCTTATTGCCGATAAAGTGGTTGTCGCGACGGGCTCCAGGCCTTATCGGCCAAACAATGTAGACTTCGATGCACCAAGAATTTATGACAGTGATTCGGTCCTAAATATGGTGGATACACCAAGAAAAATCGTCATCTATGGCGCCGGGGTTATTGGGTGTGAGTATGCTTCAATCTTTTGTGGTTTAGGTGTGCGAGTTGAGCTTATTAATACTCGAGAGCATTTACTGGATTTTCTCGATACAGAAATATCTGATGCCTTAAGTTATCACTTGCGTGACATAGGAGTGTTAATTCGAAATCATGAGGAATATGAGCGCATTGAGTGCAGAGAAAATGATGTGTTAGTGCACCTTAAATCTGGCAAGTTGGTGAGGGGAGGGGCATTTTTATGGTGCAATGGTCGTTCTGGGAATACGGATCGATTGGATTTGGAAGCCGTTGGTTTAAGTGCAAATGAACGTGGCCTTTTGGAGGTTAATGAGTCTTATCAAACAATGGTTCCGCATGTTTATGCGGCAGGAGACGTTATTGGTTGGCCAAGTTTAGCCAGTGCCGCATATGATCAAGGGCGATCCATAGGTGGAGCTGTATCCGAAATAGAAGATTTGTACGTAGTCAAAGAAGTTCCTACAGGGATTTATACGATCCCTGAGATTAGTTCTATAGGAAAGACGGAGCAAGAACTGACAAAAGAGAAGGTGCCATATGACGTAGGGCAAGCTTTTTTCAAAACCATTGCTCGGGCGCAAATATCTGGTGAAACTGTGGGGATGTTAAAAATCTTATTTCATCGAGAGACCTTGGAGCTATTGGGTATTCATTGTTTTGGGGATCAGGCTGCGGAAATTGTGCATATTGGACAAGCAATAATGAACCAGCCAGGTTCTGCTAATACGTTAGAGTATTTTGTGAATACAACATTCAATTACCCTACTATGGCGGAGGCGTATAGAGTTGCTGCGCTAAATGGCTTGTACCGAGTAGATAGCTTATAATCAGGCATTTCTTTCAGGCAGGTTAGTGGCAAATGATTTCAGTACCGTCCAATGTGTATCTTGGTATTTATCGATTGGGTTTTTTCGTGTGTGTGATTGCGGTTAGTTGGTTGGCGTTTGGCTCACCTCCCAGTAATATTGCGGCTACAGTAAGTGATAAGGTGCTACACGGGGTAGCTTTCGTGGTACTTGCATATCTGCTTGCTGGTGCTTTACCGGCCCAATCATTCTGGAAGGTGGTGTTTCCTTCGCTACTGGCGTATGGTTTTTTTATTGAACTCGTACAGTGGCAATTATCGCATCGAGATTTTTCATTACTGGATTTTTTGGCTGATGGCGCCGGAGTGCTTTTGTATTGGGTTTGTCATAAGCCAATTTGGACGGTGAGTACTTTTTTTCTATCCGAAAAGCCCCCTTCGATAACCTAGGCACTTCTTTTAACGGGAACGTAAACTTTCCAGGGTGGTTTTGAAGTGCTCTATTGCTTGCTTGGCAGAAACGAGTTCGCCGGTGTTGGTTGCTAACGAAAGTAAGTCAAGTAGAGCCTGTTGGGTTTCAAACGCATCCCCTGCTAGGTTGAAGTTAATAGTGTTGTTAACGAGGGAGTTAATAGAGAAGCGAGTATTCTCAGATATGCTAATGCCGTTATCAGGGTAGCTGTCACTGTCGAGTGTTTGTAATAACCGAAGGGTATTGGTTGCTCTATCTTGGTGGTTGTTTTGGTAATCTAATTCGCCATCTTGTAGTGACCCGCTCAGTGTACCAAGCTCAAGAGGTGTTACCGTGCTGTCGGCAATCGCTGCCCCTAGCGTTAAGCTACCTATGGAAAATTCAATAATTTCGTTGGTGCTGTACTGAAACGTGCCAGAGGTATCCGTTACTCCGGTAAATGTTAGCGTTTTGTATCGTATTCCGCTTACGGGGCTATCGATAAAGTTGCCGGTTTTGGATTGCTCTACCGTATTTTCTTCATTTTGATTAACTAATCCGCCGCGTGAATCTGCTTGTTCCTCGCTAGTATCAGGAGCACTTGAGCTGCCGCCCCCACCACAACCTGTTAGCAATGCACTAGATAATAGTATTGTGGAGCAAATGTTTATGATGCGTATTGATAGATTCATGGTTGCCATTTAATCCAGTTTTTATTCGTTTGTTAGAGGCGAGGAGGCCAAAAAACATACAAAGGATTATAAGTGGCTAAGGCTAAAGGTCAATGACAGTGGATATTAGAATTGATAACCCCTGTTGCTTCTGTGTTACCAGTGTAAGTAGGCGTTAAGGAATGTAATCAACTAGGACTCAAATAATACTGGTAGGTCGACTGATGGCCGGCATGGGGGAGTTGCTGCGCCGATGACTCGTGCTTCTTTCTGTGAGCAGTCTCGAGCGACGGCTCCCATGTATGGAGTATCTTCTGGATCAAATAAAGCGATAACGATAGGGACGGGGCTGGTTTTTTGTACGTGGGTAACAATAGCTGTTTCACCGGTTGCAAGTTTAACCCAGGTGCCAGGGGGGTATACGCCTATTGCTTTGGCAAAATTAAGCATTAGCTTTTTTATGCGAGGGTCTTCTTCTCTAAAGAGGTGTGAGAGCGCCTCTTTAGGGTGTATGGACTTTCTGTAGGCACGATTATCTATTCTCGCTGTGTAAGTCTCACAAATACCTATTATCAGTGCTGGAGTGGATATATCGTCGCCTTTGAGGTGGTTAGGGTATCCACTACCGTCAGGGCGTTCATGGTGTTGACGCATTGCTTTTGTCATTGCTGGGTTCATAAAGCCAGCGGCTTCAACGAGCTGCGCCCCCTTTAAAGCATGCTTTTGCATTTTTTCCCGTTGATCATCCGTGAGTCTACCTTCAATTGTATTCAACAGTACCTGTAATTCATAAAACGTAATGTTACAGGTAAGAATGGCGTTCATGAGTGATTGCTGTATATCGGGTTTTATTTCGTGTTGCTTTCCGATCATATGAGCTAATGCAGCGCAATAGATGGGCTGTTTTAAAGGTGATACCTGATTACTTAAATGTATGGCTGCTAGGGTGGCATCGGGCTTGTTGTCTGAAATGAGAACAACACTGTCGATAATGTGTTGCATGATGTCACGAGACTTTTCACTTTTTTGCTTAATGGCGGCGAATAAATCTGAGATCAGCGGGATCAAGCTATCCAGTTGAGTAAAGGGGTCAATCTTCTTATTCTTGATAACCATGAACACTTTCGCCTAGTTTGGAGCCCTTAGATTTCAAGCGCTTAGCGTAAAGTATAGACCAAGATTCTAGGGGTATCGGTTTTAGGTAAAATGCAAGGTTAATTGCTTGTATTCAGGTATTAACTTTCCTGTTTCTATGGATAGTTGTTATATTTGGCGGTAGTAGGTAGGGTGTTGAGACACTAAGTTGATGGTAAGGCCAAGCTTTAGCTTTGGAAGATCTAAATGGCGATACTTTTTAAATAAGCATGGCGGGCTTTTTTATCCAGTTCTATCAACTCTTTGCATTGTTGATAGAACGCAGAAAGATCGTGGTTGTTTTGCTCTAATAAACCTTGGAGTCCTGCAACCAATGCATTGTACGTCGCTATTGTGCTTAGTTGCGCATTGTTGAGTGGACCTTCGAACCATTTGTCATATCCTGAGTACCCGTGCCAAGTGTGTTCTTTTAGCTGTTGGTATTCTTCTCTTAGGGCTGTGATGAATTTCTGCTTTTTTAGTCGTTTTTGAACGTCATTTATATCACTTTTATAAAGAGACACTCTGTGTTTTCGATGTTGAAGGATGAGGTCGATAAATTGTTGGTGTCGTTTTTTTCGGGTTAAATGTTTTGCCAATAACTCATCTTTTGATTGGGTTTTAAGCCAGCGCATTAGTCCTTCGATCTCAACGATTGTGGCAAAGCTTTCATTGAATACAGAGTCACCTTTAATGTAGACCAATTTGTGGCTGAGCTCATGAAACAGTAAGCCTGCTAAGCTTGCATCGCCTCTAAATAAAAAGGTATTTAATACTGGGTCGTCGAACCAACCTAATGTGCTATAGGCCGCAACGCCCCCCACATATGTATCGAGATTGTTGCTTTTAAGTTGTGCGGCGTAATCTTTTGCATCTGCTTCAGAAAAGTAACCTTTGTAATTCACGCAACCAGCAATTGGAAAGCACCACTTTTGTGGAGTCATGGAAAATTCTGGGGCAGCCACCACGTTCCAGACAACGTGGGAGCGTTTTAGGTCCACGTATTCGCTGTAGTGATCCCCGACGGGAAGTTGTAACTCCGTTTCGGCGTATGAGCGTAACACCATGACGCGTTTAAGTTGTTCCCTTTCTTTTGCGGGGAGTCTATCGTTGTCTATCAAATCTCTAATCGGCTCTCTGGCCGCCATGATTTTTAAATGCCCCTCAGCAACTTGGTAATAGTAGCGACTGCTTTCACACCCGAATAACCCTAAACTTAAAACTAACGAGGCTATGAGGCGTGTAGCTGAACGTTGTGAAATTGAGACGAAAGGAGTGTTTTTCAATGACATATCCATTGTTTGTATAAGTTTTATCTTGTATGAAAAAGTGGCGCTAATCGAGAAGGGACATCAGTGATGATACTGTTAACTCCGTAGGATGAAACTGTTTGTGCGGCGTTGATTGTGTTTACTGTCCATACAGAAATATGAAGATTGAGTGCGTGGGCTTTGCGCACAAGTTTTTTGTTGCACCGTCGCCAATCTAAAACTAGGTAATAGCAACGGAGTTGTTTGCAGGTATCAATAGGGTTTCGGCTAAAACGTGTAGCTACAAATCCACGTTTAATTGAGGGGCAATGCTTTTGCATATACGCCAAGAAACGAGTGTCGCTGGAAGTGACAATAGCTTGTTTTTCTAGGTGGTGTAGCTGAACAAGGTTTGTTAACTCCATGGCTAATTTAGGAAATTGGTCTTTACTGGGTGGTTTTACTTCCAGTTGAATGCTTTTAAGTTCTTGCCACTTCGCTAATACCTCATCCAGTAGGGGGATGCCAAGGTGCGAATCCCAGTTGGAGAAGTGATGGGCTGCGTTCATTTTGGCTAGGTTAGCAGCGGTAAAATCTGATATACCGCCGGAGTGCTCTGTTGTTCTATCAACAGTTTTGTCGTGAATGACGACCAACTGATTGTCTTTTGAAAGGCGCAGGTCAAGCTCGACGTGGTGTATGCCTAAATCTCGCAATAGTTGAAACCCCGCAAGCGTATTCTCGGGGGCTTCTTGGCGAGCACCGCGGTGGCCTACTATGACAGTTTTAGCGAAGGGTGTTTGTACGCTGCTCATTCAATAACCCGTCGTGATAAATCCGAATAAGCGTCAATGTCTTCACCTTTTAGTACAAAGTCTATCGGTATAATTAAGTTGTTGAGCAGGCCTCGTTGATATTTGTGGTCTCAAGGTTGGTCGTCTAGGCTGGACTCGTATTTCTTACATTGTTGCACATTGTAGGACTCATTCCGGTATTAATCCGGGCGTAACTATATTGGACATTCTATGCAGTCATACTTGCTAGAGGGGAGATGTTTTTGTTGATTTTTTGCTATGCCATTTTGTGTTCAGGGATGAATAACACTGTGGATGACATAGTTATCTTCAAAATAGACAGTGAAATCATCGTATACCCACTGTGAAATAGGCGGCTGACCCACGGAAGCGGTTTGTTGACCAGGGTTGCCAAATTGATTGGATACCTGTGATTTTGAGCTGCCACGAGCGGGGCGTTCAATATTCTGATTTGTGGCCCCTTGTTGTCCAGCAGGAACGGCAATGGACTCCGCAAAACTTAAACTGGAATAGCAACTGGAAAAACTTAGCAGTGTTGCAACCGCGAAACCCAAAAAATTGTTCATGACGACACTCCTTGAAAATGACAGCTCTTCAGTTAGTTATAGCAGATATCTTGCGGATTTTACTACCTATTTTCGCCGCTTTTAGGCGAGTGTTCACGTAATTCCAATGATTGTTTGCGTCGGATGTGGCGTGATAGCTGTTTTTGGTCATTCTCAAGTAGAACGGTGAACTCTACGCCAATACGATAAATTGTAGGTAGGCCTTCTAACACGCAGCTTCCCTTTACCTGGCCAATGGTAGAAATTGAGCTGTAAGAAGGAAATAGCACCATTGTTATATGGATGTAGCTATCAAGCTCAAGGGGGGCGTGATGAACAAATGAAATCCCCCCTTCGCTTAGGGATACATTTTCTTTTTTTGCAATATTCTCCCCTTTGCTGTCACTAACAAGGTATCGAGTGATGCAGTCTATTTTTTGATCGATCGTCTTGAGGTATGTGGCTACTGCGTTGTTAGTGTCTGCAATGAGGGGCATGAGGCTTTGAGCATCACTTTCCAGTGCGCGTAATTGGCTGAAAAGTAACGCCTCTTTGGGAATGCAAAACTTCTCGTTGTAGGGGTCTTCACTGATGAGGTGCTTTTCAATAGGGCGCTTGATCAGGTGAACCCGATCTTCAAGCCGAAAAAAATCCCGTCGATTGATATCATCATGAAGCATATTGAGTGTTTGCCTTTGGTCTGTTTTTATTACTTTAGTTGGATTTAGACATTTTTGACAGCAGATCCACCAGTAATTGCTACCCTTTTGTGTTGCTATGTTGAAGGCAAGTTGTTGATTATCGTGTGCATTTGTATTGCCCCTATGGTTTAATGCGCGAATGTTTAAACCTGTATCCTTATACGTGGGGCTGCGCTATACCCGAGCGAAGCGACGAAACCACTTTATCTCATTTATATCTCTTACCTCCATCATGGGTTTGACCCTGGGTGTGGCGGTGTTAATCGTTGTACTTTCTGTTATGAATGGCTTTGATCGTGAATTGCAACAGCGCATTCTTGGAATGGTTCCCCAGGCCAGTATTTTGGGCTACAAACCATTTTCTGAATGGGAACAAGTTGTTGATGAGGCTAAAAAGAACGGAGAAGTCAAAGCAGCGGCCCCTTTTATCCAATTACAGGGTATGCTGACTCATCAAGGTACAGTAAGTGGCGTTTTTTTGACTGGTGTGGAGCCCTCGCTGGAGAAGGATGTTTCTATTATTGCTGATCATATGCAAGCTGGACGGGTTGATGATTTAACTCCAGGTTCATTTAATATGGTACTTGGTGCAGGGTTAGCGAGCAACCTCGGCTTGGCGGTGGGGGATAAGGTAACGTTGGTGTTACCAGAGGCATCGGTTACTCCTGCAGGTGTACTGCCTCGCTTCAAGCGTTTTACTGTAAGTGGCATTTTTAAAGTAGGCGCTGAGCTGGATGGTTTGATGGCTTACGTGAATTTGATTGATGCGGCAAAGCTAGGGAAAATTAAAGGGCGAGTGCACGGGGTCAGGCTTAGTTTGCATGATCTTTTTAAAGCAGGGCGTGTATCTTGGGATATCGTTGCTAACCTACCCGGCAAATACTATGCCTCAGATTGGACTCGAACCCACGGAAATTTGTTTCAGGCGATTAAGTTAGAAAAAACCATGATGGCATTATTATTGTTGCTTATCGTTGCAGTCGCAGCATTTAACATTGTGTCTAGTTTGGTGATGGTTGTTACTGATAAGACATCTGATATCGCAATATTACGCACCTTAGGTGCCAGCCCCAAAACAATTATGGGTATCTTTATGGTGCAAGGTACGTTTATTGGTTTTATGGGAACCTTTTTAGGTACTTCGCTTGGCGTGTTGGTCGCGCTGAATATCAGTGACTTTGCATCGTGGTTAGAGAAAGTGCTGGATACTCCTTTGTTTGCCCAGTATTTTGTTAATTATCTACCATCAGAATTGCGACTTGATAACGTGATTTTTGTCAGTGTGGTTGCATTTTTTATGAGTTTTCTAGCGACAATCTATCCAGCCTTAAAGGCCTCTAAAGTTCAACCAGCAGAGGCCTTGCGTTATGACTAATCGGGTTGAAGGTGGCGGTGATATTGCTTTAGAGTGCGTAAATTTAAAGAAGTCTTACGCCGAAGGCCCTATCAGTGTTGATGTATTAAAGGGCATAAGTTTCCAGTTAAAAAAAGGTGAGTTTGTCGCGATTATAGGCAACTCTGGGTCTGGAAAAACTACCCTGCTACATATGATAGGTGGTTTGGATATTCCTAGCTCAGGGTTAGTAGAGGTTAATGGGCAAGATTTTAGTGCGTTGTCCGACCGTCAGCGCGGAAACGTGAGGAACCAGCATGTGGGTATTGTTTATCAATTTCATCATTTGCTGGCAGAATTCTCAGCATTAGAAAATGTAGCAATGCCTCTGATGTTGCGCAAGTCCGAGTCTGTGACATCCGCTCAGGATCGAGCGAAAAAAATGTTGGAGCGCGTAGGTTTATCTCATCGATTAGAGCACAAACCAGCAGAGCTGTCTGGAGGCGAGCGCCAGCGAGTAGCGATAGCGCGAGCCTTGGTAACGGAGCCTACAGTTGTGTTGGCTGATGAGCCTACAGGGAATTTAGATATACATACTGCAAAAGAAATACAACAGTTGATGTCAGAGCTTAATCGAGATTTAGGGGTTTCTTTCTTGATTGTGACTCACGATTTAGGGTTGGCAGGTAAAGTTGAGCGAGTGTTAAAAATGGAAGATGGGCACTTGATGAGCGTTGAAAGTGTAGATAGCTTCTAAGAAGCATTAGGTAAGAAATCTCAAGAATATCTTTCTTAACCTTTATTGTTTGCTTTTCGTTGAAGTCGCCTGGTATTCCAACTACGTAATATGTGCCAGCGCCAAAGATTACGAACAGCTATATAGCTAATGAAACCAAGGATGGTACCGATAATGAAACACCCCAATAGTAATGGTTTACCGATTGTCCATATATGTTCGACAATCGACGCGAGCTCAAATGCTATAGGTTGGCCATCAGCGCCAAGTGGTTCTCCTAGAAAAAACGTACCGACTAGATAACAAAAATAATATAACGGGCCATAGGTGAACGGATTGCTAATCCAGGTGGATGCTGCCGCAACAGCAATATTCCCGCGAGCAACCAATGCAAGGCTTATCGCAAGGAACATTTGTATTGGCAAAGGAATAAATGCCGCAAATATGCCCGCAAACATGCCAGCAGATACCGAACGTCGATTGAAATGCAATAAGTTCGGATCATTGACTAATGGACTTAACACCTTTAGCCATTTGTTTTGCATGACTGTGTGTGGATCCGGCATATGTTTTTTGAAAAACTTTTTCAATGGCGTATTTTTCTGTAGTTTATGCTGTTGTTTGTGGGTCGTTCTGGTAATTGAGTGCAAGCTATTATGCATAAATACCGCAATTAACACTAGGTCGATTCAATGTTAGTTGTGGCATTAACTGCTTTTTGTTGTGCTGTGGCAGGGTATTTCTGCTGGGTTACACTTGGTTTTTCAATGCCCTTGACGAATGTACCCCCACCCGCACAGTGGCTAATCTTTTTTAGCATAGCCAAGCCCCTTAGTGTCGGGGGAGTTGTTTTGGGTGTCTCTTGCTATCTCATTGTTAAATATAACGCTTTTTCTCTGCCCTCCTTGTGTTTTTCGAGGGGGGAGTGTTCGCGTGGACAACCGGTACCCCACTTTAAATGGTTGTTGATTAGTGCGATGTTGTCGTTGATTGTGGGTTTATTGTGGTCTCTGTCTGCGCACAATCACTTCGTTAAAAGCAGAGTACAAGTCCCTCAGATTGTTGAAGTGCAGGGAGTGATTGTAGGGTTGCCGGAGTCACAAGCGGGGGGAGTGACTTTTTTATTTCGCATCGGAAATACAGAGGATATTGCTGAAAAATTTCGTGGGATGCTGTTGCGAGTTAGGTGGAAAAATCCGAAAAATGGAGTGGGGCCAGGTCAAATATGGCGTCTGTCTTTGCATTTAAGGCCAAGTGAGTCGGTTAGTGTTTCTGGGAATGGGTATGTAAGAAAAAGCGAGCTGTATCCAAAAGAAATTGGAATTGAGCCAACCTATCACAGCATTAGGTTTGAGTTAAAACAAAGGTTGTTATCAACTGTTAATAAGCAGGAGCCTAATACACAACGGTCCGATGGAAATACAGCGCTTTTTCAGCCTACTCGGTTAAAGGCGTTGCTTTTGGCGTTGTTATTGGGAGATCGAAGTTTGTTAACCCCTGTTGATTGGCAATTATTAAGTGATACTGGGACAACACATTTAATTGCTATTTCTGGGCTACATGTCGGGTTGGTCGCGAGTTTCGTCTATTGGTTTGCCTTGTATGGCCTTCGCCTATTTCGAATGAGTAATGTGAGTTCAACGGTGATTTCGGGTTTTCATCTTGCTCATTTGGCTGCGTTGACCTCTGCTTGGATGTATGGGGCGTTGGCTGGCTATTCAGTGCCGACTCAGAGGGCTTGCTTAACGGTAACTGTTGTTGTGATACTGCGTCTTGTGTATCCCGTAATTAGCCCTTGGTTGGCAGTGCTTGTCAGTGCATCGGTAGTGTTGTTGTTTGATCCTATTGCTATATTGAGTGCTAGTTTTTGGCTGACGTTTGCTGCAGTAGCGTTTATTTTTTTTGTATTGAGGGGGCGGGTGGGACGATTACCCGTTTTGTCTTCGTGGACTCGGGTCCAATTGTCGTTGTTTGTCGGTTTGTTTCCACTGACGGTAGGGTATTTTGGAAAGGCTTCGCTAGTTAGTATCTTTGCGAACCTTGTTGCTGTGCCAATTGTTGGCTGGTTGGTGGTACCTTTGGCATTTCTTTACGCCGCGCTGATATGTAGTGGGGGGTATTTTGAATCTATTATTTATTGTGTTGTTAGGCTGCTAGATGTTGTGGTGACAGTTCTAATGTTATTTTTGGAAGAGGTTCAGTCGTGGGGGGCTGTGTTGTTATTCCCTCAGCCATCAAATGTAGCTGTATGGTTAGCAATGCTGGGGGCTGCGGTATTGTGCTTGCCGAAAGCTGTGCCTGGGAAAAGAGTGGCGTTTCTGATGTTTATGCCTTTATTTGTACCCTTGGTTGTATTGGATGGTAGGGGTTATATAAATAAAGGTGGGCCTGTAAAAGAGTCGGGTTTTGATATTGAAGTATTGTCTGGAAAATCTGGGTTGATGGTGGTAGATCAGGGGCATTCTTTGATATTGATTGGGGCAAGCGAGGTACCTGCCTATAAAATACAATACCAATTTTCCCGTTATCTGCAGCGCAAGGGTATTAAAAATGAACTTAGCGAGTCGGTGTTTAGTGTCTATCGTCGGTGGGTATCGGAAGAATATTTTATGCTGAACATTCATTTGCAATCACGACCTCTTTTGCAGTGGTCAGCAGTTAAGGTTGAAAGTTTACCTGTGTGTACCGACGAGGCTGTTAGGGTTAAGGCGATGTACATTGAGTCGTTGGTCAGTAATGGGCGGTGTCAATTGCTGTTGTCTGGAGATAGCCGGCGTTATTTGTTTGTTGCCCCAGGAAGCATTCAGCAGCAGTTAGCATTTCTGGATGAGCATAAGGCACACTTAAGAAATCGGAATATTTGGGGGTTGTTAGTTAGCGCTAGTTCGGTGCAAGGAGGGTCGGCGGGGACTGATGTGCTATTAAGTGGTGCATTGCTCAATATTGCAAATCCAAAGCAGGTGGTGTTTTTGGAGGAGCTTATGTTAGCTAGTGGGGTTAGAGGTAAATTTGAAACTGAATTTCTAGGCCGTGTGAGAGCTCGTGAGATTGAAGTAAAAAGGCCGAATTCTCAAAGGATGTTATTGAAATTGTGAAATGTCGGGTTAATGTTAATCGGTGAGTGTGATAGATTGAGCAGCATTCATATAATTGGAGATTATAAAACGTGATTGAGTTTGTTAAAGCAGGTGGGCTGGTGATGTTTCCCATCATCCTGTGTTCAATTCTTGCTATTGCTATCATTGCTGAGCGCCTTTGGAGCCTTAGAGTTAGCCGCATCACTCCAACGAATCTATTGACCAAGGTTTGGGGGTGGATGAAAAACAATCAACTTGATGGGGTTAGAGTTAAAGAGCTTCGCGACTCTTCTCCGTTGGGTAAGATACTTGCGGCAGGGTTGCTTAATTCCAACCATGGTCGAGGTATTATGAAAGAATCGATTGTGGACACTGCGACGCAGGAAATTCATGAAATGGGGCGTTTTCTGAATTTGCTGGGCTCTATCGCAGCTATTACCCCATTGCTGGGGCTACTAGGCACAGTTATAGGCATGATTAAGGTGTTTAATGCTATTGTTATGCAGGGGGCTGGCAATGCGGCTGTATTAGCAGGCGGGATATCTGAGGCGCTCTATACCACGGCTGCAGGGCTGACTGTTGCAATCCCCGCTTTATTTTTTCATCGTTTTTTTACGCGAAGAATTGATGAGATTGCGGTGATGATGGAACAAGAGGCAATTAAATTGGTAGACATTCTTCATGGTGATCGGGAGCGAGATTCACAGGATGGTGATAACAAGTGAAGTTTATTCGCCAACCGGTAGAGGAAACAACCGTTAATCTAACACCACTTATTGATGTGGTGTTTTTATTGTTGATTTTCTTTATGGTGTCTACGACTTTTACTAAAGAGCGGCAATTGGTGATTGATTTACCTGAAGCGGTAGGGGAGGCTTCAATGGAAGATCCGTTACAGATTGAAATTATCATCAGCGCTGATGGCGAGTATGCGGTAAATGGCCAACGTTTGGTTAATCGAAAACTTACAACGTTACGAAAGGCATTGATCGAGGTGTCTGACGGCAATACGGATTTACCGCTCATTATTAGTGCTGATAAAGATACCGCATACCAGTCTGTTATTTCCGCAATGGATGTAGCAGGTCAGCTGGGTTTTTCTAAGCAGAGCTTACCGATAAAAGCACAATCTAGTCAGTGATGGTAAGCCTTAATCCTTATTTAGGTATTATGGGTAATAAATACCGATAATGATGCACAAAATCGAGAAGTACTTTCAGCAGGTTTGGTATGAAAAGCGAAAACCGCCCTGCCTGCTTAAGCCCCTAGAGATTTTTTATCGCAGGGTGGTGGATAAAAGGCGCCTTCGTTTTGTGCAAAATGTTAATGCTTCATATTCTCCAGAAGTGCCAGTGATTATTGTTGGAAATATTACTGTGGGGGGAACGGGAAAAACCCCATTAACGTTATTTCTTATCGAAGGGCTGAAGGGGAAGGGCTTAAACGTCGGTGTTATTTCTCGCGGTTATGGCGGGAGTGCAAAGCAGTACCCCATTGCAGTTGATAAAAACTCTTCAGCTCGTGAAGTGGGAGATGAGCCTTTGATGGTATATCTGCGTTCGGGTGCTCCTGTGGTTGTTGACCCCGATCGTGTTGCAGCTGCGAAGTATTTAGAGCAAAACTTTAATGTCGATATCATTATTAGTGATGATGGGTTGCAGCATTACGCGTTGAACCGGTCTGTGGAAATTGTGGTGATGGATGCAACAAGAGGTATTGGTAATGGGTGTTGTTTGCCAATGGGGCCGTTACGAGAGCCTGTCGCACGGTTAGCCTCAGTTGACTATTTAATTGTAAATGGCGGTAATATAGACGTGTTGTCGTCTGATGTGCGCTCTGCGTTTGGTAATGCTGACGCCAGTTATAGTATGCAGATTATGGCGCAGGGGTTAGAACCGGTGTTTCAGTCGGGGAATCGTCAGCTACCTCCTCAGAATACTGAAGTCTACGGCGTAGCGGGTATAGGGAATCCTGTGCGCTTTTTTTCAACGTTAAGCGAGTTTGGATACCAGGTGACAGAAATGCCATTCCCTGATCATTATCAGTATAAACAAAGTGATTTTGAGTCAATGTCTGATATGCAAATTGTTATGACAGAAAAGGATGCTGTCAAAGTACACTCGCTTGAGCTGGCGCCGAATCTCACCAATAGCTGGTATTTAAAGGTTTCAGCGAATATAAGCCCACTTCTAATCGATGGTATACTGCAGAAACTGTATCCTGAAAAGCTACAGCCATAGAAATAACAGTCTTAAAAATTATAGCCCTAAAATTTATAGTTCTGGGGCGTATAATAGTTAGATCTGTATATAGGTCTATTTTGATATCCCATTTCCTTTTACCTTCTCTTTGCATAGGTGTTTGCATGGCTCCTTTTACCGTTATTATCCCTGCCCGTTATAGCTCAACTCGTCTACCGGGAAAGCCACTGTTAGATTTGGCAGGGAAAACCATGATTCAACGAGTTTATGAGCAGGCTGGTCAAAGTGATGCTGGCAGGGTTGTCGTGGCGACCGATGATGAACGTATTAAGGCTTGTGTTCTTGAGTTTGGAGGTGAGGTTTGTATGACTTCACCTGATCACGAATCGGGGACGGATAGGTTGGCCGAAGTGGCACAGCAGTTAGCGTTGAGTGAAGGTGAATGTGTTGTGAATGTTCAAGGCGATGAGCCATTGATACCACCTTCAGTGATTAATCAGGTCGCCGGGAATTTGGTAGGGTCGGGAGCATCGATGTCGACGCTTAGTGAGGTAATTACATCCGAAGAAGTCGCTTTTGACCCCAACGCAGTAAAAGTTGTCAGCGACAAAAACGGAATAGCATTATATTTTAGTCGTGCTCCAATTCCTTGGAGTAGAGATACCTTTTCGATAGCGGGAGGGGGGGTGCCAAAACAACAACTTTTGCAGAGGCATATTGGGATTTATGGGTATCGAGTTGGTTTTTTGCATCAATTTGTTCAGTGGGGGCCTTGTGCACTAGAGCAAACGGAATCTTTAGAGCAGTTGCGTGCTATGTGGCATGGTGCAAAGATTCATGTAGAGCAAGCGGTTGAGCCCCCGGCGCCCGGAATTGATACTGAAGCTGATTTGGCGGCGGTTAGAAAGCTGTTGGAGGTATCGTGATACGTGTATTGTTAGTGTGTTTAGGTAATATATGTCGCTCGCCAACGGCCGAAGTAGTGTTTCGATCGGAAGTTGATAAGGCAGGCCTGGGTGGCCTAGTGGATATCGTGTCTTGTGGAACGGCAGGTTATCATATTGATGAGCCGCCCGATTCGCGCTCGCAAACGGCCGCAAAGGCGCGTGGTTATGATATGAGTGCCTTGCGTGGACGACAGGTTCAGAGGGATGATTTTGAGTACTTTGATTTTATTCTTGCAATGGATAAGTCTAATTTGGTTGAGTTAAAACAGCGTTGCCCCAAGCAATATATTGCTAAGTTGGATTTGTTTTTAACCTACGCGAATAACTATCAAGAAATAGAAGTTCCCGATCCGTATTATGGCGGGCAGCAAGGTTTTTCCCGAGTGCTCGATTTGGTGGAGGATGCGTCCACAGGGTTGGTCGAAGTGATAAAGGCTCGATTGTAATGTTTCAAAAACAATTTTGTTTAGTGGATCACAATACGTTGGCGAGCAAAGCATTGGCTGCGTATTTTTATGCGTTTTCCTCAGAGGAGCAGTTACACGGGGTGTTGGCGGCTAGGCCTCCTGGCGTTAATTGCTTGGTGCTGGGTAGTGGTAGTAATGTTGTGTTTGCATCGGATGTGGATGCACTGGTGCTACATAATGTGATCCAAAGTATAGAGGTTGTTGATCAAACTGAAGAAAGCGTATTAGTGCAGGTGGCGGGCGGTGTTTTGTGGCATTCCCTGGTGTTGTGGAGTATCGAAGAGGGGTATTCCGGTTTGGAAAATTTATCGCTAATTCCGGGTACTGTAGGCGCGGCTCCGATACAAAATATAGGTGCATACGGTGTTGAGTTATGTGATGTTTTTGAGTCGCTTGATGCAATTGAAATTGAAACAGGTCGACGTATTAGCCTTAATAAAGCGCAGTGTGGGTTTGCTTATCGGCATAGCATTTTTAAAACACCTGCTTATATAGGTCAATGGGTTGTTGTTTCTGTAACGTTAAAGCTTCGCTCCCCCAAGGGTGGAGGAGGGTTTGACTTTAAAACAGAGTATGGTGAGATAGAAGCTGAATTGGCTCGTAGAAATGTTGCCCGATTAACACCAAAGTTAATGAGTGATGTTATTATTTCTATTCGCCAACGGAAGTTACCTGATCCGAATGTTTTACCCAATGTGGGGAGTTTTTTTAAAAACCCGATTGTTACGACGGATGAGTGTAACAGGATAAAGAATAAGTTTCCGGCTCTTGTTCATTACCCTTTGGGTGGAGGGAAGAGTAAGTTGGCTGCTGGATGGATGATTGACCAGTTGGGCTGGAAGGGAAGAGAGGAGGGGGGTGCAAAGGTTCATGATCAGCAAGCACTGGTGTTAACGAACGTTGGTGGGGGTGGTAAAGCTGTTGTTGATTTATCCAAAAAAATTCAGGTCGATGTTTTTGATGTATATGGTGTTTTTCTAGAACCAGAGCCACTAATATTTGTATAAGTGAGGGTGATTGAGTGTTACCCAAATAATAAAAAAGGCCTTTACCGTATACAGGTAAAGGCCTTTTTTATTTTCTATTTTGATAACGAATATTATTCGTTGTCAGCAGGCTTGGCAGTTTCGACTTTAGGCGCAGGTTTGCTTTCGTTCGATTGTTTTTTTGCCTGTTGTTGGTCTGCAAGTTTTTTCTCTAGCTCGCGAGCCTTCGCTTCAGCTTGCTGACGCTTTTTTACTTCTCTTGGGTCGTTAGAGGCACGACCTGTAGATTTGGGTTTTTCTTTTTGCACCGGTTTTTCAGTGGGCGCTGGTTTTTCAGCAGGTTTAGGTGCAGTAACCTTTGGTGCTACGGGGGGCTTTGGGGCGCTCTTTGGTTGTGCTGGCTTCTTTTTCGGCTCCGGCTTGGGTTTGTTTTCTTTTGGTGCTACTACCTTATCAGAGGCCTTGCTCGTCGTTCCCTCAGGAGCTTTGGCTTTTGCTGGAGCACTTGAATTAGCCGCAGAATGCTTGCTAGCAGTTTCTTTGGGCTTTTCGTTTTGCACATTCGTAGACTGTGCTTTTTGTGCTGTAGGCGCAGGGGACTTGTTCTGTTCGCTTTTTGTTTCTTGCGTTACAGCTTTTTCCGTTTGGGGTTTTGCATTCCCCTGTTTTTGCACACTTTGTCTCTCCGTTCGAGCAGCGGGCGCCTTTTCTTGTTTAGCTGCTTGGCGGTTGCCACCCTCTTTTGATTGCTCGCTAGCAGTTGGCTGAGCTTGGGGGGCTGCGCTCTCGTTTGATTCAGGAGCGGTTCTAGGTGACGAATGCTCTTGGCGGCGACGGCGGCTGTCATTTGGGTTGCGACGTTTACCGCGACGAGCGCCATCTTGTGGTTCTTCTTTTTGATTTGTAGTAGGCGTTGTATCTTTGTTTTCCCGTGTTTGATCTTTGTTTCTATCGCGGTTGCGATTCCGGTTGCGATTCCGGTTTTGGTTGCGGTTTTGAGTACCCTCATTTTTACCTTGAGAGTTCTCGTCTTTCTCACCTGTATTGCTTTTAGTTTCTTGGGGATCCTTGTTGCTAGGCGCTTCTTCGCTTTGGGTTCGCGGATTTTGATTGCGGGTGTTACGTTGATTCTGGTTGCGCCCACCCCGTTGGTTACGGTTGCGTTGATTTCCTCGGTTATTTCTCTGGTTACGTTGAGCTGGCTTTTGAGGTTCCTGCTTTTCTTCTTCAGCTGGTTTGCCAGTAAACATCTGTACAAACCAGGTTAGTAGGCGAGCAAAGAAACTTGCTTCTTGGGTTTCTGTGGCAACCACTGTCTCTTGAGGCATGGGGGCTGGAGTTGATGGCTGAACCATTTTAACGACGGCTTCTTGTCGTTTTACGATTGAACTTTCAGCGTTGGCAATTGGTGTGCGGTCAACAGTTTCGGTTTCTTGGACCATTTCGTAGCTTGATGTGCTGTCATCTTGGGTTTGGTCTTTTCTTAGTCGAGTGACTTCGTAATGCGGCGTTTCCAAATTAGGGTTCGGAATGACGAGCACACGAACATTGTTTCTAGATTCGACGGAAACAACGTTGTCACGCTTTTCATTTAATAGGTAGGTAGCAACAGAAACAGGTACTTGTGCATGAATCTCTGCAGTATTTTCTTTCATCGCCTCTTCTTCGATAAGGCGCATGATAGATAGTGTTAGCGAGTGAAGATCTCTTACGTAGCCTGTACCAACACAGCGAGGGCAGATATGCCCACTGGTTTCGCCAAGAGATGGGCGTAGTCGTTGGCGTGAAAGCTCAAGTAAGCCAAATCGTGAAATTCGACCAACCTGAATGCGCGCTCTATCAATTTCTAGGGCGTCACGCATACGGTTTTCAACTTCACGCTGGTTTTTGTTGGCTGACATGTCAATGTAATCAATAACAACCAAGCCGCCCATATCACGTAAACGTAACTGTCGGGCAATTTCATCTGCTGCTTCTAGATTAGTGTTAAGTGCTGTTTCTTCTATATCTGCACCTTTTGTTGCGCGCGCAGAGTTGATGTCGATAGATACCAGTGCTTCTGTTGGGTCGATAACAATCGATCCGCCTGAAGGTAGTTTTACCTCTCTTTCAAATGCCATTTCAATTTGGCTTTCAATTTGATAACGCGTAAACAGCGGGACAGGATCGTCGTAATGTTTGATTTTAGGCTCAAATTGAGGCATTACTTGGCGTACGAAATTAAGAACTTCTTCGTATACTTCTTTGCTGTCAATACAGACTTCACCGATATCGTGGCGTAAATAATCCCGAATAGTGCGAATGATGACATTGCTTTCTTGGTATATGAGTAGGGGGGCTGTGTTCTTTTCTGATGCCGCTGTAATGGAGGTCCATAAATCCAATAAATAGTTAAGATCCCATTGGAGTTCTTCCAGTTTTCGACCAATACCTGCAGTTCTAACAATAACACCCATGTTTTTAGGTGTTTCAAGTTGAGACATTACATCACGAAGTTCGGCTCGCTCATCGCCTTCTATGCGACGAGAAATGCCGCCAGCACGAGGGTTGTTGGGCATAAGAACAAGGTAACGTCCGGCCAAACTGATAAATGAAGAAAGGGCAGCCCCTTTATTGCCTCGCTCTTCTTTCTCAACTTGAACAACAATTTCTTGGCCTTCTTTGATTACATCTTTGATGTTAAATCGGCCTTGAACGTCTTTAGGATTCTTAGTGAAATAATCGCGAGAGATTTCTTTGAGAGGTAAAAAGCCGTGTCGATCAGCACCAAAGTCCACGAAGGCCGCTTCTAGGCTAGGCTCTACACGGGTGATTTTCCCCTTGTAGATGTTGGCTTTCTTTTGAACACGCGTTCTGTGTTCAATATCTAGATCGTAAAGTCTTTGTCCGTCGACAAGGGCAACTCGCAACTCTTCTTCGTGAGTTGCGTTGATTAGCATTCTTTTCATTAAACTTTCCAATGGTTTTAGCGCAATAGAACCATGGATACAAAGAGTTAACTGAGAGAGCGTTGGGGCAAGTGCGTCTAGTTTTATGCGTCAACAGCCCTTTTTGGTGGGCCTCAGCTATCAAATAGTAGACTACGAGTGTTACCTTGCCTTGTCTGAGTGTTGCTGTTGGCAATCCGTCGTTTGCTTTTATGCGTGAGGAGTGCCAATAAATCTCGTGCTCTTTTAGGTTTCTTTTAAAGTAGATTCTACTCAAGTTACGGGAACCATCTGGGCAATGTTTGCAAACGATTTGCTTTAATATTGCTTTACGTTCTTGGTTTTGCCGTACTGAGTCTTTATCTGCTTAGTAAGAGAAGCCCAACCTTGTTGGCCAGAAAGTTATCAGCAAGTATGGCTTTTGCACGTCAGTGTAGGTGCAATGTAAAATGCGTATTGGTATAAACCGGCGCAATATTACTTAAGTGAACTCGTTGAATGTTTTGTGACGCTAACAGCGGCTGTTATCAATTTGTATGGTATCTATTGTTCTGTTTGTTAATTGACACACGAATTGCGTGTCAATAGAGTTTTGTTTGTGTGCGTAACATATGAGGCTTGTGTTTTACCCAGTAGGTCTTTAATCACATTGGCCTTTTGTCATTCATCATATGTGGCATACCTTGTGTTTCATTGCTGATGTTTAGTCAATGGTTCGTTAGTTAATGATGCTTTGGGTACATGTAAATTCTGCGTACGCAAAGCTTACGAGCCATTCAATCGCTGACTTATCATATCTATTTCGTCAAGGCAAAAGAAATATAGCAGGAAAATATAGGTACATCAAATAGATAGAACACGTTATTATTCTGAGATGACTGAATTAGTAGCAAAAAAAGTACAACTCGTCACGGTGACTGACGACCAAGATGGGCAACGTCTTGATAATTTTCTTAAATCGCGCCTAAAAGGTGTGCCGAAATCAATGTTATACCGGATCATTCGTAAGGGTGAGGTGCGTATCAATAAAAAGCGTGCTAAGCCTGATACACGAGTGCAAACTGATGATATCGTTAGGATTCCTCCTGTTCGAATGGCTGATAAGGATCAGTCTGAACCTCTTGTTGGTAGTCGAATTCAGAATTTGATAAGCGACAGGATCCTTTTTGAGGATGATGGCCTTATTGTACTGAACAAACCTAGCGGTATTGCTGTCCATGGCGGGAGCGGTTTAAGTTTTGGTGTTATCGAAGCGTTACGTCAAATGCGTCCAGAGTCAACCTTTCTCGAATTGGTACATCGCCTCGACAGGGAGACGTCAGGTTGCCTGATGATTGCTAAGAAGCGCTCCGTATTAAAACGTTTGCACGCATACTTACGCGATGGTGGAATGGATAAAACATATCAAGCGTTAGTTGTGGGTCGGTGGAAAGGTAAGCAGCACAGGATTGACTCTCCATTGCAAAAGTTTCACCTGGCTTCAGGTGAACGGGTTGTCAAGGTGTCTCGAGAAGGTAAAGCTTCATTGACTAACTTTAGGTTGCTAGAGCATTTACAGGGGGCTACGTTTGTTGAAGCTAAACCTGTGACCGGTAGGACTCATCAAATACGTGTCCATACTCAATTCTCTGGTCATCCAATAGCGGGCGATGATAAATATACATCAAGAGAGCAAAATGAACCTTTTAAAGCGTTGGGCTTGAAGCGGTTGTTTTTGCATGCCGCCAAAATTGAGATTCCTGGTGTAGATGGTGAAAAAGCGATGGTGATTGAAGCGCCTCTTGATGATGAATTGGCATTGCTTCTGGTTAAATTGCGTCGTACAAGTTAGGACCCGGGTTGGTGTTGGGCCAAGTGTTGAGCAGTGCTGCGAAGTAAATGCAGATAAGAAATATGGTAAAAGCTATGCTAAAAGGTAAGGCAAAAGAATATGAGTTAATTATTTTTGACTGGGATGGCACGCTGATGGACTCCCTTGCAAAAATTGTTAGTAGTATGCAAAAGGCAGGAGGGGATGCGGGTCTCCCTATATTAGATGCTAAAGCCGTGCACGAAATTATAGGGTTGGAGCTGGGGATTGCTATCTCACAGCTATACCCAGAGATTGCCAATAAAGACATAGAGTTTGTTAGAAAGCGTTATTCGCATCACTATGTTGAGCTGGACCAGCAGCCAAGTTTGTTTTATCCAGGAATTGAGGCTATGTTGCATCAGTTGGCTGCTACGGATAAAACCCTGAGTATTGCTACGGGTAAAAGTCGCAAAGGTTTGGATCGAGTATTAAGTGCGGTGGATCTTCATGGTATGTTTGATGGGACCCGGTGTGCAGATGAAACAAATTCTAAGCCGCATCCAGCAATGGTAAATGAGTTGCTAGCTATGCATGGTGTAGAGCCTGGCAAGGCCATTGTTGTTGGTGATACAGAATACGACATGGAAATGGCAAGAAGAGCGGGTGTTGATCGGGTGGGTGTTTCTTGGGGGGCGCATGATTCAGAGCGTTTGCACTCATATGATTTGGTTGGGTGTGTAGATACTTCGGCTGATTTGGCTGATATTTTATTGGGCAATATAGTGAAATGATTCGATTGAGTTGTTCGCTAATTGCATCATCAGATAATATAAACATATATTAGAATGCTAAGAATAATAAGGGTAAGCAATGGAAGATAACGCAAACAATGATACTCCGTCACAAGAGGCGTCCGCTCACGATTCCAACGGTGGTTCTCGTGACAATAAAGGTCGTGACCATCGCCGTGGAGGCGGTAATCGTAGTGGTCGCGGGGGCAATCGAGGGAACCCTCGTCGCAATGGCCCTAGTAAAGAATGGAAGTTAGTTGAGCAGCTAGCGTTGCAGTCGTTAGAAGAGCAAAAAAAAGCACGCCGATGGGGGGTGTTTTTTAAATTAGCAATGCTTGCATATGTGGTGTTTATTTTTGTTGCTTTGAATCCATCTACAGCCGGAGATAGTGCGTCGTCATCAAAATCTCATACAGCGATAGTGGATGTAAGTGGTGTCATAATGGCTGGGCGAGAAGCGTCCGCTGATACTATTGTTGGTGGGTTGCGTGATGCTTTTGAAGCCAAGCATTCCAAAGCGGTGATGCTAAGAATCAATAGCCCTGGTGGCAGTCCCGTACAATCTAACATGGTGTATAACGAAATTATGCGCTTAAAAGAAAAGTACTCAGATAAGAAAGTCTACGCGGTCATTACTGATGTAGGCGCATCAGGCGCTTATTTTATTGCTGCTGCGGCTGATGAGATTTATGCTGATCCGGCAAGCATTGTTGGTTCTATCGGTGTTATTAGCGACGGCTTTGGGTTTACTGAGGTGATGGAAAAAGTTGGTGTGGAGCGCCGTGTTTATTCATCTGGCGATAACAAGGCGATGCTGGATCCATTCTCCCCAATGAACGAAGAACAGAGTGCTCATTTTGGAAGTTTGCTTAATAATGTTCATGAGCAATTTATTGCAGCAGTTAAGCGGGGGCGAGGTGATAGACTAAAAGGAACCGATGCTCTATTTAGTGGGCTGATGTGGTCTGGAGAGCAGGCATTACCCCTTGGATTGGTGGATGGTATGGGTAGCCCGGGAACTGTGGCGCGGGATATTATCAAAGAAGAAGAAATTGTAGATTACAGTAAGCGGCCGAACGCGCTGCAATCCCTTGTTGATCGCCTGGGTGTTAAGGTTGGGGCAACAATAGCGGAAAGCTTTGGTTCGCATCTCGTTTTAAAATAAAAGTCGCAAAGTGCAGACATTAAAAAGGGCGGGGTTAATAATAACTCCGCCCTTTTTAATGTCTGCACTTTGCGACTTTTTGCGTGACTCTTTAGGGTATCTAATTAAGTAGTCGGGTTAACAAGTCATTTAAGCGTATTTTGCTTTTGTCTAAATTTATGGTTTTGGTATTCTCTTCGTTGGGCGGTTGAGTGTCCGCCCAGCTTAGTTCAGTAAGTAACATGCCGTGAACCATGACAATAAAGTCCTCGCCGCTGACCGTCTTTTTCGTTGTATCGCTGTTCATGCGAGCAAGCAACTGATCTGTCCGGCGGCTTAGATCTCGCAGCTCTTGAGCGATTGAGTGGCTATTGTTGGGGCTATACCGTCGATTTTGAGGGTCGTAACCGATAGGGACTGATAAATCCCGCAATATCAGGCGGAAGTAGGCGGGTTTGCTGCCAAGTATTTCGAGAAGCTCGAGAGCGCCTCTATGGAGAGTCTCTTTGGCGGTTTCACCCGTTTTACCGTGGTATAGCTGGCTATATGTTCGGTTTATACGGGAAGCCATTGCGGTGAGGATGTCCTCTCGCCCACTAAAATGCGCATATACCGATGGCAGTTTAATGCCAATCCTGTCTGCAACATCCTGGAGTTTTAAATGCTCTATGCCATGAATGGCTGCAAGCTTTTCCGCTTCGTCAATGATGCGTTCTTTTGTGTTTCTGCGCTTTGGCTGCGGTTGCGGCTGTGGCGTAGGTTGAGCTGTAGAGGGTTCGTCAGACATGAATGCTGCCCCGAAAACAAGTGTATGTGGCGTTTGATTGAGTGCATTGCACCGTTAATCAAACCTAACAAACTAAGTGTAGACGGGGTCGGCGATTTAGTGAGCGAATTGTTAGTTTTTTACGGTATATCTATTTGCTTTTTATTCAACATTTCAATTAAACGAATTAATGGTAATCCAATCAATGTGTTGGGATCGTCGCCTTCTAGGCGGTTAAATAACGCGATGCCGAGCCCTTCGGATTTGAAGCTGCCTGCACAGTTCAAGGGTGATTCCTTATCTACATAGTTTTCAATGGCTTGCGAGGATAAGTTACGAAAATGCACTAGATAAGGTTCAACAATGAGTTGATAAGTTTTTTCTTGCGCGTCGTAAAGGCAGAGGCTTGTGTAGAAGCTGACAGTGTTCCCACTGCTTTTTGTTAACTGTTGGATTGCGTTTTCACGAGTACCAGGTTTGCCATTTATCTTACCATTAAGCACAGAAACCTGGTCACTGGCAATAATAAGGGATGTCGGATGGGTTAGGGCAACGGCTTCGGCTTTTTTCAGGGCCAGTCGTTCTACCAGTTCTGATGGTGCTTCGTTGGGTAAGGGGGTTTCATCAATATCCGGAGAGCAGGTGTCAAAGGGTAAAGTGAGTTTTTCGAGTATTGCGCTTCTAAAGGGGGAGCTTGACCCTAATACAAGATGGCGCATGCATTTTCTCCTGTTTTTCACGAACGAGATGGGGATTTTACCGAACTCAGCATTACTGTGCCAATTATCTTTAAAAACAGTTGGTTAATTTACGAAACATTTTGACAGATGGCTCGTATCTCCCTATGATTGCGCGCTTATGCTGACTAGCACTTTACCAGAACTCATAAAGCCAATAAAACTTGCAAGGCAAGGGCTTATTCTAAAGGGCACAATCCCCTTAGAACAAATGAAACGCCTTACGGCAGATGCGTTTGCGAGCGATGGTATTGTTGATGTAGATGCTGCGTTTATAAAGGATGGCGAAGGTTATCCTTTATTGCAGGGTATCGTTAAAACCTGCGTACAGCTACAATGTCAACGATGTTTACAAGGTGTTGATGTAAAGCTTGAAGTCGAGTTGACATTGGCGTTTGTAACAAAAGAGTCTCGTTTAGAGCAAGTGCCGAGTATCTATGAGGCCATTCTGCTAGACAGCGAAGAAATATCTTTAGTTAAGCTGCTTGAAGATGAATTGATTCTTCTGCTTCCGATCATGGCTTACCATGATAATTGTGAAGCGTATCAGTATCGCACTGATGAAGAGTTAAAAGCAGAGAAAGAGGGTGATTTGAAACCAGAAAATCCTTTTGATGTATTGAAGCAGCTTAAAAGTAATAAATAGAACCTTCTTAAAGGTGGTTAGCTTTTAATTGAGTTCTTGTGTTTTCAGATTGATAGAAATTGGAGTAACTAACAATGGCAGTTCAAAAAAGTAAGAAAACTCGTTCACGTCGTGGCATGCGTCGTTCTCATGATGCATTAGGTTCAGCGACTCTGTCTGAAGATCAAACAACAGGTGAAATTCACCGTCGTCATAACGTGACTGCAGATGGTTTTTACCGTGGCCGTCAGGTGATTGTGACTAAACAGGACGACTAAAACGTCTTGAAAGACCAAATAACCATTGCAGTTGATGCAATGGGTGGAGATTTAGGTCTCCGCGCAACAATACCCGCAGTGGTAACGTTACTAGAAACGTCACCTTTACTGCGGGTGATTGTCGTGGGTGATAAAAATAAGATCGAAGACGTGCTTCAATCGTTAGCTGATTCGTCATCAGTCATTTCCTTTTTTCAGAAAGATAACCGCTTAGAAGTTCAACATGCAAGCGAAGTGATTGGTATGGATGAGTCTCCGTCTATCGCTTTACGCACAAAAAAAGATTCATCTTTACGTGTTGCCATTCAATTGGTTAAAGATCAGCGGGCAGACGGCTGTGTGAGTGCTGGCAATACTGGCGCGTTAATGGCTATATCTCGCTTTGTGCTTAAGACTTGTGAAACGATTGATAGGCCCGCTATCATCTCTGCATTGCCCACAGCAAAAGGCCAAGCTTATATGCTTGATCTAGGGGCCAATGTTGATTGTCATTCTGAGCAGCTGTATCAATTTGCCCTTATGGGTGATGTCTTGGTAAGGGAGCTAAAAGGGGTCGAGAGGCCGCGTATAGCACTGCTCAATGTCGGTGAAGAAGAAATAAAAGGTAATGATCAGGTAAAGCAGGCCAATGAGTTGTTGCAATCAGACCCTTCATTAAATTATGTGGGGTATGTTGAGGGTAGCGATATTCTAAGTGGTAAGGCGGATGTTATTGTCTGTGATGGTTTTGTGGGTAATGTGGCGCTGAAGTCGATAGAAGGGGCCGCGACATTGATTGTGCGCATGTTGTCTGATGCTTTTAAGCGGAATTGGTACACCAAGCTCGTCGGAAGATTGGTTGAGCCTGTATTGCGACGTTTGTTTCAGCGGTTGGACCCTGGAGCTCATAATGGCGCTAGTTTGGTTGGGCTTCGAGGGGTTGTGGTTAAAAGTCATGGTAACGCGAATGCTGGCGAGTTTATTCGCGCCATAGAGCTTGCTGTGTCGGAAGTTCAAAAAGATATACCTTCACTGATTGAAAAAACATTGTAGAGTGCTCAACCGAGTGACGGCGTGCTGAAGGCGCCTGAAAAAGGGTTTTGTTATTGATGTGAAATAATACGTTACTTTTCTAAAATGGACTCCCCTTGTGAGCAGAGTATTATCCAATTCCATTGGTTAGTGGCGATCGATAGTATCAAATTAATAGGCAGGTAGATGAAAGAAAATCTAGCATTTGTATTTCCCGGGCAGGGTTCTCAGTCAGTTGGAATGTTGGGCGAATTATCCAAGCAGCACGCCATCGTAAAAGAAACATTTGACGAAGCATCTGACGTTTTTGGTCGAGATATGTGGAAATTGGCTTGCGACGGGCCAGAAGAAGATCTTAGCAAAACGGAGATTACGCAGCCTATTATGTTGATTGCTGGTGTCGCTGCGTGGAGAGCTTGGCAGCAGGCCTCTGACGTTCGACCTGCGATCATGGCTGGTCATAGTTTGGGGGAATATACAGCCTATGTGTGTGCTGAGGCCATTAGTTTGGCAGCGGGGGTTGCATTAGTGAAGACCCGTGGTGAGTTGATGCGAGATGCATGCCCTGGTGGTGTAGGGAAGATGGCCGCTATTATAGGATTGGGTGATCAAGCAATCATTGCAGCGTGTCAAGAGGCAGAGCAAGGTGAAGTGGTTCAGGCTGTAAATTTTAATGCACCAGGGCAAGTTGTTATTGCCGGCCATTCTGCCGCTATTGATAGGGCTATTGAATTGGTAAAAGCGGCAGGCGCGAAAAAAGCGATGCCTCTTTCGATAAGTGTGCCTTGCCATAGCGCATTAATGAAGCCTGCGAGTGAGTCGTTAGCAGAAGCCCTCAAAGCAACCGAATTCAGTAAGCCAAAAGTACCTGTTATTAATAATGTCGACGCAAAAATAGAATTAAATCCTGACAATATTCGTGAAAAATTGATTTCGCAGTTATATAGCCCGGTTTTATGGGTGGATAGTGTGAACTTTATGGTTGAAAGCGGAATTGAGCTTGCGATCGAATGTGGGCCTGGCAAGGTGTTATCGGGAATGAATAAGCGTATCCATCGCAAATTGGGTGTAGTGAGTTTGCAGGATCCCGTTTTGTTTGATAAAGCTTTGGGCTTGATTGCGGATTCATAGCAGGAAATTTTTAATAGGAGAGAATAATGTCTTTAGAAGGTAAGGTTGCATTAGTTACCGGCGCAAGCAGGGGTATTGGTAAAGCAATTGCGCTGGCGTTGGCAAAAGCCGGTGCGGTTGTTGTTGGAACGGCTACAACGGATAATGGCTCAGAGGCCATTACTGCATATATGTCTGATGCGGGGACCGAAGGTCGAGGTTATACACTAAACGTTTGTGACGCTGAGTCGGTAACAACCGTTATTAAGGCTATTACAAATGAATTTGGTGCGCCGTTGATACTGGTCAATAATGCAGGTATAACCCGTGATAATTTGATGTTGAGAATGAAAGAAGATGAATGGGATAGTGTCATTGATACCAATCTGACATCCATTTATCGTACCACCAAAGCCTGTGTTCGTGGCATGACAAAAGCGCGCTGGGGTCGTGTTATTAATGTAGGTTCGGTTGTTGGTGCAATGGGAAATGGTGGGCAAGCCAATTACGCCGCCGCAAAGGCTGGAATGGAGGGCTTTGGGCGCTCATTAGCAAGAGAGTTTGGGTCGCGTAATATTACGGTGAATACTGTAGCGCCAGGCTTTATTGACACAGATATGACAAAGGAATTGCCGGAAGCGCAAAAAGAAGCTATGTTGGGCCAAATTCCACTAGGGCGCCTTGGGCGACCTGATGAAATTGCGGCGGTTGTTGCTTTTTTGACCGGTGATAGCGCTGCGTATGTCACGGGGGCAACAATCCCAGTGAATGGTGGGATGTATATGTGATATGCTTCGGCAAACAAATTTCACTACCTGTTTAGAACATTGTATCTAGTTGTATCGACAAAGGTTATGCAAAAAACCTTTTTTTGCATTTTGAAAAAGTTGCTTACAGTTAATAGGTACGATGGCTTGATACAGGGGTAAAGCTTTATATAAACTACGGGTATCGCTGAGATCAGGTTTCTCACAAGTATTGTATACAAGAGAGAAAACTGGTTTTTAGAGATCCGCTAAGCCCTCACAAAGAGGGTGACTTAAACTGGAGATATGGGTCGTATGAGTAACATAGAAGATCGAGTTAAAAAAATTGTTGCTGAGCAACTAGGTGTTAAATTAGAAGAAATCACTAACGATTCATCATTCGTTGAAGATTTGGGTGCGGATTCATTGGATACAGTTGAATTGGTTATGGCTCTGGAAGAAGAGTTCGAAACTGAAATCCCTGATGAGCAAGCAGAAAAAATTACTAAAGTACAAGAAGCTATTGATTACGTTAACTCTAATCAGTAATTCACTTGTTACAATAAAGTGATAAGGAAAGGCCGTATGCGTAATCGCAGCGGCCTTTTTGTTTTGTAACAACTTAGCAGTAAGTTGCATGAAAAATATCAGTACAATGGCTTATTAGTTCGACAATTTTCTAGATTTATCAGAATGGTAGGAGAAAGTAGACGTGTCAAAAAGGCGAGTAGTGGTTACAGGTATGGGGATGGTAACACCCCTAGGAAATACAATGGCATCCACATGGGAAGGCTTAGTGGCTGGACGAAGTGGTATTGGGATGATTGAGCATTACGATGTTTCTGCACATGGAACCAAATTTGCCGGGTTAATTAAAGACCTTGACCTTGAACCCTACATCGAGAAGAAAACAGCACGAAAAATGGATTCTTTTATTCAATATGGCATTGTCGCTGGCTTACAGGCCATTGCTGATTCTGGTATTGAGGCAACAGAAGGAAACGCTGCTCGTATCGGCGTAGCTATGGGTGCGGGTATTGGTGGTATTCAAACGATTGAAACTAACCATGATGCTTATATTAAAGGAGGTCCACGAAAGGTGAGTCCTTTCCTTATTCCTGGAACCATAGTGAATATGATTTCGGGACACCTTTCTATGATGAAAGGTTTTAGAGGCCCAAATTTTTGCATTGCGACAGCGTGCACGAGCGCAACGCATTCTATTGGTTACTCAGCAAGAACCATTGCTTATGGCGATGCGGATGTAATGATTACTGGTGGTGCGGAAAGGGGGTCTTCACCTTTAGGTATGGCTGGCTTCTCATCTGCGCGAGCGTTGTCGAAACGCAATGATAACCCTCAAGCTGCAAGCAGGCCGTGGGACAAAGATCGAGATGGCTTTGTATTGTCGGATGGTGCAGGATCTTTGGTGTTAGAAGAGTATGAGCATGCAAAAGCTCGTGGTGCGAAAATCTATGGAGAGTTAATCGGTTTTGGTACCAGCAGTGACGCTTTTCATATTACGTCACCTCCAGCAGATGGAGCGGGAGCGGCATTATCGATGAAAAATGCGCTTAATGATGCTGGCGTAAATCCTGAAGATGTTGACTATGTTAATGCTCACGGGACCTCTACGCCGGCAGGAGATTTGGCGGAAACAGCCGCTCTGAAATCAGTATTTGGGAACTCAGTGAGTGACCTTATGGTTAGCTCGACAAAATCAATGACGGGACATTTACTAGGGGCAGCAGGAGCGGTTGAGTCGGTAATCAGCTTGCTTGCGATTAACAATAATGTTGCTCCTCCTACGATTAATCTGGAAAACCCTGATGAGGGTTGTGATCTGGATTATGTAGCGAATCAAGCCAAAGAAAAAACGATTGATGTTGTCGTGTCAAATTCCTTTGGTTTTGGCGGTACGAATGGTACTTTAGTGTTTAAGAAATACAGTTAATAAATACTAAAAGTAGCATTTTAAGCGCAACTTAAGCGCAACTTAAGCGCAACTTAAGCGCAACTTAAGCGCAACTTAAGCGCAATTCCAGAGTTAAAATTTGCATAAGCCTATCAATGAACATTTTTGTGAAAGCTGGGTTAATGGTAACCCTGCTTCCACGGTTTCCATAAGTGATCGTGGCTTGGCTTATGGCGATGGGGTTTTTGAAACCATTCGAGTGAATGAAACCCCAGTATTATTTTCACAGCACCTGTCCCGCTTAATGCGTGGTTTGGCCGCCTTAGACATACCTTTTGACCGGACTATTTTTGAAGGAGAAGTATCTCGTTATTTGCAGCATCGACAGCACGGTGTTTTAAAGATTATTGTTACTCGGGGTGTGGGAGGGCGTGGTTATGCATCTTTGCCCAACTCTGAGCCAAATAGAATACTAAGTTGGCATCCTTTACCTGAATACCCCGCAACATATTTCTCGAACGGTGTGTCGGTGTACGCGTGCAAAACAGTACTTGGTCAGAACCCTTCATTGGCAGGAATTAAACATTTAAATCGATTGGAGCAAGTGCTTGCTCGAAATGAATGGGGGCAGGGGAATTATCAAGAAGGTATCGTTTGTGATTTTCGGGGCAATGTTGTTGAGGCTGTGTTTAGTAATCTTTGGGTTGTT
Source organism: Gammaproteobacteria bacterium 42_54_T18 (assembly GCA_002163245.1). Classification (GTDB taxonomy): domain Bacteria; phylum Pseudomonadota; class Gammaproteobacteria; order Pseudomonadales; family Ketobacteraceae; genus 42-54-T18. The sequence continues at coordinate 227,250 of MAAL01000025.1, read as the reverse complement.
AATGACGGTTGTTTAATGACCCCTCGGTTAGATATGTCAGGTGTTGCAGGGGTCATGAGGGAGTGGCTGTTGGAGGAGTTGCCTAAGCGTGGGGTAAAAGTAAAGGAGGTCACGTTATCCTCAAGCGATTTATTGTCCGTGGATGAGATTTTTTTGTCTAATAGTGTTTTTGGTATTTGGCCTGTGAAGCAATATAATGGCGCTTCTTGGTCTCCGGGCGTAATAACAACGTTATGTCAGGCACTTGTACAGGATTTACTTTTTGACATCTAATTTTTTTATACCTATAAAAAACCAAGGAGCTGTTTTGCTTCGCTTATTATTATTGCTGACGTTTTTGGGAAGTGGTGCGCTGTGGATGGGGCATGCTCATGTTCAAGCACTATTCTCTAAGCCGCTAGAATTTCCTGAAGGGCGGTACGCATTGGATGTGCTGCCTGGCTCTAGCTTTGGCGGGGTGACGCGTCAATTTGAGCGTGATGGCTTGTTTCCGCACCCTCGTCTATTGGCGTTTTATGGTCGATATTTTGGATATTCTAGAAACCTCAAAGCAGGCGAATATTCTATTGCTAGTGGTAGCTCGATGCTTGATGTGTTGGATATACTTAAATCAGGTGCTGTTGTATACCATCAGTTAACGCTATTAGAAGGCCAGACTTTTAAAGTGTTTCGTCAACAGTTACTCGATACTCAAAACCTTGTGCATAATATCGGTAAGTTGAGTGATGACGATGTTATGACAAAACTAGGGGCTGGTGGGGTGCATCCAGAAGGGCAGTTTTATCCAGATACCTATTTCTTTCAAAAAAATGATAGCGATTTTGATATTTTAAAGAGAGCTTACCTTCGGTTGCAGGATGTTTTGCAGAATGAATGGCGTAACCGTTTAAAAGAAGAGTCGAATACCACTTTAGATAAACTGCCTTATAAAACTTCTTACGATGCCTTGATTATGGCATCGATCATTGAGAAGGAAACAGGGCAGCCGAGTGAACGAGCGGAAATTGCTGCCGTGTTCATTCAACGGTTAAAGAAAAAAATGCGTTTACAAACGGATCCAACGGTTATTTATGGTCTTGGTGAGCGTTACCAAGGTAATATCACAAGACGGCATTTACGGGAGAAAACACCGTACAATACCTATCGTATAAACGGATTACCTCCAACCCCTATAGCTAGTGTTGGGCAGGCTGCCATTTACGCAGCATTACATCCGGCAAAATCAACAGCGCTATACTTTGTTGCGAAAGGAGATGGCAGTCACAAATTCTCAAAGACGTTAAAAGAGCATCAGCAAGCGGTGCGACAATACCAGTGGAAGCGAAAAGCCAATTATCGGTCAGCGCCAACCCCGTCATTATAGTAACCCATAATTTAAGTAGTGTTTCTATGTCAGAACCAACAAAAAGTAACCTGAATAATGCTCGCTTCCTTACCGTAGAAGGTGTTGAGGGAGTTGGCAAAACGACGAACATTACCTTTATCAGTGCGTGGTTAGAAGAGCAGGGGGTTCCTTATATCCACACTCGTGAGCCAGGAGGGACGCCGCTAGCAGAAGAGTTGCGTTCGTTGTTGTTGGCCCCGAGGGATGAACAAGTTGATGCAACTGCGGAATTGCTAATGATGTTTGCGGCTAGGGCGCAGCATATCGAACAGGTGATTAAGCCTGCTTTGGCTAAAGGTATCTGGGTGTTGTGTGATCGATTTACGGATGCCACTTATGCGTATCAAGGCGGTGGAAGAAATATGGGGTTTGATAAAATCCAACAGCTAGAAAGTTTTGTGCAAGGTGATTTTCGCCCCGATGCAGTGATTTTATTGGATTTGCCTGTTGCAGTGGGGTTGGCGAGAGCTGCCAAGCGCGGAGCGTTAGATCGCTTTGAACAGGAGGCTGAAGGTTTTTTTCATCGCGTCCGAGATGCATATTTGAATCGAGCTAAAGAGAACCCGTCGCGGTACTGGTTGGTGGATGCAGAGCAGTCTTTAGAACTGGTCCAGGTGCAAATATCAAATGCGTTACAAAAGATCCTAGCGGATCAGGTTTAACTACAGCAGCAAAGCGTTATAGCGAGAAATTAGAATGTTATCAGATATTTTACATACTGTTGTACCGCTGCCTTGGCAATCAGAATACTGGCAACAACTGCATGAGCGGTTGAAGGGAGGGGTGCTACCCCATGCAATATTACTGCGAGGTGTTCAAGGTACAGGGAAAGGTCAGTTTGCGTTAGCGTTTGGGCAATACTTGTTGTGCATGAGTCCGGTCGGTGGTGTTGCTTGTGGAAAGTGTAAAAGTTGTTTATTGATGCAAGCAGGCAGCCATCCTGATTTAAAAATCGTTGAGCCTGAAGATACAGGGAAGGCGATAAAGATTGATCAAATTCGATCAGTTGTTGATTTTGGAAGTAAGAGTGCGCAGTTTAGTGGTTATCGGGTAGTGATCATAACACCCACAGAGAATATGAATGTTAATGCGTCCAATGCGTTGCTTAAATCGCTGGAAGAACCAGGGCCAAAAACCATCATGCTACTGGTATCACACCAAGTGTCTGGCGTGCTTGCAACGATAAAGAGTCGCTGTCAGTCATTGGATTTTCCTCTGCCCAGTAGCGAACAGGCGGTTAGCTGGTTGAGTTCTGTAGTAACCGACTCAGAACGAGCTCAGTTATTGTTGAATGTTGCTGGCGGTGCGCCATTACGGGCAGTGGAAATGGAGCAAAAGGAGTGGCTCTCAGATAGGCAGAACATTATTCGAGCATGGGTGGGTGTGTTAAAAGGGCAGAATGATCCTGTTGTTGTTGCTGAGCAGTGGGCGAAATACCCTTTAGCGGAATTGTTGATGTGGCTTCAGGCTTGGCAAGTCGACCTTGGGAAGGTGATCTCAGGCGCAGAATTTTCGGTGTTAAATCAGGACTTATTGGCACAATTCAAAGAAATGGCAACGGTTTGTTCTCATAATAAGGTGTTTGATTTTTATCAGTATTTGTTGGAATTGGGGAGTATGGCGAGCAGTTCGACAAACCCTAATCCGCAGCTATTGTTAGAACAGCTACTAATTCGTTGGTCTGAGAACCGGTAGGCGTAGAAAGTGTTGCTGAATTAGGCGTTTGTTTCGCGCGCTGCTAGAATTAAAATAACAACGGAGAGGAATGTATGGCTATTGGTGGTTCTCGATCTGGGATTTTATCCTTAACAATCAAAGATAAAGCAGTTTTGTATGCTGCGTATATGCCATTTGTTAAAAATGGCGGATTGTTTATCCCCACCAATAAACAATACAAGCTTGGAGAGGAAGTATTTCTCCTTCTCAACCTGATGGAGGAGACTGAGAAAATACCCGTGGCAGGAAAGATTGTATGGGTAACACCAAGAGGGGCTCAGGGAAATCGAGCCGCAGGTATTGGTGTACAGTTTAATGATCAGGATGATAGCGCTCGTAATAAAATTGAGACTTACCTAGCAGGAGCTTTGCAATCAGATAGACCCACACATACGATGTAGCGGCCGAGTATGTTAGGGCCTAAAGGCGAGCGCTGTACTTAATTGATATATATTTAGCCAAGTGTCAGTCTGTAAATGTATAGAATTCTTCGCTTTAGCGATGTAATATTTATTACCCTTTTTGAGTTCAGGTGGGTGACCTTCCTTACTATCCAATCCCTTATTACATATTTTATACGGTTTTTTCATGTTTATAGATTCCCATTGTCACTTAGATAAATTAGATGCAGCCTCTGAAGTTGGCGGTATTAAGGCTGCGTTGCAGCGAGCAAACGATCAGCAAGTTTCGCATGTGTTATGTATCGGTATTGATATGGAGAATATTCAGAATGTTATCCATATAGCCGAGACACACTCCAATGTCTTTGCCACAGTCGGAGCACACCCTCTTTATCAAGAAAATAAAAGTCCCCGTTTGGATGAATTGTTGTTGCTAGCAGAGCATCCCAAGGTCGTTGGAATTGGTGAGTCTGGATTGGATTATTTTTATTGCAAAGGAGATTTGCAATGGCAGAGGGATCGTTTTGTGACGCATATTCAGGCTGCGGTGAAATCAAATCTGCCGTTGATTGTTCACACACGAGCGGCTAAATTAGATACCTTAAATCTGCTGGTAGAGCACGGGCAAGGTAAGGTGAAGGGCGTCTTGCATTGTTTTACAGAAGACCTTGATATGGCTCATCAGGCAATAGAATTAGGGTTCTATATTTCGATATCAGGCATAGTGACGTTTAATAGTGCAGATGAATTACGGAGCGTAGTGGATAAGGTGCCACTTGAAAAATTGTTAATTGAAACCGATGCACCTTGGTTAACACCTGTTCCAAATCGAGGTAAACCTAATGAACCTAAATATGTGGTTGATGTAGCTAAAAAAATAGCAGAAATTAAGGGCATTTCAATTGAAACGGTAGCGCAGGTTACAACAAATAACTTCTTTACGTTATTTTCAAAGGCAAAAAATAGTAAATAAGCCATCAATAAAGGAACACCAATGGATAGCATGAGCCCTGATGTATATGTAAACCTATTGTGGATGCTGGGTAGTGGTATTGCTGTATTGTTGGGATTTGTTCTTGGAAAGGCGCTAGGGAAAAATACATCGGTTGCTCAGCTGCAAGTGTTGGAGGAGCGTCTCACTCATAAAGCGACAGAGTTACAGCGCCAGAATAATGAACTTGAGCACGCAAGTGATCGAATTGAACAAATGCAGGATGATATTCGAGATAAAGATATCTTATTGGCAGAGTTGAACGTCCGCATTGTTTCAACGGAGGAGGATCATAAGCAAAAACTGTCGTTTGTATTGGGAGCTAAGGAGCAGTTAAAAGCTGAGTTTCAATTGGTAGCTCAGTCATTGTTAGATGAGAAAAGTGAAAAATTTACCGCATTAAATCACTCTTCTTTATCTCAACTTCTTTCCCCTTTGAAAGAGCAGTTATCCCGTTTTAGTAAGCAAGTATCTGATGGTTACGATAAAGACCTTCGTGATCGAATTTCATTATTAAAAGAGCTGTCAGAACTTAAAACTATGAATGCAAAAATGAGTGATGATGCGCTTAATCTCACTCGTGCACTTAAAGGTGACAATAAACTGCAAGGGAATTGGGGGGAGATGGTGTTGGAGCGAGTGCTTGAGATGTCGGGCCTTCAGCGTGATAGAGAGTATGTTTTACAGCCTAGCTTTAAACAACAAAGCGGAGCAATTCTACGCCCTGATGCTGTAGTTCAATTACCCGAAGGCAAGTCGGTTGTTGTTGATAGTAAGGTGTCACTTAAACATTGGGAACAGGCAGTTGCGGCAGAGGATGATGAGCAAGCACGAGAGGCGATGAAAAAACATGTGGATTCGTTAAAGAGCCACGTTAAAAATTTATCTGGTAAGCAATACGATACTCTGCCCAGCATAGTGTCGCTGGATTTTGTGTTGATGTTTATACCCATAGAGGCTGCTTTTATAAGAGCCTTGGACGAGGAACCAGGGTTATACCAGTTGGCTAATGATAAAAATATTATGTTGGTGTGTCCTTCAACGTTACTTGCGACATTAAAGGCTATTCGCTCTGGGTGGCAGCATGATCGCCAAAACCGTAATGCCCTGGAGATAGCTCAGCGTGCCGGAGCCTTACATGATCAATTTGTGCTATTTACAGATGCCTTAGAAGATATTGGAGATAAGCTTGGTAAGGCATCAAATGCCTATGAAATGGCCCATAAACGGCTTTCTAGCGGCAAGGGAAGCTTGGTTAGCCGTATTGTTCAGTTGGAGCAGTTAGGGGCTAAAACGAAAAAAACTTTGGCGCTTCAATCGGAAGGTGTGACGGCTGAATGGGAAGGGCAAGGTAATTAAGTTCGGGGGTTGAGGGAGGGGGGAGCAAAAAAAAACCCGAAAGCCTTGGGGGAGGCTTCGGGTTAAGACCAATAGGAGTTAAATGTGGCGCACGATCCTCGCGCACCTGGATTACTTTCGTAACCCAACTAATGATTGTTCTCACGTTTGGGGGGAAGTGAGCAACATTAGTAAGAGTAAGTATTATCAAGATCTGAGAAACATCCAGTTTATTTACAATATTTGTTAAATAGATTGGTGCTTAAAAGTGACTGAATCTGGGCAGTATGGGTATATAAAAACAGGGGGTTCGTATAGTTAATTGAAACGTAAGCATTTATTAAAAATACGCAATAACAGCTCTTGCTTGTTATTGCGTACTGTTGTCACCAAATTTTGGTTGTTCAATTGAGCTGATAGATGAAAGGGTGCTGTTATCGTCTATTGATGTTAGATTGGAGGCTCTTGTGTCGGTTAAATATTCCGTAGCTTCTCCAGAGACAACGCCATTACCTTTCCACGGAAGCAAATCTGCCTTGGTGTGGCTGGCAAAATCGATAAATGGATATTTAACGATGTCAAAATATGGCGATCGATCAAAATCTACTGGTAAGCAAAGCCTTGGGCGACGCCTAAATAGTTGGACGCCGTTATTACCGGCTTTTTTAACAAGCGGTAGGATAGGGAATTGTATGAAGTCAAAACCCTCAGCAATAAGTGATGCGCTTGCGTTCTTCGTATGTTTTCCTGCGGCGTAGCGAAATAAACTGAGTCTCCAACTACGGGGCGTAAGTGACCAAAACATAAAAAATCGTGTTAAGTCAAACAGCTGTAGAACATTTTTGTGGCTTCCTAGGCGGCTTATGGCATAGCGAATAACTTGGTGGGCATCTTTACTTGCTAACCCTTTGGGGCGGCAAATTCGAATATGCTCCCGTTCTAATGTACTTAAGGGGCTGACTATTGTGCCTTGGCCCAGGCGGTTTTCGATAATTAGCGGAATATCTGGCTCACATTCATAATGATTGGTAATTCGCGTTCTGAGCTCTTTGTCTTCAAGGTCAATCAAGCGCCCTATATATAATGCTGCGTGGGACCATTCACTTTCAGAGACGGTTTTTAAGGTGTTGTCAGCCTTGCTGCGACCTTCTACTAGTACCACATCACAAGGCATTAATTCTGCCCGAATACGGTCAAAATCACAAAGCAGAGCATCTTTGGGTTCTGTTGATTTTGACAGCCAATCAATCAATATGCTGATGAATTTATGCAGTATGGCCATGGAGTGATCCGTTGGTTTTACAATTCGTTATAAGTTCAAGTCATTATTAGGGTCAAGGTATTAGTTTGACCGCGTTGATTAAAACTTCGTCAGGGGTGTAGAAGTGTGGAGATAATCTTACGCCGCCGCCTCTATACGCGCAAATGACATTTTGCTTCATTAGCTGTTGGTAAAGGGCTTGGGACTCTATTTTGTCTGTCTGAAAGGTGACTATTCCGGCTCGTCGAGCAGGGTCGGTAGGGGATAGTATTGTGATGCCGGGTTTGTCTTGGAGTAACGTTAGTAACAAATCGATTTTTGCACTGAGCATTTTTTCGATATTGCTAAGCCCAACTTCTAATAGGAGGGACAAACTGGCCGAGAACCCGTGAATACCAACCATATTAGGGCTGCCGCATTCAAATCGTTTAGCGTTAGATGCGACATCCCAATGTGAAGTATCGTAGTTGCCTGGGTTTTCAATCATATGCCAACCAAACTGATTAAGTGATAGCTGGTCGAGGGCGCTGGCTTTGATATAAAATACCGCGATTCCTTCAGGGCCAAGCATCCATTTATGAGCGTCTGCCACAACAAAGTCACACCCAATATCTTGCACATCCATCGGAACAGCTCCAAGGCTCTGAATAGCATCAATACAGAAGAGTATTCCTTGTTGATTACAATGGGTGCCTATTTTCTTTAGGTCTACTCGAATACCTGTGCCATATTGAACGGAGCTGATGGATACTAGACGGGTAGATGCATCACAAGCATTAATAATGGATGCTTCGGGGTTGTTGTTATTTAGGGTTGCGGTTATAACCCGGACGCCCTTATTAGCGAGAGACTCCCAAACGATTCGATTGCTCGGGAATTCTTGGTCGGTAATAACAATACTATCGCCCTGTTTCCAGTTAATGCCATAGGCAATAGCGGACAACCCTTCAGAGGTGTTCTTTTGAAGGGCGATTTCATCAGTTGACACAGCATGAAGCAAGGTCTTTAGCTGTTGGCGTAATGTAGTTTCAACTTTCAGCCATTGTAGGTAGTTCGTGGCACCATGTGAGTTGTTTTCTTGAGCAAATGAAGAGATTGCCAGGGCAGTGCGTGATGGCCATGGTGCAACAGCAGCATGATTTAAATAACATAACTTTTGGTCTAAGGGGAACTCATTTTGAAAGTTAGGCATTGTTTATACTCATTCCATTTTCCATGACTAGTTAGTCGGGGTTTTCTGTTGTGCGTGTATATTGGTGAGAATCATCTACAATATGTAGGTAACGCTCGGTAAATCCTAGGATTTTGTATACATTGATCAATATTACATGAATTAGGCGTAGGAAAGTTACACAAAATTTAGCATAATGTCGCCCAAAATAATGGGACGATTTGGTTGGAGTATTGCAATGAGTGACCTGCAGAAAGCGAGCCAAAAAGCTCAGGAATTTCGTAGACGGGAAGAAGATATCCTGGAGCGAGCACAAGAGCTTTTTATTGCCCACGGAGAAGAAAAGGTAACCGTAGAAATGATCGCGGATGCCGTTGGGATTGGTAAGGGAACGATCTACAAGCATTTCGAGACAAAAGACGAAATTTATTTGCGGCTGATGATTCGTTATGAGGCGGAACTGGCGGAAGTTTTTAATAAGTTGGACGATGGAGAGGATAAAGATCGAGCTCGTTTAGCAAAAGAGTATTTTAGCTTTCGAATGAATGACCCAAAGCGATACGCGTTGTTTGATCGTTTGGAGCACAAATTAACGAATACGACCTCTTGTCCAGAACTTGTTGAAAAGCTCCATGAAATTAGAGCGTCTAATATGGAAAGACTAACTTCTGTTGTTGAGTCGCGTATTACTGAAGGTAAACTACAGGATGTTCCTGCATATTTTCATGTGTTTGCTGCCTGGGCATTGGCGCACGGGGCTGTTGCACTATATCACTCAAAGTTCTACCAAGAGTTTATTGACGACAAAGATGGTTTTTTTGATTTCCTAGCGGAAATTGGTATTCGAATGGGGAATAAGCGCAAATAGCGTGTTTCTCTACGTATAGCGAGTACTTAATCCATACTAAAAAGGCCTGCTAATGTAGGCCTTTTTAGTATGGATTAAGAAAATAGGTTGGAAAGGAATGATGGGGCTTTGCGGTAAAGTGTAGATATATCGATATCATAACTACCAGCAGGTAAGCAGCATTCTATTTCTAAAGGCTCGTCACAGATGTTCTGGTTGTATGCGTGCAGATCCAATATACGGTGTTTCACAGCCGTCTGGTTTGCGTCCAACACCATAACTATTTCGGGCTGCAATCTTTTGTTTTTTTGATTGCTTGTCACAACACCGATCTGTTGATTGTTTAGCTTTACGATGGTGCCAGGAGGGAATAATCCTAAGGCTTGTATAAAAGACTCGATAAGCTCTGATTCAAATAGGTGGTCTCGTTCTTGATACATTGCGCTTAGTGCATCAGAGGGAGACAACGGTTTCGCATTGAGCTGAGAGCTAACGGATGTTTCGTAGTAATCTACTAAGCCGGCAATTTGTCCAAATAACGGAATCTCGGTATCCTTTAATTGCTGAGGGAATCCAGAGCCGTTAAACCGTTCTTCATGGGTGGCGATGGTGTTAATGACCTCTTTTGATAGCGATTTGGACTGGCTTAGTAATTTGAGTGCTAGTGTTACGTGTTTTTTATAAAGCGGATTTTCACGGGTACCTGAGAATTCGGTGCTTGTATTGGGTGACGTGGGCAACATAAAGAGCCCAACCTTGCATAGCACTACGCCAGTAGCAAGGGTCTCGAGTTTAGGTTCGGATAAGCCGATTTCCCGACCCAAAATTGCTGCCCAAATAGCACAATTAATAGCGTGTTGGTAAAGAGGGGTACCTTCTCGCTTCATTTTAGTAACCCAAATCATCGCATCTGGATTACGTATAACGCTGGCTACCGCTAATTTTGTGTTTTCTACAGCAGATGCTATATCCACTTCAGTACGATTTTGTAACTGGGTTGCCATTACAGTAACGGTTCGATCCAAGTCACGATAAATTGATTGAGCCTTCTTGAGTTCCTTTTTGAAAGGAACTTTAATCTCATATTTTACAGGGCGTCTTACCAGTATTTTTTTGCGCCGTGGTTGTGTGTTTGCAGAATCAGCATTTGCGTTTTTCTTGGTGTCTGCGCGAGAGTTCTGAGGTTTTGCTTCTTTTTGCTTATAGCTTTGCGGTGACTTGGAGCGAAGGGTGTCGATAAAAACAAATTTGCAGAAACCAGCTAAAGCTGTGACATCTTGTTCTGAATCTATGTAGAAGCCCTGAATGGGGAATGGCGTCATATGCCAAGGACAGTCTAGGTTGGACACATACATGCCCAGCGTAAGATCTCCTATTGCAATTTTTCGTTGAAATGTCGCCATAATTGTTTAGACAGGGAGTCTAGCCTCGTTGTTTCGTTTTGTTTAATTATACTGTCACCCGCATATGTCATGCCGTATTTGGCAAAATGCTTATCCCTGTCGCCTTCCTAGCATTCCTTTATGTGGTGGTTCATGTATAAAGGTCAATAATTTACTGTAACGCAATTAGAAACGCGTGATTAATACTAGGTCACACAACCTATAGATCGATTTTTTCAGTTTGACGGGAATTTAATCAGGATTTGTTATTATGGGGCCCATTTTGGCGCAAAGGGTTGGAAAGTGAAATGACTAATTTGGTCACTTTTTAGCATATTTGATGATTATTAGTGTTTTATAGTCGAATTTCATGAAAATGGGTAATAATTGTGTAAAACGCGCAAATATAAAATAGGATTAGGTGTTGCAAAGAATAGATGTAAGGGAGCACCGGCTTGGTGTGGTTATTTCCGGCGATGAAGACTGGAGTCGGGTGCGGTTGGCGCAATTATATGGTGCTTTACAGCCAGTGAATGCGTTGTGGCTTGCGAATACTTTATCTTGCTTACCGGATTATGCGCTAAATAATGGGAGCTTAGTTAGACGGGACCAGGTTATTTCGTTATTGGGCAGTGAGTCTGACGTGGTTGTAGTGGATGGCTACAGTGGATTAAACCCCGATTCAGTGGCTGCGCTTGCGGGTACCATCGTCAAAGGAGGGGTTATCATTATCTTGGCACCTTCATTCGATGAGTGGGCATCTTTCAGTGACCCAGAATACCAAAAGATAACTGTATATCCTCATTCTTCTTCTGATATACCAGGTTTGTTTTTACGACATTTTAGTGAGGCGCTTGGCCGGTATTGTAATAACAGCGATTTTATTAAGCTGGATATTAATACTGGTGATGAGGTTCTTGAGGTAATCGCTAATCGTTTTTCACCTCGTTTTGTTGCTCGGTCTGTCGATGGGGATTTATTTCAGTGCTCTTGTACTGACAGCCAGCAAGTGGTGGTAAGGGCGATTAATCGAGTGTGTACAGGGCATAGAAAGCGTCCTTTGGTACTTACTGCCGATAGAGGCAGGGGAAAGTCGGCAGCTATTGGTATGGCGTTAGCAGGACTTATTCAAACATCAGGTCCGTATCAGTTTGTGGTGACGGCGCCAAGTTTAGCTGCCGTGGATCGGTTGTTCGCCCACTGCGCTGGTGTGTTGGGGGTGTCGATGGATATGCCGGGGGAGCTGTGTTGGCAGGGTTCCTCTGTTCGATATTGTTTGCCGGAAAATGTAGAGGAGCAATCAATGGTGAGTATGCTTATAGTTGACGAAGCGGCGGCTATAGGGACTCCGTTGTTAATGCAGTGGCTCGGCATGTTTTCACGGGTTGTATTTTCTTCTACTGTTCACGGTTATGAAGGTTCGGGCCAGGGTTTTGCGCTTCGCTTCCAGCAAACACTAAAGGAAGTAATGCCGCAGCATAAATGTCTTACGTTAACTAAACCTATTCGCTGGGGGGAGGGGGATGCGGTTGAATCTTTTATTAATGAAGTTTTTTTATTGGATGCTGATGCCGATCATATTGGTGATTATGACGTAGCCGAAATGGCGACAGGCATTAATAATATTGGACGGAATGGTGCTGATGTTGATCATTTAATACGTATTAGGCGTATGAATCGTATAGACCTTGTAAAGCAAGCCTCAGTGTTGAGAGGGCTGTTTGGATTGTTAGTCACAGCTCACTATAAGACAACTCCGGGAGATTTGCGTAATTTACTGGATGGTCCAAATCTAGAAATATTTGTGGCGACGTACCATGATGGTGGTAACGAAAGCGTTGTTGGTGGCTTGTTATTGGCAAAAGAAGGGGCATTTGATGACACGCTGGCTTCTGCTATTTGGCAGGGGCATCGCCGCCCTCGAGGTCACGTTATGCCTCAAACTCTGGCTGTGCAGTGTGGCTACGAAGGCGGGTTGACGCTCAAGTCTGCACGTATTATTCGTATTGCAGTAAATCCTGGTATTCAGCAGCGGGGTCTTGGTAAGCGCTTGGTTGAGGCTGCAAAGTCTTACGCAAGGCAAGAAAGGTTCGATTGGTTAGGTTCAAGTTTTGGTGCGACAGAGCCACTAATTCATTTTTGGCGGGCCTGTGGGTTAGAGCCGGTTCAAATCGGAATCTCGTTGGATGCGGCAAGTGGCTGTTATTCTGCTTTGGTATTGGCTCCGCTTGATAAAGCGGTAAAGACTGATTTTGTGCAGTTAAGAAAGCGTTTTCGAGCACACTTTTTGTTAGCTCAAAAAAACTATTATCAGAAGATGCCCGTAGCCCTACTCTTGAGTTTTTTTCAGCGGTTAATTGAAGAGTGTCCCGCTAGTATTTCCTCTGTTGATCTAGTCAATGTACAGCGTGATGTTGATGGGTTTATACAGTACCAGTGGCCTTATGATGTTGTGTTTCCTAGTCTCCGATGTTGGTTTTTGGACTTGTTATTGAAGGGGGAGGTGGTGACTTATGGTGATGACGTAGCGCTGTTAATTGAATTGCTAATACGTCAGCAGTCGCTAGAAAGTGTCGCGAGGTCGTGGGGGAAGGGGGGAGAGAAAGTATTTTTGAAAACCATCAGAGTAATAGTCTCTAATCTAAATGATAATATATCCAATTTACATGGGGTCGGAAATCCTTATACTAGCCGCAAACTTAGCTAGCTGTATAAGGGTATACCATGAAATTAACCTTCAAAAAAACATCATTATCTATAGCCATTACTGCTTCTGCATTCTTTATGAGTAGTGCTGTTGTTGCCGATACAAATTCAGAAATTGAAAAATTAAAGAATCGCATTGAGCAGTTAGAGCGTTCCTCAGATACACCAAAAAAAGAGAAGGGTATTGAACTTATCGTTAGTGGTGTTGTTGAAGTAGAAGCCGGTTATGTGAGAAATGATGGATATGAAGGTAAGACTAGTAGTGACATAGTGCTTGCTACTGCGCAGTTGGCATTTGAAGCGGATGTTGCTGAAGGTGTTAATGTTCAAGTGGCGCTTTTGCATGAAGAAGACGATACCGATCTTGAAGTCGATGAGGCGCATATATCATTTGAGCATGGTGTAATGTTTACTAGCGTAGGTCAGGTTTATATACCCTTTGGAGGTTTTGCATCAAACTTAGTGTCTGACCCTTTAACCCTTGAAGTCGGCGAAGCGCGAGAAACTGCTATTGAAGTAGGGGTTAATGCTGGTCCTGTAGTTGCATCCATTTATGTGTTTAATGGCGATGTTGACGACAATGGTGCAACTGAAAGAAGTAAAACAGAAATGTACGGTGTATCGCTTGTATTAGCTGATGGTGATGAGGCCTTCTCTTACGAGTTTGGGCTTGATTACATAAGTTCAATTGCAGACACTGACACTCTTCAGGATGCCGTGGTTGGTGGTACTGTCGATGATTATGTGTCAGGAGTTTCTGTTGATGCGACGGTAATCATGGGTGCTGCAAATCTGAACCTTGAATATACAACAGCAAGAGATGAATTTGAGTCTACAGAGCTAGCATTTGATGGAAAGGGTGCAAAACCCGCTGCGTTTAATGTTGAAGTCGGGTATGTGGTAAATGTAGCGGGTTTTGAAACCCAGTTGGCAGCATCCTATCAAGGTTCTAAAGAAGCGTTAGCGTTAGGGCTTCCAGAAAAGCGTCTTGCAATAGCAGCATCAACATTGATTGCTCAAAACACAAGCCTTAGTCTAGAGTTAGCTCGAGATTATGATTACGGACGAACAGATACGGGAACTGGAGAGGAGTCGGTTTCGGGAACTGGTGAAACGTCAAATATGGCAACGGTTCAGGTAGCGGTTGTTTTTTAATATTCAATTTGACTAATGGTTACGATAAATGGGGCGTATCACGCCCCATTTTCATGTGCAAGTTGAAATAGCTCGTCAAATGCAGTTATTTGTCAGCTTCTGGGATGAATTGATAAGGTAAGAAATCCCTTTCATTTTCGTTAATTCGAATGGCTTTACCTATGGGTGGGAATGCTCTTTGAGGGCAGTTTGTTCGTTCGCATACGCGGCAGCTGACACCTATAGGGATGGATGCATTTTTATCTTCTAGATCAAATCCAACCGAATAAACCAAGTTGGGTGCATGACGTATCTCACAGCCAAGTCCAACAGCAAAGGTCTTTTGTGGCATTAAGTATCCACCCTCTGTCCTTGTGACGGTTCTGGCGAGGCAGAAATAGCGTTTGCCATCAGGCATTTCGGCTATTTGTCGTAATATCTTTCCAGGGGTAGCGAATGCTTCGTGTACGTTCCAAAGAGGGCAGGCTCCCCCTACTTGGGCAAAGTGAAAACCAGATGCACTCTGGCGTTTGGAAATGTTACCTGCCATATCAACACGCACAAAATAAAAAGGAATACCTTTGTTGTGAGGCCGTTGTAATGTGCTGACTCGATGGCATACCTGTTCAAAGCTGACATTAAAATGGATTTGTAATCGTTCGATGTCGTACTTCTCTGCCTGGGCTCGTTCAAGGAATTGTTCATAGGGCATCAGCAGTGCCCCAGCATAATAATTTGCGAGCCCTACGCGACACACAGCGGCTGATTGAGGGTTGCTGAGATTGCCTTCTGCAATAATGCTGTCGAGCAAATCACCTTGCTCTAACAAGCAAATTTGATGGGCCAGTTGAAATACACGCTGCTTGTGAGATAAAAGTTTTGATAGGGTTAATATTTTTCGTGATGTGTTAAATGCTCTTAATCCATCATTTTCACCAACAAGGTCAACGCGAATGTTGTGGCTGCGTTCTAGGTAATGCACAAGTTGTGCTTCACCTTCACCTAGAGATAAATCCTCGTTGTTGAATAAATATTCAGCGGCTTTGTCGAGGTCATCAAAATAGTTGTTTTTATAATAAAAGAAGTCGCGAACCTCTTCGTAGGGAAATTGTGGTCCCTCAACCGCTCTTACAGCTTCGTCTCCGGCAATCTCGTGGGCAAGGTCTGCATAATTGTGTTTGGTTTGTGAATAGGCTCGATAGAGTGTTAGGAAATGTTTGGCAAATGCTGGCGATGAGGAGACTGCTTCACGTAAATCACGGATATCAACGTTGTCTCCGCTGGCGCTGTTATTGTGAGTACCTTTGCTGATATGGAATAGAGGGTCATCTAAACAGTTTAGGACTTCAGAGGCTAAGCGTTCATCGGCACCCTCCGAGAAGGCCTGCAAATCGATGTTGTAGGTGGCACTGAGTTTTAGTAGTACCTGCACTGTAAGGGGGCGCTGATCATTCTCTATTTGGTTTAGGTAGCTAGGGGATATATCCAGACTTGTGGCCATAGCAGCTTGAGTAAACGCCAAGCCTTCTCTAAAGCGCCGTAGCTTGCCGCCCAGAAAGGTTTTTCTGTTGCGAGAGGATGTTTTTTTGTTATTTGAGGGGGGCATGGGTATCCAATAATATTGCCAGAAAATCGATATTAATAATGATCGATTGTGGGGCGTGTTTGTCGGTGGACAGGTGGTTTTATAAACTTTTAATATTTGCAATATTCGCAACTTTGCAAATATTCTTGTAAAGATGTTTGCACGCCAGCACTTATATATCAAGGGCTAGTTGAAGATTGTATGAAAATGCAAATAATAGGAGGCATTATTTAGTTTATTTGCTATTAGCAAATATTACTGCTCATTGCTCGCTTGCATAGATAATTTATAGGTTGTTGTTATGTCTGATTTTCAAGCCCCACTTCGTAATATTCGGTTTACTCTGTTTGATGTGTTTCATGCTGATAAGATGTGGGCGCGTAACGCCACATTGTCGGAAGTCGCAGATAGAGATACCGCTGATGCTATGTTGGAAGAGGCCGCAAAAGTGGCAGGACAGGTTATTTCTCCGATTAACCGTTCAGGTGACGAGGAAGGCGCTTCGTGGGAAGACGGCAAGGTTACAACCCCTGCAGGTTTTAAAGAGGCGTATAACACCTATTGTGACGGCGGCTGGCCTGGGATTACCGGCAATCCCAAGTTTGGTGGGTTTGGGATGCCGAAAGCGTTAGGGGCGCAAATTGATGAAATGCTATATGCCGCTAACAGTGCGTTTGCGCTTTATCCAAATCTAAGTGCGGGTGCAAGTCTAGCGATAGAGGCACATGCCAGTGAGGCCATTAAGGCGCTCTATTTACCGAAAATGTATTCTGGAGAATGGACGGGCAGCATGTGTTTAACAGAACCACATGCGGGCAGTGATTTGGGAGCGATTCGTACAAAAGCAGACCCACTTGCTGATAGCTCTTATGCGGTTACGGGTACCAAGATATTCATTACTGGTGGAGAGCATGATCTTGCTAGTAATATTGTTCACTTAGTGCTGGCTAGGCTACCTGGTGCACCAAAGGGGGCGAAGGGTATTTCTTTGTTTGTGGTTCCAAAGATTAATGTGGATGAACAGGGAGCGTTACTTGAGCCAAATGCAGTGAGCTGCGGTTCTATTGAGCACAAAATGGGGATTAAGGGTTCTGCAACGTGCGTAATGAATTTTGATGAAGCCAAAGGGTATATTGTTGGTGAACCCAATAAGGGCTTGATGTATATGTTCACCATGATGAACTATGAGCGCTTGTCTATTGGTATACAGGGTTTAGGTTGCGGAGAAATGTCCTTACAGCGTGCTGTTGCTTATGCTAAAGAGCGGCGACAAGGCAGAGCACCAACGGGGGCGGTAGAGCCTGAAGCTTATGCGGATACCTTACTTGTTCATGCCGATGTACGGCGCATGTTGTTGACGATGAAATCGTTGACAGAGGCCGGTCGGGCACTATCAACGTATGTAGCCATACAGTTAGACACCGCGAAATATGCAGAGCAGCCAGAGGAAAAGGCTTGTGCAGTGGAAATGGTAGCGCTGTTAACACCTATTGCTAAAGCTTTTCTGACGGATATGGGTTTAGATGCCACTGTGTTAGGTCAGCAAGTGTTTGGTGGTCATGGTTATATTCGTGAATGGGGGCAAGAGCAGTTGGTTCGTGATGTTCGTATTGCGCAAATCTATGAGGGAACCAACGGTATACAGGCCCATGATTTGCTAGGTCGAAAGGTAACGTTTAATCGAGGTGAAAACGTTAAGGTTATAGCCCAAGAGATTGAAACGTTTGTAGCTGGTATTAAAAGTCCAGAAATTGAACCGTATTGTCAAACACTGCTAGCGGGCGTTGCCAACTTAGTGGTTTTGACCGATGACCTTGTGGCTCGAATTGACCAGAATCCTAATGAGCTAGGGGCTGCTGCGATGGAGTATTTGCATTATTTTGGATACATTATGTATGGTTATATGTGGCTAAAAATGGCTGTTGTTGCAGAACACAAAATTGTTGGCGATGACGGGTTTTACCAATCTAAATTAGACACAATGAAATTTTACTTTGATCGGGTTTTTCCAAGGATTTCAGGGTTACATGAAACCATACTGGCGGGCTTTGATTCTATGGATGTTGATGTTGATTGGTTGTAAGTATACGCTTTGTTGATGTGGGTGACATAGATATAGCAATATTGACTTATGTAGGTTTTTGTAACGAATGGGTTGTCTCAGTCGGGAAAATTGTTAGTATTTGGGAACGTTGGTGCAAGGAGTGTGTCGGCGAGTAAAGGTACTGATAGTATCAGTGCCTTTTTCTTGTATACAAAAAAAAGGCGATAACAATGACTTATATTAAATTTGCAGTAGTTGCAGCGATGGTAGTTGGTTTGACTGGTTGTGGTATTGATTTAGGGCCTGGTTGCACATTAATCTGTTTTAGTAGCTAAGCTATAGCTAAATATACTGAGCATAGCTCTGGTATAGAAACCTCTTAAAGTGGAAGCTTTCAAGGGGTTTTTTTATGTCTCAATGAACTGCAATGTTGTGTGGGGGTGGTTCATGTTTGAGCGTGTGTCTCTTCATTAATTTTTGTTTCCTATCTAAAGCTTATCTTTTTTCGGCCGATAAAAACCTATTGTAGGAGTAGTGTAAATACTACGAGTTTGATCGATAACCATAAGGCCGGCACATGTCAGCAGTTTTTTCTATTATCGTTGTGGCTAATGGCCTTAACGATCCCTCGTTAGCGGCGATTGCACAACTAGAAAATGAACATGTCGAATTACTTGTTTGTGCAAATGATACGGGGATGTTTGATGCGGCATTGTTGAATGCTGCAGTTGAACAAAGTTCGAGTAAATATACTTTGATACTTACAGATCACCAATTAGTTGTGTCTGAAGAGTGGTTATGTCAGCTGGCGAATATTGTTGGTGAAAACCAGTTTTTAGGTGCATCTGGTTATTCGTTGCTGCGCGCGACGGGTGTTCAAATGGCAGTTCATTCACAGCTTGAAGAAATAGCCGCTGTGGCCCCAGGCAGCCAGAGAATAGATTCAGGTGTACCTGTAGAGGTGGCTGTTGCATTGTCTGAGGATTTCTTATTTGCTTCCAGTGACTATTTGCGCTCTCAGGTCTTTAGATCGATAGACTTTTTGGCAGGTAACGTAAATGTTGGAAGTTTTATAGGGCGTTACTCGCTTCGAATGAAGTTGAATAACCGCAGCGTATTATCCGTTGTTGGGACAGTTGCAAAGGTTGCAACGGAAAACAGTAAAAAAACACAGAAATATAAAAAAGAAATAAAATCATTCTTGCAAGGTTACGATGGTTTGTTTCCTATTAATGAACTGGGAGTACGATGTTGGCAGAGAAATGC
Organism: Gammaproteobacteria bacterium 42_54_T18; assembly: GCA_002163245.1. Lineage (GTDB taxonomy): Bacteria > Pseudomonadota > Gammaproteobacteria > Pseudomonadales > Ketobacteraceae > 42-54-T18. The sequence goes on along the minus strand of MAAL01000025.1, from coordinate 208,024 downwards.
CGATGCATTACGACAATATGACGAGGGCATTGCAGCCTCCATTATTGATGGTATGTTTGTTGGGGTCGACTTGCAGTTTAAACAAAAGCAGAAAGGTCGTATTGTTGTTACTGGCAAAGCCAACGATGTTATTTTGTCGGATACCAGTGTTCGAATGGATAAGTTACCCAGTAATGAAACTGTTGTGCTGTTTGGTATCGGAGCAGGTGAGCTGGTAGAAACGTTGCTGCGAGATACCAACAATGAGGTGTTGATTGTTGAGCCGGAAGCTAAGCTTATTAACTACTTGTGGATGCGTTACGATTGGTCTTGTTATGTGGAAAATGGCCGTTTGCGATATATGCCTATTGCCAATGAGCATGCTGTTTTACATTCAATATCGATGATGCAAACAAGCCGATTTCTTCAAAAAGTGTTGGATGTTAACAATATTCCCACCCAAGTTATCCGTTCGGGATCATATCACTTATACCCATCATTTTATAAAAATCTAGAAGTGTCCCTCAATTGGTTTTTAAAATTAAATCGAGTTTCTAAAACATGGGTAGGCAAAGAAAAACAAGTTTATGATGTCACCATAGTTAGCCCTCGTTGTGCAATATTTGTAGATTTTGCGGAATGTTTGCATCGATTAGGTGTAAGGACCCGTATTTTAAATGTACCAGATAAAGCTAATGAGTTAACAGAAGATAATATTATTCAGCTGTTAGCTAGCCTTAATGTAGATGCTAGTAAACTTATCGTTTATCGCAATCGAAGTTTTATTGAGTCAGAAAAAATTTCGTTGGCGGCAGGGTTGGAAGATCGTATCCCTGGTGCGCAATTAAGCTGGTGGTGGGATGTTCCAAATGTTGCAAGTTTTATTGATATGCAGTTGGCTAAGCATAGTCGTCCAGCAATGGCGTTTGCCAATGATATTTTGCCCGTACTTCCCGAGGGTTCTGTTTGGTTACCACCAGCTGCGCAAAGTCAATTTTGTACAGGGGAGCTATATCAAGGGGACCTTATACCTGGTGTGAGTTTTGTGGGCCAAAGTCGCATTACACATTTGAAAACGCAATTAAAAGTGATCTCGGAGATATTGCCTATCATTGGAGGCGCTAAATTTAATGAGCTGACATCTATGTTTGAGCGTTTTGATAACTTCAATGAGTTATATCAACGTATAGTTGATGTTAATGAGGGTATTAATCAGGAGTTAGATGTTCATTCGATCAAAATGCCAGCTCAGGTGTATTATCTCAAGTATATCTTGGAAATGGCTGAGTCTGCGGCTTTTCGAGTAGCTTCTATTGAAGCTTTGGCAAAAGCAAACATACCCTTGTCGATTTATGGTGATGATGACTGGGTTGGTAGTGGTGTTGTGCCAAAGCATTTATTCAAAGGGATTATTCAACGAAAAGAGTTGAGATCATTGTACGAGCAATCTCAGCTTAATTTGAATCTGAATTTTATGCAGGTTTCCTCCACGGTCAACCCAAAGGTGCTGGATATTGCCGCATGTGGTGGCCAAGTGTTAACGGATGTTAGACCTGAACTGGATGTGTTATACCCTGATTCCGTTATCAGGCCTTATGGTTTTACCGATGTGAATGAATTACCCGATATTGTTAATACCTTGTTGAATGGGAACTCTTCTTGTGCGGGTGAGAAAAGCCATTTACGAGCTATTGCAGAACGAACGAGAAGTCATCACAGCATGGAAAATCGAGCCCGTTGGTTGATTGAAAATTTCTCGTTGCAATAGTCTCATCGTTTGATTGTTGTAAAAGGTTAGGGGGAGGGTGTTCTTGAGGTAGTAAGGATGGGATAGAGCCGTCTAAAAAACACCCTTCCTGTAGAGAAAAACGTCAAAAAATTCACTCACCTTGCCAAATTGGTCTAGAATTAGGAAAAAGTCTTTGTATATAAAGCACCTATAGGCAGGTTGATAACAAATGAATGGTTCTTTTTTGAGAAAAGTACGTCTTATTTCTCCTTTCGCTGTATTGGTTGTTGCATTACTTGGGCCAATTGAGGCCTGGGCAGATTCCTTTGATGACGCAGTTAATCATTATTTAAAGGGTTTTGATGCCTGTCAGGAAGCTAATGGGTTATTAAGGGCGAACCGCATATCTGCGGCAAAGAAAAAACTTAATGTGTACAACAAATATCTTTCCGAAGCGGAGAAGATGAATTCCAGTATTGTAAAAACCAATAAGCGGGATATGGAAGGCAATATTAAGTTCTGTCGACGAGTTGCTACCAATATCGAGGTTGAGCAAGCAACACCGTTTATTGATAAAGCTATTGCACAGTGTGATTTGGCTCAGAAGGCTCTAAAGGAGAAGAAGCCTGATGTTGCGATGGAACATTTGATGGCTTTTAAGGTGCATAAAGAAGAAGCTTGGAATATCACTGAAAAGTTAACGGATATATTTTCTATTCGAAATCAAGTCAAGCGTTGTCAAAGGTTAGAGAAGAAAATATTGTCTGCCGGGAAAAAACAAGAGGCATCTAATTTAGCCATTGAAACGGTTAAGGAAGAAAGCCAGTCTTACGCGCAAACGTGTAATCAAGCGTTAACGTTTTTAAACGTGAAATCAATTGACGAAGTTTCGATTAAAAATGCAGGAAAGTCGATAAAACTTGCTAAGTCACATAAGAAAAATGTGAAAGATGAGACTGTCGCGTTTGATATATTCGCAGCAAATCCAGGGCATGAGGCTAACGCACTGGTAGCTGGAAACTTGAAAAAGGGTGATGTGTGTCTTGCTAAAGCAGAAAAACTTGCTGTTAAAAAGCGCAAAGATTTGGATAAAGCTAATAAGACGCTGAGTAATTATATCGCAGCATTAGCTAATTCTGCGAAGCAGTGTGAAGCGGCAAGGTCAATTACTAAAACCAAAGCAAGTGACAAGGTCTACGGCAAGGCAAAAAAAGCATATCAAAGAGCTCAGGCGTCTGAGAGCAAGCAACGTAAAAATTTGCGAAAAGACAAATACTATTTGGCTTATTCGAACTCACCAAAAGTGAAGGATATTAACAGGGTTTTATCAAAGGTTAGTAATTGTTTAGCGGATACGAATAAACGGATGTCTAGGATGTTTGCGTCATTGCAAGCAGCGAAGAAAGCTTTGGTAGAAAAGAAAGCGAAAGAAGATGCTGCTCGTTTAGCGAAAGCCAGTGCTGCCGATAAGGCAAAAATTAAAGCAGAGTTAGCGAAGAAGAAGAAAATAGCTGCTGCAAAGGCTGCAAAAATAGCGAAAGCAGCAGCTGAGGCAAGAGCAGCTGAAGTTGCTGTGGCTAAGGCTGCTGCAAAAGCTGCAGCGGAAGCAGCTGCAAAGGTGGCTGCAGAGGTCGCTGCAAAAGCTGCAAGTCTAGCGTCTTCAGCTAGTTCTTCCAGTAGCTCGGCAGCAGAGGTAACATCTAGGGCTAATACCGCCGGAGCTATTTCATCAATTACCGGCGTTGTTACTTTTAATCAAATATCCGAATCTGTGGCGGTGATTTATGCCAATGGGGCAGAGCCTAGCGGGGACATGGTGTTTGCTGAGTTGAGTCGGAACGGTTTTGATCAGGATGTTTATGTCGTCTCACCTGGTAGCAAAATCACTATTAAGAATAAAGATAATACTTTGCATCGTATAAAAGCAACGGATGATTACAATGACATTTCAAAAAACATGGTAAAACTTCAACCTAGGCAGAAACGTGCTGTTCAGGTTAGTTGGAAAGCCGATACAGTTGTTGAAATGCGGAGTAATAAAGGGGCGTTATCTGCAAGCTATTTGGCGAATGTTCCAAGTGGTGCATTTCAAATTATAGAGTTCTTGGTTGGGAAGTCATCGCACGGATTCAGCTTTGCTACTATTCCCTCTTCGGCAGATACCGCGACAATACTGATACCGAATCACGACCCTATTGTTATTAGTTTTGCATTAGGGGGTAGTCAAAGAATCCCTTTGGTTAAGAAAGGGCAGCAAGTAGGTGAGGTGGAGTTGGAGCTGAACTAATTTATATATTTACCGCTATAACGATTAAAAGCGGCTTGTGCCGCTTTTAATCGTTATAGATAAGTGGTTTGTTGGTTGGAAAGGCCGTATCATGCGCCGCAAATGATGAGCAGGAGAAGGTAATTGTTAAGCTATCGACACGGTTTTCACGCGGGTAACTATGCTGATGTGCTTAAGCACAGTGCACTGGCCCTAGTACTTGAGTATATGTGTAAGAAAGATAAGCCATTTGCTTATATAGATACCCATGCAGGTGCGGGTAGTTATTCACTAAAGAGCGATATGGCGGTTAAAACGGGAGAGTTTAATGAGGGTGCATTGAAACTTTGGGAACAAGATAGTTTGCCAGAAGAGTTAGCCCCATATATGCACGCATTAAAAAAGCAGAATAAGAAAGGCAACTTATCATATTACCCTGGATCTCCACAGGTAGCGCTTTCGTTCTTGAGGCCAAACGATGCAATGCGGTTGTTCGAGTTACACCCGAAAGATGCTGATATTTTAAAGAAAAACACTCCCACTAAAAGTCGTTATCAGGTAGAGCATAAAGATGGGTATGAGGGCTTGAAGTCGGCACTTCCCCCGGTTAGTCGTCGTGCGGTGGTGTTAATTGACCCCTCCTATGAACTTAAATCGGAGTATAGAGCATCGATAAAAGCCATAGAAATGGGGTTTAAGCGCTTTGCCACAGGCACTTATATGCTGTGGTACCCAGTAGTTGATCGTAAACTCATACAGGGCATGGAGAAGTACTGGGTTAAAACGGGGATTAATAATGTTTTACAGATTGAATATTGTCGAGAGCCAGATTCTCCAGGGTATGGGATGACGGGTACAGGGTTGTTTATTGTAAACCCGCCTTGGCAACTGGCGAATCAAATGACAACGGTGATGGACGTCATGAATCGTTATATGGATTCAGGTAAGGCTGTTAGTAGAGTTGTCCAATTGGTAGCTGAATAACTCAAAAACCCTCTGGATCCGCAATAATTTCGGCTTGCTTTTCACCAATCGAAATATAAAAGCAATTTTTTCGGTTGGTATGGCATGCTGGACCTTTTTGGTCCACTAAAAGCAGTAGTGTATCCCCGTCACAGTCGGTGCGCATTTCTTTCAGTTTTTGCACATGCCCAGAACTTTCCCCTTTGCGCCAATAACATTGTCGTGAACGAGACCAGTAGCAGACTTGACCTGTTTTTAAGGTTTCTTCAATAGACAGTTTATTCATCCATGCCATCATTAATACTTCACCTGTATCATGTTGTTGGGCAATAGCGGGAATTAATCCGTCTTGATTATATTGAAGGTTCGATATCGCCTCTTGCGTATCGAGAGTGGTATTTTTGTGTTGTTTTTCTAACGATTTATAATCCATAACAGAAAATTGTCTACGTTGTTTTATTTGATAGGGGTGAACTAGGAATCATATGCGGAGTATTTTATCAGGTAACTCATTCGAGCATAAGTACAAGTATGCGCACGTGAAATGGCAACGAGTATTCGTTACGTCGTTGCTTCTGAGCGGGCTGTTAACGAACGGCGGTCCCTTGATGGCTCACGAAATGGGAGAAGGAGCCCATGTTCAGGTAGATCTGAGGCACCCCGTCATGTTATTGCAGTTGGAGATAACATTACAAGAAGTAATGGTAATATTTGATGTTGATACTAACGGTGACGGTAGATTACTCGCAGAGGAATATCGACTACTAGATATTGCTGCTCTGGCGAAATATGCGATAAATCGCTTAGGAGTGAAGGCTGATGGGCAAGTATGTTTATTAGATATAACATCCCATGACATTGTAGAGCATACCGCGGGGGACTTTATCCGCTTTCGGATACAACATTCATGCGAAGGTGTGGAGGAGACTGTTTCTGTTGATTACCATCTGTTTTTTGATCAAAACCCCTACCATCAAGGTACTTTGACGGTTATTCAGCCTCAACAGTCATCACTGTTGTATTTTTGGGATGATCAGCGAACGCACAAACTTTCGGTTGAAAATAGCAACTCTGTGAAGGCATTCTTTTCAAGTGTTGCTCTTGGGTTTGAACATATCTGGGCAGGGTTAGATCACTTGCTATTTTTGCTTTGTTTGATCTTGCCTTCAGTATTAGTTTTGGTTCGAGAAGACGTATTAAAAGGGGGCAAAAAGCTAGGTATACGAGTAACGTCAAAAAGGGCACCCAATTATTGGATTCCCGCACGGTCATTGCCAGCAGTGATCATTGATGTGGCCAAGGTGATCACAGCTTTTACAGTTGCTCATTCATTAACTTTTATGTTGTCGGTGATGAATTGGGTACCGACACCGCCGTCAGGTGCTGTTGAATTAGCAATAGTGCTGACCATAATATTGGTGGCTTTGAATAACCTTTTACCTGTTGTTTATCGGGCTCGCTGGTTTGTTACCTTATTGCTGGGCTTTATTCATGGTTTTGGATTTGCTAATGGCTTAACAGCCTATAATTTACCGTCCGCTGACGCCGGCTGGGTGTTAGTAGCATTTAACTTGGGGGTTGAATTTGGACAATTGTTGTTTGTTTGCATATTGATTCCGTTTCTGTTCTGCCTAAGGCAGAAGCATTACTATGAGACCGTTGTGCTGAAAGGCGGGTCTTTCTTCATTTTGGGTGTTTCTTGCTTGTGGCTGGTCGAGAGGGTTTGATTGACTGAGACCTAGTGATAAGTGATGTTGAAATTGGGAGAATGGTAATTTTTCTGAAGAGAAAACTGAATTAGGTGCAGAATGTGGCCGAGCGACCTTCTTGCTTGTGATTTTGTTCAATTCCCATTATATTCCGCGCTCATAGTGAGCTTGCAGTAGGTATATAAACGGTATGGACATTTCTATAGAGCAATTTGAAACCATTTCCCTATATGTTTGTGTTGGTGGGTTAGTCTTATACATGTTTTATATTATGTATCGATTAGCTAAGGATTCCAAGGCAGGCAAAATCGGAACGATAGCCATTTTTGGAACCCTTGGGTTAGGCGTTATGGGCTTTGTTTTTAAGGAAATCCTAACCATTGTACTGGATCTCTAATCAAGGCTTCGGTGGGACCACCACAATATAAATAGTAAAAAATGAATGCTACCAATTGCAACAGCTAAGCCCACTAGGCCAACAATGGACATGCCGAAAAGTTGGGGGCCGCTTTCAACCGTGGTCAGAATTGCAGAGGCAATTAGAAAACCTACGGTTACCATCAATTGTGTATGTCTGAATTGAGCACGCTCATGCCTAGAAACTAAACGTTCAATAAATTGCTTGTCGATATTGGATGCAGGCGTTGTGCTTTGGGGTATTGGGAGTTGCGGTTTAGGTTCTTCGTAAATTTTGTCTACTAATGTTAGAGCTCGAATACCTAATTTTTTTGCCAAAGCTGTGGGGCTGTAACGATGTTTCCCCCATTCTCTAATAAGAGGCTCCGCTTCAGTCATAAGGTCAAAGTCAGGGTTAAGTAAGCGCCCAAATCCTTCTAATGTAATACATGCTTTTGAAAATAAAGCGATATCGGGTGGTAGTGCAATATCAAAATCTCGTAACATGCCGGTAATTTGTAGAATAAGTTGAGGGATATTCACTTCACTCAAGGACAAACCGTAAAATTGTTGAATGAGATCTTCACTTTCACTGGTTAGTGCATCAAAATCGACATTCCCATCTGTCCATTCCATTAACACTGCCGCGGTACCTGCTGCGTCCTGAAGTACAACGCTACGAGTCATTTTCATCAGTTGCTCACGGCGTGTTGAGCTGAGTTTTCCTACCATTCCAAAATCTAGAATGGCAATGCGGTTCTTGGGTAAAATTAAAAAATTTCCAGGGTGAGGGTCTGCATGGAAAAAACCATCAAGTAACATGGATTTCCAGACTATTTTCCCACCTCGGTGGGCAATAAGTTTACGGTCTAAGCCTGCGGCATCCAGTTCCCTGATATTTTTAGCGGGAATTCCTTCAATATACTCTTGGACGTTGAGGTCTTCGCAGGTCCACTCCCAATATATTTTGGGTACCTTTGCATATTTTATGCTTTTGAGGTTTTCTGCAATACGCTCAGCGTTCTTAGCTTCAATACTAAAGTCCAATTCTCTGAGTAAGGAGCGCTCGAATTCTTTGACTATGGCAACTGGCCGGTAGCGCCGCAAGTCAATGGATTGGCTTTGGGCAACTTTGGCGAGATATTGGATAAGACGAATGTCGGACTCTATTTTTTCACGAATATTGGGTTTTCGAATTTTAAGTGCAACGGGTTGGTTTTTATATGTGATTGCCTTATGTACCTGGGCCATTGATGCAGTACCTAACGGCTTTTCATCAATATGTTTGAAGGCCCTCTTTATGGGCATACCTAAGGAATTTTCTAATTGAGGTAGCAGGTTTTCGAGTGGTAAAGATTGAGTGTTATCTTGAAGCTTTTCAAATTCTTCTATCCACTCTTGAGAAAAAAGGTCTACCCTGGTGGCAAGAATTTGCCCAAGTTTGATAAATGTTGGCCCCATTTCCTCCATCGCGGCACGCGCACGGGCTGGTGGCTGCTGTGAAAGAAACTCCTCTGGCATATTGTAGCGAATTAATTTCCCAGCTTTTTCTACGCTGTCAGCAAGGCCGATGCGCCGGATGATGTCACCAAAACCAAATTTGATCAAAATATTAACAATTTCGTTCAAACGACGAAGATCTTTTCCTGTTTTTAATATATCCATTTAGTGCCTTGCAATACTGAGGGTGAGAGGGGATTGTCAAGAACCGATGGGTTCTATGTGCCATCTTATGGCAGAATGGTTTCTATGTCGACATTAGCAGTAAAACGCTATCAATCAAGCCGTCGAAATAAATAAGAGTTGCTATGCTTACCTAAGGACAATAATTATTTTTCTTGGTGTACGGTGTTGCTACGACTTACAAATAACGTTCAAAGGCATAAAACGGCCATCTTGCAGCTTACCTTTCTCGTTGCATTTTTTGTAGTGGGAAGCGGCGTGTTTGCGAGTCCATTGTTTATATCTCCTGGTACTCAGAAAGTCGATTTAGGGCCTCATGTTTTTTATCTTGAAGATAAAAAAGGAACAATGAGTGTAAGGGATGTGATTCACGGCGATTATTATTGGGTGGAAAGCGACAAAATAACGGTTAACTTAGGATTTACAACATCCGCGTATTGGTTTCGAGTGTCTATTCAGAACATGAATATAGGGAATGGCGAGTGGCTACTGGAAGAGTCATACGCTCTGATTGATAAGCTACAACTCTACGTGGTTCGTCAAGGGGAGACGGTTGATTATCGAGAATCTGGTGATTCAATGCCTGTTTCCCAACGGCCGGTGAACCATTCCCGCTTTTTATTTCCAGTACAGCTTACACCCAATAGTGTGACGGATTTGTACATTAGGGTTGAAAATACGGAGGCAATGGAGTTGACGTTGCGACTGTGGAAAGAAGCGACGTTTCAGATTTCTGATAGACAGACCTTTATGGTAGATGGTTTTTTCTATGGTCTGTTTTCTGTTATGGCATTGTATAATTTGGTGATATTCTTTTCGGTAAAAGAAAGAGCTTATGTGTTTTATGTGTTTTATGTTGTAGCTAGTATGTTCTTTATTGGCACACAAAAAGGGCATTTCTTTTTGTGGTTTTATCCAGAATCCCCCGTTTTTCATCATTACACAATACCTATTGTAACCGTTATGATGATGGCAACGATACTGCTTTTCTTTGAGCATTTCCTCGAGGTTCGACGCTCTTTTCCAAAGGTATGGGTAACACTAAATAGCTTAATGGTTACTATGATTTTAGTGACATTTGCATTGCCATTTGTCGAGTATAAATTAGTTATATCTGTAGTTATGGTTTTACTGTTGATATTGGCTGTTTTGTCTTTCTTTATTGTTGCAAAATTGGCTCTAAAAGGGGAAAAGACAGCGCAGGTATTCCTCTTTGGTTGGGTTAGCTTAATGATTTGCGGGGTGTTTTTGACACTTGCAAAGCTTGGATATGTTCGAAATGAATTGATTGCTAACTACGGCCTTCAGATTGCTTTTTCATTTGAAATTATTTTATTCTCTTTAGCATTGTCCTTTCGCATCAATGAAGCAAAGGAGGCAAAGGTTATTGCGGAAGCTCAAATGGAAGAGGAACGAGGAGGGCGTATAAAAGCAGAGAGCCAAACCTTACAAAAAGAACGTGAGCTGCGTAGAGCGAGGGAAGATGCTTTGGCGCAACAGAAAAAATTGAATGAGAATTTAGAGCATACAGTGCGAGAACGTACTCTTGAGCTTGAAGAAACGATGGAGCATCTGAATAAAGTGAATAAAGAGCTTGAAGAACTGTCTGTTAAAGACGGCCTTACAGGGATATTTAATCGCCGTTATTTCGATACAAAAGCAGAAGAAGAGTGGGATCGGGCAATGCGAAACCCTGCGATGGTGTCAATATTGCTTTTAGATCTGGATCACTTTAAAGCGGTTAATGATAACCGAGGTCACCAGTGTGGAGATAAAGTTTTACAGGTGGTTGCTCGGGCAATTGTTGATATCGCCTGTCGACCAGCTGACGTTGTTGCCAGATACGGTGGTGAAGAGTTTGTTGTGTTGCTTCCAAGTACAACGCGTGACGGTGCAGAGCATGTGGCAGGTCTGTTAGTGAAACATATAGCCGATCAACGCATCATGTTTGAAGGAAAGTTAGTTCCTGTTACCGTGAGCATTGGTTTGGCTTCCGTTATGCCTACTATTTCTGATAAGTTGGATGTGTTAATCAGTGGGGCGGATGAAGCATTATATCAATCAAAAGAAAATGGGCGTAACAGGTATACCATATCAACGAATAGTTAATAATATATTTGGGCATGAGTAAGGAGGAAATAATGGGGTATTTTTCTGGCAAAATTGCTGTGGTAACGGGTGGGGCATCGGGGATTGGAGCAGCTATCGCTACGGAACTTTCATTGTCTGGCAGTGTTGTTGTTATTGCAGATATTAATGTTGATGAGGCTCAGCGAATAGCCGAAAATCTTTCAAGAGCTGGTGGGCGAGTTTTTTCACTACCTATGGACGTTACAGATAAAGAAAGTGTTCAGTCTGTTATGGATAGTGTTATTGATAGCTACGGTCAATTGGATATCATGATAAATAATGCTGGTATTGTTGTTATATCAGAAATGGAAGATACCTTAGAAGAAGATTGGGATAGGCTAATTGATATCAATTTAAAAGGCGTTGTATATGGGATGCAGGCAGCCTATAAAATCATGAAACAACAGGGGGGAGGGCAAATCCTTAATACAGCATCCTCCTCCGGCCTTAGCCCTACCCCATTATTTACAGCGTACAGTTCAGTCAAACATGCGGTTGTTGGATTGTCTACGGCAACTCGTGTTGAAGCTGCAGCATATAATATTAAAGTTAATGCTTTGTGCCCTGGTGTGGTGAATACGCCGGTAGCGACGGGTAGAAATACCAGCAGAGGTATGAATTTGGAAACTTTATCGGGCGGCTTACCAATGATGTTGTCACCTAAACGGGTTGCAAAGGCTGCTTTAAAAGGGATGAAAAAGAATAAGGCGATTATTCCGGTGGGTATGGATAGCTATTTACCATATTGGGCGAACCGGTTTGTTCCAGGAGTATATGATTTTGTGCTCGCAAGAGGTGTCCCCTTAATTCGAAATTATATGAAGAGTGATTGAAGTACCTGGTATTCGTCTTGTAACTCAACAGGCAAAGCCTCAATAGTTGGGTGTTTTTAATTTGAGTCGTTGTAAATCATTTTTTGTTAGTAGGCCAATTGAAACTGCCAGTGAAACCCTACACATCCTAATTCTATTAAGTGGGCGGTTCCGCCTTTGAATCACAGTAATTAATGGTTTCCTTTAAAAGTTAGTGTCAATACTTGACCCTGGACTTAACTCCAGGGATAGGATGAGCCATACTATTCAATGAACCCGTATTAGAGGTGAGTCAAGTGAGTATGCAAATTGGTGAGTTGGCATCAAAATGTGGCGTACGTATCGATACTGTGCGTTATTATGAAAAACAAAAACTATTAGTCCCATCTGGTAGAACAGAAGGCGGTTATCGGATTTATTCAACCGTGGCGTTAAGGGAACTGCGATTTATTTTACGCGCAAAATCGTTAGGTTTTACATTGAAGGAAATTCAAGAGTTACTTACTTTAAAAATCGATAGAGAAAACCAACCGTGTTCATCGGTTAAAGAACTTGCTGAAGCAAAGTTAAAGGATATTGAAGAAAAATTGGCGGAATTAGGCCGGATGCATCAAGCATTAACCGGTATTACGGACGCCTGCTGTGGTGGCGAAGAGCCTGCCACCGCTTGTTCAATTCTCGATGCATTAGATAAGGAGGACTCATAGCATGACGTTATCTATTAGCGAACTCATTGATGCATTAGGAGCTCTATTTGTTAACTTCTATAGCTTAAGTTTGGAGTCTGCACCTTTTTTGGTGCTGGGTCTGGTGATTGCTGGCTTGATTAAAGCATGGGTGCCAACGGAAAGTGTTGCCAAACAACTTGGTGGATCTGGTATTTGGCCTATAACTAAGGCAGCACTTATTGGAGCCCCTTTGCCATTGTGCTCTTGCAGTGTTATTCCAGTGACCCTGGGCATTCATCGTAGTGGGGCATCAAAGGGCGCGACGGTGTCGTTCTTGGTTGCAACACCAGAGACCGGTGCAGACTCCATCGCTATATCTTATGCGTTGTTAGGTCCATTTATGGCGATAATACGACCTATCAGTGCAATTTCGAGTGCGATTTTTGCCGGGCTCATTGTTAGCTTTTCTAAAGATAAGAGGGGAGGTGTGAGTGAGGTTTCTCATTCGGGTGCTGTTGGCACCGGGGCTTGCTGCGAGAGTAAAGAGGAAGAGAAACAAAGTTGTTGCTCGTCGGATGACCATTCCTCTGTAAAGGCTGAGCCAGTTACCCCTGGCGTTGTAAATAACGCAATGCATAAAACGCTGTCAGGGTTACGTTATGCTTTTACCGATATTTTTAACAATATGATATTTTGGTTATGTATTGGTTTGTTTTTTGCCGCGATGGTAAAAACTTTTGTCCCTGTGAGCTTCCTTCAACAATGGGGGAGTGGATTTGGTGCGATGATAGTAATGGTGATAGTGGGAGTGCCTATGTATATTTGTGCGACAGCGTCGACCCCTATGGCGGCAGGTTTTTTATTAGCCGGTTTGTCACCTGGAACCGTACTAGTGTTTTTGCTTGCAGGGCCTGCAACTAATATGGCTACTTTGGCAATTGTTAAAAAGGAGCTAGGGAGTTATGCATTGTTCGCATATCTATGTGGGATTGTTGTTGCCGCTATTGGTTTTGGGCTGCTGGTTGATCAGTTGGTGGTGTTATGGGATATCAACATATTGGCTCAGGTTGATGGTACTCATGAGATGGTAAACCCCTGGTTGGAAGGTGTTACAGGATTGCTGTTGTTGATTTTGGCACTTCGGTATGGATTCGGGGTGATCAAAAAACGCACGTATGCATAACAGATGTTTTTGATGATACAATTCCAGGCACAGATTTGGATATAAATTACCAGTAACTAATTGAAAGGGGTTAACAGTGAGCTACGATAACGAAAACATTTTTGCTAAAATCATCCGCGGAGAGTTTGGTTGCATTAAGGTTTATGAAGATGAAAAAACAATAGCCTTTATGGATATCATGCCTCAAGCCGATGGGCATACTCTGGTTATTGCAAAAGAATCAGCAGAAACCTTGCCTGAGTTATCTGACGAAGGAGCCGCAGCTTGTATTCAAACGGTAAAGAAGATAATAAATGCGGTTAAAATTGCGATGAACGTTCCTGCAGCAACAGTACTGCAGTTGAATGGATCCGAAGCGGGTCAAACCGTTCCGCACATCCATTTTCATGTGATTCCAGGCTCTATTTTAGGTGCAAAGTCGCACGCTAGAGAAATGGCTGATCAAGAAGTGCTTAAAGGCTTTGCTGAAAAAATTATTGCGGCTTTAGATTAAGAATGAAGGAGCTGTAACATTGTCTAATCAACTGACTCAATTGCTTGGGCAATGGTACCCTTTAAAGGACACAACGGAATGGGTCTTAGGTACGGTCTATAAAACAGAGGGCCCTTGTTATCGTAAAGCAGGGGCAATGATGTTGTTTAATGGCGTGGGGCAGCAGTATGGTTTACTTAGCGGGGGCTGCTTGGAATCCGATATGCAGAATCACGCCAAACGTGTTATGCAAACAGGGCAAGTGGTAACCCTGTGTTATGACGGTAGCGATGAAGATGATATATCTTTTCAACTGGGTATTGGGTGTGGTGGTACGGTTTATATAATGTTGCAATTAGTTAATCAAGAGAATGATTATCTGGATTTGGATAAGGTTTGCCATTCACTTAAAGATCGCAATGGCGGTACTTACCATCAAAAAATACCCAATGAAAATGCTGATAGCACTACGGAAAACGGACCGCAAAACAGGTTTGAACCAATTGACACTGAAGCAAGGAATGAATCCATAGAAGGTATTCAAGGTTCTTGGTTCGTTTCTGATATTAAACCAGAGCCTCATATTCTAATTGTTGGTGGGGGGGTGGACGCGAAGCCGGTTGTGTCAATTGCGAAGGAATTAGGGTGGATGGTGACGCTTTGTGACCCGAGGCCAGCGAATGCAAGAACAGAAGTTTTTCGTGGAGCAACGACGATAATTCGAACGCTTGAGGAAAGCCTTACTGCTTATTGTGTTGATCAATGTGTTGATGCTGTGGTTATTATGACCCATAACGTTGCAATGGATGCTCGGGCAGTTGCTCTTATGATCGGTGTCGAACGATTAATGTACTTGGCATTGCTGGGACCTAATGCGAGAAAAATAAAAGTTTTGGAAGAGGTTAACGTACAAGAGTCAGACCTGCCTACAGCGTTGTCTGGTCCTGCGGGTTTTGATATTGGTGGTGAACTTCCAGAGAGTATTGCCCTATCGATTTTAGCTGAATGCCATCAAGCGATATATAAAAAATGTTGACAATTAATAGCCATTTTATTCGGGCCATACTGGGTAAAGCGGATCAATATGGTGTGGATGTTCATACCGTTTTGGATGAATGTGGTATATCATCTGAAATCTATCAAGAGCAACAAGGTGTTGTTCATGTGGATCAATTTGTTCGGTTAGTGCAGCGAGCATGGTATTGGTTTGATGATGAATATTGGGGCCTGAGTGGCACACGTTGCCAGCCTGGTTTGTTTGCGTTGATGGTACGTTACGTACAGCAATTTGATACATTAGGCGCATTACTTAACGAGCTTTGTCGATTTTATAATACTACGCGAGATGATGGCGAATTCAGTGTTGATTTTCAAGGCGACGATGTTACTTTTTCAGTAAAACTATTAAAACCAGAGTTGGATGTTGATCACTTTTTATCTGAATTTCAGATGGTCTCATTTCATCGTTTTTTTGGTTGGATTTGTAGTAAACGTATTATTTTGGATCGAGTTACCTTTGCTTATGCAAAGCCAGAGCATAGTTACGCGTATCGAATACTGTTCCCCTGTGAGCGGGTATATGACCAATCACAAAACAGTTTTGTATTTAATAAACGTTACCTGGCATCACCTTTAGTTCGAAGTAGTGCTGAACTAAAAGCCTTTTTAAAAACAGCACCTGCTGATTTGTTAGTAAGACCAACTACCGATGATAGCTACTCCACAAGAATTAAAGGCATGCTGTTAGAACCGTTACGAAAAGGTGATGGTTTTCCAGATTTTAATTCAGTTGCCTCAACGTTGTGCGTAAGTCCTCAGACGTTGCGGCGAAAACTGAAAGTGGAGAACTCTAATTTTCAAGAGATAAAAGACAATATTCGACGTGATTTGGCAGTCGATAAATTGGTGAATGAACGTTTGGCTGTTGCTGATATAAGTTCATTGCTAGGCTTTTCTGAGTCATCTTCTTTTACTCGAGCGTTTAAACAATGGACAGGGGTAAGCCCGGCGGATTATCGATTGAAAGTGAGTGGTGGTTAGCGCTATTTAGGGTACCCCGTTATTTTTTGTATAGCCTTATACAACGGGCTTAAATTATCGTACATCGATAAATAAACTTCTTTGTAAAGTTTGTCGTATATTTTTACATTGTCACGATTAGGGAAAAATACATCACCTTTACGTGTCATTTTTGATATGGCAGTACGGTGGTTTGGGTAGAGACCAGTACCAACTGCGACGTTAATAGCTGCTCCTAACCCTGATGTTTCAAAAGTGTGAGGGCGTTCTGCGGGAAGGTTAAAAATATCTGCTGTAATTTGCATCGCTTCATCACTTTGAGAACCACCACCGGAAACACGTAGTGTTTGTATTTTTACACCGTTCTTTCGCTCAACACGCTCCTTTCCTTCTCGTAAGGCATAAGCAAGCCCTTCAATAATTGCGCGATAAATATGTGCACGAGTGTGGACGTCACCAAACCCGATGATTGCCCCTTTGGCTTCTGGGCCGGGGACTTTTACACCAGGAGACCAAAAAGGCTGTAGTGTTAAGCCCATTGACCCAGCTGGAACTTGCCTTAGCAATTCATCAAATAGTACTTCAGGAACCACTCCTTGCTCAGCAGCAAGTTTTCGTTCTCTGTGCCCGAATTCTTGTTTAAACCAATTTACCATCCAATAGCCGCGGCGAATAATAATCTCATTATTGTACGTTCCTGGAATGGCGGCAGGATACGGGGGGATATGTTTTATTGCTTCTACATATTTTTTGTTGGTGTTGTTATAGGTTGCGGTAGTGCCATAGCTTAGGCACCCAACCTCAGGTGTTAATGCCCCCGATCCAATAACCTCGCAGGCTTTGTCTGCACCTGATGAAATCAGAGGAAGGCCTTCGGGTATACCTGTTTCTTGTGATGCTTTTGCTGTTATATGTCCCATCAATCCGCCGGGTTTGACGATGCGAGGCAGCATGGATCTTTTTACCGGCAGAGCTGCCCATTTCCAATCGTTGTCTTTACACCAGTCAAATCGTTTAAAATCGAAGGGGATGAAACCCACTTGGGCGGCAGAGGAATCAACAAAATCTCCGCATAATTTGTGTATATGGTAGCCTGACAACAAGAGGAATTTGTCAGTCTTTTTCCAAATGTCCGGTTGATTTTGGGAGATCCAGTTACACTCAGCCTCACTTCTAAAATAATCGAGAGATGGTTTTTCACCAATAGCACGAAAGATAAAGCTCCATGGCCCTTTCATCGGGGTTAATTTAGCTTGCCGTTGATCAAGCCATAACATGGCTGGTCTTAAGGGGGTTCCTTGTTTATCGAGGTTAACAACAGTAGCTCGTTGAGTGGTAATGGAAACTCCTTTTATCCACTCCTTGGGAAAGTCGATTTCTTCCCATAACTGGTTGCACGCTTTACACAAGTTATCCCAGATGTAATTAAGGTCTTGTTCGGCCCAGCCAGGTTTCTTAGAATAGTAGGGCTCTATTTCAACTTTTGTTTTTGCAATTAACTGCCCTTTAAGATCAAACACTAATGCTCTAACACTTTGCGTACCGTTATCAATGGCTAGTAAATAGGATTGTTCTTGTGTTGTCATAGGGCAACCTTGGTGCTGGAGGGTGGGAAGCTTTGCATAAAATAAAAGCGTATTAAGATTGCGTTCCAAACAACCGCAAATGAGAGAAGGTAGGGGCTCATCTGTGTTGTTGAGAACGCAAAAGGGAGCGACTAGTTAACTTGTGGGAAGCGAATAGCTAGACTTCCATAATGCTAAGTAGCGTGATTTTTCAGATTGCCAGGTATTGTCGTCCCAACCTAGTTCTTGTTTGCAGATAGGCTCAAGGCGAGGCATAAGACTCTCTCCTCCTTTAGGTAAAAGAGAGCCTAAACGAGAGCGACGTAGCATCAAGTCATCAAGGTGAACAACAGATTCATGCTTTGCTGCCCAGCGTAGTTCTGCTAAGCAAAATTGCGTGTTATCGATTTTACCTTTCTCTTCCTCTTCAACATTATCAAGCAATGTTTTGGCGTGATTGCCGTATCGGCCAATTAAACGCCTTGCCCATGTTGGATCGGATGCTGAGACATCATTTTCATTAATTGTAGCTGGGCTAATAACAATATCAGATAGTGGTGTTGTATCTGCCAGGCCTAATTCGATCTTTGCCGCTTTTATTACATCTAAGGCAATTAAGCGGAAGGTAGTAAGCTTTCCGCCACTGACACTGATAAGCCCTTGATCTGACCATACCGCATGTTCTCGTTTTTCTTTTGACGGGTCTTTTGATGTATCACTACTAATAACAGGCCGAACACCGGCATAGGTTGAGATGATGTCATCTTTTGTTATTTTTGCATCGGGGAATTCGAATCCGGTAATTTCTAGTAAATAGTCTAATTCTTCTTTGGAAATACAGGGCTCTTTCATTAAGTCTTGAGAGTGGTCCAGGTCGGTAGTACCAATTACCGTGACACCTTCCCAGGGAAACACAAAAACGGGGCGTTTGTCTCTGGGGTGAAACAGAGTTAATGAATCACTTACCGGTGCCATATGGTGAGGTATGATGATATGACTGCCGCGAAGGGGGCGGATTTTGTGCTCATTGATCATTTGAGAGCGTAGTTTATCAACCCAAGCACCAGTGGCATTAATAACCACCTTGGCATTTACATCGGCAGTGTCACCGGTTTCCATATCCTTGATACGAATGCCTGATACCTGGCCGCTCACACTTTTAAGGATAGTTTCCCCTTGCATGTAGTTGCCAGAGGTTCCACCTTCGGCTATTGCTTCTTGTAATACACGCAGTGTAAGTCGAGCATCATCGGTGGCAGCGTCAGTATAATAACTCGCACCTTTTAAGCCTTTATCATTCAGGCCGGGAACTTTTTGAACTAGGGTTTTTTTATCGAAATATTTTTGTGTTTTGATACCTGCAAGACCATCGTATACCTTTAACAAGGTATTGAACGCAATTTTTCCAGGAAATTGCCCCTTACGAATAGTAAATAAGTAACCTATTCGATCAACAAGGCCAGGTACTTCTCGTATCAAACGTTCGCGCTCTTCAACAGAGTGCTTGGTGAGCTTAATGTCTCCTTGGGCAATATAACGTAACCCGCCATGAACCATTTTTGAGGATCGGCTGGAGGTCCCCCAAGCGTAATCTTTTTGTTCAATTAAAAGCACTTTTAGACCTAGACGCGCGGCTTCACGTAAAATGCCTGCGCCTGTGATACCTCCTCCCACGATAACCATGTCCCATTGTGTTTGGTTGCTACCCAGGTCGTTCCAAAGGGTTTGTCTGTTACTGATACCAGTCATGGGGGATTCTCTTTGTCATTTGCCAAGGAATTGATTAGTCTGCATATATACTAGACCTGATGGCCTGATTTTCACTGTCGAAAGTGGACAGAAGAAGGACGAATTGGGACAAATGATGGTGAAAAAGCTTTATGAGAGATTCTGGATACGCATCCGTTCCGGCAGTACAGCAATATCTAAAAATGGCAGAAACATTGGGCATAAATTGTGATAGCCCGTTACATAAGGCTGGTATTAACGCTGAGTTGCTCACTCAACCGAACAAACGAGTGCCCGGTTATCAGCTTGAGGCACTGCTCGCTGAAATAATTCCTCAAAGTGGGGATCGTTGCTTTGGTGTTCACACGTCGCAATTTGTACAGCCAGCTTCCTACGGAGTGCTTGGTTATATTGCAATGAATTGCGGTACTGTGGGCGAGGCGCTATCCATGGTACCCGTTTATGAAAAAATCGTAGGGGATATGGGGGTTACCTCAATTCATGTTGAGGGTGGGCTAACCCATGTGCGTTGGCACTGTAATTTCGACAATGCTCTTGTTCGCCGCCACGTTATTGAAAATGTACTTGGATCTTGGACACGTTATACAAGGTGGATTTCCGGTGAAGATCGTAGTCCGGTTGGGGTATGTTTTGAGCATGAGGCTCCATCGAATATATCTCTTGTCAAAGAGTATGATGAGGTTTTTCAGGCTCCGATAAAGTTTAATCAGCCTTATAGCGCTATAATCATTGATCGGGAAATGCTAAACCACCCGCTAATGCAGGCGGACCCTCAATTGTTGGATACGTTACAAGAACATGCAACACTCATATTGAAAGAAGTTGATAAAGACCAACCGCTTTCTTACCAAGTGAAAAACTTGCTACGCTTGATGATGCGCCAAGAGTTGCCAAGGAAAGAGGTAATTGCAGAAAAGTTGGGGATGACTAGTCGAACGCTGCAGAGAAAGCTAAATGATGAAGGTAAAGGTTATCAAGAATTGCTTAATGATTTGCGATTGGAGCTGGCGCAACATTATTTGGTCAATACTCCATTAAGTATCGATGAAATAGGTTTGCGTATTGGCTTTGTTGAAGCGCGATCATTCCATCGTAGTTTTAAACAATGGACTGGTACCACTCCCGGTGCATATAGGGAGCAGAGTAGTGCCAGCGATGATTAGCGCAAGTGAAGGTGACAGCATATGACGTGGTTTTCCAATGACAACAAAAGCACAATGATTTCCACCCAGAACGCATTGGTTGGGAGACCCGATCGGATAACGACAGCGGAACAACACTTTGTATACGGAATTGATCTTAAGCAGCCACTAAAACGGAATGAAAAAGAAGTCATTGTTGGTTTAGGCTGTTTCTGGGGGGCTGAGAAGTGCTTTTGGAAATTAGACGGTGTGACTTGTACGGCTGTAGGTTATGGGGCGGGATATACACCGAACCCGACATACGAGGAAGTGTGTAGCGGCAAAACGGGGCATAACGAAGTTGTAAGGGTGGCGTACGATTGCTCAATCTTGTCGTTTGAAGAGATACTTACGGTGTTTTGGGAAGCGCATAACCCGACGCAAGGAATGCAACAAGGAAATGATCGAGGTACTCAGTATCGTTCTGGCCTATACCTCAGCGATAGCTCAGAAATTATGGTAGCAGAAGAGAGCAGAGACCGGTATCAGGAGAAATTACACAAAGCAGGTTTCTCCCCTATCACAACAGAAATCGCTCTAGCAGGCCCCTTTTATTATGCTGAAGCATACCACCAGCAATATTTGGCGAAAAAACCTCAGGGATATTGTGGGCTAGGCGGGACAGGGGTCTCCTGCGGTGAAGGTTAATACTGATTTTGTCTTCATCTATGTGTTTTGTTACACAGTACTGTGTGGTTCCATGCTTTAAGCCTAACGGCCGGCTTTTGTTTTGGTCGAGACTCCGGTAGGCTGGGCTTATAAAGGATTTTCAATACATTAAAATAAAAAAGTGTAGCCAGGTATGTTCCCACTAGGAAAGTTTAGGGCAACTCGTCAAGCGTCTCCATATCTCCGATTAAATGGCATGAATGAGATATATCAACAGGTGCCTCGTTTTCTCATTATCAGTGCTCCGGCCGGTTACGGTAAGTCTGCTTTAGCGCAAGATGTTGTTCACTTTTGGGAATCCAAAGAAGTCTCAAATGTATGGCTGTCCCTTGATGCGCGTGATGCTGATGTTGGTCGTTTTTTATCGCTTCTAGCGACGGGATTGTCGAAGTTATTGAATCCTGATATTGATGTGTCATTAGCGACAAATCCCTACTACAACGCAGATATATCCTTGCTAACCGATAGTTGTGTTCGATTGCTAAATCAAATTGAAGCGACTTCTGGTGTGTTTTCTGTTGTGTTAGATGATTTTCACGAAGTGCAAAGTGATGTGTTAAATCATGCGTTTAACATGTTGTTAGCGTATTGGCCAAAAAACGTAACGCTTATTATTACCTGTCGAACAACTTGTACGTTAAAACTATCAAAGCATAGCTTGCCTGAAGAGTGTCAGAGAATTGGGTTAGAACAGCTTAAGTTTAATGTGCAAGAAATTAAAAAATTACTTGCTGATAGAGGTCAGAGAAAAATTTCATCGCAATGGCTAGAGCAAGTCATGGCGGTTACCGAAGGATGGCCTGTTGCAGTTCAGCTTGCAAGTTACCAATTGAAGCAAGGTGTGGAAATTGCGCTGGATGATGCTCAATACCAAACAGATATTGCCAATTTCTTTTGGGAACAGATTTTTTCAGATTTGCCAGAGGAGCAACAGTCATTACTTATCACCTGTTCTTTCATGGATAGGTTTGATGCATCTCTTTTGGTAGCTATCACTGAGAACGAGGAAACCCCCGTTATTTTGGAGGAATTGGTTGCAAGTAATTTATTCTTGCTGCCAGTGAAAGGGCAGTCTCATTGGTATCGCGTTCATGCAACGTTAAGGACGTTGTTACATGGGCGATTCTTATACTTGAATGTTAAGCAGCAACAAGAGTTTGTATTGAGGGCGATACGCTGGTGTGCAAAAAAAGATTATCTCGATGAAGCGCTACATTTGAGTCAGCAATATGAATTGTGGAATATGGTTGCAGGTATATTAAGAGATAAAGGCGAGGCATATATCAGCGTTGGTGGTTTTGAATTTTTGCATTACTGGTTTGAAAAACTGTCTGAAGATGCAATTGATTCCGACCCTGTACTGATTTTATATCATGTTTGGTCAATGCCTGAATATCGACAGATCCATACCGGAAATGAGTGGCTGGATCGAGCTGAACATATTATCGGCCCTATTCTGGAAGTAGAAGACAAAGCATCCAAAACGTATATCGATAGTCAAAAAATACAATCGCAGATATTGGCATTGCGAGGATACGTCGCTCGTATCAGTGGTTGTTACGATGATGCGGTGTCGTATTCTGAGGCGGCTGTAGAATTGGCAGTAAAAGTTCACCCTGCAATTTTAAGCCGCCTCTACATGACGTTAGGTCAAGACTATTATTTACACGGGGACCTGGTAGCGAGTGAGCTAGCAATTCAAAATGCCATTCAGTTGGGTAAGCAATATAAGCAGTCCCATAATGTGCTGATTGCGTTAGGTTACCTTATTGCTACATTAGTATTAGCTGGGCGCTTTAGGGCTGCTTTGCAGGAGTACGATAACTGTAAAAAATGGTTTGAGGAAATAGGGTTTATCGATTTGCCCCAGGCGGGATTGTTGAGTGATTTACCCAATGACCTTTATCGTGAAATGGGTGATTTTGCATTGGCTGAAAAGGGAATGGAAGCGATGGGGGCGTTTTGTAAAGCTACCCCAGTAGGGCTACCCCACTTAGTGTCACACATTAGGGGTTTTAGGCTTGCTGTAGCATTAAATGAACCTTCCCAAGCGAAAATAACATTAATAGAAGCGGAGCACTTTAAGCGCTTGCTTGGCGTGTCTTGGTCATTTGGTTGGGCGCCAGTGGATGCTATGCGAGCACAGTATGAAGTTCGCTGGGGGACCCTTGAGAAAGCTGACGCCTGGTTTATGGCGCGTGAGGATAAATTGTTCGGTACCGATGATTTTGCTTATGAGTGCGAACAGTTTTTGTATGCTGAATGGCTGGTAGCAAAAAAGCAACCTGACCGGGCCCGGAAAATGTTAGATAGAATAGCTTGTCATGCTATGTCAAAATATCGAGTCCTTCATCTTATTAAAGCAAAAATAGCACAGGCTTTACTGGTGGAAAAGGCTGACCCAGTGCAGGCGGAGTTGCTTTTGATGGAGGCAATAAAATGTGCGGGCGATGAGTTGATATTGGGGCCATTTCTTGAAGCGGGTAAAGGCATCGTCCCGATGCTCGTGAGAGTGAAACCGCGAATGTATCAGGATTTTGACGCATTAAAGTTGCTTGAGCGATTACATCGTGCCGCAACAGCATTGTGGCCAGCTGCGAATGTTATGTTGGAATCCCACAGGTTAAAGTCGCTGTCTAGCAGGCAGCTAACCATTCTGAATTTGTTAGTTGAAGGAGCTCAAGATAAAGTGATTGCTCGGGAATTGGATATTTCTCCAGGTACTGTCAAAACGCATATTAGAGCTATTTACAGGAAGTTGGAGTGTAATAATAGAACATTAGCAGTGTCCATTGCGTTGGAAGAAGGCATTCAGTTTATTACCAGTGAGATATCAGAAGCATCCTGAAGGGGTAACTGAAAAATAAGCCTATTAAAAAAAGGAAAGGCAGTAATGCCTTTCCTTTTTTTAATAGGAAAAATCAATCAATCTGTGCGATTAACTTTTCGAATCAAGCATTTCTTCTTTTAGACTTTGCTGAGCAGGATTTTCACTTAGCCAAATGCCAAATAGGGCTTGTTTAAATTCGATACCGTTAATAGTGTTGGCTAGCGTAGCATTTTTGTAGACTTTTACGCCTTCGCTAGGTACATAAACCATTTCAAAGATGTCGCCTTTTTTGATTTCATCTTTGAAAGTTGCTAGGAAAGTGTCGATTTTGGCTTGAATGGCTTCGTTCTTCTTTTCACCCAAAGAGTTTTCGAACCCTTCTTTTGTTGCTTTTAGCATTTTTTCGCTGGTGATTAACCCTGAAACAATATGAAGGCGAAGCGCCATTGCTTCATCAGCATTTACAACGTCGTTTGCATTTTGAGTTTTGCCTTTAAGGTATAGTCCGCCAACATAAAGATCCATAAAGAATTTTTCACGAGTGCCTGCACCATTTAGGTTTAAAGATGTTTCGTCTTTTTTTAATGTATCTGGCATATCGATGCCGCCAATCTCTACAGCGAAAAGCTGGGTACTAACTAAAGCAGCAAGTATAAAGGAAGTGATTTTTTTCATGAGGGAATAGCTCCAATTGTTTTTGTTCTATGCAGGCAAGCGTTTGCTGCTGATCCATTGTTTATCGTTTCATTTTCGTTTATTGGTGTTTTACCAATAGATTTAACAAAATGTTCTGAAACGAACGGTTATAATAACTTATTGAAATATTCATGCACGGCCTATATTCACAAAGTTGACATTTTTTGAGTGATTTATAAAAAACATCAAGACAACTTAGTTTAGGCTTTGTAGGGCTTTTAATTACTGAGGTAGTATGGAATACACGCTTCTTTGGCTGCACTCATTTGCAGCAGCTACACTTTTGCCTGTTGGCTCAGAGCCTACGTTACTAATTTTGCTTCAGAAAGGGCATAGCCCCTTGTTGCTGCTGTTTTTTGCAACAACCGGTAATACGGCTGGGGCTGTGATTAATTGGGTTATTGGCCGTTATCTATTGCAATTTAAAGATAGAAGCTGGTTTCCTATTAAAAATGACACTCTTACAAAGGCGCAGAAACAGTTCTCGAATAGAGGTGTTTGGATTTTGTTATTTGCCTGGCTTCCTGTGATTGGAGACCCGCTAACATTTGTGGCTGGTGTCTTGAGGGTTAACTTGATTACCTTTGTATTACTGGTGGGGATTGGTAAGTGCATGAGATATATGGTTTTTGTGCTGCCGTATTGGTTGTAATGTTAATGTGGCTTACTATTGGCTGAAACGCCACATTCGGTGGGCTTTTTTAGCTATTGACCTAGCTTGTATAACACGGCAAGATATCGACCGTTCAAAATATGGGGTGTTTATTCCTCGTATGTTGGAAAAAGTTCAAGGGTATCGTGATCTTGGTTGTAAAATAACCTTTTCGATACTGAAATTTACCCACAAGAAAGCCGAGGATTTTATGAAGGTTCTTGTTGCTATTAAACGTGTTGTTGATGCAAACGTAAAAGTACGTGTTGCAGCTGATAACAGCGGCGTTGATCTAAACAATGTTAAAATGGCTATGAACCCTTTCTGCGAAATTGGTGTTGAAGAAGCCGTTCGCCTAAAAGAGAAAGGTGTTGTAACTGAAATAGTTGCAGTAGCTGTTGGCCCTAAAGTTGTACAAGAGCAGTTGCGAACTGCGTTAGCACTTGGTGCTGATCGTGCAATTTTGGTTGAAAACGATGAAGAAGTTCAACCTTTAGCGGTTGCTAAACTTCTTAAAGCCATTGTTGATGAAGAGAAGCCTAGCCTTGTTCTTCTTGGTAAGCAGTCAATTGATGCTGATAACAACCAAACTGGCCAGATGCTTGCTGCGTTGGCGGGTATGGGACAGGGCACTTTCGCTTCTGAAGTTAATGTTGAAGACGGCAAAGTAAAAGTGACTCGTGAGATTGATGGCGGATTACAGACAGTTGAGCTTACGCTTCCTGCTGTGATTACCACTGACCTTCGTTTGAATGAGCCGCGCTATGCATCTCTTCCAAACATCATGAAGGCAAAGAGGAAGCCTCTAGATATCAAAACACCGGCGGACTTTGGTGTAGATGTGGCTCCTCGTGTAAAAACCCTTAACGTTGCTCCTCCTGCAGAGCGTTCTGCTGGAATCAAGGTTGAGAGTGTTGAGGAACTTGTCAATAAACTGAAAAACGAAGCGAAGGTAATATAAATGAGCGTCTTAGTTTATGCAGAACATGATAATGCCACACTAAAAGCAGCAACACTTAACGTTGTTACTGCTGCCCTAGCAATTGATAGTGATGTAACAGTTCTTGTTGCGGGTTCTGGTTGTGGTGCTGCTGCTGAAGAAGCAGCAAAAGTTGCTGGTGTTACAAAAGTTCTTGTTGCTGACAATGCAGCTTATGAGCACCAGTTGGCGGAAAACATTGCTGAGCTAGTAGTTGAACTTGGAAAAGACTTTGGTCACATCCTTGCACCTGCTACTACAACAGGTAAGAACTTCCTTCCTCGCGTAGCAGCACTTCTTGATGTTCAGATGATTTCTGAAATCACGGGTGTTGAAGGTGCAGACACATTTTTACGTCCTATCTATGCAGGTAACGCGATTGCAACAGTACAAAGTGCTGATGCGATTAAAGTTATGACCGTTCGTGGTACTGCATTTGATGCTGCTGCTACTGAAGGTGGTTCAGCTGCTGTTGAATCTACTGATGTTGCTAAGGATGCTGGCGTTTCTAGCTTTGTAGGCGAAGAAATTGCTAAGTCAGATCGTCCTGAGTTGACTGCTGCTAAAATCATCATCTCTGGTGGTCGTGGTATGCAGAATGGCGATAACTTCAAGATGCTTGAAGCGGTTGCTGATAAACTAGGTGCCGGTGTTGGCGCATCGCGTGCTGCAGTTGATGCAGGCTTTGTTCCTAACGATATGCAGGTTGGTCAAACAGGTAAGATTGTTGCCCCTGATTTGTATATAGCTGTTGGTATCTCCGGTGCGATCCAGCATTTGGCAGGTATGAAAGACAGTAAAGTAATTGTTGCTATCAACAAAGACGAAGAAGCTCCTATTTTTCAAGTGGCGGATTACGGTCTTGTTGCTGATTTGTTTGAAGCGATTCCTGAATTGGAAAAAGCGCTTTAATCAATTAGAAGCAAATTGACATTAAAAAACCCAGTATTTACTGGGTTTTTTAATGTCTGGAATTAGTGGAATGATTTTTTGTCTGCCTGCGACAATATGCCACATCCTATCGTTTTCCTAACTTGATATGATCCCTTCGATATTTTTCTGATCGACTTGGGGTTAATTATGAAGCATTTACCATCGGCTTTTCAGATAAGCGTAATTGTGTTGGCAGTTGCGAGTGTGTTTTCTTTTTATGCTGAAGCAAGTGATGCTCCAGTCATCATTGTTGAAGGCGAGAAAAGTGTATTTTCAATATCTTTAGAAAAAGAGAATACTGTTACGCCAGATTCCACTGAATTATTAAACGGCATGGCTGGAGCTAGCGTTGTTAAGAATGGCCCTTTAACGGGTTTTGCTCAATATAGGGGGATGTTTGGGCAGCGTATTAATACCGTAATTGATGGAGCTACGCACACCTCTGGGGGGCCTAATTGGATGGATGCCCCGTTACATTATGCGCCAGCATCGCAAGTGAGTAATATTCGTATTTATCGCGGAGTGTCACCTGTTAGCAGTGGTCAAGAAACCATTGGTGGTAGTGTCATCGTTGAGACAAAAAGCGGTGAGTTTGTGGATTCAACTGAGGCTATTTTATCAGGAGAGATCTCTGTGGGAGGGGAGACAAACAATAATGCGACAATGGTAAGCGTGTTAGTTACTGTTGCTAATAAGAATCATTGGTTGAACGTAAAAGGCTTAGGTGAGCAGGCTGATGATATAGAGTTTGATGGTGGTGAAATAATGCCAACAGAGTATGAACGTAATCGGATTGATATGGGGTACGGTTTTCGATTTGGTGCTCATAAAATTGAAGTCGTTGGCGGAAGAAATGAAACGGGGGATGCTGGAGCACCTGCATTGCCAATGGATATTCGATTCGTTGATACGGATATATTGAAGGGAAAGTACACGTATCAAGGAGATGGTTTTGTTGTAGAGTCCTTACTATTTGCCAATGATGTAGAGCATCTTATGTCAAACCATCTTTTGCGTGAGGCACCCAGTAATACGATGAGTTATCGTACAGCCACTGCAACGGGAGAATCCCAAGGCGGAAAGCTTGTTTATCGATCTGAGGTAGGCCGATCATTTGAAGTTGGTATAGATGTGTTGCAATCAGAGCACAGTACCGATGTCACTAACCCCAATATGCCGATGTTTTTGGTTGAAAATTTCAGCGAAGCGATTCGTGATAGTGTTGGGGTTTATGCGGAATCCAATTTTGAGCTAAGCGACATGTTGTCCTTGGAAGTAGGTATACGAGCAAACCATATCCGTATGGATTCAGGTGAGGTTAGTGTCTCTGGAACTATGGAGATGTTGCGCTCGATACAGAACTTTCTCATGAAATTAATATAGGGTTTGATCTGAGTGCGGGTTTATTCGATATTAGCCCTAGGGTTTTCTATAGAAGCGTCGATGATTTTATTCAAGGGGTGGCGGTAACAGAGGGCACGGCCTACGACGTAAACGTATCTTCTGGTCGCGAATTACTTCAGTTTGGTAATGTTGATGCAAAATTTTACGGTTTTGATATGAATTGGGCATATCGTTGGGATTCTTCTTGGTCGTTGCGTGGTGTGGTCAACTACGTGCGCGGCAAGCGAAGAGGTGTGAGTGATAATCTATACCGTATTGTGCCAGCCAACACACTTTATGCGTTAGATTATGATACGGAGACGTGGGGTGCCAGTTTTGAAAATCATTTATTTTCAAAACAAGATGCTGTTTCAGCAGAGAATAACGAACAACGTACTAAAGGTTATGGAACGATTAATTTCTCTTGCTATGTCTTGGTGGCGGAAGCAGTTAGGTTAACGGCGGGTATTGATAACTTATTGGATAAGAAGTATCAAGGTCATTTGATGGGATATAATCGTGCAATAAATGATGATATTGCAATAGACGAGAGGCTACCTGGAAAGGGTCGTAGTTTGTATGCCCAGGTTCGTTGGGTATTCTAATTTGTGAATTGAGAGGGGCGGATCTTAGGTGTTCTATTCTAAGATCCGCAATAGAATAAATAGGGCTTAGCTATTTTCTTTCATTAAGTGGACATCCATTTGAGGGAAGGGAATGGAGATACCTTCTGCATCAAAGCGTAATTTCACCTGTTCGGTTATATCAAATAACACACCCCAATAATCAGCGCTTTTAACCCACGGTCTTACGGCAAAGTTAACGCTGCTTTCACCTAGTTCTGCAACGGCAATGGTTGCCCCTGGGTCTTTTAATATTCGTTGATCCGCATCGAGGATATCTTTAATTACGGATTTGGCTTTCAACAGATCGTCGCCGTAACCAATGCCAAAAATCATGTCCACTCGACGCTCTGTCTTAGACGAGTAGTTGGTAATTAGACCGGAATAGATAGCGCCATTGGGGACGATGGTTTCCTTGTTGTCGGGTGTGTTTAGCGTGGTGCTAAATATATTGATCTCGCGCACGGTGCCGCTTGTTCCTGCAATATCCACATAGTCTCCTGTTTTAAACGGACGAAATACAATAAGCAGCACTCCTGAAGCGAAATTTTGTAGCGAGCCTTGTAAAGCCAAGCCAATGGCCAGGCCGGCTGCACCAAGCAAAGCAATTAATGATGTTGTATCAACACCTAGCTGGTCCAGAGCTGCGATGGTGACCATTAACAGCATTAAGGTGTAACTGATAGAGCAGACGAAGTTAACCAATAGGTTATCAAGTCCGAGGCGCCCCAGTAGTCGTCGTAGGCCGGCCGTTAATGCTTTGGAGGCCATAAGGCCAATAATGAATATGAGGAGGCCAAACGATATATTGATTGACCAGGGGATAATATAGGTATCGAGTAACTCTTCTTGTTTGAATAATTCAAATCCTGATTCCAGTGACATATTTGCCTCCTTGTAAAGTGTTGAGTGATGGTTCAGGTGATGCGGGTTTGTAGATTGTAGCTTAGGTTATGTATCCTAGCGTGAAATGGTGTATTACATAACAGAACAAATGTTAAATCCTGAAAAATCCATCTCTGCTATGTCTCTTGGGCTGGTTATAGAGCTAAAAATCATTACACTGTGACAACTTATTTTATTAATGCGTATTGCGCCTGCTGGGTGTTATTGGGGAAGGTATGAAAAAGATAGTAATTTCATCTATTTTATTGGCATCAAGTGTAGCTGCGTCGCCTGTGGTATTGGCAGAAGATGATAAGTCTGACAAGAAGTTATGGAGTGGAGAGGTTGGGCTTTCCTTTATTTCCAATAACGGTAACACAAACAGTCAGAACCTTGGGGTTAAGGCTAGAGCGATTCGAGATGGTAGTGTTTGGCGGAATACGTATAAGCTGGAAAGCTTAAATGAAGAGACGGATGACATCCGTTCCGCAGAGAAGTACTTTGCTTCTGCGAAATTTGATAGAAAACTTAGCGAAATTGACTATGTGTTTGGATTGATTGAACATGAAGACGATCGGTTTAGTGGTTATGACTATCAAACATCAATCACTGCGGGTTATGGGCGAAAACTCATTCAAAATGATGCTCATATATTGGAGATGGAAGTTGGTCCTGGTTACCGTCGAAGTGAAATTATGGGTGAGAACGATGTAGAAGAGGAGGGTACACTTCGTGGCGCTCTTAACTATGACTGGATTATCACCAAGGCATCTTCATTTCGTCAGGAAATGAGTGTTGAAGCGGGTGAAAATAGCACAATTAGTAAGTCTTTATCTCGATTTAAATCACAGCTGAATGGCAGTTTGGCACTCGTTATTTCTTACGAAGCTAAGCATACGTCAAGTGTTCCTGTCGGTACGCATAAGTTCGATTCGACAACATTTGTATCGTTGGATTATTCGTTCTAATTAGTAATTCAGAGTGCGGTTAGGACAGCAGCGTCATCGTATTTTGTTGCTGACCTAACATTTGAAAGTAGGTTGGAGTTTTTGATCTGCTTTTTGTAGAAATGTAAAACACTGTAAAACCCCTCGTTGTTGGATCCGTTTCTTTTGCTTTCTATGTTACCTTTATTGCTAGAATAATCTGTTTTGTTTGATCTTAATTTGATTGTCAGAATCGGTAGGTGACATTGATGGAAAAGTCATTTCTCAAGCAGCAATACTTAGAATACTCTGCAATGCCACAAAAGATCTTAGTGTTAGCATCTCAGGATGCCGGTTGGGATATTGTTGAGGCCAATGTCGAGGGTCATGAGTGTTTCTTCTGCAGTTACTATTTGATTGGGCAGTTGCCAGAGTTGATAGGGCAGCAGATAATTGATGACTACGACGCGTGTCTATTGGTTGATTTTAAAGCTTCGATGCCCTTATACAATGATGTGATTCAGCGTGTGTCTCAGAAAATACCGCTTCTGCTTGGTGTTGGTTTTGAGGGTGAGCTTCCTTCAAAATTAAGCTATTTGATGGAGAATAGTTTTATGTTGAGCGAGTTAACTGCAGAGTTCTTACGTCAGCGTGTGGATAATGTTGTCGGTTCTTATTCGAGAGTTGGTGTGTCCTGCGGTTGATATGTATACAGTGGACATCTATATTGAAGATGGCTTAGATGAAAATCATACCATCACGGCTGCCATTTCCCTTCTTGGTATTTGCATAGCTAAAGGGGAGCAGATAAAGGATCGGATTTATGCGTATAGGTTATTTAGAAGATGATGTTCAGCAAGCGTCTACGTTAAAGCAGTGGATGATAGAGCAAGGATACCAATGCGTACATTTTGAGCGGGCATTTGAGTTAATACAAGGGGTAAGAAAAGGACAGTTTGACTTGCTAGTTCTTGATTGGGAGCTGCCGGATATATCCGGTATTGATACGTTAGTAACAATACGAACACAAATTAATGAGAATATCCCCGTGCTCTTTTGTACGCAGCGGGATGCCGAAGACGATATTATTATGGCACTTGAAAAAGGGGCAGATGATTATGTAGTGAAACCTGTTCGTAAAGGTGAACTGAGTGCTCGCCTGAGTGCTTTGGCGCGTCGTGCAGGGGTAGGAGCTGCTGTTACTGATGTTATTGTTCAGGCGCCCTATCGGTTAGATTTGAAGAGTAAGAAAGCATTCAACCAGGAAGTGCCAATAACCCTTACGGAAAAAGATTTTGATCTTGCTGCGTGTCTTTTTTCAAACTGTGGAAGAGTGCTCTCTCGTACTTATTTGTTGGAAACGGTGTGGGGATTGTCTGCAGATATAAACACACGAACGGTTGATGTGCATATTAGTCGAATTCGCAAAGCTTTTGCTATTGGTGCAGAAGCGGGCTACAGAATAAAAACGGTGTATCAGCATGGATATCGTTTGGAACGCATTGAACCTGAAGATTAGTCGATAAAGAGGAAAGTACGTCGCATGGTTAGTCGTTTTGTTAAAAAATCACATTCCTATTCTTTAGTTGGTTTGTTTGTTGCGTTTTCATTGTTAGGGGGGGGCGTTGCTCGTGCTGGTGAATGGGTTTACACGTTTCGACCTGGAGATACGTTATGGGTTTTATGTAATACCTACGTTGCCGAGCCTGACTGCTGGAATAAAATCGCCTTACGAAATGAAATTGCTAATCCAAAACGAATTTCTCCGGGCACAAAGTTATATCTACCAATTGCGTGGTTGAAGGTGCAGCCAGCAAAAGCCAGAGTGTTAACGGTCGAAGGAGAGCCGGTGATTGCTCTTGAAGGTGGCAATTTTAAAATTATAATGAAAGGTGATGCTTTTTCTGTTGGTGACCATTTATACAGTCGCGAAGGTAGTTTTTTATTGGAATTCGCTGACGGCTCTCAATTGATGGTAAAAGCGGGTTCTGATGTTCTATTTGATACGTTAACCCTATATGGGGACAGTGGTATGGTAGATACCCGTATTCGATTAAACCGAGGCAGAGTAAGGGCAAAAGTGACACCATCGAAGGGAAGTGGGTCACGATATGAAATTATTACCCCTGCTGCAGCTGCGGCGGTGAGAGGTACAGTTTTTCGAGTATCAAGCGCTGAAGGTGATGTGCCTGTAATGACTACCGAAGTGTTGAAAGGTAATGTCAGCGTAGGCAATGATAAAGGTGATCAATCTGTTGACGCAGGTTATGCAGTGAAGGCAGAAAAAGGTAAAGCGGTGTTGCCGCCAGAGGCTCTGCTGCCAGCTCCAGTATTATTGCCTGACGTGGAGCAGCGAGTAGCAGGCATCGTATCAGAATTTCCATTAACATTGGAGTGGCAGCCTATAGATGGTGCCAATGCTTACAGGCTAGAACTTTTTATTGTTGAGGGAGATGTTAAAGGTGATGAGCGCTTTATACTTGAGGATAAGTTAATCGTTACGAACAAAGAACTTTCTCTATTAAACGAGGGGCGCTATAAAATCAATATTAGAGCAATTGATAATAACGGATTTGAGGGTGTTGATAAAACGACTGAGTTTGTTGTGTTACCTCCACGTGTGGTGATTTCAGAGGTGGAAGGTGAGCGCTGGTGGCCTTATGTCTTTGGTTCAGCTTTATTGTCTTTTTTGATTCTCTAATGTTAGATAAGCGCCAATGGATATCTTCTGCGCGACTGACATCCAGAGTTGCTCTTGTGATATTTTCATTATCACTATTATGTCTGTTGTCGTTATCTTATTATTTTCAATGGCTTGTAAAAGTAGACCACCAATTTTATGATCAGCAAATCCGTTGGCTAGACTCAGACCCGCCAGAGGACATTGTTGTTGTTGCTATTGATGAACAAAGTCTTAGTGAAATAGGGCAGTGGCCTTGGTCTCGGCGTTACCATGCTGAGCTAATTGATCTGCTTGAAGAAGGAGGGGCACGGTTAGTCGCTTATGATATTGTTTTTTCCGAGCAATCTTTGTTGGACCGTATTGGCGACGCTGCGCTACAGAAGGCCTTGCAGTTGGATCTTGCGGTAATTTTACCTATTTATGTAGATCAATTGCAAAAGGGCGCTCAGCTGGTTGAAGTAATGCCACACCCTATGTTTGCCGAGTATTCGGAATTAGGTCATGTCAATACTGAGCTTGACTCAGATGGAGTCGTTCGAAGTGCATATTTGTATCAGGGTGTTGGTGATGCATATTGGAATCATTTTTCACTAACTGCCGCTGAAATTCTTGGTTACGTAAAGCCAAGATTAAGAGATGAGAGTGTTAGCCCAAATACGCGTAACGCTCCATATTATCGGGTGGCTGAGTTGCAAGCGTATATACCATTTACTGGAGATACTGGGACATTTCAGCAGGTATCCTTTGTTGATGTAATTAAAGGGCGTGTACCAACATCGATTTTTAACGATAAGGTGGTCTTTGTTGGGGCAACAGCGTTAACGCTGGGTGATGCATTGCAAACACCCACAACAGTTCACGGAGAACAGATGCCGGGTGTTGAAATAAACGCAAACATATTCGACGCCATACGAAAGCAGCACCTGATTCACCCGATAGATCCATTGTTGGGTATGTTTTTTTCAACAGTCTTTCTATTAATAATACTTATTATTGTTCCTAGAGTGAGTGCCCCTGTAGCTTTACTTGTAACAGGCGCCGCATGTAGTTTAGGTTTGTTGGGGGCATACTGGATTTTGGTTAACTATTATATTTGGATCCCTACAGCATCCGCCATTTTTGGTGCAATCCTTGTGTACCCGCTATGGAGTGTTATTCGTTTAGATCAGGCGTTAAGATATTTTAAAAAACAATTTGTTATTTTAACTGAGCAGTTAGAGGAGTCTTCAAATTCAGGGCTAATTCCCGAGCCAGGTAAGAAAACTTTTTCTCGTGTTGATGCGCTGTTTGCGAGTTTAGATATTCTAGATTGTGGGATATGGAAAGACAGTGAACGCTATTACCTTAAAGGTAGTACCATACGAGGCAGTCGTGTTTATTGGTTGAATAATTCGGATTATCGGCAGTACTCGCTCACTCATAATGGAAGTACGTATGATGTGGTGTTACCGTTATTGAAAGTATCTGCTAGAGATGAGGCCGTCCATCGCTTCTTGGTGGACTTGATTACTTTGACGGAAGCACCGGAAGATATGAATGATAAGCCTTCCTATGACCTTCTTATCAATAGTTTGGAAAAAGTACGTCGATCACAGACTCGGCTTTCACAAGCTAGAGCCTTATTTCAATCCTGCTTAATTGAGATGGCGGAGGGGGTAATTATTACCGATATGTTTGCTGAGGTATTGTTCTCTAATAAAATGGCCAATAAATTGCTGGCTTTAGAGAGCGATAGACCTTTATGGCAGACATTTTCAGATATGGAAATTGTGTCAGGGGGAGATAGCTGGGTAAATGTTTTCAGGTTTGTATTGCTGAATCAGTCTCAGCATCACACCGAGAATAATAAGCAACAAATTGAAATTCGAACCTGTTCAGGGAAAGAGATATTATTAAACCTGGAAATTGTGGGTGAAATGGATGCGATACATCGATTTGTCGTTATCAACGTTGTTGATATTGCACGTATTAAAGATGCACAAAGAGCAAGAAATGAAACTATCAATTTTGTTTCTCATGATATGCGAACACCAATGGTATCATTGATGTCTTATACGGAGCGGTTGAGCTCCCTGCATGAAGATGATAATGAATGGCAGGAAGCACTAGTAAATGTTCGGCACTATGCCAATAAAAGCCTGCACTTCTCCGAGCAGTTTTTACAACTTGCAAAAGTTGATAATGATGAACCTATACAGCATTATGATGTGGATATGTTGGATGTAGCGTGCAACGCGAAAGATGACATCTATAGTCAAGCCGTTGAGAAAAATATTCGTATTACAACCGAAGAGGAAGGGGACGATTTTTGGGTTAGAAGTAATGGCGATTTATTGGAAAGAATATTCGTTAACTTATTATCAAATGCTGTCAAATACAGCGATTCAGGTGCATCGGTAACAATTACATTGCAGGCTTCAGCACAAGGCGTAAAGGTGTTGGTAGTTGATACTGGCCCAGGAATCCCTGAAGACGAGCAAAAATATATTTTTAAGTCTTTTCATCGTTCATATCGCCATCAAGGAGGAAAAACAGGAGCGGGTTTAGGGTTGCGTTTTGTGCAGGTTGCATTGAATCGTCTAGATTCAATGTTGGAATTTACTACCAGTAGTGATGGAACCTGTTTTGAATTTATGCTTAAAAGAGAGCTGATATACGTAAGGTAGATAAATGGTAAAAGTAATTTTAGTAAGTATTCTGTGGATATTAGCATCTGTTTCTGAAGTGTATGCAGAGAGCGGTATGATTAAGGTAAATCCTTCCGTTGGATATATGAAGTTTGACGGCGATAGCGAACTGAAAAGTAAAGTGCTACCTGTTATAGGCGTCGAATATATGCTGTCGGATACCTACAGTGTTTCATTGACCTTCTCTCATGCTGGTGTGAACATCCGAGATGTTAGGGAAGATGCTTCGGTTTCTTTGTATTATCTGGATGGCTTGTATTATTTGCTCCGCGACAAACATTGGCACCCCTATTTGGTTGCGGGGGTCGGGCATAGGCGAATGAAGTTCGATTTTTCTGATCAAAGTACTAAATCTAATAATGAAACAGATACACAGCTACATGTTGGCGGTGGAGTACGTTACGACGTAAATAACAAATTCACCGTTCGTTCTGAAGTGAGAGTGCTCCAAAATCTTCATAATGATGGAACCGATGCATTGCTTAGCTTTGGGGTTAGTCGGGCATTTGGAAGTTAACTAAATCGATTTGAGGGTGACACATCTCATATATATCCTACGCTTAAGGCTTAGATGCGGAGTGTTGCATGTATCCACACGATAGATAGGGTTAATGAGATGGGTTATCGAGCTTTAATATGCCTCGTATTGTTTCTTTTAATACAAGCGTGTGAAAAACAGCCCCCCCCTCCGATAAAAATTGCCATTAACCCCTGGCCTGGTTATGAATTTCTCTACTTAGCGAAAGAGAAAGGTTTTTTTCAGCAAGTAGGGCTTAATGTCGAGTTGCTTCAGCTTGTTTCCTTGGCCGATGCCCAGCGAGCATACACCAAAGGACAGGTGGATGGGTTGACGTCAACTATTATTGAAGCTGTACAGGCACAACCTATGGGTGGAAAGCCCTTAAAAATTGTATTGGTGTCGGACTATTCAAACGGCGGTGATGTAATTATCGCAAGCTCGCCCATAACAGATGTTACTCATTTAAAAGGAAAAGTTGTTGGCGCCGAAATTACATCGTTAGGGATTTATGTTCTTGAGCGTGCTTTAAAGAAAGTAGGGCTGTCGCTTTCAGACGTTTCGTTAGTTAACATCGAGCAATCTCAGGGTGAGCAGGCGTTGCTTGATGGCCGTATTGATGCATTTGTTACCTACCCCCCTGTATCAGTGGCAATTCTCAGGCATAAACAGTATCAAAAGATTTTTGGTAGTGATGAAATCCCTAAAGAAGTGATAGATACCGTGTCGTTGTCTCAAGAAGTTATCGATCGACACCCTGGTTTGGTGGGTAAATTGCGAAAAGCTTGGCAGATGTCGCTAGAATATGCCCAAACCCATAAAAAAGAAGCACATCAGTTAATGGCTCAAAGAGAAGGGATCTCAATAGAGGAGTTTGACGGTATCCTGGAAGACCTCATTATATTAAGCAGCGAAGAACAGCAGGAGTTGTTTGATTCTGCTGATGTTTTACAACGTGCAGTTGTCAGCGTGTGTGAAACGATGGTCTACGTTAGGTCTATCGAAGCGGACTGCGATCACTATCCTGATATTATTTATCGGTCAAATAAGTAAGAGCGGAGATGATGCATAAGTTGACCCGACAGCTTAAGAGTAAGCTGGTTTTTAAGCTAAATGCTCCTATCGTGTTTTTTAGTACCGCGGTCTTGGCTTCGGTGATTTTGGTTATATCTTTTGATTCGCGCCGAGAAAATGATCGATTGGCATTAGCGTATATTGATGCCTTATCCAATGCTATTGCCATAGCCGTTGAGTATGACTCCACATTGGGTAATTTAACTCGGGTGTTAAGTTTGCAATCAAGTTCCGATGAGGTTTCTCATCTTAGCTTGATACACTACAAAAAGAATGTTGTCATCGCTGATAATTTTCATGAATTTATTGGTAGACCTATATCGGCCTTAATTAATCCAATAGAAAGAAAAGTGTTAGATATTTATCGGGAAAAGCATTCGGTGGGTTCAACGTTTTCCCATTTTGAAGGGGACATTATTTATCAGGTTCTTACGATCAATTTAATTGATCCTGAGGTTAACCGTCTCAGGCCATTTATATTGCTTGTTGCTTACGATCAATCATATGCAATGGTCCGTGCACAAAATCACCTGAAGCGAATTATTCTGGTGTTTTTTACAGGGGTGATAACGCTTTTTTTGGTGTCCTATTGGGTTCAGAGGAGAGAGTTGATTGATCCAATTCAGCGAATTGTTTCATCAATGCAGGAGCACCATGAGACTGGAGTTTATGATGATATTGAACTTCCTAGGCAGTACGAATTGGAGATATTAGTTTCTTGTTATAACTCAGTCAATCATGACAAGAAGCGTGTTGATGATGAATTACGGAAAACTCGAAAACATATTGATGGTGTTACCGATGCGGCCCCCGTACTTTTATCCTACGTTGACAAGAATAGAAAATACAAGTTTGTTAATAAAGCGTACGAGAGAATGTTTCAGCGTGATGCCTCCTATTTTATTGATAACGAAGTAGGGCATGTTCTTAGTGTAGAAGAAAGAGCGCCCTTGTTGGACGAAGTTAATAAAGTACTTGAGGGGCAGTCAGTTTATTTTGAAAATGAAATCACGATTTCCGGTGAAGGCTTACGCCATCTAACGTATGTATTTACTCCTGACATTGATGAGGATGGCAGTGTTTCTGGATTTTTTGCATGTACTGAAGATATTACACAACGAAAAACCAATGAGAATAAATTGGCGGAGTACGCTCAGGATATGGAGTTTCAAGCCTGGGCGTTAGAGGAGCAAAAAGAGAAAGCCGAAGAAGCGACCCTGGCAAAGTCTGAGTTTCTTGCAAGTATGAGTCATGAGATTCGAACGCCAATGAATGGTGTTTTGGGGATGTTAGGTTTGTTGATGCGGGAGCCTTTATCAAGTCAACAAAATCACTATGCGACGTTGGCACGATCTAGTGCAGAGGCGTTGTTGGGGTTAATTAACGATATTTTGGATTTCTCCAAAATTGAAGCTGGAAAATTGGATTTCGAGTTGTTGGAGTTTGATTTAGAGCAACAGCTTTTAGAGTTTTCAGAGACAATGGCTTATCGAGCAAAGGAGAAAGGACTTGAATTTGTACTTGATCTTACAAATGCTACAGACTCTCTGTTAAGAGGCGATCCTGGGAGGATTCGACAGGTTCTAACCAATCTAGTGAGTAACGCGATTAAGTTCACTGAAACCGGAAGCATTACTGTGCAGATGAGTACTGAGCGTATCGCTGGTTCAGAAGTGAAGTTGAGTGGTTCTGTTATTGATACAGGAATTGGTATTCCAGAAGAAAAATCTTTGCTTTTGTTTGATTCATTCTCCCAGGTAGATTCGTCAACGACGCGTAAATATGGGGGGACGGGGCTAGGTTTGGCTATCGTAAAACAATTGTGTGAGTTAATGAGGGGCGCTGTTTCTATTAGTAGTGAGCTGAAAGATGGGAGTCAATTTGATTTTACTATGATACTAGACTTGAGCGAGTCAGCTGACGTTCTGAGTGTACAATCTTCTCAGAGCGAGGCAGAAGCGCATCATAATAAGTTAATGGGAATATCAATACTATTAGTCGATGATAATGATGTTAGTCGCGGAGTCTTGGCAACGCAGTGCGTTCGCTGGGGTGCCAGTGTCGTTGATGTAAGTCGCGTCAATAATATAGAGCATGTTTTGGAGAACAATGGCAACGATAAATTAATACCATTTACACTGGTTATATTGGGCAGAACAGTCCAGGAGAGTGATAGGCATAATTTAAAAGATAAATTAAGGGGTTATTGCCTTGAGAACAGAACAAAATATATAGCCTTAATACCCGTTGGAGAGCAGGTTGATACTTCTCAACTATCGCTTGCGAATTTTTCTGGCTACATTAAGAAACCATTTGTTCCTAAAGTATTGTTACCTACTTTGTTGGGTGTTTTGGATAATAATGATAATGTTTTTTTTGAAACTAAAGTGTTTGATTTAAAAGGGCATGGATGTAATCAAGCTGCTTTTAGCGAACCGCTAAGTGACGCTAGTGCCAGAGTATTATTGGTTGAAGATAATATTGTTAATCAAGAAGTTGCTCTTATGTTGTTAGAGGACTTGGGTGTTCATGCAGACGCTGTTGCAAACGGCATTGAGGCCATACAAGCATTAGAGGGCGCTCCTTATGACAGGGTTTACAATTTGGTCCTGATGGACTGCCAGATGCCGGAAATGGATGGTTATGAGGCAACACGGCAAATCCGAAAGGATGCCAGTGGCAGACATAATTCAAATATTCCAATTGTTGCTATGACAGCAAATGCAATGAAGGGAGATAGGGAGAAATGCCTTGAAGCAGGAATGAATGATTATTTAACCAAGCCTGTTGATATTGAGGAGCTTGCTGGGAAATTGGGTGAATGGCTGGGTTTAAAGAAACCAGGTGTTGCAGTTGAGCAGGCATCAATTGTTTGCGTTGACGAACTTGTTTGGGATAGCAAAGCTGCTCTCGCAAGGTTCGCAGGTAAACCAGATAGATTATTATCAATAATTGATAGTTTCGTAGCGCATATACCGGAAAAAGTTGACGTGTTACAAGACGCTATTTTGAAGGGAGATGCAAAAGCCGCAAGTGAGATATCACATTATATAAAGGGCTCTGTTGTCAACCTAAGTGCCGTAGGGCTACAGCAAATAATTGAGGAGTTGGAGTTGGCAAGTAATGATGGAAACATTGAAAAATTATCTGTTCTTTTTGAACAATTCACGGAGCAGTTTGAGTTGTTCATGGATGCACTAATTTTATTTCAACAAAAAAACTAACTCTTTTGCATTGTGCTGTGTGTGTGTTTTGTAACCAGTTTGTGCCGTAAAAATACAAAAAATTTTTTAAACAGCCATCAAATCAATCAGATAGAAGCTTTTTCAGTGTTAATTCAATTGATACATTATATTCCTTTTTGTTACTAAGGGCTTGCTGCTTACGCTTTCGTCGTATAAATTCCACTCATAACGAACAAAAACGAAAACAATGGCGTGTGAGGTACTTAATGAAGAAGACAGCATCTATAATTTTGGCGG
This sequence comes from Gammaproteobacteria bacterium 42_54_T18, assembly GCA_002163245.1. Lineage (GTDB taxonomy): Bacteria > Pseudomonadota > Gammaproteobacteria > Pseudomonadales > Ketobacteraceae > 42-54-T18. Next base: position 166,501 of record MAAL01000025.1, on the reverse strand, counting down.
GATTGGTTTCACTTAGTTGTGTAGAAAGTGTGTTTGCTTGGAAACAGCCAACTCATAAACAAGAAATTATAGATGCGCTAGCTTACATGGGGTCTGATTATGCAACGGCAGATCAGCGCCGAGCGTATGATTTTTATGTATCTTCTGCTAGTGGTGATGCAAATTTTGCTGCCGACGCACTAGGTCAAGCATGTTATGACGTAGATGATTTTAAAGATGTCCATTTGGGTAGCTGGTGGCGTGGTTACTGGTCTGCTCCAGCATTTGGTTTGGCTCATAGTATTGTTGGGTATAATGCTTATCATCATTTCGTAACAATGAGTCGTGGTACTGATGAGCATGGAAATGATCACGGCGGTTATAACTATCGCCACAGAACACCTAATGGGTCGATGGGCAATGGCGAGTTTTTTAATATTGACAAATTAGCGGCCTATTATTTATGGAACACGCAACTTAAGAAATCTGATTTTAATACCACGGAAGCAAACTATCGTCAGGGTTCTTATTCTAGCTATAGCAAACATTATGATGACTTTCAGGATATGCCTTGGCAGCCATCGACAAATGCCGGAACCTATTGGTTTGGCGAGTTTTTAAGTCAACCGACGTTTCAAACGATTGGCTATGCTTTGCATTTCTTGACTGATGCAGGGCAAGTGCATCACACAATGTCAACGTCAGCAAACCACCATTCAGGTTGGGAAGGCTGGGTTCAGGATTACTATTTTGAAGAAAATATGGCAGATGTAACGGTGATTAATGAAGCTGTGGGTCACTTCAATCCAAGTGATTCCGTTAAAGCAATCATTACCCAGTTGGCACAAGAGGCATATTCACACCCAGAACCCCTTTATGCTACGGATCATGAAACTCGCTTGTCAGTTGCAAAAGTAATGATTCCTGAAACTATTGGAGCATCAATTACTTTATTAACGAAAGCTGTGAATTGCCTGCATGGAGAATGTGGAGAGATTTAACATTCTGCCGGCTAGCCCTTAATCAGGGATATTTAGCTTTGATGAATACAAAAGCCCGGTTCTTTGAGAGAGCCGGGCTTTTTTGTGTGAAATTCATTGTACTAAGTGTACTCAACTTGCCAAGTAGAGGATTGGAGCTAATACTTCAAGGGTTATAAAGTGTTCATAAATAGCACTTTTTTTACTGATTAGGTGACCATAGGTTGATGAAATACCGAATGAATCAATATCGGACAGGTTGTCGTATTTTTAGCTTAGTTATTGGGGGGGTATTAAGTGGGTTATGCTCATCTTTCGCCAATAGTGATGTGGTTTATACTAAGATGGATGAGCATGTCGCATTTCATATTAATGCCCAGCTTTTTACTTACCCCGCTTACACTCAGTTTTTTACGTTGGCCTCACAGCAAACACAAGGTCAGAAGGCTATTCCTGATGCTGCGGAGGGTATGGGGTTACTTAAGGGTATCGTTGAAAACCACTTGTTGGCGTTGGCGGCGAATGATGAAGAGCATGATCATTCACTAGGCTTATACGCTGATACTTTTATTGAGTATCGAGACCTTTTGTCATTGTTGGTGGTTGTAAAGCCAGCCTATAAAGCGGATCAAGTTATCGTTCCATTATCAACAAGCTATGATTTACCGAAATTGCTAGCAACCTTGCTTAAGACTGAGGCTGTCGCTAGGGAAAGCGTGATCGTTAATCGTATTGTTAGCCAAGAAAATTTTTCAGAGGTTCAGAAGGTTGCTGCTCAGGGTTTAATGGTGGGGCGTTATCAATTACCTGGGGATGCCGTAAAACTCGTGTCTTTTTGGGATGTATATCGAATTCAAACTGTACAAAATAAAGCAAAAGTGAGAAGAGGGGATCTTGCTAGTATTGAACAAGGTGTCGGAGATGTAGTGGATTTAAAGTTACTTGAAAAAAGCGTCAAAAAAAATAAAAACCTAACAGATTCTGATTTGCTTACATTATGGCAGTTTGTATGGGATAAAAAAAACAAGCAACAGTATTACTTAGAGACGGGCATTGTGATGGACTTGCATCATGATCAACCTTTGTTAGATCGATTTAAGAATCTGGTGACAAAAACAGAAATTCAACGTTACTACCAAGAACATCAATCTAAGTTTATTCAGGTGGGTTCTGTTGAAGCTCGACATATCAGGGTTGGGACTCAGATTAAAGCTGATTACGTGTACGAAAAGCTACGTTCTGGAATGGGTTTTAATGAAGCAGTAAAACGTTATTCCCTTGCAAAGGATGGAGGGTCGTTAGGGTTTATTAATAAAAAAGATAAAAATTTAAGTTTTGTTAAAAAATTAGCATTGATTCAAGCGGTGAATAAAGTGTCTACACCCTATCGTATGTTAGATGGTAAAAGTTATGAGATTATATTGGTGGATAAAAAGCAACCAGCTCCGTTGCCGCTATCAGATAAGAGTGTGCGAAATCAGATAGCAAATATATTAGCAGTTAAAAAAGCAAAAAATGATTTGCAGAATTCATTTTCAATCTGGTTTTCGAAATACGATGTTGTGTTGAATAGCCGATATTTTCAAAAAGTTGAAGGCTTGTTTTCTTACGAGGCTGTATCAACTAATACAATATCAGAGTAGTCGTAGGAGGTTTATCTATTGAGGCACAGCGGATGAAGTGGGCTGTTGGAGGTGTTGTTGTAGCATTTGTGGTATTGGTATGGATGGCAAGCACTCCGTCTAAAGACGATCAACATCATAAAAAAGAACTGAAATCGACGAAATCTGAGGACGCTACTTCTGAATACGTAGATGTTAACCCGTTAGAAAAGATTAAGCCTGTTGTACAGAAGAGAAATGAGTTTTCTGGTAGTTTTTTGAACGATTACGGGGCTTCTTCCAATGGGTCCGCTGCAATGCCTACTGAGTTTGTGACCCCCCATAGTATTGAATCGGCACTTGATAGCATGCGTGATGGATTGGCTGAAGGGGATGTAAGAACCCCGCCTCTATCGGAGCCTTTAGAGTATGAACAGCCAACGTTAGATGAGCTTAATGATCCAGTGTTGTATCAAGAATATGAGAAACGCCAAAGCTTAAATCAGGCTAGTGCATATTTTTCGGCAGCGGTAAAAGAATTGCCTGTGTTACGTGCAAAGATCGCCCAAGCGAGGCAGAATGGAACTCAAACAGAAGAAGAGATTCAAGAAGCTGAAGAGGCTTTGCAAAAACTCGAATTGATGCAGTTAGAATACCAATGGCAAATGCCTGAAGCATCAAAAGCCAATATTCCAGATGAATGACAAAGCCGCGATCAAGAACTTAACTGTTGCCGTTGCTTGCGTGATTCCATAATGATTAAGATGAAATAATGATTCAATATACAATATCTTCTAATGACCTATATGGCCATGTTTTTAGTGTTACCTGTTCAATAACCTCCCCAAAAAACCAAGGCCAACGCCTCATCATGCCCACCTGGACACCGGGCAGCTATATGATTCGAGATTTTTCAAAAAATGTGGTGCAGATAGCAGCTAAGGATATTACTTCTAACGAGCCTGTAGATATCTATAAAATAGATAAGAGTACATGGGAGCTAGGGGCGTGTAATGGGCCAGTGATTATCACCTATGAAATATATGCATGGGATATGTCTGTGAGAGCAGCACATCTTGATCAAACGCACGGATATTTTAATGGTACTAGTGTGTTTTTTGCTGTTGAGGGCCAAGAAGGTAGTGTTTGTGAGTTAGATATCAGGCAGCCTCAAAATTCATGTGCTGAAGACTGGCGGGTGGCGACAACATTAAAAGAGTTAACAGCAAAGCGTTATGGGTTTGGTAAATATCAAGCGGAGAACTACGATGATCTTATTGATCACCCAGTAGAAATGGCCGACTTTTCGCTCATAACCTTTGAAGCCTGTGGTGTGTCTCATGATGTTGTATTTACGGGAAAGCACTATGCTGATTTGGAACGCATAGCCGATGATCTAAAAGTGATTTGTGAATATCAAATAAATTTTTTTGGAATGCCTGCTCCGATGGAAAGGTATTTGTTTTTAACATGGGTAGTTGGTGACGGTTATGGTGGGTTGGAGCATAGAGCGTCAACCAGTTTGATTTGTAGTCGAGAAGATTTGCCAACGAGTAAAGATAACGATGTTACCGATGGTTATAGAACCTTTTTAGGACTTTGTAGCCATGAATATTTTCACACATGGAACGTTAAACGAATCAAGCCAGCAAAGTTCCTACCTTATGCATTGGAGCAAGAAAGTCACACAGAATTACTTTGGGCTTTTGAAGGTATTACTTCGTATTATGATGATCTTATTTTAGCGCGAACCGGTATTATCTCTAAAGAATCTTACTTGGAGTTGCTGAGTCAGGTAATGACTCGGGTTGAGCGAGCAGAAGGGCGACATAAACAAACAGTATCTGAATCTAGCTTTGATGCGTGGACAAAATTCTATAAGCAAGATGAAAATGCTACCAATGCTATCGTTAGTTATTATACAAAGGGAACATTGGTTGTGCTTGGCTTGGATTTATTGTTGCGTAAGCTAACGGCTGATAAGGTAACAATGGATCATGTCATGGTCATGCTATGGCAAGAGTTTGGTATCAAAAAAATAGGTATTCAAGAGCGCGAGTTAGAGCGTCGCGTTGTTGAATTAGCCGCTCCCTGTTTGGATACGAGTGGAAAACAGCTTTTGGAAATCTATTTCGAACAAGCCTTGCGTAGTACAAAAGATATAGATTTAGCGCCTCTGTTAGAAGAACGGGGTGTGTTACTTCAATTGCGTGAAGCTGACTCAGCGGCGGATAAAGGTGGCAAGGCTGGTAATAAAGAATCAAAGAATAGGGTGTCATTAGGAGCGACTTACACGGAAGTTGCGTCGGGCGTCAAACTTTCCGTTGTGGTTAATGGTGGAGCTGCGCATAAAGCGGGGTTATCAGCAGGTGATATAGTGATTGCTGTTGATGGACTTCGCGTTAATAAGAGTTCAATTGAGAAGGCTCTTTCGGTATTTAATCCGGGGGAAGTGGTATCTCTTTATGCGTTTCGTCGCGATGAATTGATGCGTTTTGATATCACGTTAGAAATACCAAAACAAGATACGGTATTTCTAACGGTTGAGGCTTCAGATAAGCTGAATGGATGGTTAGGGTAGCGTTTTGCTGTTATTTTTTTTGAGGGGTAGGCATGTCGGGCATGATTAATGCTGGGTCTAACCGTACCCCGAACCAATTAATTCGCCAATCTAAATGCGGGCCTGTAGAGCGGCCCTTTGATCCAACTTTAGCGACAATGTCCCCTTGTTTTATTTTGTCGCCGACCTTAACGAGCACCTCATCAAGATGAATAAATGTTGATGATATGCCATACCCGTGATCCATAATAAGGGTGCCTCCAGAGTAATACATATTTTGATGAGCAAGGGTAATAGTGACGTCCGTAGGGGCTCTTACCTCTGTGCCAACTGGGGCAGCAATATCTAACCCGTAATGTGGTCGTTTAGGAGTGCCATTGTAAATGCGTTGGCTGCCATAAACACCTGTAATAGGTCCAATCAAAGGCCATTGAAAGGTTGATAAAAAGTCGGTGGCATTAGAATCAGTTTTTCTGGCAGCTTTAACAAGTTGGGTTTCTTTTTTTATTCGTCCAAGGACGCTTTTGGGTGGTGTCACTGTTTTTTGAGGTACCCCGTCTATTTTCTGTAGTTTGTAGTTTCGGGGGTGCACTTTTAATGTGTGTGATAGCATTTTTCCAGATGGCGGAGTGATTGCAATCTTACTGGTCCTCGCGGTATTTCTCCCGAATCCAAAGGCAAATTGACCATTCGGTGTGGTTCGAATGGTTTTTCCATCCAGAGTGACTTGGCTGTTGGCTAGGGTTTTTCCTCGGATGAGGCCTCCCTGGGTGAATTCCCCTCGAAGTTGGGTGTTCGCGTTTAGCGTTATCGTTTCGCCAAAGACGGCCAGGGGTAGGGTGCTTAATACGACGATAAGAAGGTGTTTTAGCACTGTTTTGTTGAGGAGCATGAAGTGTCCTGTTGTTGCATTGAAACTGTGGTGTTGATAATAGATTGTTTGCATCCTACGAGTCATTGAATTGTTCTGTCAATCCTATGATTCAAAAAGTTATCACCTACAAGTTAATGATAAAAAGAATGCATTGGTGGGAAGGTGCTCTGTAGCGGGCTGGTTTCAGGTCTTGGATGGCATGTTTGAAGTTGAAGGAGTTAAAAATATAAAGAAATGAGAAAGATCAAAAGTACAAGCTGAATTAAGACCGGCTTCAACCTGAAAGGTATGAAGCCGGGCGCGGGGTGGAGCGAAGCTCCAGTAGCAGATGCTACTTTAAAAAGTGGACTAAGACACGTGCACTGTTTTCTGGGGGCAGACGTTAGTACACGTCTCGAAGTCACCAGGTAATAATAGATGCCATTAACATATCTGCCTATCCCCCAAATGGTAGATAGCTAAAGAGTAATGCTGTTATCTTATTTTATATTTGCACGCGTTTGGTGCGTCAGTCGTTCCTTATATGCACATTGAGGTAGAATGCACTAGAATAACGTTACCTTTTGGGGTGAAAAATAATACATAGGAATGGATATGGGTAAATTTGTGTCGGGTTTATTGGTTGCTTCAGCACTGGTTGGAATTGTTAGTTGTGGAGGGAGTTCGGGTGGTAGTGATTCTGGAAATAGTGCGAGTAATGAAGAAACGAGGTCTTTAGTAAGTGGCACCGGCACATGGTTGCATGCTGCGGAAGCTACGTGTAACGAAACTTGGGCGTTTGAGGATAATGATATAGCTGCAGATGCCTATCAAATTACGTCTCAGGTAGACTCAGAGGCGTTAATTGATATTGGTATTGGTTCGTTCGTGTTCGATACAGCAGTAACAAGCGGTGAGCGTCATTCATTGGTATTTACTGTGACAAATATACAAAATATAACAACGTGTGCGTCATCCCCCTATGACGACAATGAACCTGTTAATGCGACTGAGAGCGTTACACTCTACCTAAGTTTTAGTACGGATGAGCAGTTTGCAGTGTATACCAGTGCAACGGACGGTGTATCTTTGGGAACATTTGATAGAGTGCTCCCATAACTCTGTATTAGTTCAGGAATTTCTGAGGCAAGGGCGCCGAAGGAAGCATTCATAGGTGCACTAGCTGCGGTTTCTGAACTAATACAGATTAACTTAACAATCGCGAAATTAACCTTCCCAATTATCCAATATCTCTTTCGCCGCTCTAAATGCTTCTTGTGCAGCAGGAGCTCCGCAATAAATAGCAGAATGTAGCAGGGTTTCACGGATTTCCTCTTTCGAACACCCGTTTCTCAATGCCCCTCGAACATGACCCTTAAGCTCATTAGGTGCTTTGAGTGCGGCTAACATCCCAATGGTAATTAAACTACGCGTTTTAAGCTCTAGCCCAGATCGATTCCATGTTGCCCCCCAACAATGGTCATTGATGTAATCTTGTAATGGCTGCGTTAACTCATCAGCAGCGTTCAAGGCGCGATCAACAAACTCATCCCCCATTACCTCTCGTCGAACCTCTTCACCGGATTTCACTGTCATAATAATGCCTTTTGTTACCGAAAATAATACGGCCATTGTAATGCTGACCTAATGCTCTGTCTAAATACCAAAGGAATAAAAATGATAATTTTGTCAATTGTTGGTTTAAACCAAGCAAAAATGAGACTATGCTGGAAACCAAGCAAGCGCTTGGTTTGTATTTTTACACATTGGAGGAAAATATGTCGAAGTTATCGTCAGATAAAGTGGTTATCACATGTGCATTAACAGGGGTTTTAACCAATCCACAGCAACATCCAGTGCCTGTGACCGTCGAGCAAATGGCCGCGGCGGCAAAGGAGGCGTATGACGCCGGAGCTTCCATAATGCATGTTCATTACAGAAACCAAACGGCAGGCATGGGGCATTTACCAAGCTGGGATCCAGACGTTGTTGCACAAGTCGATGCAGCTATTCGTGAGGTATGTCCAGGAGTCATCATTAATATGACAACAGGTACCGTAACTGCTGATCAATCTGGCCCGATTGCTTGTATTCGCCGTTCTAAACCAGAAATTGCTGCATGTAACGCTGGTAGCCTAAATTATCTAAAAGCTACAAGTAAAGGTACTTGGGCATGGCCTCCGATGGTATTTGAAAACCCAGTGTCAAAGATAGAGGAACTATTGGCAGTAATGAAAGAAACCAACACTCGCCCTGAATTCGAGTGCTTTGATATAGGTATCGTGCAGTCTGTCGGTATGTATAAAGATGTTGGGATGTTTGATTCAGATCCTGAGTATAACTTTGTAATGGGGGTCGCATCGGGTATGCCAGCAGATCCTGAATTGTTACCTTTGTTAGTGAAATACAAAAAATCTGCATCAAACTGGCAAGTTACTGCAATTGGTCGACAGGAAATTTGGGCATTGCATCAAAAAACAGCAGAGCTGGGTGGGCAATTACGAACAGGGGTTGAAGATACTTTCTATTTACCTTCCGGCGAAAAGACCACCGGTAATGGGCAGTTGATTGACGCGATGGTTAAGATTGCCGAACAAGCTGGGCGGGTAATAGCGACGCCAGAAGAGGCACGAAAGATAGTATTGTAATGAATGGTGTGAAATGAAATGTGAGACGACAGGGTATGATTTATAGATGCGGGGCTATTGAGACCATTTTACCATCATGTAATTTGGTAAAATGGCAACCAATTATTGCTCGGTCGTCTCCTGCTTTTCTTGGTGGGACTCTTCAGAGAGTTTATCAAATTCGGCTTTAGTGGCAGAAAAATATTCTCTTAACATTTGATCGATTAAGGCCTGCTTTTCGGCACTTGTTAATAAGTGACGAATATATGTTTGGTTGTTTGAGAAAACATTAAAGTGATTTTCCTCCCCCCACTCAACTCTTCCTAACCCACTAGCATTGGCAAATACATGTACTAATATACCTGCTCGTATATTGAACAAATAATCGCCTGATGCGTAACGGTAAACATCAACCCCTGTAATGGCACTTTCCTCTGGTAAGTGCTGATAACGAAGGATCGAACATTTTGAGCAAGGAATGATGTTTATTTCTTTGTTTTCTTTATCAAGTAATTCAATGTTGTATTGTGACTCCGCATTGCCGATATGGACAACGGGGATTGCTAGATAATAAATACCGGTTTTATGCTGCATTTTTCCTAAACCCTTACCCATTACCTTGTAGGAGGATTTAATTGCAAATTGTTCTATTTGTTTGCGAGATAAGGGTTTGGCTTTAGCTTCATTTTTGGAATAAATATTGGCGTGACTGATTTTTAACCATGTTTTTTCTCCAAGAGCTACATCTGGTTGAACGACGACAAAGCTGTTGTCATCGTATTGAAATAAATACAGTCCGTTGGTTGTAAAAACAGGAATACCTAAGATGCGGCTCTCTTTTTTAAGGTAAGAATATACTGCCGGGGGACAGCGTTTACAGGGTGCAACTGCGATAACGGTTTTGCCCTTCATATCACCGTATGCTATCTCAACCTGTTGCTGCCCCCTCTCTGGAATACCTAAATGGTATACTCCCTTAACGGCCTCAGGGGTTAAACCCGCTGCTTGAGACGTGATTATGCCGAATAAGAGAGCGAAGAAAAGCAAGGGTCTATTTTTCATGGGTGTTCATTTATGTGTTTTTTTATTACGCTTTTAGAAAGAGAGCGGGTCTTTTGAAGGGCTGATTGTCCAAAAGTATAGACGTAAATAGCATAAGCGTTGATTCGAATATTGAATAACCGAACGCACCAATGAACTACTAAGGCAGAGTGTATTTTTTGCTGGGAGGAAGCATTTGTTCAATGAGTTCACCAAAATGAGAGATGGTGAACTCCGTAAGAATATTAATAACGTTTTCTTTGCTTTGGTACTCGCCTCGAGATAACCCCAATACCAATGACTCACTCATGGCAAAAATACAATCAATAGCCATTGAATAACGCTCTTGTTGGATGGCGGATACATCGTTGATAGAGTTCTGAATAAGAAACTTTAGCCACTCTGATTTTAAATCTACGTAAAACGAGAGGATGTGTTGACCAAACAGAGAGTTGGTTTGATGACGTTCTAACGCCTGTTGCATGAGAAAGTTATTGGCAAACAATCCTTCAACTAACATACGATAAAGACGTTCCAATACTATTGCTTTATCTTCAATTCCTTCCATTGTAAAGGTAGCGACTAACGCATGCTGCATAGGGTATAGAAAGTCGTTCTTAACCTTAATCGCTAATTCATCGATTAAGCCAGCTAAGTTATTGAAATGTGTGTAAAAACTAGGTTGAGCAATACCAGCTAATTTTGTCACTCTATTCATGCTTACAGCGGTAATGCCTTCTTCAAGTATTAGTCGATAGGCTGCATCCAGCAATCGTTGCCGTGTTGCTGCCTTGCTTTCGACTCTTGAAAGCTTTTTTTTGGTTTTTGGAGGTGTATTCATAAGTTGTTGAATTATAAACCCTAAGTAGGAATATTTCGATGAGCTGGAGTAGTGTTTTTTGTTTTAATTGGCAGGTCGTCCAAATATTATACCAAATGAGCTGTTGACTCAGTGGTCCACCTATATGATTATAGTTTTTCTGCCTATATGGTTATAGGTTAATGTTGAGATTATTGAGAGGAGTGCTCAGATGATAAATGGTTACGTCCATCCTGATTTTGCTGATGTTGCTAAGGTGTTACAGAGACAGTTACCAAAGAAAACGGCAGGAGGGGCTGCCATTTGTGTTTATCATAAAGGTAAAAAGGTTGTTGATATTTGGGGTGGCACGAAGAACTGGGCGGGAGCGCCATGGCAGGAGGATACGCTGGCGGTTTCCTTTTCAACGACAAAAGGGGTGACCTCAACCTTACTCCATATATTGGTGAATAAAGGTCTGGCTGATTACGATGACCCGATTTCGAAATATTGGCCAGAGTTTTCTCAGAATGGTAAGGAAGATATTACTATTCGTACAGCCATGTCTCACCAAGCAGGCTTGTATGCAGTAACAGAACAGCTAGATACATCGTCAGACATGCTTAACTGGGACCAAGCGTTAAAAGGAATGGAGCAAGCTACGCCAACACATCAGCCGGATTCTGCTCATGGTTACCATGGTTTTAATTATGGATATCTTATTGGTGGTTTGATTGAGAAAATATCCGGTAAGAAGTTTCAACAAGTTTTGCAGGAAGAGCTGGTTGAGCCGTTAGAACTTGATGGTGCATTTATCGGTTTGCCGGAAACCGAATTTCACCGTCGAGCGAATCTAATTGGTGGTCGGCGTTCAGATCAGTTTTACCTTGAAGGAATAATGAAGTTAATAGATAAGCCTTTTGTAAAGCTGTTGTTAAAGACGTTTTCACTTTTTACTAACAAACCGAATAATTTTATTCGAACGTTTATTTTTCCTTTTACAGACGACAAGTTTTGCTGGAATAGCCCTGAGCTTATGAGCGCAGTGCAACCTGCTGCCAATGGTCATTTTACTGCGCGCTCTTTAGCTAAAATGTATGCTGCACTGTCATTGGGAGGCTCTTTGGATGGAGTTGAAATATTAACGCCAGAAACGGTTCACAAAATGTCTCGAGTGCAAAATAGAAAAAGGGACGATGTTCTTTTTATACCGATGCATTGGCGGTTAGGTTATCACCGGGTGTTTGCTTTAGGTGCGCCATTAAAGAATGGTTTTGGACACTTTGGTTTTGGTGGGTCGGGTGCATGGTGTGATCCAGAGCGAGAGTTAAGTTGTGCAATGACGGTGAATAAGGGGGTTGGTACACCGATGGGTGATACACGTATGCCTATTCTTACTAGCGCAGTGATTAAATGTGTTAGTCGGATTGAAAAATATACGACAGATGCGCCAGCGTTTGAGGCCGGAGAGCTTGTCGTCGAGAATGTTTGACCTTTGAAGTAAGCAGCTAATAAAAAAGGGGGGGATTCTTGTCCTCCTAATTGAGCCCTATGCAAAATCATCTAAATTACGCGTTTAATCGGGTTAGTTGAATCAATTCTTGTGAAAAACAACTTAAATATCCGATGGTTACGATAAAACATATAAAAAACAATATGTTATGTTGGTGTGTTGTGGTTTTTTTAGGTGTAAAGCTGGTTTTTTTAGATGGTAACGAGATAAGTTGTCCGCTCTATATGAGTTATTGTTCTTAGCGAGGGCAAATATGCTCTGTTAGTAAAGCTAGAATACTATAGAGTGAAAAAGGAACGTGTGAAAAATAAAATAAAATTCAATTAAATTAAATAATAGATTAGATTGATGGCGCATGTAATTGTTCTAGATGGGTTGCGTTAGGATCTAACGTTAGGAGGTATGTGGTGAGAAGAATTTATTACTTACTTGATGACATTGACGAAGCCGATTTAATTTCAGACACTTTGCATGATAATGGTATTGCTGATTGGCAATTCCATGTTATGGCAAAAGACGAAGAAGGGTTGTATCGACATCATTTGCATCGAGCAAATATTTTACAAAAAAGGGATGTTGTTCATTCTGGTGAACGAGGGGCGTTGATAGGGGGGGCAATTGGACTATATTTGTCTATGTTTATTCTTCCGTGGTCTATTTCTTCGAACGTACTGCTAGTGACTGTGTTAACAGTACTAACCACTGTGGGCGTCATCGTCGGGGGGATTTTGGGTAACACCCACGAAAACTACAAAATCGCTCGTTTCCATGAAGATCTAGAAAAGGGCAGATTATTGATTATGCTTGATGTTAAGAAAGATCAGCATAAGTTAGTGATGAGCCTGATGGAAAATAAGTTTCCTGATTTAAAATCAGCAGGAAATGATTCTGTATTCAGCAATCCGTTAAAAACTGGTCGTTGGATTCATGTTTAGTTAATCAAGACTGAGGAGGCTTTCGTTCTGAAAGCCTCCTTTCGTGTTTTAATATCATCTCATCTCTTTCCTGCAATTATTTTCTGTAATTATTTCCTGCAATTATTTCCACTTTGTACTAAGCAAAGTTTAGAGTGATGATTTTTTTAACAGATCTCTGTAAATTACTAATTCTTATTATATTTTTGCTTGCCCCGAAAATAATCCTACTATACTGTAACCTGACAATAAGAAAACAGTCCTTCGTAGTAAGTAAGGATACGGCTATCTGGATAAGAGACTATTTATGTTGCAGAACGTTCGTATTTTGAGTGTGCTATTTGCGTTATTCCCGGCTATTGCTTGGTCGGAGTGGGAAGTAAACATGACCCGAGGTGTTACCGACACCAGTGCGGCGGTCTTTGACTTACATATGATCGTGTTTTACATATGTGTTGCTATTTCGGTTGTTGTGTTCGGCGTTATGTTCTGGTCGATATATCATCATCGAAAGTCCAAAGGAGCGGAATCACATCCGTTTCATGAAAGCACATCCATTGAAATATTATGGACCATTGTGCCCACGATTATTTTAATAATCATTCTCGTTCCTGCGACAAAAACATTAGTCGAAAGCTATGATACAAGCGAGTCGGATATGGACATCCAGGTAACGGGGTATCAATGGAAGTGGCGATACAAATACATAGGGCAAGACGTTGATTTCTTTAGTGTAATGACGACGCCGAGTGATGAAATTTATAACAAAGCGGATAAAAATCCTAATTATCTGTTGGAAGTCGACAATCCTTTAGTGGTACCAATAAATAAAAAGATTCGTTTTCTGTTTACGTCGAATGATGTCATTCACGCCTGGTGGGTCCCCGCACTGGCGTTAAAGAAAGATGCGATACCGGGATTTATTAATGAGTCTTTTACCAAAATAAATAAACCGGGTATTTATCGTGGGCAATGTGCTGAGCTGTGCGGTAAGGATCATGGATTTATGCCGATTGTTATTAAAGCGGTCCCCGAAGAGGAGTATATTGCCTGGCTTGATGAGCGAAAATCACTCAAAGAAAAAGAAGCGAGCGCCAGCCAAAAGGATTGGACTATGGAAGAGTTGATGGCCAAAGGGGAGCAAGTTTACAATAAATCCTGTTCTGCATGTCATCAACCCACCGGTGTCGGTTTACCACCTGTTTTTCCTGCCTTAAAAGGTAGCGCTATTGCATTGGGGCCAATGGATGATCACTTGGATATTGTATTTAACGGTAAATCGGGTACAGGTATGTCCGGTTTTGGAGAGCAGTTGTCGGCGGTAGATTTGGCGGCAGTTGTTACTTATGAACGGAATGCATGGGGTAATAATGTGGGAGATATACTTCTACCAGCGGATGTTGAAAAAATGAAAGGGGGCAAATAATCATGACGACTCAAGTAGCTGATGTTGAACATGGTCACGAGAATGGACATGGCCCTGCAACTGGAATAACTCGCTGGTTATTTACGACTAATCATAAAGATATCGGAACCATGTATCTGATATTTAGTTTGGTGATGTTGTTTATTGGAGGGTCGATGGCTTTTGTTATTCGTGCTGAATTGTTTCAGCCCGGGTTGCAATTAGTTGAACCTGCCTTCTTCAACCAAATGATCACCATGCATGGTTTAATCATGGTATTTGGCGCGGTAATGCCAGCGTTTGTTGGGTTGGCAAACTGGATGATCCCGATGATGATTGGTGCGCCAGATATGGCGTTGCCAAGACTCAATAATTTGAGTTTCTGGATTCTTCCCTTTGCATTTACGATGATGATGAGTACGTTATTCATGGATGGCGGCGGCCCAAATTTTGGGTGGACGTTTTATGCGCCGTTGTCCACAACTTACGCTCCGCCGAGTACGACTTTTTTCATTTTAGCGATTCATATGATGGGTGCCTCATCTATTATGGGAGCAATTAACGTGGTGGTGACCATTGTTAATATGCGCGCTCCTGGTATGACATATATGAAAATGCCGATGTTTTGCTGGACATGGTTAATCACTGCATTTTTGCTGATAGCGGTGATGCCAGTACTTGCCGGTGTTGTTACCATGATGTTGATGGATATCCATTTTGGTACCAGCTTCTTTGATGCCGGCGGTGGCGGTGATCCGGTGTTATTCCAGCATGTATTTTGGTTCTTTGGACATCCGGAAGTTTACATAATGATTTTGCCAAGCTTTGGTGTGGTATCTGAGGTTATTCCGACTTTTGCCAGGAAGAAATTGTTTGGGTACCACTCCATGGTGTATGCAATTGTGGCGATCGCAGTGCTGTCTTTTGTAGTATGGGCTCACCACATGTTTACCGTCGGTATGCCGTTAGCAGGTGAGATATTCTTCATGTACACCACGATGCTAATCGCGGTGCCAACGGGGGTGAAGATATTTAACTGGGTGAGTACGATGTTCCGAGGCTCTATGACATTTGAAACACCGATGTTGTATGCCATAGCTTTTGTTATTCTTTTCACGATTGGTGGTTTGTCTGGCATTATGCTGGCGTTGGCGCCCGTGGACTTTGTCTATCACGATACCTATTTTGTGGTCGCCCATTTTCATTACGTATTAGTACCAGGGGCGATTTTCGGGATTTTTGCAGCGGTTTATTACTGGTTGCCAAAGTGGTCAGGGAAAATGTATGACGAGTCGCTAGCTAAATTTCATTTTTGGGTGTCATTTATTGGTTTGAATCTTACTTTCTTTCCTATGCACTTTGTTGGACTGGCGGGTATGCCGAGGCGAATCCCTGATTACCCTTTGCAATTTGCAGACTTTAATATGATCGTTAGTATTGGTGCCTTTATGTTTGGTACTAGCCAGTTGATCTTTGTCTATGTTCTTATCAAGACGTTGCGAAGTGGAGAGAAGGCGCCTCAGCGACCCTGGGAAGGTGCTGAAGGGTTGGAGTGGACAGTGCCATCGCCTGCGCCATACCACACCTTTGCAACCCCGCCTAAGGTAGATTGATTGATGAATGTGGCTAGGCCGCTTCCGCTTGTGTTGATTTGTGTGGCGATGTTTGGTTTCGGTTTTCTGTTGGTGCCTTTGTACTCGGTATTTTGTGAGTGGGCCGGTATCAACGGAAAAACTGCGGGCGCTTACCAAGAATCAACCACAGATGTGAAAATAGAAGATCGAATCGTAAAAATTCAGTTTATTAGTAATCATAATGCAAATTTACGTTGGCCCTTCAAACCCGCAGAAGAACAAGTGAGTGTGAAGATAGGGGAGAGGCGACAGGTAATGTTTGTCGTCACAAATCCTACTAATCTACCGGTTGTCGCGCAGGCGGTTCCTAGCGTATCGCCCTCTGAGGCAGCCCCCTTTTTACACAAGATAGAATGTTTCTGTTTTCAACAGCAAGAATTATTTGCGGGTGAAAAAAAGGCTATGCCTTTGGTGTTTTTTATCGATTCTGACTTGCCAGAGCATATTAAGAAACTTACGTTGTCTTATACCTTGTTTGATGTAACTCCAGCTGTCGATGAAAAGCTGGTGCAACGATAATGATAAATTAACATTGTCTCACAACAGGATTTAGTGATGGATACACATCAAGAATATTATGTTCCACAACAAAGCCATTGGCCTATTGTTGCCGCTTTTGGGATCTTTTTGACCCTTGGTGGTCTCGGCATGACGCTGTCGGATATGCAGCAACAAAAAGACATGGGCTTTAGCCTGGGGGTTTTTCTGTTGGGGGCTGTGGTTATGGCCTATATGTTTGCTGGTTGGTTTGGCAATGTTATTAGAGAAAGCCATGACGGGCTGTATTCCGATCAGCTTTCAGGTTCCTTTCGTCGTGGTATGGGTTGGTTTATATTTTCGGAAGTGATGTTCTTTGCGGCTTTTTTTGGTGTGTTATTTTACGTGCGTGTGCTGTCAATACCCTGGCTTGGTGGCGAGGGTGATAAAGGCATTTCGCATATGTTGTGGCCAGATTTTGTGGCGCAATGGCCTTTGTTGCTCAATCCAGATCCAGAACATTTTAAGGCGCCAGATGGGATCATTGACCCCTGGCATATACCATTACTTAATACCATATTGTTGGTGGCCTCAAGCTTTACCTTAACCTTCGCACATAACGCGTTAAAAGTAGGAAATAGAGCGAAAGTTAAATTATTTATGGTGATTACGTTGGCGTTAGGTTTTACCTTCTTAGGGTTTCAAGTTTTTGAATATATAGAGGCTTATAAGCATTTAAACTTGACGCTTGAAACGGGTGTTTATGCGTCCACATTTTTTCTATTAACGGGTTTTCACGGCGCTCACGTTACGGTTGGTAGTATTATCTTACTGGTGATATTTGTACGGGTGTTAAAGGGGCATTTTAGTGCGGAAAATCATTTCGCTTTTGAAGCGGGTTCCTGGTACTGGCATTTTGTTGATGTGGTTTGGTTGTGCCTTTTTCTGTTGGTTTATGTCTTCTGACTGAGTTCCAAATATGCCAGTATCAACACGGTGATACTGGCGGCCACGCGATATGCCAGCGGGATCAGAACTTTTTTTCCGGTTTTTTCTGATATTAGTAAGTGATAAAAGCTATAAAATAAGCTAACGATGACAATGATAAGACCAATAATAATAAGTAATTTGTACGGCATGCTAGTGTTGTCTCGATTGAGGGATGATTTGTTTGACGCACTATAACCTGAGTTTGCGCGCTGGCCAATATCAGTTTTATTCTGGTATCTATTTTCTTTTATTTACTTCCTTTGTGGTAATTGTGTGTTTATTGTTGTCGGTTTGGCAGTGGCAGCGTGGTGTTGCTGCCAACGAGCGTTATCTTCTTCAGCAAAAAAAGAATCAATACGCAGCAGTGCCATTATCAACTCATCCACATGAATATCAGAAGGTGAAATTAAAAGGCAGTATTGAAGCACACTATCTTCTCGATAATCGATCAAAAGAACGTCGACCAGGAAGGGAAATTCTGGTTGATGTTAAGCTTGCTGTTGAAAATCCACTTTATGATAGAGTGCTGGTAAATATAGGTTGGCAACCACTGGCAGTTGATCTAGAGCTTACTCATATACTTCCAGAATTCATTGCTATTGAGGGTCTGACGAAAATACCTAGAGAAGGGTTTATGTTACAGGACCCATTATTGGATCCTTCTTGGCCATCCCTTTTACAGCATGTAGACCTCGATTTGTTAAGCGATCATAGGGGGCAAACATACTATCCCGCGGTGATTTATTCGTTAACGCCTATTTCTGGGTGGTCGTTGCCAGAGGTTCACTTTAAAAATAAATATCATATGCATCTCGGATACGCTATGCAATGGGCGTTGATAGGGATAGCATGCTTATTACTCTTTATGAAAATTTCAATCAGCAAGGTGGAAGATGAAAATCAGCAAGAATTGGCAGCTTAGAATACTTTTTTTCGTGGGTTTTACTCCTGTATTGTTGGGGTGGTTTATTGCTGGTACTGGTTGGGGTTTGCCTGAAGGCATGAAAAATCATGGGCAATTGATGACGTCTGGTTTGGTGGTGCCTCAAGGTGTGGCAGAGCTTCAAAGTGGTCGTTGGGGACTTATGTTGATGGGAGATGAATGTGGCACTGACTGTAAAGAGCAGCTTGTTCTTATGCAGCAAGTGCACAAGGCGTTAGGAAAGGAGTTTAGCCGTCTTCAATCAATTTGGCTTAAGAAAAATGACCATGAACTTTTTCCGCCGAATAATATAGTGTTGGAATCTGAACAACTCACAGAAAAAATGTCTTTGTGGCTAACGGAGAATAAATTACCTGCAGATGACTATAGTATTTGGCTAATTGACCCGTTAGGTAATCTTGTTTTACGATTTTCGCCTGGCACTGATGGCAAAGATATATTGACGGATATACGCTGGTTGCTAAAGGTATCCAAAATAGGTTAACTCGTTTAACTGCAGGTAAAACAGAGGTCTGATTTGACGTGTAGTTAAGGGATTTTGTTGTATTCTTTTGCTTCTAAAGAATAAAAATAATAGAGAAAAACTTCATAACTGGATATTTGTGGAAATCAACCACCTATGTCTACAATAGTGAGATAACCCTTGGGAGGTATGTCTATGTATATTCAACACTTGTATGGCCTTTTTTCTCATCCGCATGCAGAGTGGGATTCCATAAAAAAAGAAAATTACAGCATGACGCATGTGTATCTTGCCCATCTGGCTTTTCTTGCAGGCATTCCTGCAATTTCGCTCTATTTTGGGACTACGCAGGTGGGTTTGAGTCTGACAGGAGATGAGTATATAACATTATCAACGGAACGAGCGTTACCGCTATCCATTGCTTTTTATTGTGCGATGTTGGTGGGAGTAGGGTTTATGTCCTACATCACTTTTTGGATGGAAAAGACATTTGGTGCTGAAGCAAGTTTTGAGCGTTGTTTGACATTTATCAGTTTTACTGCGACACCGATGTTTTTTGTTGGTCTTGTTGGTTTGTTTCCTGTGATATGGTTGAATGTTCTGGTAGTTATGGGGGCCGTTTGTTATAGCCTTTATTTACTGTATGTCGGTGTGCCAATTTTTATGAATATTCCAGAGGAGAGGGGGTTTATCTTTGCGTCTTCAATATTGACGGCTGGATTATGTACGTTGATTGGATTTATGGCTGCAACGATTATTATTTGGGGTTCAGGTATTATTCCTGCTTTGGCGATTTGACCTGCAGATAAACCAATAATATAAAACGCATAAAATATCTAAGTTAGTGGTTTATGCGTTTTATATTATTTTTAATAGCTACTATGCAAAGTTTTTGTTCGCAAAGTCCCAATTAACCAAAGACCAAAATGCCTTTAGGTAATCTGGGCGTACATTTCGATAATCTATGTAGTACGCGTGTTCCCAGAGATCTACCGTGATAATAGGGGTAATGCCATCTTCCGTGATAGGGGTGCCTGCGTTCGATGTGTTTACAATATCCAGTGTTCCATCGGCCTTTTTCACCAACCAGGTCCAGCTAGATCCAAAATTGTTCACTGCTTTGTCATTAAGCTTTTCCTTGAAAGCGTCGAAAGATCCAAAAGCTGCTGTAATTGCATCCGCGATTTTTCCAGTTGGCTCACCGCCACCGTTTGGACTTAGGCTATTCCAGTAAAATGTATGATTCCAAATTTGAGCGGCATTGTTAAAAACGCCACCTTCAGAACTTTTTATTACTTCCTCTAAGGTTTTGTTTTCGAGCTCTGTTCCACCAACAAGGCCGTTGAGCTTAACCACATAGGTGTTATGGTGTTTGCCATAATGAAACGACAATGTTTCTGCTGAGATATGCGGTTCTAACGCGTCTTGGGGGTAGGGTAGTTCAGGTAGTTCAAATGCCATAATGTCTCTCTCCTTGTGTGTATTAAATAAATCTATGGTTTTTCTTGGTGTAAAGTGTGCTGAATAGCTGGTTGATTAGTGGCAAAGTCGAGTGTTCCAATTCTCAAAAAATTCTGACCAGTCAGAGTCTTCGAAAATTGCTTCTTTGAGAAAGGACGATTGATAGGGTGACCAGTACGCGACATCTTCGATATGTTGTTATTTTCGATTCTTTTGGATTGAACAGAATGATCGATGCTTTTGGAATTTGATGATAAGCCTAGCTGATCAAACAACGTTTGCATATTGAAGTGTTTACTGGTGTCCATAGTCTTCTCCAGTTCAAGGTACCTTTGATAAATATACACCTGTTATTGGATTTGACTATGGATTACCGAAAATATTTTTTTTAGGACGATTGTTGTTGGCTTTTTTCACGTTTACGTTGTTTTTCAGCCTTGTGTTTAGCCACAGCATCAACAACATCACTACCGATGTGGGCTTCACCTCTTTTTTGTGCAATTTGGATTTGTCGTTGACGTTCTGCGTAACGGTTTCGCTGTTCTGGTGTTTGATTGTCAAAACAGTGGTGACAGCTAACACCTTTTTGGTACTTTTCGTGGTGCTGTTCTTCTTCGGTTATTGGCATACGACAAGCATGACATTGATCGTAAAGCCCTTTATCTAGGTCATGGTTTACGGATACACGGTTATCAAATACAAAACATTCACCTTCCCACAAGGTGTCTTCTTTAGGGACTTCCTCTAGATACTTAAGAATACCGCCTTCTAAATGGTAGACTTCATCATAACCTTGCTCTTTTAGATATGCAGTAGACTTTTCACAACGGATACCTCCGGTGCAAAACATGGCAACTTTTTTCTGCCTTGTTGGGTTCATATTTTCTTGCACATAACCTGGAAATTCACGAAAGCTGGTTGTATTAGGATTTACCGCATTTTTAAAGGTGCCAATTTCTACTTCATAGTTATTTCGAGTATCTACTAGCAGTACGTCTGGGTCGCTGATAAGAGCGTTCCAATCCTTGGGCTTTACATAGGTGCCAACCACTTGTTTGGGGTCAATACCTTCTACACCCATCGTGACGATTTCTTTCTTTAATTTTACTTTTGTACGGTAGAAGGGCATTTCATCGTCATAAGACTCTTTGTGAACGATACCTACTAGCCGAGAGTCTTCGCTGAGCCACGCAAGTAATGTGTTGATGCCGGCTTGAGAGCCTGCCACAGTGCCATTAATCCCTTCTTTGGCAAGTAACAGAGTGCCTCGGACATCGTTATCTAACATTACTTTGAGTAAAGGGGCTTTGATTTCTTCAAAATTTTCTAGAGTGACGAATTTATACAGAGCAGATACTACTACACTTGACATGGTTTTTCCTCGTGGCTAACTGAGACGTAAACTCAGCGCATTGGCCTTGTGGCCAGATTGAAATCCGAGGCATTATACCAGAGGTTGTTATTTAGGCTATATAGAACAAACACAAAGGATTTAGGTTAAATCCTTTGTGTTTGTATGGAAAAGGCTTTATTTATGGCTAAAAACGCATCTCTGGAACATTATCAGGTACTACCAGTTCACCTGCGGTTTTTGATATGATCTCTTCTACAGAAACGCCTGGAGCGCGCTCAACGAGGTGGAATTTACCATCGTGAATCTCGATATACGCCAAATCAGAAACGATTTTTTTGATGCAGCCAGCGCCAGTTAGGGGAAGGGTGCATTCCTTAAGGAGTTTTGATTCACCTTTTTTGTTCGCATGAGTCATGGTAACAACGATATTTTGTGCGCTTGCTACTAGATCCATTGCTCCCCCCATACCTTTTATAAGCTTTCCAGGGATCATCCAGGATGCGATATTGCCGCTTTGATCCACTTCAAATGCACCGAGTACCGTGAGATCAACATTACCACCCCGAATCATTGCAAAGCTGTCAGCAGATGAAAAGTAAGAGGCGCCAGTCACTGTTGTGACGGTTTGTTTTCCCGCGTTAATAAGGTCTGGATCAACGGTTTCTTCGGTTGGGAATTCGCCCATACCGAGCAAGCCATTTTCGGATTGAAGCATAACGTCCATACCTTTAGGTACATAGTTTGCGACTAAAGTTGGAATACCGATGCCTAAGTTTACATAGAATCCGTCACGCAATTCTTGTGCAACGCGTTGAGCGAGTTGTTCACGAGTTAGTGCCATGATATTTGTCCTTTGACTCTATTTTTTTAACGTTAACTGTTCGATACGTTTTTCAAATGTGCCTTTAATAACACGGTTTACATATATGCCTGGCGTATGAATATGATTCGGGTCTAACTCACCGGCTTCAACAATTTCTTCAACTTCTGCAATGGTAATTTTTCCTGCAGTCGCTGCCATGGGGTTAAAATTCATGGCCGTTTTACGGTAAACAAGGTTGCCCATAGTGTCGGCTTTCCACGCTTTTACAAGAGCAAACTCTCCGGTAATGGATTCTTCGAGAATATGCATTTTTCCGTTGAATTCTCTGGCTTCTTTACCTTCTGCAATAGGAGTGCCGTAACCTGCTGGAGTGAAAAAAGCGGGGATGCCGGCTCCACCTGCACGCATCTTTTCTGCCAAGGTTCCCTGAGGCGTTAGTTCTACTTCAAGTTCCCCTGAGAGTAATTGCTGTTCAAATAATGCATTTTCACCGACATAAGAGGCAATCATTTTTCTGATTTGCTTATCTTCTAGCAATAAACCCAGTCCAAAACCGTCGACACCGGCATTATTCGATACACAGGTTAAGCCGTGTACACCAAGGTCTTTGATTTTTGCGATTAACCCTTCTGGTATACCGCAAAGTCCAAACCCACCAACAATGAGGGTCATATCGTTGGTTAAACCGTCTAATGCCTCATCGTAGTTGGCAACTACTTTGTTAAATCCACTCATTATTATTATCCTTTCTCATTGGGGGCTTCAAATGCGAGTAATGGTGCGCCGTCGTCAATCAGGTCCCCTGGCGCGTAAAATACCTCGCTGATGGTACCTGCATTTGGTGCGCGAATGGTATGTTCCATTTTCATAGCTTCTAAAATGGCCAAAGGTTGGTCTAGCTCTACGGATTCACCTGCGGATACAAAAACATCCACAATACGCCCATTCATAGGAGCAGTAAGCTGTCCGTTATCATCATCACCTTCAGCTGAAAATTCTGCTGAATAGGTTGATAAGTGATAGGCTTTGCCATCGATAAATAACGTGATTTTTTTATCGAATTGACTCACATATAAACGTTGAGCATGACCGGTAATAACAGTTAGCTCATCATCTTTTAGATACGCCTCACACTGAATACTACTATCTCCACAGGATGCAATGATAGTGTTGGATTCAAATGTTAAGGTGACGGCTATATTTTTTTCAATGTTGCTGGAGTCATCTTCGGCTTCATTGTCCAAACAGTTGGTGGAGTCTGTATTAAATCGGAAGACTCGGTTTGGAGTGGCATTGAGTGACCAGCCATTAACGGTAGTCCAGGGAGACTGCTGGTCTAAAGACAAATTCCTGTTATTGGTGTTACTACTCTCTGAAAGGTGCTGATAAAGCGCAGCATAGATGTAGTGCTTGTTATCAATGCTTTTTGTGAGTGCTAATAATGATTCGTTATGGTGTTCAATAAAATGAGTGCTGAGTTTTGCATTAACAAAATCATTGTTTGTATTGATGTTTCTCAAAAACTCTATGTTGGTATTAACCCCGGTTACACAGAATTCCTTGAGTGCTTTATCCATCCGATGAATGGCACCGCTTCGGGTTTTATCCCATACGATTAGCTTCGCAATCATCGGGTCATAATAAACACTAACTTCATCCCCCTGAATGACACCGGAATCAATTCGAACGTGTTCATTTTCTTCAGGTGTTCGGAGGTACTGTATTTTACCTGTGGATGGTAAAAACTCGTTTTCAGGCGTCTCTGCGTAGATCCGTACTTCAATAGCGTGACCGTTAAATGAAAGATCTTCTTGTGAACAAGGAAGAGGGTGGCCTTCTGCGGCGCGAATCTGCCATTCGACTAAGTCTTGCCCAGTGATTTTTTCGGTAACGGGGTGTTCTACTTGGAGACGAGTATTCATCTCCATAAAGTAAAAGCTGCCGTCTTTGTCCATTAAGAACTCAAATGTGCCGGCTCCAACATAATTAATGGACTTTGCGGCTCGGACTGCGGTGTCCCCCATTTGTTTACGAAGATCATCTGATAAGCCTGGGGCAGGGGCTTCTTCAATCACTTTTTGGTGGCGACGTTGAATGGAGCAATCACGTTCAAATAAATAGACGCCGTTCCCCAATTGATCACAAAATACCTGAATTTCTACATGGCGGGGTTCTGTAATGTATTTTTCTATAAGCATAAAATCATCACCAAAAGAGGCAATGGCTTCACGTTTGCAGGAGTCTAGATTTTCTTGGAATTCATCAGCGGATTCAACTAAACGCATTCCCTTACCACCACCGCCCAGTGCTGCTTTTAGCAATACGGGGTAACCTATTTTGCTAGCTTCAGCTAACAAGCGTTCATCGCTTTGATCTTCTTCATGGTATCCGGGAACAAGGGGGACTTCGGCTTTCTCCATAATATCTTTAGCGGCTGCTTTTGATCCCATGGCATCAATAGCTGATGTTGGAGGCCCGATAAAGATAATGTCATTTTCTTCACAGGTTTTTGCGAAGTTGCTATTTTCTGAAAGAAATCCGTAACCGGGGTGAATTGCATTTGCGCCAGTTCGTTTTGCTGCACTGATGATTTTCTCTGCACATAAGTAACTTTCTGCTGCGGGTGACGCCCCGATATAAACGGCTTCATCGGCAAGTTTTACATGTTGTGCGGTTTTATCGGCATCTGAATATAGAGCAACACTATCGATATCGAGCTTCCTCAATGTTCGGATAATGCGACAGGCAATTTCCCCTCGGTTTGCGATAAGTACTTTCTTGATGGGTTTGATGCAATTTTTTTGTGATGTCATGTCAGTTAACCCTTATTCCAGTTGGCTTTTCTTTTTTCTAGAAAAGCGCTGAGCCCTTCTTGACCTTCAGAAGAGACGCGAATTTTTGCGATAAGATCCGTGGTGTAAGCGATGGTCTTGTCGTTAATTGCATTGTCAGATACGTAGTGTGCCAGCGTCTTTGCGGCAGCAACTGCTTGGGGTCCGTTGGCAACTAATGTTTCTGCAATGGTGTTGACGGTTTCATCAAGAGATTCACCGTTAACCACTTCATGCAGTAGACCAAGCTGTAAGGCCTTGTCCGCGTTAAATTGCTCCGCGGTAATAAAGTAGCGCTGTGCTGCACGGGCACCAATGGCTTTAGATACATAGGGACTGATAACTGCGGGAACCAATCCTATCTTCACTTCACTTAAACAAAACCGTGCGTTGTTGGTGGCAATTGCTATATCACTACAAGCGATTAAACCCAGTGCCCCGCCGAATGACGCGCCTTGAACGCGAGCGATAACGGGTTTTGGGCAAGAGTAAATAACATGCATCAGCCGCGCAAGCTCAGCTGCATCTTGACGGTTTTCTTCAAGATTTAGCTGTGCCATGCTTTTCATCCAATTAAGGTCTGCACCAGCGGAGAAGTTTTTTCCTTCAGATTGAAGTATGACTACTCGAACCTGCTCATCGGAGGCTGCGGTATCGAAAGCAGCAATTAACAGACCAATGACGTGGTCGTTAAATGCATTGTGTAATGTAGGGCGATTGATGCAAATACGAAGGATACCGCTGCTTTCTAAATGGCAGACAACTTCCGTATCTGATTTTTCTATAGCCTCTTGGAATTCATTGTATGAATTGATGACGCTCTGTGAGTTTGTGATCGTTGACATGATTTATTCCCTACATTCTAAACAGGCCGAAGCGTGTTTCTTCAATAGGCTGGTTAAGTGATGCTGATATTGCTAAACCAAGTACATTCCTTGTTTGGGCTGGGTCAATGACACCATCATCCCAGAGGCGTGCACTGGCGTAATAGGGGTGGCCTTGTTTATCGTAAGTGTCGATTACCGGTTGTTTAAAATCAGCTTCTTCTTTTTCAGTCCAGCTATCGCCGGTCCGAGCCATATTATCCTTTTTGATTTGTGCTAATACACCGGCCGCTTGTTCACCGCCCATTACTGAAATACGTGCATTTGGCCACATAAACATAAAGCGGGGGTCATAAGCTCGTCCACACATTCCATAGTTACCAGCACCAAAACTGCCTCCAATGATTATGGTGAACTTTGGTACTTTTGCAGTTGCAACAGCCGTTACCATTTTAGCGCCGTGTTTTGCAATGCCGCCCGCTTCATATTTTTGTCCAACCATGAAGCCGGTAATATTTTGTAAAAATACGAGAGGGATTTTTCTCTGTGCGCAAAGTTCGATAAAGTGGGCGCCTTTTTGTGCTGATTCTGCAAACAGAATACCGTTGTTGGCGACAATACCAACAGGGTAACCATGTATTCTTGCAAAGCCACAAATCAGAGTTGTGCCATACAAGGCCTTAAACTCATCAAACTCTGAGCCGTCAACGGTTCGGGCAATAACTTCCCGTACATCGTAAGGCGTTTTTAAATCAGATGGAACAACGCCGTATACATCTTCTACTGGGTATGCGGGAGGCACTGTTTCTGTAACATCAAAATCTAGGTGTTTCTTTCTATTTAAACGACTTATGCAGTTCCGGGCCAATTGTAGTGCATGTTCGTCATTCTCTGCCATGTAATCAGATACACCGGAGATTTTACAGTGAACTTCTGCGCCGCCTAAATCTTCAGCGCTCACTACTTCACCGGTTGCGGCTTTTACCAGTGGAGGGCCTGCGAGGAAGATGGTGCCTTGTTGTTTAACAATGATGCTTTCATCGGCCATTGCTGGTACGTAAGCGCCCCCGGCGGTACATGAACCCATAACAACGGCAATTTGTGGGATGTTTTTAGCGGACATATTGGCTTGATTAAAGAAAATCCGACCGAAATGTTCTTTATCTGGAAATACATCGTCTTGACGAGGAAGGTTGGCACCGCCTGAATCCACCAAATAAATACACGGTAGATTATTTTCTTCTGCAATAGTTTGTGCACGCAAATGTTTTTTAACACTAAGGGGGTAATAGCTGCCACCTTTTACCGTCGCGTCATTGGCAACAATCATACATTCTTGGCCCGATACTCGACCAATACCACAGATAACCCCTGCTGCTGGAACGTCTTCTCCATAAACCTCATGAGCTGCTAATTGGCAAAGTTCTAGAAAGGGGGAGCCTGGATCGAGTAATTGCTTTACTCGGTCGCGAGGTAATAGCTTACCGCGGGCAAGGTGGCGTTGTTGGGATCTTTCACCACCACCTTTCGCTATTGTAGCAACGGTTTCTTGTAAATGAGAAACCAAGGATTGCATTGCTTCAACGTTGCAGTGAAAGGCTTCACTGTTCGGATTTGCTTTTGATTTTATCTGTGGCATGGCCTGTTCCTGATCGTCGCTGTCTGTCGGTATAACCTGTCAATATAGGGTATCGATTTACGTTTCGCTAAATAATTCTCGTCCAATAAGCATTCGACGTATTTCTGATGTACCTGCACCAATTTCATACAATTTGGCGTCACGTAATAAACGTCCTGTTGGATATTCATTAATATATCCATTGCCACCTAAGGTTTGAATGGCTTCAAGGGCTAGTTTGGTTGCATTTTCTGCTGCATAAAGAATAACGGCGGCAGAATCTTTGCGTGTGGTTTCTTGTCGATCACAGGCTTTTGCAACGGTATATAGATAAGCTCGACTGGCATTGGTTAGCGTGTACATATCTGCAATTTTTCCTTGCATCAATTGGAACTCACCAATAGCTTTACCGAATTGTTTTCTGTCATGGATATAAGGGACAACAATATCCATACAAGCAAGCATGATTCCGGTTGGGCCACCTGATAGCACAACACGCTCGTAATCCAGCCCGCTCATCAAGACCTTTACACCTTCGTTGAGTTTTCCGAGAATGTTCTCCTCAGGTACTTCTACATCAACAAAAACTAACTCGCAGGTGTTTGATCCGCGCATGCCTAGTTTGTCGAGCTTTTGTGCTTGGGTAAAACCTGCAAAAGAGCGCTCTACAATAAAAGCGGTAATTCCATGAGGGCCTTTGTCCAGTTCTGTTTTTGCGTAAATAACGTAAGTATCGGCGTCTGGACCGTTGGTTATCCACATTTTGTTGCCGTTAAGTACGTAGTGGTCACCTTTTTTATCTGCACGTAATTTCATGCTAACAACGTCTGAACCCGCATTGGGCTCGCTCATCGCTAGGGCGCCAATATGCTCACCGCTTACAAGCTTGGGCAGGTATTTTGCTTTTTGTGCATCGGTACCGTTACGATTAATCTGGTTAACACAAAGATTAGAATGAGCACCGTAGCTTAATCCAACTGATGCTGATGCTCGGCTGATCTCTTCCATCGCAACAACATGGGCGAGGTAACCGAGATTGGCTCCCCCGTATTCTTCTGAAACAGTTATCCCTAGGAGCCCCATATCACCAAACTTTCGCCAAAGGTCATTAGGGAATAGGTTTTCTTGGTCTATATCTGCTGCGCGAGGTGCAATTTCAGCTTGCGAAAAACGATTAACAGAGTCTCGAAGAGCGTCAATGGTGTCGCCGAGGTCAAAGTTGAGAGAAGGGTATAGTGTTGTCATTGATGCGCTCTCTTGTTGTATTGTGACTAAATTATTGGGTTAAAATGTGTGATTATTTTTTGAATATACTAGATGTTGTCTATTTTTTTGATGGCAGTTAAGCAGCGCTCTCGTGCAGCCTGTAGTTCCGCTTCCATCTCTTCGATGTCGAGCTTTTGCTGTGCAAGTAACGCATCTTTTTCATCTAAGGTGGCAAGCATGGTTTCTAACTGGTCTTTGTTATCTTCCCCGTGTTGGTACATATCAAAGAGCTTTTGACTCTCCGCCAACGTGAAGCCAATGCGTTTACCTCGTAATGTGAGTTTTAACAAAATGCGATCACGAGGGCCGTATATGCGTTTTTGACCCTGTCTTGACGGGTTTAGAATACCTTTGTCTTCATAGAATCGAATAGCCCGAGTTGTGACGTTAAATTCTTTGGCCAATTCGCCAATGGTGTATGTTTTAAGGATTGTTTCGGTCATTCTGCTTTCACGTTGTTGGTGAGTAGGCTAATTTGCTTAGTTAATCGAAGCTGCCAGTTTAGGAATCTTACCTTAAGGTTGACGTTAACGTAAAGGTAAACTTGGGGCGGGTGGCTTTATCCTATTGATTGTGGTCATACAGATTGTTTCTTTGGTGAAACAGTCTGTTTAATCTTGTGCTGTGGTATTCCGCCAGCAGTTGGTTGATATGTCGTCAATGGCTCTTTACAGTTGAGCGAGCAAGCACCATATTGTGTATTAATTCCGATACACGCTAGGCGTGAAACGGCAGGGTAATCATTTCGGGTTATTTACACCAAGGATGGGCATTAGTAAAAAGGTATAGCAATCATAATAATACCCACCGGTGAAGGCTTACTATTTGCATTTTATAGTGTAGTCAACTGAATGCCGCACTAATAATTACGTCACATACGAACAGTGATAAAAATAATGAAACTGTTTTTAGGGAAGCTGAGAAGGCCATGTTAAACAAATTTTATGATTGGGTTGTTCATAAACCGTATTTAGCGATATTGATATCGTTAGTGTTGGTTGCTGGATTAGGTTACGGCATTAAAGATTTTAAGATGAACAATAATTCCCGGGCTTTTTTTGGAGACGAGAACCCTGACCTTGAACGGTTGTTGGATTTGGAAGTTAAGTATGGGGCGCGTGATATCGTACTATTTATTGTACATCCTAAAGATAACAATATTTTCAAACCCCAAACATTAGCATTATTAGAAGAGTTAACCGATCGGTCCTGGGAAATGCCGAAGGCTATCCGCGTAGCGTCTCTAACCAATTTTCAGCATACGGAAGTGGATGGTGATGATCTTTTTACTGATTATTTAATTGAAGATGCACTAAAACTAGATGCTTTAGCAGTTAACAGGATTCGGCGTATTGCATTAGACGAGCCAGCATTAGTGCATGCCGTCATCTCAGAGAAAGGGCATGTTGCTGTTGTTGGCGTTACTGTTGTGCAGGATGAAAATAAAAAGTCATCACCTATGATCGCTGAGTGGTCTCGCAATTTACGAGATGAGTTTCGTGAAAAGTATCCCGATACAGAGTTTATGTTAACGGGTACTGTAATATTTAGTGATGCGATGGGGGCGGCGACGAAAGAAGGGATTGAAACTTTTTTCCCGCTGGCTATGGGAGCGGCAATTCTTTGTTTAATTGTGTTTATGCGCAGCGTGTTGGCTATGGTATTTACCATGACCATTGTTGTTTTGTCCGTGATTGCTGCGATGGGGTTCTCAACTACATTAGGCATTGTTTTCTTACCAATAACAAGTTATGCACCGGTGATTATTCTTACTTTGGGGGTCGCGGATTGTGTACATATTCTGGTGAGTTTTCAGCAAGAGATGCGTAGAAATGGCTCTAATAAAAAACCGGCTATCATTGAAAGTTTACGGATAAATTTTCAGCCAATTTTTCTGACTAGTATTACTACCGGAATTGGTTTTGCTTGCCTGAATGCCTCCGAGTCACCACCATTTAGAGACTTAGGGAATGTTGTTGTTATTGGTGTGTTAGCGGCGTGGTTCTTATCAATCGTTATGATGCCTGCATTCTTATCGATATTTCCAGCACCAAAATTTCCCGAAGGCGATGCCTGGTCACAACGTAAGATGGCAAGTTTTAGTGAGTTTGTTATTCGCCGTAAAAAATCCCTTTTCTGGGGTGTTGGTGGGGTGGTATTTGGTACTGCTGCTTTTTTACCAATGAATGAGTTTAATGACGTATGGGTTGAGTACTTTGATGATAGTTATGATGTACGTATTGCGAATGAATTCTTAGCAAAAGAAATGACGGGGTTACATCGAATTCAGTTCTCATTACCGGCAACTGATGATGGAGGTGTGAGTGAGCCTGAGTATTTATCCAAATTAAATGAATTTAAAGAATGGGCAGAAGCCCAGCCTGAAGTGGTATATGCGCTTACGTTTAGTGACGTGACTAAACGGCTCAATAGAAATATGAACGGTGGTGATGAGGCGTTTTATACAGTGCCCGATAATAGAGCGCTAGCGGCTCAATATTTGTTAATGTACGAAATGTCTTTGCCCTTTGGTTTAGGGTTGGACGATCAGATGACGATGGATAAAAATGAGTCAAATTTTCACATTATTTTGTCTAGAACGTCCTCAGACGGTGTATTGCAGTTCTCTAAAAAAGCAGGTCGTTGGGTTGAGCAACATATGCCTGAGTATATGCAGGCAAAAGCCACAGGTTTAGATGTGCTATTTAGCCAACTAACGCGCCGAAACGTGATCAGTATGTTGGGCGGTACATTGTCAGCCTTTGTTATGATCTCGGTGATGATTGTTGTGTCGTTGCGCTCTTGGCGTTACGGGCTAATGAGCCTACTACCCAATATTATGCCTGCAGCAATGGCATTTGGTTTATGGGGATTAACAATGGGCAATGTGGGAGTGTCAGTATCTATCGTTGCTTGTCTAACTATTGGTATTGTTGTTGATGATACAGTTCATTTTTTGAGCAAGTATGTTAGGGCGAAAAGAGAGCAAAACCTTAGTACTGAAGATGCTGTAAGATACGCTTTTAGTACGGTTGGTGTTGCCTTGGTATCGACATCTGTTGTACTGGTTGCAAACTTTGCCGTTATATCATTTTCGGGGTTTTATCCAAGCAGTAATATGGGAACGTTAACGTCAATAACGATAATATTGGCTCTGGTGGTTGATCTGCTGTTTTTTGCACCATTCTTGCTTCTTTTAGACGCCCAAAAACGTAACAAAATAACAACAGGGGCAGGCTCGAAAGGTTCCCTGGAACCCCGTATAATGCCGGCTTCTGTGGAAATGGACCAGGTATAACATTGCGACCTATATTCCTTAGACAATAACAATGATAATGTTGGCGTTTATGTATTCTTACGCCAAAAAGCTTAGATAATAATTTTCACCTCAAACCACTAAGAATGGAATAACTTATGTTAAAGACAGTTCAATTACGAAAGATCTGGAAACCTATGGTCGCAGTTGCGTTGCTGGCGATGCCTTTAATTGGTCATACGGAGACTCCTGAGGAGAAAGGCTTAGCTATCTTTGAAGAAGCAGATAAACGCGGTGATGGATATGTTGATAGTAAAAGTGGCATGCTGATGGTTCTTAAAGACAAGCGTGGTAATACCAGTAAGCGTCAAATGCGGGTAAAGGGCTTGGAAGGTAAAGGTGATGATGGTGATAAAACGTTGATGATCTTTGATACACCAAAAGATCAGAAGGGAACAGCACTATTAACCTTCTCCCATACAAATAAAGATGATGACCAGTGGTTGTATCTTCCTGCTCTGAAGCGAGTGAAGAAAATTGCTTCGAAGAAGAAATCAGGCCCATTTATGGGAAGTGAATTCTCTTTTGAAGATATCGGTGGTAGCGAAGTAGAAGAATATGATTATAAGTATCTTCGAGATGAAACTATTGATGGGCAGAAGTGCTTCGTTGTGGAAAGCTATCCAAAAGATAAATACTCTGGTTACACTCGTGTCGTTTCTTGGGTTGACCAAGAGCACTACAGAACGCTAAAGGCAGAGTTTTATGATCGGAAAAAGAGCCATTTGAAGACGCTTGTGGCAACAGGGTTTACGCTATATAACGATAAGTTTTGGCGTCCAGATATGTTAGAAATGGTTAATCTACAAACTGGTAAAAGTACGGTGTTGAAAACTAGCGACACGGTATTTGGTTCAGGTCTGAAATCGTCAGCATTTAATAAGAACGCCTTAAAACGCGCACGTTGATAGTTAAAAGCCATACGGTCTTGAAAGGTCGTGTGGCTTTTTTGTGCGCTCTAAAAAATTATTCACGATGTTAGATGAGTAAAGTAGTATGAATAAAATAGCCGTTGCCGCTTTGGCCATGCTAGTGCTATCCAGTCCCTCCTATGCGTTATTTGAACCTTTGTTCGAAGACGGAACCTGGAGTGCTGAAATGAATGGAGAGTGGCGCTATTTTAATGACCCAGGTGAGTTTGGTCAGTCTAAAAGTGCTTTTTCCTATAGTGCTCAAGCTGAATACTATGTTGATTGGAATGATGGTGAAGATAGTTTTACGTTTACACCATTTGTACGGTTAGACCAGATAGATGACAATCGTACCCATTTGGATTTACGTGAAGCTTACTGGGGTCATGTGGGTGAAAATTGGGAAACGAAACTTGGTTATACCCGTATATTTTGGGGCAGAACAGAATTTTTAAATTTGGTCGATGTGGTTAACCAGAAGGATTTTGTAGAAGGGGATACCACAGAGAAATTAGGGCAGCCATTATTCCAACTATCACTGGTTCATGATATTGGCATATTGGATTTCTACGTATTGGCCGGATTTCGTGAACGTACTTTTCAAGGAGAGGATGGTCGTTTGCGGGCACCTATAGTTATTGATGTAGATAATGCTCGATATGACGGTGTAGAAAAGAACAATCTTGATTTAGCCGTTCGCTGGTCACAGCCTATAGGTGACAATTTGGAGGTTGCGGTATCAATATTCTCTGGAACTAATCGTGATCCACGTTTTGATTTTAATTACGATCTTTTCGACCCAAAACTTATCCCTGTCTACACCCGTATGGATCAGTTTGGCCTTGAATTAGAATATATTTATGAAGGCTGGGTGGTAAAGCTTGAAGCGATTGCCGTAGAATCTCCAGTTGAAAGTTATACCGCCGCTGTGGGTGGTGTGGAATATACCTTCGACACAGTCTTTGATAGTGATATTGACGTTACATTGATTACTGAATATTTATGGGATGAGCGAGGGAGTGATTCTGCTGGGTTCTTTGAGCATGATGTTGGTATTGGTACCCGCATAACGTTTAATGATGAGCAATCTACGGAAATCCTTATCGGTGGCATCATTGATTTTGATACCAATGAGGCACTTTATAATATCGAGGCGTCTCGTCGTATAGGGGATAGCTGGCGGGTGGAAATATTAGCTATGGTCGTGGCGGAGCGTGGAGAGCAAGAGCTGGGTCAATCGGTTTTAGAGATTGCTAATTCATTAGCGAATTCCGGGTTTACCTCTGATGCTATAAGTACGCAATTTGCGATTGATCTACTCTCAGACATAGTCGAAGAGAAAGGCTTATTGTTCTTATTCAACGGTGAAATCAATACCTATGGAGAATTTGTGGAAACCTTGCAGCAGGTACAGCGTTTGGCCGATACTGATCGAAAGCTTAGTATATTGGAGTCTGATGATTACTTTCAGATAGAGGTGAAATACTACTATTGATTAGCTGTTTTGAATTGTGAGCTTGTAATGCCAATTAGTTGTGGAGTGTACCTGTAAGTTATTGATTTTGTTAGTTGTGCTCTATTTGATCCCTCATCTATACTTATTGTTATGTAGCCCTTTGTTTGGCATTAATTGTAGGTGTTTGAGTGATAAACCGGAAAAAGCTTGTTCAGGATAAAAAGATATTACGGACGATTGATAAGAATATCGCTCAACACGGGCGATATAAGTGGCTTGGCATTGTTCTCATATTTTTGTTGGTGGCATCCGCAGGGAAGTTGTATGAGCAACATGCGATAACAACCCTTGCATTTGGTGCTGTGATTATGCTTCTTGGTGCTGTCGAGTTCTTTCTTGTCGTGCGTTTTGAATCGGTATATGGAGCAGGTCCTGCTCGATGGCGGCGCTGGTTTGTGATGAATCATTGGTTGTCAGGGGCGCTATGGGCTGCTTTTTCGGTGCATATAGTTTTGTTTTATCCCCTAGGAACGAATACCTTTCTGGTAGTGGTGCTAGCGGTTGGTTTGTGCAGTTTGGCAAATGTGGAATGGTCACCGTATTATCGTGCAAATCTGTTTTTCCAAAGCGTTGTTTTTTTGCCCCTAATTATCGCAGTGCTGTTCACAAATACTATTAATGCTTATGCAATTGGAGGGATGTTGTTAAGTGTCTATGCACTTTTGTTGCAGCAAGCAAAGACGTTAAATGAGCGGCATTGGTCTACGATTTATGATCGTCATGATCTCGAAATTAAAGCGAGGGATTTGAATCAAGCCGTGAATGTCGCGACAGAAGCTAGTCAAGTGAAGGCAGAGTTTCTTACCAATATTACTCATGAAATTAGAACGCCGATGAATAATGTATTAGGCATGTTAGCTTTGTTGGATGATACCGAGTTAAGCCCTCAGCAGCAAAAATTACAAGGTGTAGCCGTTAGCTCTGGGGAGGCGTTGTTACATTTATTGGAAGATGTATTGGATTTTTCTAGAATTGCTTCTGGTTCTGTTGTTCTGAATAAGTCAGTATTTAATTTGCGTCGCTGCATGGATCAGGTGCTTGAGATGCTTGGCCCTGTTGCTCATGGACGTGGTTTGGATCTTAGTGTTATTTACGAGCGCGACATACCTCTGCGATTAAAAGGTGATAAAGAACGTCTCGTTCAGATAGTGACTAACTTAGTCAGTAAAGCCATTCGGCTTTGTAAGGGGACTGAGATCATTGTTCGAGTGCGTTTGGATCGGAGTGATACCCTGAGTGGACGTCTCAGCATTAGTGTTATGTTGGGTGGTGCTGTGTTACCTAGTGACATTGTAGAAAGTATATTTGAGGCATTTTGTCGCAGCGGAGGGGGAGATGGGCAGACAGAAGATACTGGTTTGGGTTTGGCGATAAGTAAAGGGTTGGCCGAGTGCATGGGGGGAAACATTGGCTTTGAGAACTCGAAGGAAGAAGGTATTTATTTTTGGTTTACGGCAGATGTAAATGTTTCTA
This sequence comes from Gammaproteobacteria bacterium 42_54_T18, assembly GCA_002163245.1. Classification (GTDB taxonomy): domain Bacteria; phylum Pseudomonadota; class Gammaproteobacteria; order Pseudomonadales; family Ketobacteraceae; genus 42-54-T18. The sequence continues at coordinate 130,329 of MAAL01000025.1, read as the reverse complement.
CGCAACAAGCACAGAAAGATGACGGGGCAAAAGCGTTACGTGGAAAGACTGCTCTATTGGTGGGGTTTCCTCGGGGTGTAGAAGAGTCGTTAAGGACAGAGTTGGATAGCTGGGGAATGACAATTAATGCGGTGGCAAGCGCTAGATCGTCTGAAAATATTATCGAGATATTAAAGCGAGGGGAGCAAGAGGCTCGGCCCTACCATATTGTTTATATTAATAGCCCCTTGCGACAGAATTACAATTTGGAGTTGTCTGAAGGCATTCAGGCGAGTAAAGATATTGTCCCGCCTAAACAAGTCATTATGACCTCGTTAGCGCAACGCGGCATAGATTTGAAAAGTACTATATCTGATGTGCCGGAAATAGAGTGGTTAACGAAGCCTGTTGTTCGTTCAAGTATTAATCATGTGTTAGCGAAATTATTTGATTATGAAGCGAAAGTACCAATAAAAGAAGTGTTGAAAAAATCTGGTGGTTCTTATGAGGAACAAGATAAACATGTATTACTCGTTGAAGATAACAAAGTTAACCAAATGGTTGCTAGAGGAATGTTAACCAAGCTCGGCTACCAAGTGACAACAGCGAACAATGGTCAGGAGGCACTTAGCATTCTGGATCAAAAACCTTTTGATGTTATCTTAATGGATTGTTTGATGCCTGAGATGGACGGTTACGAGGCTACGGAGGCACTAAGAAAGCGAGAAAATGAGACGGAAAGAACGCCAATTATTGCGATGACTGCAAGTGTTGTTGAAGGGGAGGAGTTGCGATGTTTGACATCTGGAATGGATGATTATTTGGCAAAACCTGTGAATATTGATGAGTTAGGTAGTAAACTACGCAAATGGCTCGGGGAAGCCAATGAAAATGAGGATGAAGAGGGTGAGGTAAACGAATTGCCCGCTTCTGTGGCACGTAAATCGGCGTAGGCAGACCATAAGGGTCTGGCAGTAAAAATCATGGAATCACATAAAGGCCAAAAAGTTCAGTCAATTGCAGAGAAACGCGATCAATCAACGGGGATGACAGTGTTGCTGATGGGAGCAACAGGTCTGATTGGGCGACATTGTTTAGAGCATTTGTTAGCGTCACCTCGTATAGATAAGGTGATAGCCCCAACGCGTAGAACAATTAATAGTCGAAATCAAAAGCTACGTAATATATTGATCGATTTTGATAGCTTGGATGAGCATGAGGAGCTGTTTCAAGTCGATGCAATTATTTGTTGTCTCGGTACAACAATAAAGCAAGCAGGGTCTCGTTCGGCATTTCGAAAAGTCGATTTTCAGTATGCATTAGAGACTGCTCAGCTGGGGCGTTCTAAGAAAGCCAAGGCCTTTTATTTGGTTACTGCTATAGGTGCTGATTCAAAGTCCCCGTTTTTCTATAACCGAGTGAAAGGCGAACTGGAAGTTAAGCTTCGCCAATTAGAGTACGATTCGTTATCAATATACCAGCCTTCATTTTTAATTGGCGATAGAGATGACAAGCGTCGCTCAGAATATTTTTTCACTAAAGTCGCTAGCATGGCGAACCCACTGTTAAGTGGACGTTTGTCTAAGTACTCAGCTATTAAGGCTGAATCAGTTGCCAAGGGTATGGTTAATGAATGCATATTTAATGGTAAAGACGTGACTCATGGTCCAAAAGTTAATGTTTACGACCATAGCGATATGATTAAACTTGCGAGTCGCCCTGAAGAGGTCCTGTCTCGTTAGGTTATAGATAGGTTAGTATCTGAGATACAGCCAGGCCTATTGAACAATCATAAATGCCATTTTATACAGTAGAGGGAATCATTTTGTCTTTTGTAACCTGTGATCTCTGTGATGAAAATCCAGAGTTAGTAAAAATTGTCGAGCCATTATTCACGAACTACGGTGGAAAAAAAGCCTTTGGTGGTGAAATTGTTACAGTGAAATGTCATGAAGACAATTCACTGGTGAAAGAGCATGTTGCTAACCCCGGTGAAGGGCGAGTGATGGTTGTTGATGGCGGTGGTTCACTTCGGTGCGCCTTGTTAGGCGATATGTTGGCAGAGAAGGCTGCGCAGAATGGATGGGCTGGACTGATTATATATGGCTGTATACGAGATGTAGATCAAATCGGTGATACAGATCTTGGAGTGCAAGCGCTGCGTACTATACCGATAAAAAGTAATCGAAAAGGTGTAGGGCAACTTAATATCCCTGTAACATTTGGTGGTGTTACGTTTAATCCGGGTGAAAATGTTTATGCGGATAACAATGGGATTATTGTGTCAGAGGTAGCGCTTAAATTGCCGGTTGGATAGGTTTCTAGATTAAGCCCAAATGGATGTACATAAAAAAGGCCATTTTCCAAGGTTGGGAAATGGCCTTTTTATTACGCGAGAGATTAAAATTACTTTTCTGTACTCATGTCCCTATCGTAATTAAGGCGTTTAGCGAATGCTGCTGCCCATAATTTCTGTATTTGTATTTCGGTATCTAGTTTTCGAGCCAATGCGTTATCTGCCTTCAAAATAACTCTCTTTTGATAGGCTTCCGCTTCGGCATAATTTCCCTGTTACTGATGAGTGTTCGTTAAGTACGCTTATATACACATAAAAAAACCGGGCCAAAAGGCCCGGTTTTTTTCTAATACAATCTTTTCAGACGATATTAAGGAAGAAGGTGAGAAACTGCATCACGCTCTTCTTGAAGTTCTTTTTCAGTCTCAGTCATGCGCTCACGACTGAAATCACTGATTTCAACGCCTTGAACGATTTCCCAATCGCCATCTTTACAGATAACAGGGAATGAGTAGATAAGACCTTTGTCGATGCCATAGCTTCCGTCGCTATAAACACCCATGCTAGTCCAATCGCCTTCAGGAGTTCCTAAAGCCCAATCACGCATGTGGAAAATGGCTGCGTTAGCTGCAGATGCTGCGCTTGATGCACCACGAGCTTCGATGATTGCTGCGCCACGCTTTTGTACAGTAGGGATGAACTCTTCTTTGTACCATGAGTCTTCAACAAGGCCAGTAGCAGCTTCGCCCTTAACACTTGTGTTTGAGATATCAGGATACTGAGTAGAGGAGTGGTTGCCCCAGATAAGCATCTTGTTGATGTCAGTAACCGCTGAACCAGTCTTTTGAGCCAACTGAGTCATAGCACGGTTGTGATCCAAACGTGTCATTGCAGTAAATTGACGAGGGTCGATGCTTGGCGCGTTACGCTGAGCGATCAATGAGTTAGTGTTTGCAGGGTTACCTACAACAAGAACCTTGATTGCTTTGTTGGCAACAGCATCAATAGCTTTGCCTTGAGCAGAGAAGATAGCAGCGTTAGCTTCTAGAAGATCTTTACGCTCCATGCCTGGTCCACGAGGACGAGCACCAACAAGCAATGCGTAATCGGTATCTTTAAAGGCAACCATAGGGTCGTCAGTTAAGATCATTTCCTGTAGAAGAGGGAATGCGCAATCGTCAAGCTCCATTGCTACACCCTTAAGCGCGTTTAACGCTGGAGTGATTTCAAGCAACTGAAGAATAACGGGTTGATCTGGGCCCAACATTTCGCCAGCGGCGATGCGGAAAAGAAGAGAGTAGCTGATTTGGCCAGCTGCACCGGTAACTGTGACGCGTACGGGTTGTTTCATTGATGTGCTCCTACAAGGGGATAGTTTTTTACGGAGGGGATTTTATTCCTCAGCGCTGGGAAATTCCAATAAAAATGCGAAAGAAGTGGAAAATATAGCAGAAAGATTGATATTCGACGGGTTTTGCCCTGGATTGAACCTTTAGAAAGGCATTGCGCACCAAAATAAACGTAAATGCTAAACTTCTTCGTCAATAAACATGCCTTGTCTAGAGGCCGGGGTGGGTGAGTTACCACCTGAATTGGATAAGATTTCTCGCATTTGGCGAGAATTACGCAGAAACGCTCGGCGTCGATCTGATCGACGACGCTCGAAGGCCACTTCCTGTTCGGTTTCCCGCCTTTCTTCACTGGGTGAACGACGGTCTTTTAACAAGTTTTTAGGCTCTTGGGCCCCTTGTTCTACAGAATCACTGGCCTTTGATTTGTGGACTTTCAGAGATCGGTTGGATTTTAACCGGTCAATCTGGCGCCTTTCTATCTTTGGCATGGGTAACATAAGGCTGAGTTTTACTCCTTTTCTTGTGATCATAAAAATGGCGTTATTCTACCTCCTATTAATGTTATCGGCAAAAAAACGTAAGTCTTTAATTTCATTATAATTTAACCGGGAGTATCAAGGCTTGATGGCTTTTGAGCAGTTGCACACGGGTAGTCGGCATAGGTTGTTGTAAGTAGTGATTAAACATGATGGAACGGCTAAACTAGGATCCTTTGATCCTTCATCCAATTATTTGCTGTTCAGCGTAAGGAATATTATGGAAGTACAAGCTGCTATCGAAAAGAAGCTTCAAGAGGCATTTGAACCGTTACATTTTACGGTAGACAACGAAAGTCATATGCATAGCGTCCCCCCTAACTCAGAGACACACTTTAAAGTGGTATTAGTCTCTGGTGTATTTGAGGGCAAGCGATCGGTAGCTCGACACCAAATGGTATATAAGGTGTTATCAGATGAGGTGGATGGTCCCGTACACGCGTTGGCGATTCATACATACACTGGTCAGGAGTGGGAAACAGCGAATGCCTCAGCCCCTGATTCGCCAAATTGTAAGGGCGGCAGCAAGTAGTTTTATTTTTTTAATTATTTTTACCCATTTTTGACCCTCTTTTTAATTAGCTCCGTTTATATCAAGCATAAGGCCTTTACATCCTAACGTTTGATATAAACGGAGCAATCCAATGAAACAGTTTTCAATATCCTCTATTGCACTCGTAGTGAGTAGCACACTTTTTTTATCTGCCTGCGGTGTTAGTCAGCATGAGGCCAGCACTTCAACTGTAGATTTATCTACAGGCTCAACCCTAGATTCAGCAACAGGTTCACCAAAAGAGACACCCCAACATGCGTTAATTGATACAACTCAGTTGGTTTCAAAGGAGGAGCGTAGTTCTGGCTTGATAGATAGTCGTATAGACTACCTAGTAGAGCAAGAAGCTGATGTTGTTGCGGGTGCGGCTTCTCCTCACGTCTCTACAGTGGGTGTATCAGTATCACCATCAGTGATGCGGCAAATGGCTGAAAAGAAATCCGTGCGTAGCAAAGCTAAGATGGGAATGAGTTTCCTGTCCCCTCAGCATGTGCAGTCACAATATTTACCTCAGTCAGCGAATGTCGACCGAGAGAATTATAAAGCTATTGAATCGAACCCGGTTCATCTGACGCTGAATAACCCTGTTTCCACGTTTAGTATTGATGTAGATACTGGGGGTTACAGTAACGTTAGACGGTTTATAAATGGAGGGCGTTTACCTCAACATAATGCGGTACGTGTAGAAGAACTAGTTAATTACTTTAATTATGATTACCCACAGCCAGATACATCCGATATCCCATTTCTAATCACAACGGAAGTAGCGCCTTCGCCTTGGAATGTAGATTCCCATCTGTTACACATAGGTATCAAAGGTTATGACATTGATCGTTCGGCATTACCGAATGCAAATTTGGTGTTTTTGGTGGATGTATCTGGGTCTATGAATTCTCCACAAAAAATAGGTTTGTTAAAACAATCGTTAAAACTCATTACTCAGAAAATGCGTGCCGAAGACCGAATCTCAATCGTTGTTTATGCCGGTGCATCTGGTGTCGTGTTAGAGGGTAAGTCTGGAAATGATAAATCGGAAATTATGCGGGAAATCGATCAATTTCAAGCGGGCGGTTCTACTAATGGTGCCGCCGGTATAACCCTGGCATACCAATTAGCCCAAACTCATTTCATCAAAGGAGGGATTAACAGGGTGTTGTTGGCAACCGATGTAGACTTTAATGTTGGTACGGTGAACTTTGAGTCTCTAATTGATATGGTTGAAAATCGTCGTCAATCGGGTATATCTTTGACAACATTAGGGTTTGGCCAGGGTAACTACAATGATCATTTGATGGAGCAGTTAGCTGATAAAGGAAACGGTAACTATGCGTATATTGATACTCTACAAGAAGCACGAAAAGTGTTAGTAGAAGAAATGTCTTCAACTCTTCATACGATCGCAAAAGATGTGAAAATTCAGGTGGAATTTAATCCGGACGTCGTACAAGAGTATCGATTGATCGGTTATGAGAATAGAGCGTTAAATCGAGAGGATTTTAACAACGATAAGATTGATGCCGGAGAGGTTGGGGCTGGACATTCTGTGACAGCATTATATGAAGTTACCTTCGTTGGAGGTGCAGGGAATCGAGTTGACCCATTGCGTTATGGGGCTCATGAGAAGAAATCACTGAAAGGTGATGGAACAGATGAGTTGGCATTTGTTAAATTACGGTACAAGCAGCCTGACCAAAACGACAGTCAATTGATGACACAACCGGTGATGAAATCAACGATCCGTTCAGAATTCAATGATGCCAGTGATCGTTTTAAATTCTCGGCAGCCGTTGCGGGTTTTGGTCAAATCCTTTCTGGTGGAAAATTCACCCAAGACTTTACGCTAAAGAATGTTGAGACGATTGGTTTATCAGCCAAAGGAAAGGATTCTTGGGGGTATCGTAGTGAATTTGTTAATTTGGTACGGCTCGCAGAGGCGATTAACCCTCAAGGTTGATATGAGGTGACTTATTTAATATGTGGCATTTGTGTCGACTATCTTAAAAATCAACGAGACTGTCTTGAAAAACATCATAACTATGACACACTTGCCACATATTACAGATTTTAAGCTATCGGTTTCTATAATATCGGGTTTATACACAAGCGGTTTGGGAATTGTCGATTTTGGAATGTAACATTTAATGGATGCACAGCAACCTGACGAGGCATTGATGCTGCTTTATGGTGAAGGGAATACAGGAGCATTTGAGCTGCTGTATCATCGTCATAAAGGTGGTGTTTATCGATATATCAAGCGGCATGTTGGTTTGCAGCTTGATGGCGATGAGTTGGTTCAGGAAGTCTGGGCAAAAGTCATTAAAGCGTCATCTACTTATCGTGTGTCGGCAAAATTTACGACGTGGTTATATACAATAGCCCATCACTGTATTGTTGATGCAGTCCGTAAACATCGCCATAAATTTGAACCTTTATCAGATGAGAATGGTGAAGATACCGATGTTTTGGTCGCATCCAATACAAAAACGGATAACCCAATGAGTAGGGTAAGTGCAAAGCAGCAGGTTGATCGATTATTGGGGATTCTATCGGCCCTGCCTGTGGAGCAGAGAGACGTATTTTTGTTAAAACATGAAGCGGGCTTTAGTGTTAAGGATATTGCTGAGGTTATAGGGGTTGGGGAAGAAACTGCAAAAACACGGTTGCGATACGCAATGCAGAAAATTCGGACATCAATGGAAAATGAAGGAGGGCAGAACAGTGAGTAATGATAAACACCCTGACCATCATTTTGATGACGAATTGATTGCGCAGCTGTATGAATCCTCAAAAGAGGAAATACAGCCTTCTACTGACTTGGATGATCTGATTCTTTCAACGCTTAATGAGACTGCAGGGGATAAGGTTGTTGATGCTGATGACAGTATTGATGCTAACGTTGTTAGCTTGTTGTTGTCGAAAGACGAAGAAAATAGAGCACCCCAAAATACATCTAAGCGAAAAAAATGGTTTGTTCCTAATTCGTTAGTCGCGTGTTTAGTGGTCAGTGTAATGGTTGGGCTTATTTATAGAGAAAACGCTGACAACCTTTTAATAAGTGATCCAATGGAGTTAGATTACACCATACCCATGCCATCAGTAGAAAGGCGCATCAGTACAAAAGCCAAAGCTGTAGCCTTTGACGAGGATAAGAGTTCTGAATCAGATGCGACTCTAGCGGGCACTGAAGTCTTCGGTAGTGCAGAGAAAGAGATTCAAGAAAGCAGTTCATTGATGTCTGAAGATCAGACGGCATTTGATAGAAATGATGTTGGGGGCTCGTTTATAATGAAGCAGGAAGTTGCTGAAAAAAAGCCTTCAAGACTTCAGGTAGATGCGGTAACTATATCAACAGCGGTTTCCGGGTCAAGAGATGTATCTGAATCAAAAGCTACAGTATCGAAAAAACTGAAAAAAAGTAAGCCAAAACCTTTAATGCGTCAGAGCGCACCGGCTAGAATGTTGATGACGGCACCGCTTATGCATCTGCAGGAAGAGGTGCCGTCAAAAATAGATTTTGATGTCCGCTTTAATCAGATTAGAAAATTAAGAGATGCCGGTGATGAAGAGGGTGCAATGAAGTTGTTGGATGTTTTACTTATTGAATACCCATCGATAGATCTACCCGATGACATTATTATATTAAAACAGAGCTTTTAGATGAGATGGGTTAATGTTCTTGCGTGGTTTCTATTTTTCGCCAATCTCTAGGGGATTTCCCCGTCGCGTCCTTGAATGCTCGTCTGAAATTGGCTGATTCTTTATATCCTAACTCCCATGCTATTTTTTCAATTCTTAATTGCGTATGTCGCAAAAAATACACCGCCTTTTTATGACGTATATTTTTCATTAAATCCCTATAGTTTATGTTTTCCTCTGCGAGTCTGCGTCTGAGCGTTCTTTCTGACATTTGCAATGTATCTGCGACAAATAATAGGGAGGGGGATGCACTTAAGTGCGTGGTTATGATGTCGGTTATTCGGGTTATAAACGGAGAACTTTGTTCAATTTCTTCTAAGTCTTCTCTACATTTTTTTACTAGAATTTCTTCCCCTAATTTATCAGCGGTTTGTAGGGGGAGTACCATGTGTTTTTTTGAGAATATTAACAGGTTATCTGGAGCTGAAAATTCAATAGGGCACTGCAAGATTGCGTTGTAAAATTCGTGATGTTTAGGTTTTCTATGACGAATGCTGACACGGAGAGGTTGGATGTCGACACCACTTAAACGTTGTAAGTTTTCCATTGTCGTGCCTAATATTGCATCGGTGATGGCAATATCAAGTATTGGAAATCCTGTGTCGGCGAAAATTTTGAAGGCAATGTTGTTTCCTTGATCATTTACCGAAAGGGTAATAGAAGAGAATGCAAGTTCAGAAAATTTTTCACTAAGCACTAACAATGTGTAGAGGTCTTTGCAGGCTAACATCGCAGCGCCAAGGTTCCCATGAGCCATTAACGGTATTCGTCGACCTAGTTGAAAGACGAAGTCGGGTTTTAGGGTGTGTGTATTAACATGCTCAATAAGGTTTGCGATTACCTGTAAGGAGACACGGTCACCTGATTGAATGTAATCAGGATAAGTTAACCCTGCATTTCGAAAAATTAATTCACTATTAAATCCGAGTTCTTTCAAATAGCCGTCGATGTAGTGTAGATATATGCCAGCTGCCGTTTTTATCACGTGTTTCACCCCTTATGTGCAGTTACTATTGCATAGTTTGGCCGTAAATACCTCCTTTAGGCCTTTTTCATATCTGTTTTTGTGTCGCATTCAAACCTTATACTTCTTTAGAGATTGGAAACCATAAGGTTGTACACATACGCATGTTTAGATTCTTTGAGAAAAAACAATTTCAATTAACGGTTGATGATAATCCCCCCGTTCAATTGAAGCATAAGGAAACAATATTAAATGGCGCTGTTAGGTCGGATATTGAGTTTCCTTATAGCTGTAAGGTTGGAGGGTGTGCCGCTTGTAAATGCAAGCTAGTGTCGGGAAAAATTAAGGCGTTAACCGATGCATCTTATCTATTGTCAAAAGAAGAGTTGAGCCAGAATTTTATTCTAGGCTGTCAAAGTATTCCTAAATCGGATGTTGTTATTGAATTACCGGATGATCCCTTACAGCAGCAAGAGTGTATAGGCACTATTGTCGAGCAAAAGGTGTTAACTCATGATATTTCTGAAGTCGTTGTTCGTTTGGATATTCCTATGACTTACGTGCCTGGGCAGTATGCAAATGTGTCAGTTATTGATAAATCCTATCCTGCCCGTAGCTATTCTTTTGCCCATACTTGTGATGTTGAAGGATCCTCTGTCATCACATTTTTTGTCAGGGCAGTACCCAATGGAAAGATGTCCAATTGGCTTTTATCGAGCGAATCCCTGGGTAAAAGAATTAACGTTAAAGGGAGTTTTGGTGAGTTTTATCTTCGTGAAAGTGAGGGTGCAATGGTTTGTATTGCTGGTGGTAGCGGTCTTGCGCCGATTATTTCCATACTGGAAAACGCTCTTGCAAGTACGGAGTTTCAGCAAACTAACAGGGATGTCTTGTTGTTAGTGGGAGGGCGTACCAAGAAAGACTTATATTATACAGAACAAATAGAATCTATCCGCTCATCGTGGGATGGGAAGTTTACTTTTCTTCCCGTGCTTTCCGAGGAGCCTGCTGAAAGTAGTTGGGATGGGCTTCGTGGTTTTGTGACTGATTTTTTAGAGGGGGATGAAATGACCGGTAGTGAAGGATATTTTTGTGGTCCACCACTAATGATTGAGGCCGCCATTGAAAAGATGAATGCGTTAGGTGTTCCAAAAGACAAATTATTTTTTGATATTTTTTCTGATCAATCTAAATAGTATTACTGGAAATGAGAGGTATATTTTATGTTTCGATATCTGCGTTTTTACGTCACAACAATTTACACTGCGATAGTTACCATTGGTTTGTTCTTTGGTGAATACTGGTTATGGCTGCCAGGACTAATTTATCTTGTTGGTGTAGTCATTACGGATCAAATCTTTAAACAAGATTATGATGAGAAACCGTATAAATTCTCTTTTTTCTTAGATTTGGCGCTTTACCTATCGCTACCTTCAGCACTCGCGCTATTTTTTGCGATGTTTTGGACTTTTGGTACAGGGGATCAAGATGCATTGGGTGTTGGGCAGTTTATATTTGGAATAACAGATATCGATGTGGTTAATGTGAGAAATCAGACCGCTTGGTATCATTACGCCCTTATGTTTGTGCTTTTAATGGTCTTAACCACAGCGGCAGGGGGCTTGGCTGGCCATGAGTTGACGCACCGGACATCAAGGCCTTTTGATTTGTGGCTAGGTAGAATTGCAATGGCGCTGAATTGGGGGGTCGCTTTTCCAATTGAGCATGTCTATGGCCATCACTCATATGTTGGAACAACCAAGGATCCTGCAACGGCTGCACGAGGAGATACCGTGTATCAGCATCTACCAAAAGCTATGTATCGCACGGTTGTGAATGCGTGGGAAATTGAAAGTGCACGACTTGAGAAAATTGGAGCGAAATTCATTTCCTTTAAAAATGTCCTTTTACGAATGTCCCTTGTTTCAATATTAATGACGTGTTTTGCATATTACTGCGCTGGTTTAGTTGGAGTAGCAGGGTATTTATTTGTCTGTCTATCTACCAAGATAGCGCTAGAAATACTAAATTACGTTGAACATTATGGACTAGTTCGTGAATCAACTGAGCCTGTCCAACCCAGACATTCATGGAACTGTAATCACGTAGTAAGTAGTGTTTTCACCTATAACCTCACTCGGCACAGTCATCATCATGCGGATGCTCAGGTTCATTTTCAAGATCTTCTTACCCATTCAGATCAACCTGAAATGCCCAATGGGTTGTTGTCTGCTTATTTGATGACCTTGGTACCTCCGTTGTGGAGAAAAGTTATTACGCCAAAATTGTTGGAATGGGATCGAGAGCAAGCGGAGAAAGAAGAGTATGGAATCATACGGGAAGCGAATAACAATAGTGGTTGGGATGAATTAAAATCCAGTGTTGCGAATAGATCTGATGATTTTGGTATTCCCGAAAAAACGGCTGTTGCTTAAAGATATTCAGTGTAATTGTTGATGCTGATGGAAACGTTGATGTTTTAGAAGTTCAGTGAAAACCCAGCAGACGTAGCGGTTGATTCCCAAATCACTTCGTTTAGCTGGGTGCCGGCTTTGGTGCCATCGGAAAAATAAACAACGTCATCACCTTCATTTGTCGTCCAGTCTTCTATTCGATAAGATGCCCACAAAGAGAATGATGGTGACACGTTATATTGGTATCGGAATTCAATATTATTTCCGGTGCCTCTAGCCCAATGCGCAAAACTTTTTGGGTGGGCAAAGTCGCTGCGTAAGTTCCAATTGGCTTCTGCATAATAATCCGAAAGTGTATATTCTAAGCGGAATGAAAATTGGTGTTTTCGCGAGCGATACTGGGTGTCTAAACCAAATATAGCGCTGTTCCATTCTGCTTCATATGAGCTATTAAGTTGAGATGAAAAGGGCCCCAAACTAAGGGCTATTGGACGGGTATCCAATACCTGTACGCCTTCTTTCATTTTTAATGATTGCCTGTTGTACCGATAGCCAAAGAGTGGGGTGATAACAATGTGTTCACTCCATTGCATCTCGTACCCAATGATAAACTTACCATCAAATGTCGTGGACCCATCAGCAGAAGATATACTCCGACTATATTCGTTGGTTCGATTGTCACCGTTGTAATCAGAGTCTGTGACAATGCCATCGCTATTGGTCCCTTTTTTGATGTTTCCTTCCAATCTAATATTGCGAAGCATGCCTCGGTTAAAACGAATATTAACGCCACCCTGGATCTCAGATATCGAGAGGTCAGCGAAAGTCAGTTCGGAGAGAATGTTGGGTGTTTTGTTGCCTGAGGCATCACTAGCGATATTCCAACGCAGCTCACCTTCTCGTTGCCCCGTCCCCCCGAAGAATGATATGTCGACGTAATCTTGGTCCTCAAAGTAGTCGTCAAGATACAGGTCATTTGCACGCGAAGGGGAGGCAAGAAGTGAAACCAGCAGGAGTACAAACGGGTAAGCCATCGCTTGATATGATGTGTGGCTTGCTGGCATTGAAAGTATTTTCCTTCGTAGAATTAATTATTGCTCTAATTAAGTAATAGATGGAAAATTGAAATGAGCTAAATATTTGTTTTTTATAGGTTTTCTATCTGATATGAAGGCTGGCTATGGATAGCTGAAAAGTGGCATGAAGTCATGCAGTTAGGAGCTGTTTCTGGTAGGGTGTGCTGAAATGTCAGATAATTGTCAGGCTGAAATTCATTAGGTTATTAAGTGTCCGATATTGTTGTTTTTGACGGAGAATATCGTATGTTTTCGACATTTGGGCGTTATTCGGCGCGTAGTCTGGGTATATGGTAGGGTGAATTCGTTGAAGTCTATTGATTATTCGTTGGTGTTAAGTAAGCGCAAAACAATTGCAATTATTGTTAAACCAGATCAAACGGTAGAGGTTCGTGCCCCTAAACGTGTGTCAAAAAAAGAAGTTGAGTCCTTTTTACAGTTAAAGCAGTCATGGGTGCTTACCAAGTTACGTGAGTTTTCTTTACGTCCAGAAGTGCACGAGCCGAAGTATCAAGAAGGTGAAATCCACTATTTTCTTGGGGAAGCACACCGTATTGTTGATGCCATCGATGCCCCATTGAATGTTGATACTGGTCTAGCAAGTATCCCCTTGCGCTCGATCAAGGGAGTGGAATCAGATCAAATTGAGAAGAAATTTGACCGATGGTACCGAAAAGAGGCATTAGCACTATTCACAGAGCGCCATGATTACTGGCGTGAACAGATGGCCCATTTATCACTGCCCGGTTCTCATGTGACTATTCGGAAAATGAAACGGCGTTGGGGAAGCTGTACGACAAAAGGGAAAATAACCTTTAATACCACTTTAGCCAAGTACCCGTTAACCTGTATCGATGCCGTTGTGGTACATGAGTTGTGCCATTTGTTAGAGTTCTCTCACAATCAGCGTTTTTATCAGTTTATGAGCCATGTTTACCCTGATTGGAAGGCTTGTGATAAACAGCTGCAAACCCTAAGTTGGCAATATTAGTCATCCCCGTTAGTGCTAGGGTTGGCTATACTTTCGGTATATTTACGTATTCAGATCCGTATAATTTGCACATGAGGAACAGGTAATGGATAACCCATCTCTTTGGGATACAATACGAGAAGAAGTCGTGTTAGAGGCGAGCAAAGAGCCTATTCTCGCGAGCTTTTTCTACGCCACTATTCTCAATCACGATACATTCGAAGGTGCGTTAAGCTTTCATCTTGCTAATAAATTAGATTCGCTGACCCTACCTGCTATTGCTGTGCGAGAAATTATTCAGCAAGCATTTGATGGTGATGCATCGATTGCTGAATATGTATGCCAGGATGTTCGAGCTGTTGTTGATCGTGATCCTGTATGTTCTGAGTATTCGGTTCCCTTGCTTTACTTTAAAGGGTTTCAGGCATTACAAGCTTATCGTGTTTCCCATTGGTTATGGAATCAGGGGCGAGAAGCACTGGCTTTGTTCTTTCAGAATCAAATCTCTATGGTGTTTAATGTTGACATCCATCCTGCAGCGAAAATTGGTGGCGGTATTTTGGTGGATCATGCCACGGGTATTGTTATTGGTGAAACTGCCGTGATTGAAGATGATGTGTCTATTATGCAACAAGTCACCTTGGGCGGAACAGGTAAAGAAGTAGGGGATCGTCACCCCAAAATTCGCCGAGGCGTGTTAATAGCAACCGGTGCAAAAGTATTAGGCAATGTAGAGGTCGGTATTGGAGCAAAGGTTGCTGCGGGCAGTGTTGTTCTTAGTGCGGTACCTCCACATACTACGGTGGCTGGAGTACCTGCAAAAGTGGTGGGGAAACCCTGTTGCCCCTCACCGTCGTTAAATATGGATCAAAATATTGAAGGAGAATAAGTGTTAGTAGCAACTCTGCCGATCAATGAGGCAACGATTGTTGCCTTGATGGATGTTCAGACAGGTATTGAAAACATCGCACGTACCAAGGCTAGCCATACGACTGTTTCGTTATTACAGCAATGTAGTGCGCTAGAGCTCGCTGCATTGTGCGTGCTTTATCGTTCGCATATGGCAATAAAAGCTGTGGATTCTGCAAACCTTTTACCTATGCCTCAAATTACCAGCGCTAAAATAGAGCGTGCCTTGGGTGTGTTAACGGATGAGATTCAAGAGCGGGGCGATGCTGCGAAGATGTCGTTGATATCAAGTCTGCGCAATGCTTGTTGGGCAGATATATATGTTGCACTTCCCGAGATGAATTTTTCATTGATGAGCGCAGAAGATATGCATTCAAATGCTCTGCTTAGTGATCAAGGGGTTTGGGATAGTGCACGAGAACAACATCAGGCCTACGAGCAAAAAGCGCCCTTGTACAGAGCGGAAAATCTGTCTTATAAGATTAATATCCAAGGCTTAAAGCAGCATGATGAACAAGATATATTACTTCGTGAATTGGAAAGAAATCCAGAAGAGTCATTAACCCTTCAGGGGTTTGCAGGCTCAGGGAAAACAACGTTGGTTGCCCGACTCTCCCATTTGTTTAACAACTTCTCGACGTTGTATTTAACGAAAAATATGGAGCAAATTAGCCTGATTGGCCCCAAATTGGGGAAATCTATCAAGGCATGGACGTTTGAATATCTGGCACATTATATTCTCTATTATAAATGGGCGGGTCGAGAGTATTGGGGCCGACGTATTGAACTGCGAGAGAATCACGCAAAGTTACGTCCACTAAATTATCATCAAATAGCCAAGTTGCTTCATCTTGAGGGTATGAACGGTTTTAGCGCAGAAATCGTTGCCAAAATCATTGACCAAATTGTTAACAATTATTGCTTTTCCTCCGATATTGACATTGGCCCCCAGCATTGCCCAGCTCAATTAGACGGGTTATCTTCAGCGCTCTACATTGAACTTGCAAAAACGTATTGGAGTGTGATTAAGAACCCAGATCCATTATCTGATATACCTATTTTGGGTATTCATCAGATTAAATTGGTGGATGAAAATTCATTAGTTATACCTGATAATTTTCGATACATTATTGTTGATGAGTCCCATGATATTTCAGGGTCTATGGCAGGAATGTTAAAGCGCAGCCCGCAAGCGATTATTTCTTTAGGTGATCAATTTCAGGTGACTGATGGTAAGCAGTATTTACCTGATGAGGCAGCAAATATTCGGGAGCGTCATTTATTCCAGTCTATGCGAGTGGGTGGTGGTGTGGATTCGGTATTTAATGTGCTGTTGTCTGAACATAAATCCGTTGAGCTACCTGGAGAGTTTCAGGGGGTAAGTGCTCGAAAAACGACGATGTCGACCTATACGGAGTTCTCGCCGCCAGACTTTTGTTGTGCATTGTTGTCCCGTGAATACTGGTATGCATTTATAGCGATTATTCAATTGGCGGAGGCAAATCGCCCCTTTGTTGTTATGCCAGGAACGTTAAAAACGTTACGCACATTGATACCGCAATCTCTTAGCTACCTTCATGGGTTTCATGAGCAGCGGGGGCACTCTGAATTAATGGGGTTTGGCAATTGGAAAGAGCTGGTGCAGAACAGTGGTCAAACAAATGGATTACGTGAAGTCGATGCCTATTTTAGGAAAGGTTTTACTGCAAAACAATTTAAAGAAATATTAAGTCGACAAACAACCGTATATACGCCCGATTGCTATTATATAGGGCTGGTCTCAGAAGCAAAATCAAAAGAAATGTCACATGTGATGCTTGCTCCCGATGTCTTTGATACCCATTTGTTGAGTATCAAAGACAAGCGAACACAAGCGCTTAATATTATCTATACGGGTATGTCTCGAGCACTTGATAGTATTTTGTTGCCTAAAAAAGAAAGTGAATGGTTATTAGAAGGGTAGGGTGTCAGTTTGCAGTCGATATATGAAGAAGAAATACTTGAGCTTATTGCTTCGGCTTGGGATGGGATGACGAAAGATCAAAGAGTGCATTGGGAAGCCATAAAGATTGCCCCAGAGAAGTGGGTGCAGAAACAATCTTTGCCAATTGAATACTTAAAAGAGCCTATAGGTATCGACCGAGATGAGTTTGATGATGAGGATATGGAAGGTGGCGCTTTTGATGATGGTGACGGTGGATTCGATGAATACTCAACAGACGCATCGGACTCTGAGTTTGAGGAAGATTTAGATCAGGAAGTTGATGACGGGTTTTGGGTTGTAGCTGTTATTGGTAGCAAGGTGCTTTGGTATAACCATGTAGAACAGGGCTTTAATGTTTCTCCTTTCTCGACGTGCGGCTGTATTGATAAGTACGAAAGCAGAAAAGATGATTTTGACATAGCATTTAAAAAAGTGATGCCAGTATAGATTCAGGATTTGAGTATTTATGGTTCAAGGTAATAGAGAATTTATTAGTTTAATGGCGTTGCTGATGTCTCTAGTGGCATTAACAATTGATGCCATGCTTCCTGCGTTAAGTCAGATTGGCGATGATTTGAATGTCGCTAATCCAAATGATATACAGCTTGTTGTATCGATGGTGTTTTTTGGTATGGCTATGGGCTTAATGTTGTATGGCCCAATATCGGATTCTTACGGAAGAAAAAAAGCTATTTATTTAGGTATTGGGATTTTCTTAATCGGCAGTTTAATTTCAAGCTTATCGACTAGTTTTACCGTGATGCTTATTGGGCGTGTGGTTCAGGGTTTTGGTGCTGCGGCATGCCGAGTGGTAACATTGGCGATGATTCGCGATAATTTTAGTGGTAGAGAAATGGGGCGAGTGATGTCACTTATTATGGTGATATTTATTATGGTGCCTGCTTTGGCGCCCTCATTGGGGCAGTTAGTGCTGTTGGTTGCAGAATGGCGCGTCATTTTTTGGATGATTTTTATTCTAGCGTTAGCAGGGTTGTTATGGCTGTATTTTCGTCAGGAAGAAACATTGAGTGAAGAGGATCGTATACCGTTTTCGCTGAAGAATATTACATCGGGTATCAGGGAAACGTTAAAGAACCCTTTTTCTCGAGGTTATACCATTGCCTCGGGGTTAATGTTTGGTGCCTTTGTTGGTTATTTAAGTACAGCGCAACAAATATTACAGGTCCAGTATCAATTGGGAGAGTTATTCTCGTTATATTTTGGGTGTTTGGCGCTGGCGATAGGGTGTTCATCCTTTGTTAATTCTCGGCTTGTTATGCGCTTTCACATGGGAACATTGTGTATGGGATCATTGATTGCTTTGTGTTTGATATCTCTTGGTTTCTACGGTTACATTGAGTTTTTTTTGGAGCCTTCTCTCGATGTTAATGTTGTAGCTCAGCCTACTTTACTAGCATTGATGGTTTATCTAGCCGCTGTGTTTTTCTGTTTTGGCATTTTGTTTGGCAATTTTAATACACTCGCGCTAAATCCTTTGGGACATATCGCAGGTGTTGCAACTTCCGTTATTAGCTCAGTGCAAACGTTACTCTCTGTGGCGATTGGTGGCCTGATAGGACACTATTATAATGGAACCATTCAACCGTTGGTATTTGGGTTCTTAGCATGTGGTGTGGTGACGTTGGGTATTACGACGTATCTTCATGTTAAGTCATCGGATGCGTGAGTTTTTCATGAATCCAAGTTAAGTGGTCCTAGTGATCTGACTGTTTTTAAAAAACTCAGAAAACCTCACAAAGCTTATAAAGCGAGCTATATCAACTCACAAGAAGGTATTCCTATGGAATTTACAGATGTACTGGTAAACCGTCGAAGCATTAGGTCATTTTCAGAGAAGCCTATTGATGATAGTACTTTAAATGAGATTTTATCTTTAGCAATAGAGTCTCCCTCCAGCTCCAATACTCAGCCCTATAAAATGGCTGTAGCGACAGGGGGTATCAATAAAGTCATTGGTAAGGACCTTTTAGATAAGTATTACGCTGCGAACAAATTAAACACCATGCCTTTGCCACTGAAAGCCGTCTCTGCTATTACCAGCGGAGCGCTACCCGATGGGGATTTTAGGCCAATTTTAGGAAAATACCCCGATGAATTCCAAAAGCGTCGAGTTACAACGGGGCAAGGGTTATATGAGGTTCTTGGTATTGAGCGCCACGATAAAAAGTCTCGAGACGAACAAATGGCAAAGAATTTTACCTTTTTCAACGCGCCTGTCGCGATTTTCTTTTTTATACACCCAGGCATGACGTACACAGCATTAGTAGACCTTGGTATTTTTATGCAATCTTTGATGCTAATTGCCACCGACAAAGGGTTAGGCACCTGTGCTCAGGGAGCGCTAGGGATGTGGAAATCACCTATTAAGAAACATTTCACGTTACCGAAAAAGTATAAATTGGTGTGCGGAATGGCGTTGGGTTATCCGGATGATCACAAGGTAAATGAATATAAACCCCCTAAAGTAACTTTAAATGATTTGCTAATACCGAATAAGAAATAAAAAGAAAATTACTTAGGGCTTAGCCCCAACAGCTTCTAGCTTAAGGCTTTGTGTTGAACCCAGGGGTAGTTGTTAGCAAAGGACTGGATATCGACTCAAGCGGCTTAAAAAATATTGACCGAGTGCCTCAGGGGGTGAAAGGAGGGTTGAGGATAACTGTTCTTATTGTGAGGGCTGTACACTACGTTGTTACGTTGTTACGTTCTTAAGGGAATAATATGAAATATATTTTAATTATTATATTCAGTTTTTTCACATTCGATGTTATTGCATCAAGTGACCTCGAATCGGCAGCCATTGCAAGGACGTCCGAGAGTATTACTTATGATGGTTCATACTTTCAAATTCCGTATCCTAACGGTGATGTTCCATCAAATATTGGTGTATGTACAGATGTCATAATTCGATCTTATAGAAAACTTGGTATTGATCTTCAAAAACGTTTACATGAAGACATCAAAGCAAACTATTCTAGCTACCCATCAAAAAGAATTTGGGGTTTAAGTAAACCTGACACAAATATCGATCATCGTAGAGTGCCAAATTTAAGGGTGTTTTTTTCAAGGCATGGTTCTAAACTTCCAATCACTTCTTTAGGTGCAGATTATAAAGTTGGCGAACTTGTAACTTGGATGTTACCTGGTAACTTGCCTCATATAGGCATAGTTACCTCTAAAAAATCAAAAGATGGCAAGCGTCCTTTAATAGTACATAATATAGGTCGAGGGCCAATGCTAGAAGATATGCTTTTTGATTTTAAAATAACGGGTCATTATAAGTATGTAGACAAAACGTAATAATACGCTGCTAGGGGGGAACCAAATGGATGTTGAGCCTCTATACTCAGCTCCAATTTTTTCGTGATATCAAGTATAGTTGTCGTAGCTAGTTTAGTCGCCGGGTTGTGTTTGAGACCTATTTTTAATAGGTCTCGTTTAATTTATCGCATCCGTGCCAAACTTGCGGGTTTAAACAATGTATCTCGAGGGTTAACAGAAAAATCGTACATACGTTCCTGATTATCTAAGCCAGACACGTAGTATCTGCCATCCTGTAAGTTATATACAACTTCTAAGGTGTACCAAAAAAGAGGGTTTTCGTAATAGTTAATCGGATGCCCTTCGGAAAAACTGAACAATTCGCCTCTACCATCATATTGGTCGACTAAGGCCACCTGCCAACTATCTTCATCAATATAGAAAACACGTTTAGAAAAGCGATGTCGAAAGCCGGGTTTTAATGTGGCTTCAACGACCCAGACGCGATGGCGTTCATATCGAGAGAGCGTTGGATTCAAACTGCGAGGTTGCAGTATTTCTTCGTATTCGGTTTCGGAACTATGTAAGTCGTATGAATTATAGGGAATCAACAGTTCCTTTTTTTCGATTAGTTTCCATTCGAATCGGTTCAAGGCACCATTAAACATATCCGTGTTATCTACCAAGACAATACCGTCGGTTCCCGGATAGGGTGCATCATGTGAAATATCGGGTGCTCTGCGAGTTCGCCGTTGCCCCGCCATGTAGATCCAAGACTGTCGGGGTTTGTCAAAAGAATTGATGGATTCATGTACTAACAGTTTATTACCAGCCATACGCGGAGGAGATGTAGACTTGCCAACTAAGTTAATAGCCTCGTTGCCATTATTTTTATCGCTGGCAAATTTAAATTTTAGGGTAGCCTCAACTTTCATCAATGAATACGTGCCCTTGGTATTGACTACTGCAGAAGCTGCATACGTTTGAACGGCTTTACCTCGATAGCGAAGCTTATGATTCCACATAACTTCGTAACCATTTTTTGGTATAGGAAAAGGTACGGCACCGATACTGCCGTCGACTCCTTCTCCCGAATCAACCAATTTTGCCGATACGGCATTTTGTTTTGCGGTTTTATAGACGTTGTCTGGGTAAGTTGCTGTTCTTCTGGTTTGATAAACTTTGAGGAAGAATTTTGGGTTGTTTTTCAAGAATAGTTTATGACCCTCACTTAATAGAGAGTCATATTCAGATGCGTTGGTTGAATTAATGGAGAAAATCGGTTTGTCATCTGGGAATGGGTTTGGGTGATGATCACCAGAACTAAAGCTTCCGATTGCTTTCGGAGTTTCATTTTTCCATTCTGGTATACTTCCATCCTTATTTCCTGCGCGTACTGCGCCAATGGGAGTTAGATCTTTACCGAGACTAGCGGCCTCAATTTCGCTTACTGCTGCCATCGAAGTTTGCATAGTGGAAGCGCATAATAACAAAACTAATATTGAATTATTTCTTATCACCTCGAGATTTTTTTTGATTTTCATTTTAACTTCTCTCTTAATTATTTTTATTCGGATAATTATTTGTTAGAACGAGTGACTCAAAGTCAGAGAAACAAAATCTCTGTCATGCAATAGATTACGTTTGTGATTGCCGCTAAGACCTGTGTAATCAATGGATAATTTGGTGGTGGCCTGGTATTCCGCACTTAGCCCTAAACGAATAATTTTATTACCTTCAGTAAATCCCATTGCATTAGTCGGGGCAATTCCAGAAACATCATGCTTGAATGTTATGGATGGTTGGAGTGTAAAATAACCGAGAATACCTGGATAGTCAGCTTGTAATCGTAGCGCGTAGCCCCAGGAAAAAGCATCAGACCAGGTGTCGCGATCACAACAGGGAAGGCCACGTACTGGCAGTAATGCATTAGCAGCTCCGCGGCCCTCCGTGCCGGGGGTTAATAATCGTAACTCGTCATACTCAGGGTGATCTACAACATAGGTGGCTCCAACTTCAGCGATAGCCAGCAGTTGATCTGTCTTCAGCCATGACGCGGGGAACGTGTGAGCAAATAATAGATTGGCTTTTACGATGTCTCTCTTAATATAAGCATCCAGTTCATCCCCGGACAAAGGATCCAGTAAATCAACTTGATAGGCAGGAAAGCAAGGACGATCAGTTTGGCAGTTATTACCTTCATTGGGGTCATCCCTGAAATCGCTGGTCGGTTGTGTTGCCAACCAGTCTGCCATTTCTCCGGTTCCAATCAATGGTAATATCTCCGACTGTAGTGCAGAAAATATCAGTGGTAAGTTGACATTATCCGAAGCCAGAATGCGGGCGAGGTCACCGCCTTGTGCTTCGTCATAGAAGAGAAGATTAAGCAAATTGCCAACTGCTGCCCCCAGAAGTTCAGATATATCGATTGTTAGTGGTACATCTTTACGATAAGTGACTTCCCCAGATATTGATGATCCCCATGGTGCCACTGTGTTAAAGCTAAGACCGAAAAGCTCCAGATCTTCAATGTATTGTAAAAAATACTTGGCTTGTAAAACGTCAGGTACGGTAGTATCTGGAATACCTTCACGACCACCTAGGACAGGATTAGGGTCATGATACCGCATATAATAAGCCGAAAACTCTGTGTAATTGAGAGAGGGGACTAACCAAGATAACTTTAAGCCAAACTGACCTTGGTCGCGTGCGAGGCGATCTTCGTCACGCGCGACGCAGATTTTGCTTTCGCTAGAATCTGGAACCATCCCGCCGTTTATACAAATTTGGTCACCACCCTCCCCAATAATATCTGTGAAGCTGAAATAACTACCGACCGGGGGGAAAATATTGGGCTTCCACTCATTCTT
The DNA here is from genome assembly GCA_002163245.1 of Gammaproteobacteria bacterium 42_54_T18. Classification (GTDB taxonomy): domain Bacteria; phylum Pseudomonadota; class Gammaproteobacteria; order Pseudomonadales; family Ketobacteraceae; genus 42-54-T18. Next base: position 107,448 of record MAAL01000025.1, on the reverse strand, counting down.
TACATAGAATTCGGCGGAGGTATTCTCGGTCATACCGAAAAAGACCAACAAACTTTGGGTTGGTATACTGCCTTGTTTTAAATCAAAACCAGATAATATCAGTTGGTTAAAGTCTAAAGGGGTCTGGTAGGCGCTCATGCCGGAGATAAATCCACTCTCACCCCAGCTAATGACTTGTTTTCCGAATCTAATAGACACCGGGTGATCATAAAGAAAGACGTCTAAATCTCCATAAAGGTCCAGCACACGCATATCGCTACCGACTAAGTCCTTGGACTCATCACTAAGTTCATGGTGGGGTAGATTCTCGTTTTCAATGTAGTCATCGTAGAAAAATAGCAATCGAGTCGTCAATCCGAACGACTCACCTTGGAGTTTAATTTCATGGAACGATCGAAATTGTTTTGAAAATAAACCCTTATCGAAATTTAAATTGCCATTGTCCGAGTTCTCATCGTAAGCCCCTGGCCCTCCGTCTGGAAAATAGGGGACCCAGCAGGCGGAAGCCCCGGAAACGCTGATACCAGCTTCTTCACAAATACTGGGATCCGCCGAAATGTAACGTCCAGGTAAGGTTTCACCAGGTCCAGGTAACCCATTGGTTCCTAGGTTTTCACTCGCGACTGGAGGAAAGAACCTAAGGCTAGATATGGGATCTCCTATTTGTATAAGGTTTCCAGTATTACCATAGGAAATATTGTTTTCATCACGTTCTTGCACACGCCAGCTCGAACTTAGCGAGAGACTATTGTTTATATCCAGGCTGAATTTGTCGAACTGCCATTGAACCGCAAAGCTTGAGCGACTAACTAAACTTATCAGGATGCTTACCAGGATACTTGCCGTGAGCAATAAACCATTAAAGCCTTTACCCCGGTTCATGATTGGCCTCATCGAAATTAAATTGACGATAAAACAAGAACAAGAAACCAAGAGACGTGGCAGCTAAAATATGCCATATGGCATGCCCCTGAATAAAATGATTTTTTGGATCACAGAACACCCCTGAAACATCAGAGGCCGAAAAGCCAGCACCAACTCCTAAGCTTAATGCGGCTAACAATAGGTATTTGTATTGGGTGGTTTCCTGGGCTCGCTTATAGAGTACTAATTCCATGCCCACTGCAGCAATGATTGAAAATAAAATCAGTGACTGAAAATAGATATCCAGCCAATAAAATAGAAATAAAAGAGCGCTCATTCCGCCAACGTACGAATAAAAAACAGCTAATTGATTGTTTATGCTGATAAACCCCAACCTACGAAGATTCAAAATCAAGGGCAGGGCGACAAATGCAAACATTGCTAGGAAATCTAGGAACTGAAAGACAAAAGTAAATGATGCATGCCAAAGTAGAGACGATACACCTACGAAGATAGCGGCGGTTCCAAACATTCGCATTGTCTTCTGTTCTTTAGTCACGGCTATAAACAGAATGCCTACAAAGATAAAGGCTAGGTTTGACCAGGTATTTGCTGGATTGACAACCCAGCTGCAAAGATTTTCTTCACACCAATTAATATTGGGAGGTGCCATATTGCTGAGTTCCGACCATGGGCAATGATCAGGCAGCGGCTCTACGATTCCTACGGGCATATTCCCCTCCTAAGGCCTTTGATTGACGACCTCTAAAACTGAGTTATTGATATTTTTATTATTCTACATACGTGGAATTGTTGACATTATTCTACATATGTAGAATAATGTCAAGCCATCGACATTATGATTTATTAAGGCCGAAGGTTAAATAAGGAGCGAGATACAGTATGTCTGTTGGAACAAAAAAAGCGCCTCAAATTAAAACTATGGGTGAAGCTAGCAAGGTCCGAAAAAATATTGAGATTAGCGAGAAAGGAAAACAGAGGAAAAAGGAAATCATCGAGGCTACGATAGAAGTCATCGTTCATTCGGGTGTCCAGGGGGTAACACATAGAGCAGTGGCACTGGAAGCGGGGGTGCAGCTGCGTCTGACGACTTACTATTTTAAAGATAAAGAAGATCTTATTAATGAAGCTTTTATTTATTTTGCAGAGGAAGGTAAATTCTTGATGGCTGGTTTTCTTGAGCTTGCTTACGAGCATCTTGAAAATTTAAGTGGATTAGAAAAGAATAACCTAACCAGTAAAAACAGGAAGAAGATCTATGAGGCTTTTAGCGCTTTAGCGAGTGATTTTTTAATTCATAATCTTAAACATGAACGAGATCATATTGCTGTACAGCAAGCCTTTCTCAATGAGGCAATAAAAAATCCATTGGTAAGAGAGCTCCACAAGAGCCATAGAAAACGATTAATAAACAATGTGAGTGAGCTCTGTAAATTCGCCAATAAAGAAGATGCTGAAATAAATGCAGAGATTTTTGTTAACGCCTTTGAAAAAATGGAACATGAGGGGGTTTGCACACCAGTCAAAAATATTGACGAGAAAAAATACCAAGCGATGGTTCATAAGTTGGTCTGGTGGATGATTATGTGATGGCGATTTTATGTCTCAGTTTGGCTTATTTTCTTGTGGTGCCAGCCTTGGCACTTTATGCGTGCCATAAGGTGCGTTTTTTCGATCGTATCGGTGCGGTCATTTTGTGCTATTTGGCAGGGGTCTTTGGGAGCTATATAAGTAGCTATATATTATTCGATACGTCAATGACTGTGTTGACGGGGTTTAAAGAAGATGTAATGTCGATTTGTGTGGCTTTGGCCTTACCTCTTATGTTGTTTTCCTCCGACATCAAAAGCTGGTTGCAACTTGCTCCTCGGACGCTTGTTGCCATGTTTTCGGCAATAGTTGCTGTTGTATTTTGTAGTTATATTGCCGGCGCGTTGTGGCAAAATGATATTGATTCCATTTCAAAGATAGTCGGTTTGAACATTGCCCTTTACGTTGGGGGGACACCTAATCTGGCGGCAGTAAAGGATGCGTTAGAGGTCGATAACAATATATTTTTACAGCTCCATCTTTATGACACTCTAGTTTCTGCAGGGTATTTGTTATTTGTAACCTCAATCGCCCAGCGTTTATTTCTACTATGGCTCCCACCGTTCAAGTTTACTGCCAATCCTGGTAATGACACAGGGTCGATCACTCAGGAATCTAAGCATAATTACAGCAAACTATTAAACAGAGTGGCATTGTCAGCTTTGGTCCCGGCTGTGATTCTCGCAATTGCCATTGTTGGTGGGTCAGTGGCTTTCGCAGCTTTATTTCCTAGTTCGGTAAAAATGTCAGCAATCATGATTGCTTTGACCTTGTTAGGTCTCGGTGCTTCCTTGTCAAAGCCTATACGTAATATACCCCACAGTTTCGAATTAGGTATGTATATTATTCTGGTTTTCTGTGTCGTGGTTGGCTCTATGATCAATGGTGATCTGATTCCTAGCCTTGATACTAATATGCTCGCATTTGTCATGTTTGTGGTTTTCGGATCGTTATTGATTCATGCCGCGGTCTGTGCACTGATGAGAATTGATGTCGATACTTTTCTAGTAACTTCAGTAGCAACAATATGTTCTCCACCTTTTGTTCCGATGCTGGCGGTAGCACTTAATAACCAACAATTATTATTATCCGGCATGACCGCTGGAGTCATTGGCTACGCTCTAGGTGGAGTATTAGGTATCGGTTTATCCCAGTTATTTGGTTTTCTAATGTAAACGACGAGTAATATTATTCGAGGAGATTGTAATGTCAGCAATAATGGAAGAAACCGAAAGATTCAGGGAATCAATTAGTTTCAATGGATCATTGCCTCAGAAAGGCTACGATCGAGAAATATTATTGTCGGAGATGAATGCGGCAAAGCAAAAAGATGCCAATTGGAGAGAGGGGAAAACCTGGAGTCTGGTATATCACAAAGATCAGCAGCATGAGGCTTTTCTCAAGGAGGCTTACTCCAATTATTTTTCTGAAAACTATATGAATCCAATGGCGTTTCCTAGCCTTCGACGTTATGAACATGAAGTGGTTCGAATGTGTGCGGATTTGTTGCGTGGTGACCCCAATGTTGTTGGCACCATAACTTCGGGAGGAACTGAAAGCATTCTTCTTGCTATCAAAACTTACAGAGATCGTGCACGTGAAAAACGTAAATTCTTACGTAGGCCGAATATGATAGTTCCGGAGACGGTACACGTGGCATTCGATAAGGCCGCTCATTATTTCGATGTTGATATCATTCGTGCTCCGCTCGACGAGAGTATGTGTGTTGATACTATAGCGGTTGAAAAGCTGATTAATCGCAACACCATTTTGCTAATTGGGTCTGCACCAAATTATCCTTATGGGACCGTTGATGACATCACAGCATTGGGAAGGCTGGCAAAAAAATTCAAACTACCTTTACATGTTGATGCATGCGTGGGTGGTTTTATGTTGCCCTTTGTTAGGGAACTAGGGCAGGATATCCCTGCGTTTGATTTTGAGGTTCCGGGTGTTACATCGATGTCTGTAGATGTTCATAAGTATGGTTACGCTGCTAAGGGCGCGTCGGTGATTCTATACAAAAATATGGATTTTCTTAAATATCAGTTTGTTGTTTGTAGTGATTGGTGTGGTGGCGTTTATGCATCCCCAACGCTACATGGAACTCGAACGGGAGGCTCGGTTGCTGCTGCCTGGGCTGCGATGAATAGTATTGGTCACACAGGTTACGTTGATCTGGCAAGGGAAACCATGGCGATCACTGAGAAATTAATACAGGGTATTAATGCGATTGATGGTTTGGAAGTTATAGGTTATCCAAAAATGACAATATTCGCCTACCTTTCTAGGGATGAAAAGCTAAATGTATTCGCCGTCGCTGATTTAATGGAGAAAAAAGGCTGGCATATCGATAGACAACAAAAACCAAACTCTCTTCATGCGATGGTAACCATTAATCACCAAACCCATTACCAGAAATATCTCGATGATTTGAGAGAAGCTGTGTCGATTGCAAGACAGCAGCCCGACTTGGCTCAGCAAGGCAATGCTGCAATGTATGGCATGGTTGCCCAGATGCCTTTGCGTGGCTTAGTAAAGAACAATGTGTTGAAAATGATGGAAACCATGTATAGCAGTAAAAACGACAATTTTGCCAATAGCCTCGACAGTATCGGAAACAGTAAGGCTGTAGATCTTGGTGTTAAAATACTTACATCATTTAGTAAGGCTAAAAACTATTTAAACGGATTGCTAAATAGCCCGAAAAGATAAATTGTACACTGAGTATATTAAAATTTGATAAGAATGACGTTTGCCTAAGTGCTACATCGAATGCAATATTTTTTTTGGTTCAAAGCCATGCGCAGGTTTGGTTGAAGGGCGTTTACTTGGGTTCGTCTATCTTGTTTAATGTAATGAAAGGGTAGGCTTCTTCTAATTGGTAAGCTAGCGCAAGTAGCTCAGAGTCCAAACCGTATTTGCCGCCAAAGTGCATGCCTATCGGGAGTCCCTGCTTATCTTTGTGTAAAGGCAGTGAAATCCCCGGGGCGCCGGAGATATTTTGATAGCAAGTGAAAGGCACAAACTGCTCTAAACGATCATATAGCTTAGAGAATGGTAATTCAGGGCTCAGGTAGCCGATTTTGGGGGCAGTTTGACAAGTAGTAGGGGATAGGATGATGTCGTAGCGACTCATGAGTTGCTCATAAATCACTGTGAATTTGCGTAGTCGACGAATTACCGCTGGTAAGGTCACAGATCTCTGTATAAAGAATTTGGTTAGACTTGTTGTAAATGGCTCTACTTTCTTTTTATCGATCTCAGTCAGCAATAATCTTTTGCTGTAAAACTTGGCAAAGAACGCAAGCATAGCCCAGTAAATTGCAAAGTCATGAAATAGCTTCACGGGAAAAGGATTGTCGATCAGTTCAACATGATGACCGAGGCCCTTACATAAGCTCGCAGTTTGTAATAAAGCACTATATACATCAGGATCTACACCAGTTGCTTTACCTGGCAGGTTTGATATACAGGCAATTTTCAATGGCTTCGAAGGAGCCGTTGGTACAGTACCTATTTCTGGAAGAGTAGTGTTTTTGAATATTTTCTCAGCTTCTTCGTAAAACACAGCGGTATCCCTCACAGTACGAGTAAGTACCCCTTGAGTGAACAATTTGATAGGGACCATCTTGGAAGTAGGAAGGACACCTAAACGATCACGCGTTGGTTTAAAACCAACGATGCCACAACAGGCCGCTGGAACTCTGATGGAGCCACCACCATCGTTACCGTGCGCTAGAGGTACTACACCTGATGCAACCAATGCCGCAGCGCCACCGGATGAGCCACCAGGGGTTCGCGAAGTATCCCACGGGTTACATGTAGCTCCGGACAGCAATGGCTCAGTTGATGCGGTGAGCCCAAATTCTGGCATTGTACTTTTCCCAAGGGATACCATTCCCAACGTTCCAAACATTGATACAAGTGCCGAGGATGCTCCGCTAGGTTCCGAATGTATCGCTCGAGAGCCGCGTAACGTGGGTACCCCATACACCTGCTCATTATCTTTAAAGAATGTAGGAACCCCAGCAAATGGTCCGACTAAATCCCCATTTCCTTCTGATATAGCTTGATTAAAACTATCAGTGACTACTGCATTCAGAAGTGGGTTTACACGTTTTGAGCGAGCAATAGAGTCGCGGATAACATCAAGTGAGCACAATTCACCCTCAGCGATTAATCGACTGAATTCCACTGCGTCGTGGTTAGAAAGTGAATCGTCGGTAAACGCGGATACTTTTTGAATTGAATTTTTCATAGTTGCGGTCATAGGAATATTTGGATACTTTGTAGCGTTGGTGGCAAAAATGGTCGCAAGTGGAGAGTTCGTACAGACACCGCGTTTATTGCAGCGCACTACTCAGGCCACACTTCGCGATAACGAGGCATCTACAGCCTAAAATAAAGTCTATAACTGTCCCGTAAATACGATTGTAGCAATTTCATCCTGTACAACCTACAGATTAGAATCAGTATGGGGAAGTATACTGGTATTAAGGGCGTGAGCAATGAGCTGGTGACTCGTTACTTGAATGACGACAATGATGAATTATTATGCAAAGAACGTTTGTTTTTTGATTTCTTTTGTCTGAGCGGTAAATACCGACTTACTTCTGCAAACCAGAATATGTGATGCATATGCCCAACCAGCTGAATATTGCGACTGTTCATGCCCTTGGCAAAGGCCATCGGGTTTTTCGTTGCTTTGGTTAGAAGCGTGTAACCATAAGCCGCAGAGCTAAATCGAATGTGTAAATCAGAGCTATCAACGGTTCCGATGGAGGAGGTGATGCTGCCGCCTTTAATAACAAAATAACGGCCTCGGTCATCATCGATGAATCCGATGGATATCGAAAGGTCTTGTCCGGCGATTTTGCGTTGGAATTTGGCGTTATTATTACTTAACCAGCGTAATCTAAGGTAGATCAATACCAAGAGGATTCTAAATCTCATATCGTTCACCTGTTATTGAAGTCGCTTTGGGATAAAACCTTGAACAAGATCGCCATGATATAGCGTAATACCGGTAATGAACTTGGCCATGGAGGCCGTGCAAGGTTCGTTAGGGTCAATTTGAGCCAAAACTCTATACGAAATTAGCAGTTTGGATGGAGGATTAGAACAACGCAAGCATAAATCGGCCAGTAAAAATCAGGAAAAAATGTATTGGAAGGTTTGGCGTCCTAAACGCGATTTAGTCTACTTTAGTGTTTTTACGAGTCCCCAATGGCCCCGTGGTAAACTTCCCCAACAGATGTAATGTGTTGTTTTCTCCGCGCACTCTTAATTTATAACGACCATTACGATCCGTTTTTGCAGAGGTAAGAACTTTTAAATTCTTTGTTGGTAGGTGAACCGGTTTGATAAATTGAACATCAATATCATTGATGTTTTCATTAAGTAAGCCTGATGATTGCAATTGTTCCCAGGTTTTACTCAAACTTGCAAAACCATGTAGTACCTTCCCACCAAAGGTTGATCGTTTTGCTAGAGGGTCAAGCCAATGAATAGGGTTAAAATCACCTGTTAGCAAGGCGTATCGAAATCCATCATTCGCATCGGCAGACCAGTGTCCCATTTCGCTGTAGCTATCATGGATCGGTCGGGATTTATTGTTTGATTTCGCGGCCGGTTGTTCACGCATTAATACCAGCTGAAATACAGCTACAATAGCGTTCTTACAGGATGGTGTTGATGTATTAACACGAATAGAAAAATTAATTTGTGTTGGGCTTTCTTTTAGCTCAATCAACTCAGCATCTAGCAATAATGTTTCGCCGCGTGGTATGTGAGCGTTTAATGTGACGTGGCACCCTTTATTGATAATATCTTTAAGAGGGTATCTTGCCTGTAGTAACACTCGTGTGACGAGAGGAATGCTCCATTGTGAAAATAGATGGGGCGGAACCTCATAAGGGTAAAGGTCGGGCTCGGCGCCTGACCATTCGACATAATATTCGATTAGTCGATCACTTGGGGCAGGAACGGTGTCTTTTATTCGCAAGAAGTGCTTTGGATTTTGTTTAGGCCTAAGAAAAGGGAATGCGCTGCGCATCCTGATAGAACCCCATGAACGTACGCTTGAGCCTTGCTCGAGTGCGAGTGATAGCGGTACGTTGATTTCTTGGTTCATATTATCTGTTGCCTAAACGCTTGAAAAGAGTGATGAGAATGACGTAACTTATTGACTAGTCAGTTCTTTATTTTGTGAAGTGTAACAGTAATTACACTTTCTGCCAGGGATAAGATTAAGTAATTGTAAATAAGTGTTTTATTGGACTGAAGTGCGAGTTAAAATGCCGCCATTGAAGCATTAGCACAATGGTTTGGTTGTGCATACGGTAATGATAAATGGCTCGTAAAAAAGTATTACCTACGTTAGATCGCACTTTACTTAATCCTGGTATTCAGCGCAGGATTGAGCAGGCTGTGCTTGATTTGTTTTCAGCGAAGCCACTTAGTCAGGTGAGTTTTAGTGAGATAGCTCGCTCTGCGAACACCTCATTGCAGACGCTTTATCGTTATTACGGTAGTAAGGATGCATTATTAACTGCAAGCCTAGAGCACTGGATGACCCAACTTACGAGCCATGTAAGTGATAGTATTAAAGGTGTTGATACCTACAGAGAGCGCATGAAAAATGCATTTTGCGAGGTGTTGGATTATTTCGAAGAGCATCCAGATGTCGCTGTTTTGGCTCAACACGCAATTTCAAATGACCCTGAAGATGAAAAAGACCCGCTTATCAAGCAGGGTTATTCTCAAGTGTTGTTGGCGGAATTAGAGAGTGGTCAACGACAAGGTATACTGAATAAGCATGTTAGTAGCGATGTAATGTTTGACTATTTTGCCGGTAGTTTTATTCGTTTGGTTCAAAGTAGCATATTACGCGGTTCTAAAGAGTCTATTGCGGAACAGGCGAATGATCTGTTTGAAATGCTCTGGCGCGGTATTGCTGATCCTTCCTATAAAGAGCCTCTTTGAGTTTTAGTGTCTAAGGGGACACTGTCTTTGTAGCCAGAATATCTGGTTCACAACCATAAAAAATCGAAAGAAAGGCAAAAACCCCGAAAATCATGGGTTTTAGCGTTGCTGTGTGTTTTATTTGATCTTTCAGAAGGGATTGATAGCCAAATAAGTGTGCAGGTGTTGACTTAAATTTTTTCTCTGGTACATTGGGTGCACGTTTGTTCACTCAGGTGTTTCGGAGCCGCATTATGTCATCACTCAATCCTACTGTAAGTCGTGTAATTGGAAAGTTTGTTAAAGAAGATTGGCTTGATTTTGTGTTTGCACATGTTAACCCAATGCTTACAGTTAACCGTTCAGTGGCAAAGGTTGTATCAATAGTTGAAGAGACCTCTGACATAAAACGTTTTGTATTACGTCCTAATCAGCACTGGTCATCATTTAAAGCCGGTCAGTTTGTATCTGTTAAAGTCATGCTGGATGGAGTTTATGTAGAGCGTTGTTACAGCTTGGTTAGTGCCCCTGGTGATCCGTTGATTGAAATTGCGGTTAAGCGACAGCCTCATGGAAAGGTCTCTGGCTGGATGCACGATACATTGTCTGTTGGTGATGTTGTTGAGTTAGGGGATGTAGGAGGGGAGTTCTTGCTGCCTAGTGAACTACCAGAAAAGCTGTTGTTGATTGCGGGGGGAAGTGGTGTAACACCAATTTACAGCCTCTTAGTACAGGCGTTATCAGAACGGGCGGCGATGGATGTTGTGGTTATGTACTATGCCAACGCTGCTGCAGATCTTGCGTTTGCTCAGGAAATGCGAGAATTGGCTGTAAAGCATCCAGGATTGCGGCTTCAATTTGCTTTAGCCAGTGATGGTGACGCAGGCTTTTTTAGTCAAGAACAATTAACTGCAGTCTGTGCTGACTTTACTGGTCGATCGACTTACATTTGTGGACCAGCCGGATTAATGAAAGCGGCCACATCAGTTTGGAAAGAAAACGGTATTGAGGTACGTTTAACTAAAGAGGTATTTGGATTTATCACTGCTGATCCAGATGCCGCCATTTCAGAAATGCCAATTACGTTACAGCGTAGTCAGCAAGAGTTTCTTAATAGTAAATCGACTCTTTTGGAAAGCGCAGAAGCTGCTGGAGCTCGCCCTGCTCACGGATGTCGAACCGGAGTTTGTAAAACCTGTAGTTGCACAAAAGTTTCTGGTGTTGTGAGAGATCTATTAACGGGTGCTATTGACGACCAACCGAATACCCAAATCCGTATATGTATCAGTGAGCCATTAAGCGCAGTAACACTGGATATCTAATATTTTTATCGAAATTGCATCTGACCAAAAAGTATTTTAGGGAATATCGTTATGAAATTTTCAAGCAAAAGCCGTGAACTTAGTATTGATGAAGCAAATGCATTTGGAGAAGAATTAGATGCATTGCGTAAAGAAACCATCGCCTCATTAGGTAAAAAAGATGCAGACTATATCTATGCGGTGCGTAATTTCGTTCGTTATAGTGAAATTGCAGGTCGAAGTTCATTGATGTTGGGTTGGCTACCGCCTTTTTGGTTGGCGGGTACCGCGTTGTTAGGGGTATCCAAAATCGTAGAGAATATGGAGTTAGGTCATAATGTTATTCATGGTCAATACGACTGGATGAATGATCCAACCCTACGGGGAAGTACTTATGAGTGGGATCACCCTTGTCCATCTGAAAATTGGCGTCATACGCATAATTTTATGCACCATACCTATACCAATGTTAGGGGAATGGATCATGATATCGGTTATGGTGCACTGAGACTTTTTCCGGAACAAAAATGGGAGCCACGATTTGTATTAAACCCTTTAGTGGCGGCTTTTCTAGCGGTAACATTTGAATGGACACTGTCTTTACAGCCGCTTGAATTGGAAAAATTAATCAGTAAAGAAAAGAAGTTTTCGCAGGTAAGAGCAGAGTTCTCTATCATTGCAGCGAAGATGAGAAAGCAATTAGTAAAAGATTATGCCTTTTTTCCTTTGCTTGCGGGTCCAATGTTTCTGCCTGTTATTGCGGGGAATGCAGTCGCGAATGTTATGCGTAACTTGTGGACATTTGGGATTATTTTTTGTGGTCATTTTACCGAAGATGTTGAAACATTTCCCATTGAAGTATTGGAAAACGAGTCCAGAGGGCAGTGGTATTTACGTCAGTTGCATGGGTCAGGTAATCTAAAAGGTGGCAAAGTGTTTCACTTAATGTCTGGGAATTTAAGTCATCAAATTGAGCATCACATGTTTCCTGATATTCCTGGTGCAAGATATGCAGAAATGGCGGTAAAAGTCAGAGAAATCTGTGAGCGCTATGGCCAGCATTATAATACCGGTCGCTTTACCAAGCAGTTTTCGCAGGTTGTTGGTCGAATATTTAAGTATGCGTTACCGTTTGGGAAAAAAGTTGAAGCTGTTGTATCGAATATCTCTCCTATATCAACAATAGGAAAAAAGCTACCTGAATCTACAATTGAAAAAAATGCAGCATAAACAATACTTGGAAACTACCTATTGAGTTCAGTTTTTTTAATGTGACCGCAACGACTTAAGGGCCTTTTATTGGCCCTTTTTTTTATGGGTATCATGATTTATTTTGGAATTGATGTCGTAACAAGAGGGTTTGTCAGTATTGGACTCGGTTAGCTGGTTATCGCGAATTACAAGATGATTTAAAATCTCCGCTAAGTATGTGGCGTGGTGTAATGTTGCGATAGACATGATGTTCACCTACTCAGAGGGGGTGGGAGTATTTCGAATGAGCATCTAGTATATCGGCATGTGATTGGGAAGGAATCCTCCAGATGGCCTAGACCATGTGGTCAGGCATTACGTTTGGGAGGAGGTAGGTTTTTTCGGTAGCTGCTCGCAGTTGCGCCGGACCAGCGTTTAAATGCTCGAGCAAAGGATTGGGGGTCATTAAATCCAAGTTCGTCAGAAATTTGGGCGATATTCTTGTCAGTGTAAGTGAGCGCATGTTTTGCCATGTCGTATTTGAAATCTTCGATGATGGTTTGGCAACAGGCTCCTTCTTGTTGCAATTTTCGAGTAAGGGTTCTGGGTGTAGTATTTAAGTGCGCTGCGATTTTTGCCCTGGTTAACAGCTCTGTGTTATTAATATTATGTGTTAAATACTCTCTGATTTTATGAGTCCAACGGCTTTTTGGGGTGTTTTTTCTATCCAATTCGGTATCTAAATGATCGTCCAGAACATGAGTTGTTGATGGGTCGTAAAACATCATCGAGCTTTTTAGGAAGCGACTGTTGATTGCAATGCGGCTATCTTCTCGGTCAAAGTGAACGGGGCAGCCAAAATACTGTTCATAATGATGAATGGGGAAGGATGAAGAATGTTTAAATTGCACGAATTTAGGAGTTATTTGGTCTTTTGAAAGTCGTAGAAATTGATGAATTACCATCATATTTATTTCAACCAGTACTAATCCTGCTTTATCGAATGCTTTTTCTGGAGAAAGGATGCAATAACTGTTACTTTTTGTAACCTGAAAGTTGTAATGTACAGCAGGGTTAATCAGTTTTGAATATTTTTGAGCAGCTTTTGCGGCTTCTTTTATATTCTTTGAAGAGGCAATGGATAATCCAAAAATCCCATGTGTCGCAACATTAAATTCTTTTGCAATAATAATGCTGTAGGGCGTCGGTGAGGTGTGTAATTCGATATTGAGATCAATAAGCGCTTTTACCTGAGCACCAGAAATAAAACCATTTGGAGTATTGATATCATCTAAGCAAAGCCCGACGTGATGCAGCGCTGATTTTACTGCATTTTTGTCTTTTAAGTGTGTCATCAAAATATAGCTATTTGGAAACTGCATTGAATCCACAGTATGAGAATTTTGTATTACGTTTGTCTCGTTGTGCAACATTTTTGTCTCGTTTTGCTTACTGGTTGGATGTGATCATCCTTAAACTGTCTTTCTTATAAGCAGGCCCTTATTAAAATACAGGGCGTTGATGAGTCTATTAAAGGAACTGGTACTATCTATGGGGATATATTTTAAATGATGTGTTGAATGAACTTGTAGTATTTATACGTGAGCTGTCAATCAGATCTAAAAATACAGGCCTTTTGGTATAGATTGTTTGTATGTTTTTATTACTATACTCGCTGTAAAAAGCATAAAAGAATTGAGCTGTGCTCTTTTAGAGTGCGTTTAATAACAACAAAAAAAATGAGGGAATTTATTTATGAGTGCATATTTGAAATGGTGGATCTTTGGGCCACTAATCGGTTTGTTAACGTTGGCAAATATACGTTGCCAGTTATTGGAAAATAATTTATTTGATACCTATGCAACGGGTGAGTGGCCCAGTGTAGTGTGTGAACCCGAGTCACAAAATTATCGTACCGCAGATGGCAGTTGTAATGATTTAGACTTACCCGCTATGGGGATGGCTGGTGTACGAATGGGAAGAAACATTCAGCCGGATTATAGTTGGCAAGACACGGATAAGCTTTTAACACCGAATCCTAGGGTCGTTAGTAAAGAGCTGCTTACTCGTGATGAGGGACTTAAAGAAGTTCCTTTCCTTAACTATATTGCGACGGCTTGGATCCAGTTTATGGTTCATGATTGGTTTGAGCATGGTAACCGTGATCACAGCAATCCCATAAAAGTCCCAGTTGAAAGTGGGGATATCCATGATATGGGTGATGGCCACATGAATGTTGGTCGAACGCCAGCGGACCCTTCAAGAGAGGCGGGAGACGGACGTCCTGAAAGTTATCTTAATGATAATACTGCTTGGTGGGATGGTTCACAGATTTACGGTAGTGACCAAGCAACAATGGATAGCTTGCGAACCTTCGAAGACGGAAAAATGATTCTTGTTGACGGGCGATTGCCTATTGAAGCTGAAACCGGCAAGGCAAAAACTGGCTTTAATAAAAACTGGTGGGTAGGGCTAGAAATTCTTCATACATTGTTTGTTATGGAGCATAACCAAATAGCGGATATGTTATTACAGAATTACCCTGACTGGGATGATGAGAGAGTGTTCCAGACCGCTCGATTGATTAATGCTGCAGAGATTGCAAAGATTCATACAGTAGATTGGACTCCAGGTATTCTTAAAAATGATATTCTTCGTGAAGCAATGTTTGCGAACTGGCGTGGCTTGTTGCCATCGTGGGTTCCGCGTCTTGGAGAGCCTGCCACTGACGGTATTATGGGTGGAGGGAAAATTCTTGATGGTGTTCCATTTAGTCTGACAGAAGAGTTTACAGCGGTGTATCGAATGCACCCATTGTTACGTGATGAGTTTCCAATACGTAATCACGTGTCTGATGAGATCGTCAGAAATACAACATTGTTGGAGCACTCTTTCACGGGTGGAACCCAGTTAACCACTGAAGTTGGACTTACTGATCTGTTTTATTCTTTTGGCCGTACTAAACCAGGGTTGTTAGTGTTAAACAATTATCCGGATATGTTAACTAATTTTACTGCAGAGCCGGGTGGCGGCGTGGTTGATTTAGCGGCTGTTGATATTCTTCGTGACCGTGAGCGTGGGTTACCTCGGTACAATGAATTCCGTCGTCAGATAGGGTTGAAAGCGGTTAATGATTTTACCGATATCACACCTGATACTGAAATGGCAGAGAAAATGCGAGCGGTATATAACGATGATATTGAAGCATTGGATGTCATGGTGGGTTCCTTCGCAGAAGGTTATCGACCTCCAGGATATGGTTTTGGTGAAACATCATTCCAGATATTTATCGCGATGGCTTCACGTCGTTTAATGGGTGATCGATTCTTTACCGAAGATTATCGCAAAGAAATCTATACACAAGAAGGTTTGGATTGGATTGATAACGTTACCTTTAATCATGTTCTCGTGCGTAACTTACCTGAGTTGGCTGGGCGCTTGGAAAAAGTTGAAAACGCTTTCTTCCCATGGGATGAAGAGAACGAATGGTATGAGCTGAAAGTAAGAAAGTAAGCCTCGATATAAGTGCTTTGCTTATCTGATACATATTGGTCACCCAGATAACTTACCTTGATGAGTTATCTGGGAATCCGAACATAGATAGAGAATATAAGAATGAATGATCAAATAAAAAACAATGATTCCTTAGATACAGTAATGTCTCGCAAATCATTTTTAAAATTAACTGCTGGTGTTGCGGTTGCTGGGGCAGTGGGGCCAACTCTTACAGGCTGTGCTGCATCGGGTCGTCAGCTAAAATTTAGTACTATCGATGATGTACTGGCAGAAATGGATTTGATGGAAGCAAATCTTGATACACTTGTGATGGATCAACCTTGGTCTCTATATAAAGCCCTGACCCATATGGCTCAAAGTATGGAGTATTCCATGACGGGTTATCCGAAGCTGGATTCACCTCTTGTGCAGTCGATTAAGAAGATTGGCTTTGTAACCTTTAAGTCCCAAGGTTATATGTCGCATAATCTTGCTGCTCCAGTACCGGATGCACCCGAGATTGCAGATGAAGGCCCTATAGAGGATGCATTTCTGCGTCTTCGTAATGCATGTGGTGATTTTCAGAATTACACGGGTGCGTTACATCCTCATTTCTCTTATGGCACATTAAGCTACGAAGATTGGGAACTTGCACATTCTTTTCATTGCGCAAACCATTTCTCAAACCTGACTTATATGAATGCTCCGTTGGGATAACTTTCACCGTTTTTTTGATTTGCCTATCAATAAAAATAATAGTGAAAATAACAATAGAAATAGAGAACAAATACTATGAAGCGTTCAAAAATTATTATTTCAACCCTCTTACCCGCAATGCTACTTGTTGGTTGTGGTGGCGAAAGTCAAAGGTCTACAACGGACAGTGAGGATCTAACGGGATTGTGGCGTATGAGTTTAGAGTCATCCCAGAATAATCTAAAAGCAGAATCAAACATTAGCTTTACTTTAGTGGAAACTGAAGATGGACTGCTAATGAAAGACTGTGCTGGTCGAGCAGATTTTAACTTGAATAAACTTAATGGGACCATAGAGGGATTACCCGTTAGTTCCTTTGCTATCAATAACAATGATACATTAAGTGCTACTGGAGATCTTGGCGTAGCAAAAGCCTCAAAGATTGCAGTTACATCTGCATTCGATATGGGTGACATGCAGTTATCAGCGGATGAACTTGGCGCTATAAGTTTTACGGACCTTTGTGTTCTGTCCTCTAATGCGAGTGTTGTAGGTCTTACAGCTAACGATACTATTTCTGCAACATCGTTATATAACGGTAATCCATTACTTGTGGAAATCAATGTGATGGGGAACTTAAAGAAAGGTGACTTTACGTTAGCGAAAGGTCCTGCGTTGGGTGAAGCAAGTGTTCGTCTGCAGTCGGACAGTTTTAAAGCTCCGCTGAACAGGACTGAATTGACGTTAACGAGTGGTACGTTAACCATTACTGAAGATAGCTTGGTTTGGACGAAAGGCTCTTTTAGTGGAACTATGCCGAATGGTAATGTGATGACAGGTAGTTTTTCATTCGAGAATCCATAGTAAATAATATTGTAATAAGAGTGTGATGTTTCCGGCACTGCCCTTGTTAAAGGTGACAGTGCCGGTTGTTTTATGAACGCTCAGGTTCGACTCCCCGTAATTCTTCAATTAAGCCTAATCAAAACCTGTCTAGTAACTCGTGATATGATCGATCGTGCAGTTTGGAATAACAACATTGGAGATATAAAAATGATAATTAAAAAAACTTCAAGATGTCTGGTTGCATTAGGTTTTATAGTAACACTAGCAGCCTGTGAGAATGGCCCAGCTCCTACAAGGGATGAGATCGTTGAGAAATATCCAAGCGTAGAGGTAGGTAGTTTGCGCGCAGAAAACCCTGAAGTTCTTTGCCCATTTGTACGTATGCTTGAACGCTCAGGTCTATTCGACGATGAATCGACGTTAATTTTGCCAGTTAGCGATGTCGTTAATGCTGCGCATGAGTTTGGGTGTGCATCGCTGGAGTGTCGTACCGTTGCGAACATTGCAGAAACCGCCCAAGGGGTTGGTGGTGTGGATATTCAAAATTTGCATCAAGCGGGCTCAATTGCTCATGCAAAGTGTGGGCTAACATTTGCTGCGGATGGAACGCAGGTTGATGACGAGGTTCGTCAAGCCACATTGGATAGGCTTTTCGAGTTATCAGATGACGATGGCCATCTTGTTTATGATGATATAGAAGCCGTGAAGCTTGAAATATGTGCCTCACAGGGGGTGGATATGAGCGCTTCTGGGGAAACGGAAATAAAGCTCATTTATGCGTATTTGGGAGGCATGGATCAAGGTTTTGTGTTGTTTAGTGACGTTGAAAGGCTGTTACATGCGGAAATGCCTGAAATTAAGACGACCTCTTGGGTTACTGGTTCACTCATAACGTCAGTTAAATAACAGGTTTGGCTGTATAAGTTGTAAGGGGTGCTCATGTTGGGTGAAAATTGTACATATCTAACATGAGTTTCTAATTTGTGCTAATAATTTTATGTGATATCAATAAGTTATTAGTTGTGGTTGAAATGTGATCAATTGCCTGTAGCTCTTTAGATACATGCCTTTACGATATTACTACATCATAACTCACAGAGTTATCCACAGAAAATGTGGGCAACTTTGACTTATTCACTGGTTAGCTAAAAAGTAGTTCACTAAGTCAGTGAACCCGCCAACATGTTTGCCATTGATATAGACCTGAGGGACTGTGCGGAGCCCTGTTTTGTTCATCAACTTTCTGCGCATTTCAGGGTTAAAACTTACATCATACTCCTTGTATGTAACCTTGTTTTTCTGAAGTAAGTCCTTCGCAGCAAAACAATAGGGGCATGTTTTAGTGGTGTATACCTCAACGGTCATTTTTTTCTCCTTTCGATTTGCTAGCGTAACAAAGCCACTAAAGGGCCCGATACTATTCGGGCCTTTTAGTAATTTTGTTACGTTTATAGTTCTGCAGCAGGAACGTACTTTATTGAAGACCAAAGATTGTTAGCTTCAGAAATATTACCACTGATATCCTTATTCCAAATTGATTGAACTTTTTTATCTAGGTTTAGATAAAGGGTTCCATCTACCACTTTATAAACAGTAGGATCTCCGTAAAACTTTTTACCAAGAGATGCACCGTAAGCACAGAAGCCACCATAAGCAGGTAAGTATTTTTCAGGATTTGACTCAAATGCTGATTTGTTTTTGGCGTTGGAAAAAGCGTAGATATTGCCTTTATGATTTGCTAGGTTGTGTCCATTTCCTGATGTTGGGCCACTGCCTTTGTGGTAAGAGACAAGATCGTATCCTCCAACAGCAAGGGCAATGGTTGAGTAATCTGATGCTGATGCTGCACCTGAGAATAGTACTAATGCAGCTGTTATTCGAACTAAGAACTGTTTAAATTTCATGAGTTTTTCCTTTGTATTTACTTGTGATTGGTTGTGTTAATTGATTTTTGGTTAAGTAAAAACGATGAACCAAACCAGTAAAACTACCGTTAGATTGCTTCGTGATTCGATGGATCTATAATATGCACTCAATCGAATCCGTTCTATAATAGAAAGTATCTATAAATAGTGAGATCGTCTTATGCCGGTTCTATCTGAAATACTTTCGAGCATAAAAACTCATGGAAGCGTGTATTTTTGTGACAAGCTTGTCCCTCCTTGGAAGATGGTCGAGAAGTCAGGGTATTCGGCTACTTTTCACTATATTCGTAGAGGAAAGTGTTGGATTCAGTATTTAGATCAGAATATCTTGTTGGAACCTGGGGATTTGGTTTTTATTGGTCAGGGAGATGACCATGTTCTTTCTAGTTCTAGAACGGGAGAAATAAACACCGATTATGATGGGGAAACACATATATTATGTGGTTATTTTCGTTTCCGAGACTCGATTCCCTCTCCGCTTGATGAAGCAATGCCTCCTATTTTGGTGTTACAGGCAGATGAAATAGTTCAGCTTCCTTGGCTTAAAACTACCTTGGAGCATTTAAGTTCAGAATACGACTCACAAACACCAGGAGCGATGGTTGTTGTGAATAAATTGACAGAGATTGTGCTGGTGGAATTGATTCGGTTTCACATTAACAATCTAGGTTCTCATAACTTTGTCGCTGCTTTGTTTGACAAACAAATTGGCAGTGCGTTGAAATTAATTCATGAACAGCCAGGAATGCCATGGACATTGGCATCTCTAGCATCTGAAGTTGCAATGTCTAGAGCCGTTTTTGCACGGCGATTTAAGGAGATGGTTGGTCAACCGATGTTTCAGTACTTAACGTCAGTCAGGATGCGAATTGCATCAGACCTATTGCGGAATTCTCAGAAGTCTGTTGCTGATATTGCGGAAGTGGTGGGTTACATCTCTGACATGGCATTTGGAAAGGTATTTAAAGATCACTTTGGTTCGACCCCCGTATCGTGGAGGAAAAAATATTTGGCGGAGTTAAAAGAAAAGGATGCTTGAGTTAGAGGTTGTTAACCTCTAATCAGATAATGCATGCCAGTATCATGAGTGCTGCTAAGTTATGAAAAATGCTAAATAGATAGTACGAGCATCTTTTCAATTTGCATGTCGTTTATGGTGTGTTGAATACCACCAACCCCAAGGCCTGACAGCTTTAAACCGGCAAAAGGCATGTTGTCGACACGAAAAGCGGAATGGTCGTTAACCATTACGGCAGAAGCATCCAGGTGTTTGTAACAATGCATCGCGATGTCAAGGGAGTCGGTGAATACTGCCGCTTGAAAAGCGAAAGGTAAAGCGTTTGCTTGCTGGATTGCGTCCTCAAGGGAGGAGTAGGTATAGACACAAACGACAGGGCCAAAAATTTCCTGCTTTGAAACAGTCGCCTCAGCGGAGGGGTTGAGTAAAATTGTTGGGGCGTAACATTGGTTACCTATTCTTGAGCCCCCACAAATGCATTCGGCACCTAGCGCTATCGCTTCTTGCACCCAACTATCTACCCTTTGTACTTCGGCTTCTCGGATGAGAGGGCCTACATCAGTTTCAATACAGGTTGGGTCACCAACGGTTAAGGCTGCGGTAGCTGTATTAAATAAGTGGATAAAATCATTGGCAAGAGCCTCGTGAACATAAACACGTTGAACCGAAACACAAACTTGACCAGCGTGATAAAACCCTCCCTTGGTAATGGAGTCTACAGACGATTGTAGGTTGGATGAATCATGTAAAATTACCGGAGCCGCACCTCCATGTTCTAGCGAGCAACGTGTACCGGGTGCCAATTTAGATCTCAATTTCCATCCAACGTTTGCACTCCCAATAAAGCTAAAGAATGAAACTCTTGAGTCGGTAACTAGACGCTCTGCCACGCTAAGGTCTAGGGGGATAATACACTGACACCACACTTCTGGAAGACCTGCTTCAATAAGTAAATCAACAAAGCTTCGGCAAGATAATGGTGTGTCGGCTGCTGGTTTAACTAATACAGGGCAACCTGCAGCAACAGCGGATGCAACTTGATGCACGATAAGATTGAGCGGATGATTAAAGGCGCTGACAGCGACAACAACACCAATAGGTTCTTTTTGTGTCATCGCCATTTTACTTGAACCAGCAACGGTGCCGTTCATGGGGATAACATGACCTGATTCACTGCGGATACATTCCTCTGCCAACCGTACACCATCAATTGCTCTCGTTACTTCAACGAGAGCATCTTTTAAAGGTTTTCCGCCTTCCTTGGCTATTTGCATGGCAAGGGATGAATGATGTTTAACCATTAGTCGGGCAGTTCTTTCCAGAATTCCAACTCGTTCATGTACAGGCAACCACTTGTCACGGTTTTGGTAGGCAGTTTGTGCAAGACTGATTTTTTCAGCTACGAAAGGCCAATCCATTGTGCTTAATGTACCAAGGTCTTCTTGGTTGTATGGCGAATGTATGGTTAAACGTGTTTTACTCATGTTGACTACCTATAAAATATTAATAACACTTAACTACAAAGAATGGCCCGTTACGGTGTTAGCCACCTGCTAATCCAGGCTGGAAAAGTTCGCCTAGACGCTCCGTAAGTAACATGTTTTCCCGGTAATCTATAGGTACAACGATAAGACTGGGGCCTTTTTCAGCCATTGCACTTTTGAGTACATCAGCGAAATCAATACTGTTCTTGACATGATGCCCATTCCAGCCAAAGCACTCTGCTAGTTGCATCCAGTTAGGATTACCGAATGAAAGATCGGTGTGGGAGCCAAATTCAGCTTGCTGCTTCCAAGCAATTAAGCCGTACTCATTGTCTTCCCAAACGAGCATCGTGCAATTTACATTAAGACGCCTTGCGGTCTCCATTTCTTGAACATTCATTAAGAAACCTGCATCACCAGCAATTCCCAGTATATTTTTTTCTGGGTAAACGAGACTAGCAGCGATGGCTCCTGGTAGCGCAAAACCCATTGAACAAAAGCCATTGGGAATCAAACAAGTATTGGGCTCGTGGCATTGGTAGTGTCTTGCGATCCACATTTTATGTGCACCAACGTCAGAAAGAAGAATGTCTTCAGGGTTCATTACCTGGCGAGCATCAGCCAATATTTTTTGAGGTTTGATAATGTTCTGAGTATCATCATCGGCATGTATTGCTAGCTCATCACTCATTTGTTGACGCAAATATCGCTGTGATGCAAGGTCGAACGAAAGAGGCCCAGCTTTTTCTAAGCGTTCATTAAGCATCCATAAACTATGGGCTAAATCACCCACAACTTCAGACGTAGGGTCGTAATATTCATCAATCTCAGCAGGTAGGAAATCGAGATGGATGATTCTTTTGTTTTGTTTTGGATTCCATAGTCTAGGGTGGTATTCGACCATATCAACACCAATGGTAATCACTAAATCAGCCTCATCTATCGCCAACGTTGGAATATCCTTACTGCCAAGACCAATGGTATACAAACAATAGTCAGCATCCATATCGACCGCACCTTTAGCCATAAATGTGGTTAGAACGCCTATACCTGTTTGTTCACAAAAACGTTTTAGCTGTGTAGCCGCTCGTTTACGAATTGCACCGTTTCCAGCAATGATGACGGGTTTTTTAGCAGAACTAAGGCAAGTAAAAGCTTGATCTATGACTGTGTCATCAGCTACAGGACGACGATAACGTTTTGGGGTGAGAGGGCGAGAGGAACATTCTTGTTTAGCCACATCTTCTGGTAACTCTAAGTGAACTGCCCCTGGCTTTTCTGTTCGAGCGATACGAACAGCTTTACGTACAATTTCAGGAATGGTTTCAGCGTTGTAAATGGTCGTTGCCCACTTTGTCACCGGGCGAAACATCTGTACCACATCCATAATTTGGTGGGATTCTTTATGTAGGCGATGTGTCGCACCTTGACCTGTTAGCACTAGCATTGGTGCTCGATCCATATTGGCATCAGCCACGCCAGTAATGAGGTTTGTAGCACCAGGCCCTAAAGTACCGAGACAACAGGCGGGTTGTCCCGTCAGGCGTCCGTATATTTCCGCCATAAATGCAGCGCCTTGTTCATGCCTTGTTAAGACGAATGTAATGGATTCTGATTTTTGTAAAGCCATCATAAAGTCGGCGTTTTCCTCACCCGGTACACCAAAGATATATTCTATGCCTTCTGCTTCTAACGATTGTACAAATAACTCTGCAGCATTCATCGATCCGTTCCTCATGATTGTATACTTAAAGTTGAGCTAAATATGAGCTAAGATTTGGCCGAAAGATCTTCGGGATAAAGCTCGTCTAATGGAACAGACTGTCCGTTTGCTGTGACCATACGGCAATGGTAGCGTCGTAAACGCCTTGGTTCAGGAACACCACATGAATGAGCAATAACATTGATTTCATGATGCATTTGCTCAGCAAAACGTTGAACTCGTTTTGCTTTGTCCTCTGGATTTAGCCCTTTCTGTAAACGTTTATTGTGCGTGGTAATTCCTGTTGGGCACGTGTTCTTATTGCACTGGAGTGCCTGAATGCAGCCTAAAGCAAACATATAACCTCGGGCTGATACGATAAAGTCTGCGCCAACACACAATGCCCAGGATGCTTCTGCAGGCGTAATGAGTTTGCCGCTGGCAATGATTTTAATTCGACCTTTCAAACCATGACGATTGAGAATATTAACTATCAGTGGAAGACTCTCTTTTATGGGTAACCCCATGTAGTCGATTAAACTTTGCGGGGCTGCGCCAGTTCCTCCGTCGGCGCTATCGATAGTAATAAAGTCGGGAGCGCTATCGATACCGCGTCGGTTGATCTCTTCGCATAAGCGTTCAATCCAGCCATAGGCGCCAATGACGGTTTTAAAACCGACGGGTTTACCTGTAGCACCGCGAACAGTGTTGATCATATCCAATAGGTCAGATTCGCTATCAATGTCCGGATGGCGATTTGGACTTATTGAGTCTTCACCGACGTTAATGACACGAATTTTGGCAATTTCAGGTGTAACTTTAGCTCCTGGCAATATGCCACCTTTTCCTGGTTTTGCACCTTGTGAAAGCTTGATTTCAAACATTTTTACTTGTTCATGAGCGGCGATTTCTTTGAGTTTTTCCGTTGATAAATTACCGTTTTCATCTCGAACCCCATATTTGGCAGTACCAATTTGATAAACAATGTCAGCTCCGCCTTCAAGGTGATACGGTGACAGCCCACCTTCACCCGTATTCATCCAGACTCCAGCTTGGCGAGCACCATTGGAAAGCGCTAAAACAGCGGGTTTCGAAATAGCACCATAACTCATGCCGGAAATATTAAATACGGATGTAGTGGAATAAGGTTTTTTACAATTTTTCCCGATGGTAATTGGTGGGATGGGTTTGGCGTCTTGATCTAAGGTAGGGTAGGGGCAATTGACAAACAATACACTACCAATGGGGCTCAAATCACGGGTTGAGCCAAAAGCCACAGTACTGTCAACACCCTTTGCTGCGCGGTAAACCCATGACCGTTCTGCGCGATTAAAGGGGCGCTCTTCTCGATCGGCAGCAAAAAAATATTGACGAAAAAACTCACCCATATGCTCAAATAAGTAGCGGAATCTACCTATAACAGGGAAGTTACGCCTGATCGCTTGTTGGGTCTGGGTTACATCTATTATATAAATAATGATCGTAGCAAATAAGCCCACCCCTAAAATGAAAATAAATAGGGATGAAAATATTACGATAATTCTGCTAATTAATTCAAATTCCATCATGACACCTCTCTGTTGTACTTATGTCAATGCAGAATTGATGCCAGATTATATTTGTTATGTTTTACAATAACTTGCCTGTAGGTTTTTGTTTTTGGATGTCATCTTTTTATGTTTTTAGGCGATATATCAGGGATTTTCACGAATTATCGTAATCTATCTCATAGGTTTTTATTCTTGAATTTAACGTTGATGGTTTAAGACCTAATAATTTAGCGGCACCTTTGTTGCCGGATATTTTTCCGTTACATTGGGTTAGCGCGCGTACGATATTACTTTTTTCAATATCCCTTAATTGAGATTCATTAAAAATGTGTGAATTATCAGTAATTACTGGTTCCGAGACGTTTTGGTTTTTGGCCGATTTAATAGAAGCCACAGGAGGATCTTGAATATCACTGGTTGTTTCTACATTTGAAGAGGGGAGAGCACGTTGCAAATCAAGAGTGTCATTCTTTGCGGTGATTACGGCGCGTTCAATGATGTTACGCAATTCTCGAATGTTCCCAGGCCAATGATGGCTTCGTAACTGAGAGATTTGTTGATGATCAAAATCGCCGATTGAACGTCCCATCTGTTCGCAAAAATAGTCCTTAAAGGTTTGTGCGATAGTGATGAGATCATCGCCTCGATCACGTAAAGCAGGAACATTTATAGGAAATACGTTAAGTCGATAATATAAATATTCTCTGAATTCCCCGTCTTGTACCGCCTGAAGTAGGTCTTTATGGGTTGCTGCAATTATGCGAATGTTAACCTTCTGGGTTACTGCACTACCTACGGGCTCAAATTCACCCTCTTGTAATACACGTAGGAGTTTTACTTGTAGATTAGCGGGTATATCTCCTATTTCATCGAGAAAAATCGTTCCGCCATCAGCTAATTTGAATCTTCCGATACGACGGCTAGTCGCACCAGTAAAGGTCCCTTTCTCATGTCCAAAAAATTCACTTTCAATAAGGTTTGCCTGTAATGCCCCGCAGTTTACCTTTATAAAAGCTTTGTCTTTACGTTTGATTAATTGGTGTACTGCATTTGCAACAAGTTCCTTACCTGTACCGGTTTCACCGCAGATAAGTACCGAAGCGTTTGTGCTAGCAACTTGTTCTATTTGCTCTACAACGTCCAACATTAGCTGGCTGGAACCAATCATTTGTGTGTTTGGAGATGCTTTTTTTAACTCTTCTTTCAAATATTGTTGCTCAAGACGTAATGATTCAATACGTTTAAGTCCTTCAATACGTTCATTAACATTGCGAAATGAGATAACTATTATGGAGTTCTGTTTTTTATCGATCAGTGAAATGGTAACGTCGGCGATAACATCTTTACCATGTTGCTTGATAAATTTAAGACTATCTGGAAGCCAAATATGATCTTCGGTATTTTTTTTTGATAGTAGTAAATCAACCGCGTTCTGTAGTTTTTTTTGCTGATATGTGGTCAATGAAAGATGAAAGTTTGGAGGCGTTTTTGGCTATATTTTTATCTTCAAACTGTTTGAGGGCAGATTGATTAATTGTTTGAATTTTTAGGTTGGTATCCACTGTAATGATGCAGTCCATTGCGGTATCTAAGGTCTTTTGGGTCTCTTTTTGTTGTATTTTTAATTGGCGTTCAATATATATTCGTTCAAGTTCAGCTCCTGCACGACTAGCAAAAATTTTTAGTACTGTTAAACCATTAGGTTCATTAGGCATGGGTTTGTCACCCAATAATGCAAGGTGTCCAACGATATCCCCTTTACTGCCAATCATAGGAACCCCAAAGTAACTACGTGCGCCAAGTTTTAATAACGATTTATCCTGGGGATAGTGAACCTGTACGTTATCAGCGTGGTGTTCGATATTCATATCTACAATAACGGACTCACAGGGTGTTCTCCGCATATCGTAAATGGAGTTTTCTACAGGTTCACCGTTTACAAACAGAGCTATAGTGTGAAGGTGGTGTATATCGACGATTTCAGTTATCCAGGCATGGCTGTATCCTAGTGCCGAGGACATTTTTTTTGCCAGAGCATTAAAAAACTCCTGTCCTGTATTGCTTACAGTGCCTTGTAATATAACTTTTATTGCTTGCTCTTCGGAAAGCATTAACCAGCCCTTTCATATTTTTTGAAGTGCCTGTAAATATATTCTATATTTACAGGCTAAAGCGATATATCGTGAATTTAATACGATATATTGAAAGAATATTTTTTGAGCTTATCTTAAATTGCCTGATAATGCCGCTAACTATTTGAAATGTAAAAACTACATCTGTTTCTTTTATTTTGGTATAATAATTGATAGTTTCGATTACCAGAGGCCTTTAGGCTGTTTAAGGTCAGACCCTGCGGTAAAAAGTATTTTTATTTTGAAATGCTTGTTGGGTTATGAAAGTATTAGAGAAGATAGAACGTATATGTCTAAACCAGAGAGCATAACTTTGGAACATCTAGCATTGATTAATAAATATATTACTGTACGTCAAAAGACCCTCGATCTTTGTGTGCCGCTTGAGATAGAGGATATGGTTGTGCAGCCTGCCAGTTTTGTGAGCCCACCAAAATGGCATCTGGCACATACTACTTGGTTTTTTGTAACCTTTGTGTTTCATCGCTTTGGTGTTGACTATGCCTGGCCCGATAAATATTTCCCTCAATTATTTAATTCTTATTACAAGTCTCAAGGTCAACACTGGGTGCAAGGGGATCGTGGCAATCTATCGCGGCCAACGGTAAAACAGATACAAACATTGCGCCAGGAAGTCGATGAAGTAATGATTTCTTGGTTAGAGCGTTTTAATGGAGATATCCCCTCTGAAATACAAACGGTTGTACGCTTAGGTTTGGAACATGAGCAGCAACATCAAGAGTTGTTGATGATGGATATAAAGTACATCTTATGGTGTAACCCAAGCAAACCAGCCTATCTTCCATCAACATCTATTCATCGAGGTAGCGTCCTTTCGAATCCCGGTCAAAAAGCATATGAGAATGAAAACTGGTCAAGTGATGGAGGGCTTCAGCAGTTTGGTGTGGGTTTGCCTAGTGCAGATTTTTGTTTCGATAATGAGACACCTCAACATAACGCGTATTTACAGCCTTACTCTATTGCACACCGTACAGTTTCCAATGCTGAATTCTCTGAGTTTATCGCCGATGGCGGCTATCAAGAACCTTCATTCTGGTTAAGCGAAGGATGGGATTATATTCAAAAAGACAACATCAATGCTCCGCTTTACTGGCGTTCGGAAGAGGGTGATGGAAAGGATAGGTGGCAAGAGTATACGTTAAACGGAATGGAAGAAGTTAGGGGTGATGTACCTGTAAGCCATATTAGCTTTCATGAAGCTTACGCTTACGCGAGGTGGGCTAACAAACGGTTGCCCACAGAATTTGAATGGGAGCATTTTGCAAAGCATAACCCCAGTTGCAAGAGTGCATCTATACGTGAAACTACAGAACTATTCTTGGAGAATAACCTAGCACAAGCATATTACCCGGAACACGCGGAAGGTTTTGTGAACGTTAATGGTGGGTTGTGGGAGTGGACATCATCAACTTACGCTCCTTATCCAGGCTATCGCTCGGAAAAAGGAGCATTTGGTGAATACAATGGAAAGTTCATGATTAATCAAGTAGTTTTACGAGGAGGGTGCTTTGCGACACCGCGAGCTCATTATCGAATGAGTTACCGGAACTTCTACCAAGCACATCAGCGGTGGGCATTTACGGGTTTACGTTTAGTTGAGGAGAAGGTATGAGTGATTTGATGTTGAAAAAACAACGAATAGTCGAAGAGAATTTCGACACCATCGTTGATTCTGAGTTTGCGAAGGACGTTGTGTATGGATTAAGCCAACCTCAGAAGCGTTTATCGAGTAAGTATTTTTACAATGACGCCGGTAGTCAGCTATTTGATCTCATAACAGAGCAACCAGAATATTACTTAACTCGCGCCGAAACAGACATTATTCAAAAATACGGTAGCCAGTTTTTTACCTGCTTGGAGGGGACTCCGTTTAATTTGTTTGAGTTAGGCTGTGGTAATGGCGATAAGACATTTAACCTTATTGAAAACATGCTGAGTGCGGGGCAACATTTCAGCTTTTATCCAATGGATATATCCAAAGTAGCTATCGATGGATTAGTGAAGAATCTACATCAGAGTTTTCCCTTACTTAACGTACAAGGGCAATTGGGGGACTATCACCAGTTTCTAGCACAGATAAATACCTTGGGAAAACAGCAACAGAATGTTGTTCTATTTCTTGGTTCAAATATTGGCAATTATACCCCCGCACAAGCAGCTGAGCTGCTGGGTGACCTTAAAAAAGGGCTAAATTCGGGGGACTTGCTTTTAATCGGTATGGATTTAAAAAAGGATTTTGACCGCATGACGGCAGCTTATAATGATAAAAACAAAGTAACGGAAAAGTTTAATCTGAACCTTCTGAGTCGCATGAATGAAGAGCTTGGGGCTAATTTTGATGTGAATAAATTTAATCATTATGAGATATACAACCCCTTGGATAATGCCATGCAAAGCTTTTTGGTGGCGATCGAAAAACAATCAATCTCTCTTTCTACCATTAATTTAGATATTGAATTTGATGCTTTCGAAACACTGTTTGTAGAAAGCTCTCATAAATACAGTTTTCGTGATATTGAAATATTGGCTCATAAAAGTGGTTTTGAAGTGGTAGAAAGCTACACGGATGATAAGCAAGATTTTGTAGACTCGTTGTGGCGACGGTTGTAGGTTCTTACTTAAAATAAATAAAGGTCAATAAATGTTCGGTTGGCTGCAGCTCATGTATTTACAGGCGAAATGACATTACTACATTACAACTCACAGAGTTATCCACAGAAAATGTGGGCAACTTTTATTTATCCCCACATGAGGTGAATGTGGGGATAATGCGTTATTATGTTTCTTTTTCTGATTAAGTCAGTTGCATTTATTAAGGGAGCAGGGCATGTCAAAGTCAGTGGTAATTACCGGTTGTAATCGTGGTATTGGCTTGTCCTTTGCTGCGTTATATCAGTCGCGAGGCTGGCAGGTATATGCGCTGTGCCGACAAAGCTCAAAGGAACTGTCTTCATTGGGTGTAAATGTTATTGAAGGCATTGATGTGGCAGATGTTGATGTCGCAAGTTCACTACAACAAGCCCTGTTAGGTGTAAATGTTGACCTGCTAATTAATAATGCCGGCATATTACGAAATGAAGCCTTGGGTGAATTGGATTTTGATTCTATTCGACAGCAGTTTGAAGTGAACACGTTAGGTCCTCTAAAGGTAACGGAGGCGCTGCTTCCACAACTTGCTAAAGGGGCGAAGATTACCTTTATTACGTCAAGAATGGGTTCTATAACGGATAATGGTAGTGGTGGGCGTTATGGTTACAGAATGTCCAAGGTTTCACTGAATATAGCGGCAGTATCAGTAGCAAAAGATGTCGCTTCACGTGATATTGCCGTAGCTATTCTACACCCAGGATTAGTTGGAACTGAGATGATTGGTGGGCATGGTGATATCTCACCTGAACAAGCGGCTGAAAGGCTCGTGAATCGTATTGATGAGTTAACCATGGAAACTAGCGGAACGTTTTGGCATTCTAATGGCGATGTGTTGCCTTGGTAATAAATAGGGATAGGGTATTTTGAAGTCAGTGGTTGGTGTGGTTGCGTGGGTCTTAGTTGGAATTGTTATTGGTTGGGCAGCTCGTCCGGTTATTTATCCTGCAATCACTTCGGTGATCTATGAGCGTAAGGGCAATGTGATTGATGGAGCAGCAGGTGATTTAGCGCTGCTTTCTCAGCAGGGAAGCTCAACCTATCAAACTGCATATCCAGATACATCTCGAACTATAGATACTGTTGGTATCGCGCCTAGCATATTAATACCGTCGATTTTACAGCTTATTGAACGTCAAAAAGTGAAACAAACGTTGGATGTTTTACAAAAAAATACGATGTATTTAACAGATCATGAGGACCTTGATCTGGCATTTCAAAACAACCTTCACCAGTTACATGGACAACAAAACTGGCGAATTTTGAGCCAGTGGGTTAGAGAGTTCTTGGTTGCAGGTTATACCGACAGTATTCTTTACAATATGGAGGCCAGTATCACGCTGCATCAAGGGGACCTTCTTGCTGCTATACACTCTTTATTTCTGGCAAAATATTATGGAGAAACGGAAATTGAAAGCGCGAATATACAAACGGATATTGAGAATCTAGTTATCGATATGATGAATCAATATCGGGGGAACTCAGCGTCAATCGGTCGCCAGTTGGCATTAAGTGTTATGCAAGTTGCCATGGAGAAGCAGCCTGAAAACCCGCTGTTTGGATTAGAGATTTCCGTGTTATACGCTGATTCTGGTGATACTAGTTTGGCCATAGAAACGTTAAACTTCATACCTTACAGTGAAAAGTATCAAGATGCTGTTGTTGCGTTAAAGGCTCGTTTGTTAAGTGAGTTAAATAATACAGAGCAAGTGACAACTGCGATTCCATTAAAGCAAGTGGGGAATCATTTTCATGTTACCGCGATCATCAATCAGGAGCGCACCTTAGACCTATTGATTGATACAGGAGCAACCACGACAGCATTGGCTAGAGATACTATTTCTATGCTGAAAGCGGTGGATATCCTTGGCACAAAAGAAGGCTCCGTGGCGATATCAACGGCTAATGGAGCTGCTGAAGTTGACTATTATCGCGCTAATCTATTTGCAATAGGTGAGTTTGCTGTCGAGAACTTTGAGCTATTAGAAGTGGAGATGGGTGGTTCAGAAACGCTTGATGGGCTGCTGGGTATGAACTTTCTTTCGTTATTTGAATTTGAGATTGACCAGACCAATCGACAGCTATTCTTAACACCTAAAGTTAATTAGCGAGCATCAAATGTACTTAACTCGCTAGTATGTGCTTATTTATCGCTTACAGTTACCACTTCACTCTTTCGAGCGATGTAATGAAAACGGTTTCCTAATATACGCTTAAGCAAGGCAGCACTTTTAGCGGTGTTAGTAACTAAGTAGCGAGTATTTGAATGCGTACCTTCAACAATACCCACATAAATATCGGCAACACTGCTGGCGGGTAAGGTACCTTTTGTTAGTGTTGTATTCTCCAGTCTGGTGAGGTGGTTACTGTAGTTTAAGCGAGTTTTTCGACCGTTAAGGGTTTGTTTTAATGCCGCAAGAGCATTAGAGCGAAAGCTCGCTTCAATAGGGCCAGGTTGAATTAGGTGGACACCAATATTATTTGGCTCTAATTCTATGCGATAGGCATCAACTGCGGCTTCTAACGCATGTTTTGACATGCAGTAGGGGCCACGAAAAGCAGTGGTAATAATACCCAGAATGGATCCATTAAAAAGTAATTTACTTCCAGGAGACAAAGCTGGTAATAAATGATTTGTCAGTTGGATAGGTCCGATAACATTTATACGGTGCTGATCTGTTAAGGCTTGCCAGGTCGTGTCTTCCATTGCAACTTGCAAACCATAACCGGCGTTATTAAATAATGCATCGATCTGGTTATTACTGATTTTTAGAATTTCTTCAGCTGCATGTTTAACGCTGCTTTCATCCTGTAATTCTAATGCAACGGCACGAACACCCATATCACTTAGCATGGTTAAGTCATGTTGGTTGCGTGCAGTTGCAATAACGTTGTGGCCTTTATTTAGGCTGGCCTCAACGCAGGCTAGGCCTATACCTGATGATGCACCGGTGATGACAACAGTTTTCATGAAAGTCCTTAATATCCTGTAGAAAGGGAATGCAATTTTTTGGTGACTAAAAGTACCACACTGAGTACATAATTGGTCATGTTGCTTTTAAATGTCAGCGTCTATAATCATGGAATCGACCGGTTTTGTGGCGACTTTAGAGGCAGTTTGATGAGTTATTCGACACTAAATATTACCCAATTGCAGAAATCTCTTGCCCCCAAGGTGTACGGGAGCCTGAACCTGGATATTGTGCCAGAGCGGTTCCGTACTGAGTTAGGCGATGCCAGCGTATTGCAAGGTAATGAAAAAATCCAAGCATTATTGAATAACCCACAAAAAGTAGAGTTTTTCCGGCAGTTAACCTTGATGGGGGATCCGTTGGCCGATGCGCTTGCTGCAAGAATTCCAGAGATAGGATTTAAGAACCTTCGAGCAATGTTGGAACAGGCCGTTAAAAACGGTGTTGATAGTGTCGAAGGTGCACCTCCCGAACTCATTGCGCTTATGCGTTCTGTAGAGCAAGAGCCGGATTGGGTTGACTGGAGGAAAATTGATTTTGGTGCTGAAAATGGCCGGCTTTTAGGTGCAATGGCTGGCGAGGTGGTGGTTCGTATTGCATTTATGATGACTTATATGAATGGTTATCAGGGGTTACCCATGGTGATAACAGGGGCTCTCACCAGCGAATCTGCGGCTAAGCGAATGAAAGAAACCATTAGTACGTTTAAGTTAGCAACCTTACCGGGCGCCTTAAAGGAAGGTGGTGTTGCTTACCAATCAGCAATTATGGTGCGTGTTATGCACGCCATGGTAAGGATGAATTTATTGCAACGCTCACAAGCCTGGGATTATGAAGTTTATGGTGTCCCCATACCTCAAGTTGATCAAATGGGGGCTGCCTTAGCGGTAAGCTATGCTCTGTCGCTAAAGGTATTGAAGAATGGCGGCACGTTTAATAAGTATGAAGCGGCAGCGGTAGAGCAATCTCGTTATTTGGCCCATTTATTGGGTATGCATGATCAGTTTTTAAGTGATGACCCTAAACAGATTGTTGAGACGTGGCAAATGTGCCAAGCAACCCTGCGACATAAGTTCGATGAGCGGGGAAGGGATTTGAATAACGCGACAATACACGCTTTTCGAAGGAAGAGTAATAGTGTATATAATCGCCTTTTTCATCGCTTGGATGTTAACGCTACGCAGTATATGTACAGTAAGATTGTGGGGCGAAAAACCGCTAGCCAAATGGGCATACACTCAAGAAAATCAGATGTAATGAGTTTTGTTACGATGTTTGCTCCGGTTGCTGTGGGTTTCTTGTCAATGTTCCTACTTAAAAAGATACCTGGAGGGCAAAAGTTAATCGATGACTTTGCTGTAAAGCGAGTGAAGCAACAATTAGCTAAGGAAGGGCAAGCTGAATATAAAACCAATGAGAAAGACTACAATCAAACAGTGGTTTGAGTGATATTTGATCGATTTGGGGTTGGAAGGAGGCGTGGGGATTAGTGTTTTTGATGTTTTTTTACGATTGATAGGGCTTTGAGCCCCTGTTTTTGGGGGCTATTGAGATACTCATGAAATACCTCCTATAGATGGACTACAGAATGTCACCAATTTTTTGTATACTTCCCCTCGGAAATACCACAGCTCTGTTAACAAAAGGTAGCCAAAAGCCGCCTTTTTATTAATTTTTTGGTGAACCAACCTATAAAATTTGAGGAAAGCATGACAGTTCAAAAATCAAAAATCATTTATACACATACTGACGAAGCGCCAGCCCTGGCCACTTATTCTTTACTACCTATCGTCAAAACCTTCGCCGCAGCTGCGGACATTGAAGTTGAAACCAGTGACATATCCTTATCAGCAAGAATTCTTGCTACTTTCCCGGAAAAACTTACAGAAAGCCAGCAGGTGCCAGATGCACTGAAGGTTTTAGGTGGGCTTGCTCAGGAAGCGGATACAAATATCATCAAATTGCCCAATGTGAGTGCTTCTATCCCTCAACTTAAGGTGGTAATTGCTGAGCTTCAGGATCATGGGTACGATATCCCAAACTATCCTGAAGACCCACAAAACGATGAAGAATCGGCGCTTCAATCACGATTCTCTAAGGTTCTTGGTAGTTCTGTAAACCCAGTATTACGTGAAGGCAACTCTGATCGTCGAGCGCCTCCAGCAGTTAAGCACTATGCACGCACCAACCCACACTCTATGGGCAAGTGGAGTCAATCATCAAGAACTCACGTTGCTCACATGCGAAGTGGTGATTTTTATCACAGTGATATATCGGTCACGATGGATAAAGCCGATGATTTACGAATAGAACTCGTAGAGAAAGATGGGAAAGTAACCGTCTTAAAAGAAAGTGTACCTGTGCTAGATGGCGAAGTAATTGATGCCATGTTTATGAGCGCTAGACAGCTTAGAACTTTCCTTGAAGAAGAAATGGAAGGTGCACGAAAGGGTGAATTGTTATTCTCGTTACACGTGAAAGCGACCATGATGAAGGTGTCTCACCCCATCGTATTTGGACATGCGGTAACGGTCTATTTCAAAGATGCTTTTGAAAAACATGCTGAGACTTTTGAGAAAATTGGCGTTAATCCAAATAATGGGCTTGGTAACGTTTATGAGAAGATCAAATCACTGCCTTTCTCGTTGCGTTCTGAGATTGAAGATGACCTTCGAGCTTGTTATGAAACTCGCCCTGAAGTTGCAATGGTTGATTCCGATCGGGGTATTACCAACTTACATGTACCAAGCGATGTGATTGTTGATGCGTCTATGCCTGCAATGGTTCGTGCGGGCGGTAAAATGTGGGGTACTGACGGCAAATTAAAAGATACCAAAGCGGTAATCCCTGATAGTTGTTATGCCACTATCTACCAAGAAATCATCAATTTCTGTAAGCATCATGATGCATTTGACCCTACAACAATGGGTACTTGCCCGAATGTTGGTTTAATGGCTCAAAAAGCCGAAGAGTATGGTTCTCATGATAAAACATTTGAACTGCCTGCAGACGGAATTGTTCGTGTTGTTGATAGTAGCGGCAAAGTATTACTTCAGCATGATGATGTTGAGAAGGGTGATATTTGGCGAATGTGTCAGGCTAAAGATGCGCCTATTCAGGATTGGGTAAAGCTTGCAGTAACCCGGGCACGTGCGAGTGGCATGCCTGCTATTTTTTGGCTTGATGAGCAGCGTGGACACGATGCTCAGATGATAAAGAAGGTTGAAAAGTACCTTAAGGATCATGATACGACAGATTTGAAAATTCGTATCATGACACCTGATCGCGCTATCCGTTATACCATGGAGCGTCTTAAGCGTGGCAAGGATACTATATCTGTTACTGGTAACGTATTGCGAGACTACCTTACGGATTTGTTCCCAATTCTTGAATTGGGTACCAGTGCAAAAATGCTATCTATAGTGCCTCTAATGGCTGGTGGTGGTTTGTTTGAGACTGGAGCGGGTGGTTCAGCCCCTAAACATGTCCAGCAGTTTGTAGAAGAAGATCACTTGCGTTGGGATTCTTTAGGTGAGTTTTTGGCACTTGCAGTATCGCTAGAAGATGTAGCAGACAAAACCAACAACGCTAAAGCGAAAATTCTTGCTGATACGCTTGATTTGGCGACAGGAAAGTTGCTTGAAAACGGCAAGTCACCTTCACGTAAAGTGGGAGAGCTTGATAACCGAGGCAGTCACTTTTATTTGGCATTGTATTGGGCAGAAGCTCTTGCAACCCAAACCGAAGATACTGATTTACAGTCTGCTTTTAAGCAATTAGCAAAGGAACTTGCAGATAACGAGGAAACGATTGTTTCTGAGTTAAAAGTTGCTCAAGGGCAGCATGTAGAGCTAGGTGGTTATTATCAACCTGATGTTGAACTGGTCACTAAAGCTATGCGCCCTAGTGCAACACTTAACGGATTGATAGATGCTTCCGTCTCATAATGAATAGTTAGCTTTATTCGTTATACAAAACCCAATACGGCGATGCTGTATTGGGTTTTTTGTTTTATAATAGGCCTTATTTTCTCATCCCTTACCCCATAGGATATGATTTTGAACTGGATTACTGAAACACCGTCTGCTGATAATATTCAGCACTCTACCGTTTGTGCCGATAGTGCAGAAAGGGATGTTCAAGCCTCTGTTGATGCCTGTGCAGAGTATGCGTTTGCGTTGTTGGATGAAAATATTACCGATAATGCAATGTATTGTTTGTTTATCTGGGACTCTGAAAAGAGTGCATTAACCATTGTTGTAACTGACGAGAGTAAGACGCAGGACGGAAAGCATCAAGTTACCATGGCATTTTCAGCATTTCCTGAAATTGAAGATGAAGAGCCAGCAGATACGGTTAAGTATTGGATAACCGATTATCTGACCACGTGCCCATCGTTTTTAGCGTTTTCATTATTAGCGGGTTTTGTTCGAGGAGAGCGTGATCGGGTTGAACTAATGTAACCCCCTTCAGGCAATTCACCGGTCATTTATCACTATGTCACTTAGTCTATTCACGTTGCTTTATTGAGGAGTAATACCCTTTGAAAATTGTAGTTGTTATTGTCGCTATTGTTCTGATTTTTCTTTTTGTGCGTAATTCGGCAAGCACTAAAAAAGCCGCAAGCGAAAATCTAGAGAAAGGCGCTGTTTACCTTGAAGATAACAGTAAGACCATCGGTGTAAAAACCACTGATTCTGGTTTGCAATATATGGTCTTGCAAGAGGGTACGGGTATAGAGCATCCAGGGGCGACAGACCGCGTAAAGGTGCATTATCATGGAACGCTTATTGATGGAACGGTGTTTGATAGCTCAGTAGAGCGTGGTGAACCGATATCTTTTGGGTTAAATCAGGTTATTAAAGGCTGGACGGAAGGTCTGCAATTAATGGTTGTGGGTGAAAAAACACGTTTATTTATCCCTAGTGAGCTGGGATACGGAAACCGCGCTGCAGGCAAGATTGGTCCTGGATCTGTTCTAATATTTGATGTGGAATTGCTAGGTATTAATGAGTAATATTTCTATTTTGTAATTTGACGTTATTTCTGATAGAACCATCAATGCTGAAGTTGGTCACACCACCGGTGTGGTTGCTTCAGTAGATAGCCTTGCTTTTGTCTTGGTACTCCTCATTTTATATCTCTAAATATCAATCCTCTCTATCGGCCTCTAGCCTATACTTATTGACCAAAAACATGACCGTTCAGTTTCGTTTGGTTGTTTCGGTCATTGAGTTGGAAAAAATGATTATGTTAACGTGTCAAACAAGCGTTTAAATAGTCGCTGTTAAATAGTCATAGCTAAATAGTTAAAAGGTATCGAGATGTCAGAACAAGCACCGGATTTATTGTTTGATTTAAATCTTACGGAAGAGCAGCGCATTATGCGGGAATCATTGGCTCGATTCTCAGAAATTGAAGTGGCCAGTATTTCACGTCAAGCAGATGAAGCTGGCCAGGCTCCAGAAGGCTTCTATGATAAAACCGCAGAGCTTGGACTGTCCTTGTTAAGCATTCCAGAAGCATATGGTGGTGCAGGCATCCCTCGCTCTGTTTTATCAAATATGTTAAATGCAGAAGACCTTGGTAAAGGTGATATGTCTCTGGCTCTAGGGGCATTAACCCCATTGTCTTTTGTTAATATGTTACTGGATTATGGCTCTGAGGATCAGCAGGAAAAGTATCTTACTGGTATTGCTGATGAGACGTTTAAGATAGCGACGGTTGCATTGATGGAGCCTCGCGCAACCTTTGATGCTACGACTTCAAGCACCTCAACTATCGAAACTACTGCCGTATTGTCTGGATCAGGGTATGTGCTCAATGGTGAGAAATCCATGGTGGCGTTAGCTGAAGATGCATTGCATATTCTCGTTATTGCGCGATGCGATGATGATGTCGGTGCATTTATCGTTGATAAGGGGACAGAAGGGTTAACGATTGAAAAAGAAAAATTTATGGGGTTACGCCCACTAGACCTGTGTCGCGTGGTGTTAAATGATGTTGTGATTAATGTTGATGCTCGACTGAGTGGAGAAGCCCAACCTTTTGACGTTCAACGGTTGGTTGATTTAGGCAGTATTGGTTTGTCTGCGGTAGTGGTGGGGTGTTGTCAGGCAGTTGTTGATTATGTTGTTCCCTATGTAAATGAGCGCGTGGCGTTTGGTGAACCTATTTCGAATCGACAGTCAGTTGCATTTATGGTTGCGGATATGGCGACAGAGTTAGAAGCGATGCGGTTGATGGTATATCGAGCGGCCTCAAGAGCAGAGCAAGGGTTGGCGTTTCATAAAGAGGCTTACCTCGCAAGAATACTGGTTGCGGAAAGAGCAATGGAGATTGGTACGAATGGTGTTCAATTGTTAGGAGGTCATGGCTTTACCAGAGAGCACCCGGTTGAACTCTGGTATCGAAATTTACGAGCGATGGGTATTTTGCAAGGCGTTGCGATTGTTTAACGATAGTTATGATGATTACGATAGTTACACGATATTTTAGCTGCAAAAGAATGTAGAGAGAAATGTAATGATTAATTTAGAACTTCCTAAAAAGATTAAGAATGCTGAATCCATGGCTCACCAAATGGCCGCATCGGTATTTCGACCCATTGCTAGAAAGTACGACACCATTGAACACTGCGATACTCCAAAAGAATTAATTCCAATGGGGCAAATGTTAGCGGCCGGAGCGGCAGCGGGTCAACTTGGATCGGGGGGCTCTGGTAGTGGAGGTGATGTTAAAAATGGCGGTAACATGCAAGCAATTGTTGGTACCACTGAAATGGCTTGGGGGTGTTGTGGACTCATGTTGTCATTACCGGGAATGGGGCTAGGCAACGCCGCAATTTCTGCGGTAGGTTCTCCAGAGCAAAAAGAAAAGTTTGGCAAGTTGTATTGTGCCATGGCGATTACTGAACCCAATTGTGGCTCGGACTCTGCGGCTGTACAGACTACAGCTGAGCTGGATGGTGATGAATGGGTGCTTAATGGCGAGAAGATTTTTGCCACGGCTGCAGATCGAGGTGATGCTGTTGTTGTATGGGCAACTTTGGATAAGTCCATCGGAAAAGCAGCCATTAAATCATTCTTGGTTGAGAAAGGAACGCCAGGAATGTCGGTTGTTAGGGTAGAAGACAAACTTGGATTACGAGTATCTGACACAGCAGCATTGTTGTTTGATAACTGTCGGATACCGAAAGAAAATATCATGGGTGATCCTGAAATTGCAGATACCGAAGCAGCGAGAAAGAAAGCGTTTGGTGGTGTAATGCAAACCTTTGATAATACTCGCCCACAAGTGGCGGCGATGGCTTTAGGCGTTGCACGCGCTGCGTTAGAGTTAGCGTTGGAACTGTTGGAAAAAGAACAGGTAAAACCTGAGTATGATAAGAGTTTTTTTAATAGTACAGCTTTAGAGGCAGAGTTATACAAAATGGAAGCAAACCTAGAAGCGTCACGGTTGTTAACGCTAAAGGCTGCTTGGATGGCGGATAACAAAATACCGAACTCTAAAGAAGCATCTATGTGTAAAGCGAAAGCCGGTCGTGTAGCAAATGCGGTTACTTTACGTTGCGTAGAAATCTGTGGAACGTTGGGGTACAGCGAAAACAACTTGTTAGAGAAGTTTGCTAGGGACTCAAAGATATTGGATATTTTTGAAGGAACACAACAAATTCAGCAACTTATTGTGGCTCGCCATGTATTAGGCAAGTCTTCAAAAGACCTTAAATAGAGGTTATTGATACGACAGAAGGTGTGATTGATGGAACCTTCTGTCGTATTATCAGTTTATTGTGTCTAGTTTTCGTATAGTCGTGCACCTAAGTGGACTTGTTTGAAGCTTTCAGTATTCAAACTGCCGTATTTTTTCTGTGCTTTATAAAACCAGAATAAAAAAATATAACGCTTCTCAGGCATCTTCATATTCCTAGCCTATACTGAGATTTCTGGTAGAAATTTATCAGCCTTTCTATTCAATATAAAAATAAGAAAAGTAACGATTTATGAAACTATTGCCGAAGTTACATTCGCTCGTGTCGGATACGTTGCAAGACGTATTTTCAATGCAGGAAGGTTTACATAAAGCTTCACTGTATGTGTTGTCAGATGATGAGTTGACGGAATTTGTTCGTTACAGTGACAGTCACTCTATCACCGTTGTTCGTTCAGATAATACTGATATAACAACGGCGTCCCCTTGGAAAGTCCTAAATGATGTAGCAACGATCAACGAGACGTTGTGTGTAAGTGAGTGCCAATCGGTAGTTGACCCCTATATTCAATCCAATAATATTAACAGCTTTGTTTGTGCTCCTGTATGCCAATGGGAGAGTACGCAATTGTTTTTGTGGTCGGACAGTACATTAAAAACAGTAACGTTTTCTGCGTATGATGAACAAAAAATTAGCCGTTGGGCGGAAGACTTTCAGTCTACGATAAATAATCTTAGTGAATCTGAGAATACATCGGTAGTCGATGCAGTTAGTGTACTGCTCGATAACAAAGAAAGTGTCAGTACGTTGCCTAATAGTCAAAATGTCGCTGATTTCGGTGTGAAAACATTAGCTGAATCTGCAGTTCGTATAGAGGGTTTGGAGGCTGTTGAAACCCACCTTCGTATTTATGAAAGAGCAGTCAAGGCAACAAATTCTGGGGTCACAATCACGGATGCTCGGTTACAAGATTATCCTATCATTTATAGTAACCCTGCGTTTGAAAAAATGACGGGGTATAGCTTTGCAGAAACCGTTGGACGTAACGCTCGTTTTCTTCAAGGTGATGAGAATGAACAAGTAGCCCTGCAGGTTGTGCGTGAGGCATTGGATAAAGGCACGCACTGCAAAGTAACCCTAAGAAACTATAAAAAAGATGGGTCTCTATTTTGGAATGAGTTAACACTATCACCCATTATTGATAGTGATGGTTTTCTTACTCATTACATCGGTATTCAAAATGATATTACCGCAAGAGTCGAAGCTGAACGAAAGCTTTTAGATGCGAAAGAACGCGAGTTAAAGGTTCCAAAGTTATTAGCCCAAGCGGCTTCATTGGCAAATGTGGTCGGCTGGCAGTTTGATTTGAACAGCGGTCAGATGTTAGTGGTTGGAAATATTTATGGTTTGATCCATCAAAAGGATGAAAACATAATGACACCAAGCCATTTGTTTGATTGTGTATTACCGTCACACGCAGAATCTGCCGTTGATAATTTAGATTCTGCATTAGCGGGGGATATTGAACTTAATCGAGTGTTGCCCGTGTGCGTTGATAATGGGCAAGAAAAAAGGATTCACTATATCGCCAAGCTATTTCCTACTGGCGTATCAAGAGATGGTGGCCCTTGTTTGGCCGGTACATTGCAAGATGTAACTGATTTTACAAGTACTTTTGTCGAGTAGCATCTACAAACCTAACGGTCGATGTATCTAGCGAGGGCGTATTTGTAGAGCTTACGATAGCTTCATCATGATTATACTCTTTACGCTCGCCAGTCCGCTCAAGGCTTAGGTTTTCAAAATCAAATAGATTCCTGTCGGCGAGTTGAGAGGGGGATACCTTCTGTAGAGAATTGAATATATTATCCGTTCGTCCGGGAAAAGTTGTTTCCCATTCTTGCACCATTTTTTTGATGTTCTGACGTTGAAGGTTTTCTTGGCTACCACAAAGGTTACACGGAATAATGGGGAATTGTTTGTAATCAGCAAAAGTAATAAGGTCTGATTCACGGCAATAGGCTAAGGGGCGAATAACAATATTCCGTTTGTCATCGGATAAAAGCTTTGGTGGCATTGCTTTTAAGTTGCTGCCATAAAACATATTTAGAAACATGGTTTCGATAATATCGTCTTTGTGGTGTCCCAAGGCTATTTTTGTTGCTCCAATCTCTTCAGCAAATGCATACAAAGTACCACGGCGTAAGCGTGAGCACAGTGCGCAAGTTGTTTTTCCCTCTGGTACTTTGGCTTTTACGATACTGTAGGTATCTTTGTCGATGATGTAATAAGGGATATCTTGTGCTTCGAGGTAGTTTGGAAGTATTTCTTCAGGAAACCCAGGCTGCTTTTGATCCATGTTAACTGCAACAATGCTGAAGTTAATGGGGGCCGCCTTTTTCAGGGTGAGTAACAAATCCAGCATGGCAAAGGAGTCTTTACCGCCAGATAGACAAACCATGACGGTGTCACCTTCTTCTATCATCTTGTAATCAACAATCGCATTGCCGACATTGCGCCTAAGACGTTTATGGAGTTTGTGAAAGGCTGGTTGAGATTCTAACGATGTTTGAGTTTTACTTGTCATGGGCTTAACTGTACGCACTGTGACCGAAATTTGGTCGGCATTATACAGTAAATATCAAAAAAAGGGTGGTGGTGACTCCTCAATGACAAGAAGCCACCACCGGGTTGTCTCGCTAAGAGCGAGACTGCTGGGGAGATCGAGAGTCGTCGCTAGATATAGCAACGCTGTAGGTGAGTGTAGAGGCGTTGATACTGGCAGTGGCATCGCTCTTCAAAAAGCGGAAGTTTGATAATGCGAAGTTTATTTTGTTTTGTGTACTCTGGGTTTTATGGCTTTTGTTGTCTATAACTGCTGCTATCTCAAAGTAATGTTGCTGCTGGGGGTACAAATAGATATTTATTTCTGAAGGTAGCAGCCATTCATCATCTCCGGCCATTTTGATTCGTACCTGTTGCAGAGTATTGGGAGCAGCCAGGGATTTGAACTCAAACCCTTCTAAAAAAGCACCGTAGTTTTCTGTATTAACAACAAAGTGCCCAATAACCTGAGGTTTGGAGCTGTGATTTGCTTGTCGAGAAACACGTTCTGGTTGAGATACGGTGATGTCCGTTAGTTCTTTTGTTTGTTGAGCGTGAACGCAACCTTGTGTTGATGACATGGCAAGTGCTGTCAAAGTAAGCAGTGAGATAAAGATGATTCTCTTTACTGATCTTTGTACAACAACGCTTTTTGATATTAATTTGTGCATAACCATAAAATTCACCTTTGCGGATAACGTGGTTTTGGCTTTTGCCTCTAGGTGATCACGTTAAATACAGTATATGCTAAAATACTGTATGTGCAATCAGTAACTGTTGAAATATACAGTATTTGTTTGGTGATATTACAGCCGTCAAAACCTTATTTTTTTAGGCTTGCTTCTTACGCCAGCGCGCGGGCGTAGTACCAAAATGGCGCTTAAATAGACGGTTAAAGTGACCGGGGTCTTCATATCCAATAGCCCAAGCGACTTCGGCAACGTTTTTATGCGTGTGCCGCAACATGTCTTTGCCCTGTTCAAGGCGCAATATTTGTAAGAACTGCATGGGTGTTTCTCCTGTTGCATCTTTAAAGCGGCGTTTGAAGGTGCGTAAACTCATGTTTGCCCGGTCAGCTAGCTGTTCTAAGTTGATTGGGGTGGAGAAGTGTATTTCCATCCATTGTTGTACCAATAATATACTGTCATCGTGATGATAGGTTTGTCCGCCAACGGCAATAAATTCGGAAGCGTACTCTCGCCTGAAATCGATTAGAAACATTTCCTCGATAGCTTTAGCAACTTCAGGGCATGACAAGCGGTTGAGTAGGTGCACTATAACTTCTGTTGCCGCGTTCATTCCCGCAGCACAGTAGAGCTCTCCAGTGGCAGTGATATAGCGTTCTTTACGGAAGTCGACATTGGGGTAGCGCTTTTCAAAGCGTTGATGTTGGTGCCAGTGCGTGGTGCATATGCGATTGTCGAGTAATCCAGCTTCGGCTAATAAAAAGGATCCTGTGGTATAGGCAAGAATGGGTACGCCTGCTTCGTGCCATGCTCTTAATACCGGCCATAACGCAGTTTGTTCTTTTAGAGTGTTTTCAGGGTCTCCCCACAATGCGTGCAGTACCACTAGATCGGTTTCGGGTATTGCAGATATATCGCCATCGGCAGGTACTTGCATGCCGCTGAAGGATTTCAGGGGGAGCCCATCTAGGGTGAATAGTTCGACGATGATGCCTTGCCCTAATACTTTTTTTTGTATGTGTGAAGCAAACGCCCAAACGTCCTGTGTCATACCTAAACCGAGGCTTAGAGTTGGGGTGCAACCATAAAAAGTTACGTGTTTGAGGGCCACTAGGTATCTCCGAAGGGTATGTCTCGTTAATTTGTCATTGTTGACTGATTTGGCCCTTTTGACCAGTTTTTAGACCCTGATAGCACCTTCAATTCCGCTAGAAGTCACTATTATTTGGAGAGGTACTGTTTCGTTAACCAAAACAAGAAGATAAATTATGAATTTTACTGAAGAGCACGATGCTTTGCGGGCAACCGTCAGCCAATTTGTTGATAAAG
This sequence comes from Gammaproteobacteria bacterium 42_54_T18, assembly GCA_002163245.1. Taxonomy (GTDB): domain Bacteria; phylum Pseudomonadota; class Gammaproteobacteria; order Pseudomonadales; family Ketobacteraceae; genus 42-54-T18. Next base: position 62,698 of record MAAL01000025.1, on the reverse strand, counting down.
AACTTGATCCATTTGTGACAGAATGGGAAAAGGCTGGCCGAGCACCACTTCATGATATCTTTAAAAAAATGGGTGATTTGGGTTTACTGGGTATTTCCAAGCCTGAAGAGTTTGGTGGCATGGGGCTTGATTACAGTTACCAATTGGTTTTTGCCGAAGAAATTGGTCGCGCTTTTGGTGGGTCAGTTCCGATGGCTATCGGCGTACAAACAGATATGTGTACTCCTGCATTGGCGCGTTTTGGTAGTGATGAATTAAAAGCAGAATTCTTAGCGCCTTCAATTGCGGGTGACCTAGTAGGTTGTATTGGTGTCAGTGAGCCTGGGGCAGGTAGTGATGTAGCAGGTCTAACCACAAACGCAAAAAGTGATGGCGACGACTACATTATTAACGGCAGCAAAATGTGGATCACCAACGCTTTGCAAGCTGATTGGGTTTGTTTATTAGCAAACACAGGTGAAGGCCAAGTCCATGCAAATAAATCACTCATTATCGTGCCGCTGAATTCTAAAGGGATTTCGTTCTCAGATCCGATCGATAAAATTGGTATGCGTGCTAGTGATACGGGGCAAATTTTCTTTGATGATGTGCGTGTGCCAAAGCGCAACCGGATTGGCGAAGAGAATAAAGGTTTCATCATGCAAATGATGCAGTTTCAAGAGGAGCGTATGTTTGCCGCCGCGAGTGCTCTGAAAGGTATGGAGCGCATGATTGATTTGACTATTGAATATACTCGAGAACGAAAAGTTTTTGGCGCTCCATTGATTACCAACCAAACTATTTATTTCAAAATGGCAGAATTACAAAGCGAAGTGGAAGCATTACGTGCATTGGTTTGGGCTGCATGTGATGAGCATATGGCGGGTCGTGATGCGACGAAACTAGCCTCTATGGCAAAATTGAAGATGGGCCGTTTATGGCGAGAGCTAACGGATAGTTGTTTACAGTATTGGGGTGGAATGGGGTTCACTTGGGATAACCCGATATCGCGGGCTTATCGTGATACACGGATTTTGTCTATTGCCGGTGGAGCGGATGAGGTTATGTTAAGTATTATTGCGAAATATATGGAGATAGCGCCTAAAGTGGGTAGATAAGCTGATAAATAAGATTAAATCTTCGACGTAAAGCAGGCATAAAAAAGGGCGTGATATCACGCCCTTTTTTATGCCTGCTTTTTATTAATTAACCGAATGCTGACAAGTCTTGCCACCAGGAGCTATAAACTCTCCGTCACCATTAGTATCAACAAAAATTGGATTGGTAGTAAAACGAGGAATCTCTTCAGGATTGTATTGCGGTAATTCTCGGTTCATCGCATTAGCGCCAAATCCTAACACCACAATATGCGCATCACGATCCTGTGGAAGCGGAATGGATAGAGTCCCGTCATATTTCACAGCACTATCGGTTGGATTTGTTGCCGCAACATGCATCACCGCATCACAGTTTACGTAAACTCTAAAGTGATCAATATCTGTTTGCGGTATTGCTTCCACATGCACCCATAAATCAGCAGTGCCGTCTGTGTCAGTAATGTCATCACCGATGTCAGCAGTTCCGTTCATTAATACACGAGCAAATGCACCGGTACTGACAACGACTTGGTTTTGCGTTACTGCATCAACAATAATTTGATCAGAAAACTCACTAGGGTTATCAGTAGGAGATTTAATGTAGTTACGTGGCATCCCCGGTGGCTGGTATTTATGCATATCACTAGAACCGGTAGCGGTAATGCGGTTGCCATGGTTTAGAAAGCTCATCCAGTCATCAAACAAGTTGGTGCTAAACACCTTCTCTACGCCGTTCATATATTCCATGGCTTCAAAATCCCATGACCACATATCGACACCTTCAGGTTGTCCTAAGCCAAGGTTGGTCTCAATATCCGGTTCTCCCGATTGGTGATTCCATTTTAAGGCGTTAAGAATAAATAAACGTGGGTGTGCTAATGTTCGGATTTGGCCGCCCCGTGCTTTTTCGGCTTTAAATATTTCATCCAAAGACATCTGGTACCAATAGATAGGGTTTCCACGAGGCCCCGCATTAGTATCAACAGGGATAGGGTAGGTTATTGTATGGTTGGGAAGAGCAGCAGTAACTTCTTGTCCAACGACGGTTGTTAACCAATTGGTTAGACCTGCTTGTTCAATTGCAGGGCTAAGATCGGTGATAATCTCATGGTCAGTAGAAACAACAACCTCTAGGCCGGTTGCAGCAGCAGTAGTTAATCGCTCAACGGGGGTTACTACACTATCTGCACTTGGGTTTGTGTGAACATGCGCATCAAATGATAGGTAACCGCTGGTATCCACCATTCGAAGTAATGTGGCGTTTAGTGTTGTTGTAACACCAGCTTCTACTGTGATGCTTTTTTCAACAACATTGTATTCAAAGCCACGAGATACCCCGATGTTATAAGTGCCAGGTTTAACGTCTAGAGAGCCTTGGCCTTGATTTAGGTAAAAACGCTCAATACGACTATCACTCTGCCAAAAACTGAGCTGTGTGGGTAAGTCATTACCGTCGCCATCAACAAAGTGGTAATCCACCTTTCCTTGTTCAGCGAAGGTGAAGTTGACTGTGTTGTTTTCTCCAGGGCTTAACAAAACAGCAGAGGGCGAATGACGGCCTGGAGACGATGCAACAACTCGGTAAGGTTGGTCTTCTAAATAAGAAAGCAAAGGTACTGTGTCAGAGAAGTTTCCTTCGCTATCGGTAGTGGTGGTTATAAATGTTTCCCAAGGCCAATCTTTTAGAAGCACTTGTTTTTTTGCTTGGAATTCCAATGTCACATTCGCAAGTGGTGTGCCGTTAACACTGCTGGTAATCGAGACGGGTGTATTGATAACGTCAACGCTTGGCGGTGTTGTTTCTAAATAGGCATTCACAGCGGCTAGTTCATCACCGTCACTGACAGTGACATAAAAATCTTGTTGTAAGGTGTCTTTGTTATCGCCTGCGGGAGCAAGCAATGTACCTAACCAGGTATTGGCGATTTGGGTTAAATTTAATAATCCATCAACCCCGATAACATGTGCAGCGGCAAGGTGTTTGGTATCCTCTCCGTAGATATACGCACTGGGTCCAATATCAAATGCTTCGGTATTGTTTGCTTCTGTTAAGGTGCCACTTACCCAGGGAATGCCATAATCAAGGGTGAATTCATCAACGGCAATGCTAAAAGGGGAGAACGTATTTAAAAGCGGTGCTTCACCTGCGGCCATTAAACCAATAGCGCCAGTAATGCTGTTAAATCGATCGGTTTTGTTAGTCAGTTTGTATTCGATTTTTAATGTGGGTGAGTTGGGTTCAAGAATATAATCAACCGCAATGTCTAAACCAAATGGCTCCGAGTAACCTAATAATAAATCGTTTTGCTGTGACTCTTGCATTAACACGGTTTCAGCTAGCCAATAGTAATCATCTTCACCATGAACACGAATGATGGCGGCTTTGCCGTCGGAGCCATCGTTGATGACTTCAATAGAATCCCCTCGAAAGGCGCGCATTCTGGATGCAGTAACCGCCAAATTGGCGCGAGCAATCATTAAGGCTAATTCATAAAAAATATCGTCGCCGGACTGTTCACAGTCAGAAACGGGAACAGCATCAATTAATATGCCGCTGTAGTGGTAATAGGTTTTTTGCTGGCCAAGCCCAGAGATAACAAATGCAGCTTGATCATTTGCTAATAAATAGTCACCGGCGCTGCCTAGGGCATTTCTCCCCACAAGACTAAAATCAGGGTTGGTGATTTCTTCTGCTAACGCCTTGCTACTTTCGACACATTCGCTAGAAAATATTTTGCTAGACGTACCGTTGCTTGCGGATGCGGGTAACTCAAGGGCGGTATCAGTATTTGTGTTTTCAGAGGATGGCGTTTGGTCGCTACTTGATTGACCACCACAACCGCTGAGTAGCGCGATCAGCGCACCTAATTGGGCTAGTCGTAGAAGGGGGCTAGCTGTCGTCAATTGGTGGTTCATAGGACTCTGCCATCGTTATTATTGTTAGATTATGTTCACTAACGAAAATAGCACGCTCGTACTTCTGTCGACAAGGGTCTTATTGGGTCAGGTATTTTGAGCAGGAATGGGTAAATAATTGAATTATTGGGAAAAATTAACCTATTTCGATTCAAAATTAGAAGGAGGGGAAGAACCCTTGTAGTAAGATATTTTTTCTACTTACGACTGTTAACGAGGGATACGTGCTAAATCACATTTGGGCTGCATTTTTTATACTGGCGATGGCGTCTGGCGTTTACCAATTTTTTGGCTTGGGCCAAACGGATGTTTTTGAATTGATGGTCAAAGCGACCTTTGATATGGCTAAACTCTCTGTTGAGATAGCGATAGGGCTAGTGGGGATACTTAGCCTTTGGTTGGGCTTTTTTAGAATCGCAGAGAAAAGCCATTTGGTGCTGTTGTTAAGCCGTTTCTTAACCCCTTTGTTTTCTCGTTTAATGCCTGAAGTGCCCAAAGACCACCCGGCACTAGGCAGCATCACCATGAACATGGCGGCGAACATGTTGGGTTTGGATAACGCAGCAACCCCTATGGGCTTAAAAGCCATGAAGGACCTTCAGGATGTAAATCCTGATAAGAAAACGGCGAGTAATGCTCAGATCCTATTTTTAGTGCTCAACACGTCATCTGTTACCTTGTTGCCGGTAACGATATTCATGTACCGAGCGCAGTTAGGTGCTGCGGAACCTGCTGATGTGTTTTTACCGATTTTGCTAGCAACAACAGCATCCACATTGGTTGGGTTAATGGCCGTTGCGTGGGTGCAAAAGTTACCTTTGTTTAATACTGTTGTATTGGCATACCTTGGCGGGTTTGTCGCCCTTATGTCGGGTTTTGTATTGTGGTTAACATCGTTACAAGCAGATCAATTATCACAGTACTCTCAGTGGGCCGCCAGTATGGTGTTGCTGACTATCATAGGTACGTTTTTGGTGGCCGGTCTTATTAAGAAGTTACCGGTTTACGAGTTGTTTGTTGAAGGGGCAAAAGAAGGTTTTGAAACCGGTGTGAGGTTAATTCCTTATCTTGTGGCTATGTTGGTGGCGATTGGTGTATTTCGTGCCAGTGGTGCAATGGATATATTGCTTACGGGAGTGGGTATGCTAATCACATTGTTGGGGTTAAATACCTTGTTTGTTGACGCGTTACCGGTGGCGTTTATGAAGCCATTAAGTGGTAGTGGAGCAAGAGCGATGATGTTAGAGGTAATGAACCACCATGGTGTTGACTCATTTCAAGGGCGATTAGCGTCGGTAATGCAAGGCAGTACTGAAACAACGTTTTATGTGCTTGCTGTTTACTTTGGTTCGGTTGGTATCGTCAGGATACGTCATGCATTGGTGTGTGGGCTTATTGCTGATGGCGCAGGAATCACTGCCGCGATAGGTATTTGTTACTGGTTTTTTGGATAACAAGTAGATTTAGATCCACCCTTACTTGAATAAGAAAGATCGTTTTTGTTTATATTTACCCTGCTTATGGGGCTATTGATCGCCTAGGTGACATTGTCATTGGTGATTAATTGGCAAATGATGGATTTCTGCCAGGCATCTAGGGGGCGGATCATTTCAGCTAAGCTATTTTTCTCAAAGCCAATAGGTGCAAAGAATGACCACACATTAAAGATAAAATGTTTGGGTGCTTCTTCTTCTAATAATAGGCGCTCTAGTTGGGTGTAGTTGGGCTGGATATCCCACCTGTCAGTAATGGCATCAAGAGGCCCCACAAAGAAAAAATACCGTGGAAAACGTTGAGCAACATCCTTGAGGGCATTTAAAAACAGGGTGTTTGATGTGCTGGTTAGGGCCATAATATTCTTATTATTGAAGGTGAATAAAATTTTCGAGAATGGTACATCAAACCATTACCAGTGAAAAGAGCGTTGCGTGTCAATTAAACTAAGCTGTCAAGGTTATCAGTTAACATTAAGAAAATATTTTCTGTGTTAACTGGCTGTAGAACCACGTTAGCTATCTATTCACGTAGATAAAAGATACTTGTTGGTTTGTTAGAAGGCATACATAATTCTTAGAAATAAGTGAATAACCCGCGGCACATTCAGTCAAAACATAGGATTAACGATTGTCAGCAACTAGTGATGAGCAATATAAAGTTAGGTTTATCGACTCGATAACCGATGTCGATGTAAAGCAGTGGTCTGCTGTGGCGAAAGTGGGTTCTGAAAAGCAAATACAGTATCCCTTTGTACAATATGGCTTTTTGAGGGCATTAGAGGTAACGGGAGTAACAACCCGTAAAACGGGTTGGCAGCCGCATCACCTCACTGTGTATTCACAAGGAGAGTTGGTGGCATTTTTACCGCTTTACCTTAAGTTCCACTCGTACGGAGAATACGTATTTGATTGGTCCTGGGCTGAGGCCTATGAACGGCATGGCGTAGAGTATTATCCTAAATTATTGAGCTGCATTCCCTACACACCCTCTGCAGGACCGCGGCTTTGTGTAAAGCAGGGAGAAGCCGAAGCCGAAATATCGTCATTGGTAATGAAAAGCCTTCTTTCCTGTGCTGAGCAGTTACGCCTTTCGTCGATTCATGTGTTGTTTCCCCAGCAAAAATTTCATTGTCAATTACAAGAAAGTGGGTTGAGCAGTCGAGTTGGAACTCAGTTTCATTGGTTTAACCAAGGTTACGAGAGTTTTGATGATTTTCTTGGAACCTTTGCATCGCGTAAGCGTAAAAATGTTCGAAAAGAACGAAAAAAGGTAGAACAACATAATTTAACGATCAAGGTGCACGAGGGCGAGGATATCGATGATACCTTGTGGGAACATTTTTTCCATTTCTATCAGAGGACGTACCTTAAACGTAGTGGCCATGGTGGTTATCTTAACCAAGCTTTCTTTAAGGCGGTCGCCAAAGAAATGCCTCACCAATTAGTTATGATGGTGGCATACGAAAATGAAAGGCCCATTGCTGCCGCACTAAATTTTAAGGATAGTGATACATTATATGGTCGGTATTGGGGGTGTGAAAAAGAGTTGGATTTTTTGCACTTTGAAACCTGTTATTATCAGGGAATAGAATATTGTATAGAACAAGGGCTGTCACGATTTGATCCTGGTGCGCAAGGAGAGCATAAGATATCCCGAGGCTTTACGCCGATAGAAACCTGGTCAAATCATTGGATAGCGCATCCACAATTCAAAGCAGCAATAGACGACTTTTTACTACAGGAACGTGAAGGTTCTCAACAGTATATTCAACAGTGTAAAGAATTATTACCCTTTAAAGCTGAGTGTATAAAACCGGTGATAAAAAAGAGTTCAGACGATGATTGATACCCACTGTCATTTGGATTTCCCTGTTTTTGATCATGATAGGGCGTTGATACTCAAACAAGCACAAGGGTATGGCTTTGAGAGTATTATTGTTCCTGCTGTAGTACAAAAAGACTGGCCACGAGTGATTGATTTATGTGAGAGAAATAATTTAATCACACTAAATTTTGCCTTAGGGTTGCACCCTTGTTTTATGAATCAGCATGCTAGTGTCGATGAAGCTGAGGTGGCTTTGAATGAGGCGATTGTACGAAGTATGATTGGTGTTAAAAATAGCGAAAAAGAGGGTGATGCAGTAGAAACGATTGGCGGACGTCTCGTTGCCGTCGGGGAAATCGGTTTAGACTATTTTATTGATAGTCCAGAGGGTAACCGACAAAAACAATTGGCATTATTTAGCATGCAATTATCCGTTGCCAAAAAACACAACTTGCCAGTGTTATTGCATGTTCGAAAAGCCCATGACGAAGTATTAAAATGTTTGCGAAGGGAGCGTTTGGAAAAGGGGGGGATTGTTCATGCGTTCTCAGGTAGTGAGCAGCAGGCGAGTCAGTATTGTGAGTTGGGTTTTGTGCTGGGTATTGGAGGATCAGCAACCTATGACAGGGCAAAAAAACTCGCGCGAATCATTCGCCAGACCTCGGTGGAATCTCTAGTGTTGGAAACCGATGCTCCGGATATTCCGCCAGCATTTGCCCGAGGTGAGCGTAATACACCTTTGAACTTACCTCGTATTGCACAGGCGATTGCAGAAATCCGAGGCATGGATGCGGCTGTATTTATCCAACAGACCAGTATTAATGCAAAAAGGGTGTTGGGGCTTTAACGGATAAACAACAAATGCCAAAGAATGTCACTTTTCACCAGTGACTGCTTGTTCACGCCGTGCTTTTATTAAAGTATTATTAAAACGAGCGTATTAACGATATGGTAAAAAATACTCAGGTGAATCACGAAGTCCGATGTTTTAAAGGTCACAATGGTTTGGATATATTTGCAGACTGTTACGGTGACCCCGTAAATCAAGCGGTGTTATTTGCTCATGGTGGTGGTCAAACACGTTATGCCTGGGGACAGGCAGCCAAAGTGATGGGTGAGAAGGGTTTCTATGGGGTGGCATTTGATTCCCGAGGGCATGGTGATAGTCAGTGGTGCCCTGAGGGTGATTACCGGCTGGCGGCCTATGGCAGCGATATCGGTAATATTGCAAGATTACTGAAAAATCCAATAGCAGTAGGGGCCTCTTTGGGTGGGCTGAGTGCGATATCTGCAACCCATGAAGTATCCCCTGATATATTTGATGCCATCGTTTTGGTTGATATCACACCAAGAATGCAACCGGATGGCGTGGCTAAAGTATTAGGATTTATGAGTGAAAAAGCGGAGCAAGGTTTTGCTACTTTGGAGGAGGCCTCTGAGGCAATAGCGCTTTATATGCCTCATAGAAAAAAACCAAAATCATTGGACGGTTTAGCGAAGAATTTACGATTAGGCGATGACGGGCGTTACCGTTGGCACTGGGATCCTAAATTTCTCAGTAGCGATAACCGGCCTACTATGGATGGTCACGCGGATCGGTTGTATGGCATCGCCTCTAAGATCCAGCAGCCTATGCTGCTTATTCGTGGGCAAATGAGTGAACTTGTTACTGAAGATGCGGTGAAAGAGTTTTTAGAACGTATACCTAATGCACAATATGTTGATATCAAGGATGCGGGACATATGATTGCAGGTGACAAAAATGACGTTTTTACCGAGAGCGTGGTAACATTTGTTAATTCTCTGGAGTTAACACATTAGGTAAATTGCACTTATGTCACGATCCATTACGGGGACTCTGCCTGAGTCCCCAGAAGTACTTATTGGAAAATTAGAAAAAGCCGCTAAAAAACACGATATTCATTTTGAGGGTGATAATTCTCATGGTTTTGCCAAGGGCAAAGGGTTTCATGTGAAATATCAAATTACCGGCGATCAATGCACGTTAACGGTAACGAAGAAACCATTTATTGTACCGTGGGGTGTTGTTGAAAAAGCGCTAGATAAAATATTTTAATGACAATGTTTATTATTACGTTTACTAAGTGAACAGGGGAAATACATGAAAACGGTTAAAGCAGAAACACTTGCGGAATATGTTGGGCAATCACTGGGGCAATCTGAATGGTTTCAAATTGATCAGGATCGAATCAACCGATTTGCGGATGCTACTCTAGATCATCAATTTATTCATGTAGATCCAGAAAAAGCAAAGCACACACCTTTTGGCGGAACTATAGCTCATGGTTTTTTAACCTTATCGCTTTTACCGTATTTTCAAAGCAAGATGGCCGATATGATTGTTCCCGAAGGGCTAAAAATGGGAATGAATTACGGTTTTGATAAAATTCGTTTTTTGGCACCAGTAAGTGTAGATTCAAAAGTACGCTGTGTGGCTACATTAAAAGAAATGACTGAAAAGAAACCGGGACAATTTTTGTTTAATGTTGAATTATCGGTGGAAATAGAAGTGGAAGATAAACCTGCGTTGATAGCGGATTGGTTGTTGATGTATTTCGTTTGATTTTTGCAATGTCGATACAAAAGAATTCGAGCATTATAGTTTTGAGCGGCGATTTGCCGCCCAAAACAAACTTTCGTTATGAGAGTGTTGGCTAAGTGTTAAAACTTCTCTTCGTATGAAAATGCAAATATGTAGGCGGTTGTAGTTGCTTCAACATCCAAAAAAGCGAAGGGATTGTATACAACTTGACCTGGTGTTGTGCTGTTCATATTTTGTGACTCTCCTGCAGGGGATTTGAATGATGATTCAAGGTAACCAAATGATGCGTCTACCCTTGAATATGCATCCCATTGGTAACCTAAGCCAAACGTATATAGATTAGCTTCTGCTAGAGGAGCAAGTAGATCAACCCTATCATCGGGAACGGCTGAGCCTCGAGGCTCGTATCCGGCGCGTACAACTAGCCTGTCGTTATATTGATATTCAAAGCCAATCGCCCAAGACCACACGCTCTCATATTGTCGTTGAATGATCATTTTGTCTGGGTCTGCGTTATCTTCGCCGTCGGCATTAAAGCCAGAACCGCCTGCTCCATATACAAGGCTTGAAACTGTCAGGAAATCGATGTTGTTGTCAAATTCTATTTCTAAATTTTTCCATGCTGCATAGTCAGTCCATTTTATATCAAAGTTAACTTTAAGGTTGGGGAATAGCTTTATTGAAGTACCAATCGCGAAGTGGGCTGGATTTATTAATTCTAGCGTTGCTGTTCCTTCTACGAGTTGTTGGCCATTGAGGGGGGCGCCAGCTACTGCGCCGATAACGGTGTTGAGTAAGGGAATGGATGCTAGTGATTGGGTCATTTCTGTGAATGCGGCGGAGTGATCCATCTTGAAATCGCCTTCAAGATCTGATGTACCTTCGCTCTGGTATACCAAACCAAAAGAAATCCACTCTGTAGGTTCCCAAAGTAAACCTAAGTTAAATGTCAAAGACAGGGCATCTTCAAGTTCTAGGGTTAGTGAACCTACATTATCGTAGGGTCCGATAGCAGCTAAATCTAATGAACTGTCGGATATTGCGTTATGAATTTCATCAACAGTTGCATCTAAGTATGCGAGTGTTGTTTCTGGTGCGCGAAGCTTTGTCTCTATACCAAAGCCTTGCCATGAAAAGCCAATGGACGCACCTATTGATAATTCATCGTTGATTTCAAGCCCAATGGATGGTGAAAAATAGGTGATCCTTGATATGGCAACGCGCTCACCCTGGTAGGAGTCATTTTGTCCGTTGTTAGCATCCCCGTCTCTTTCGTATCCAATTGCCTGAGGTGAGTATGCTGCGGTAGCAAATGTCCATCCATAGTTAGGATCTTCAATAGCAATTCCACCAAAAGGTACAATCAAGAAAGGAACTTCGGTCATCCCAGAGCCTGGAAGCATTAATAATGGCTTGGAGGTAGAGAATGATTGGTTTGCAATCGTATCTACTGGGTAGCCACAGTCGTCCGTCGCTGTTCCGCCGCAATATGTATCTAAGTATGCTTGCTCTAGGGTTTTGCCCCCAAGACCAGTCTGAGCTTCCTCTAGGTGTCTATCGCCAAAATCAGTTTCAAACGTCATTTGAGCTGCCAGCACTTTTAACATACGTTGGCGGCCCTTAATCTTCGCCAAACCCGCAGGGTTAAAGTGAATAGAATCAATTCCCGGTGGATCAGCAGTTACCGCGTGAGCTAAACCCAAGGCTTTCGGATTACCAATAGTGATATTCTGCGTTAATTGAGCATTTACCGTAGAGCTAAATACAACGGCACCAACAGCAAGGCTGAGAGCAGAAAGTTGACGTAAGCGAGAAGGCGCTGAGCGCTTAGAAATTTTATTCATCCAGATTATCTCCTTGCCTTTGCGGTGTAACTTGCCGATCCCAAAGTTCGGCTGCAAAGACGCGGATTCCCCTTTATTGTTAGTTATTGTTTTAGCGAGAACCCAACACGTCCCAAAGCGATAAATTCTGCATTAATGTTTTTTTGACGGTTTGGAATACACAATCCCAAAAGACCCGTAAGTTCTAGTCAGTGTACGTAATTTGATAGCATCAACAATAGTGACTAGTAAGTCTTTGGTAATGTTTTGTTAAATTATGCCATAAAGATTGAGAAGTGTGCCATAGGACACACTTCGTTTATAGGGTTAGCAGTTTTGGGTTTGGATGGGTGTGGCTGAGCAGCCAGAATGAGTAGTCAGTGCAGTCAATTTGGACGTTAACTGGCGGCTTTTTTTGTTAATTCAGCGAGTTTTGGCACATTGATACATAAAATCATACCGACGATAAATGCCACCAATCGAGACACTCCACCCGTTGTTGGCGTGTCTATCAATGTGTCCATTATAGGCATTGAGAATAAAATGATGCCTAAGATTACCCAGCTCCATACAGAAGAGAATATCTTCCAGGGCTTTAGCTTAATAGCCCCTTTAGTCACAAAATAAGCCAATATCGCAGCGCAGAACCATGCTACATATAAGTTGCTGAAGTTGTAAATGATAAGCCCACCGAGAAGGGCTAATGGATGAAAGAAAAAGAAGGTTAGGGAGTTTTTTCCAGTCCATGCAAATAGATCTCCGATGCGGTTTGTTTCGGTTCTTCCTCCACTAAATAGCCAAAACGATAGGAATATGTAGGCATAACAATGCGCTAGAAATGCAACGCTGGTGTCCCATTTTTCAATTGGGTTAGAGCCCATATAAGTAGAGACAACGGAAGTGGTAACCATAAATATCATGCCAAAAGCATTTTGCTGCTTGGTAGCGCGATAGCTGAATAGACCTAGTGGAAATACGCTGATCCAAGGGAATATTGGGAAGCCTGGAAAAGAGCGTTTTCCCAGGTTGTCAGGGTCGTGATAAGGGATGTAATCATTGGTGACGAGTAGCCAGCCACCGCCATCAAAATCAGGAAGTACTGCGTCGGATAGGAATTTGAACCCACCAAATATACAGCTGAGCAGTAGTAATGTTTTCTGAGAGCAGGGGCCGTTACGCTCTAGCCAGCAAATGAGTGCTGAGCCTAAGGTGATGATCTGAAAGATTTCAACGGATGCAAAGGCTTTTATGTCGCCATGAACCATGATATTCCAGCAGCTACCTAGTATAGATAGCACACCAAAATACAGCATGAGTGATTTTGCAGGGTAGCGCCTTACCTGTATCGCTGCAGTAATGCCGGCAGTGGAAAAGAAAAACACGGTTCCGGGTCCTGCGAGCTGAATGATCAGGTTTTGAGGTAAGGTCAGGGTAAAGATAGGCAAATGCGCAAGGATAATACAAAGGCAACCAAGGCCTTTGATCATGTCAATGGAGATGTCTCTAGAGCTGGCTGAAGGCATAGGTCGTAGTCTGTATTTTTGTTATTTTGAAAGATTCTATCATGCATAACGCAATGGTGTGGTGAATATTGTGTTAAAGGCGCTTTAAAACATAGGTGCTAACATCGACATTTTGTTGGTTGTCAAAAATCGCAATTTCTGCTTTGTGAGTGCGTAAGCTCTTGTTTATCCCACTATTAAAAAGTTGTTTTCGAAAATCTTGGTAAGTAATTAGAAAAAGCGGGTTATGAGTTGTTTGCATAAAGAGGTGTAGCCGGGGAAGTGTAAATTGCCATTGCTGTTGATCACAAATGAAATCATGTTGCTTTAGTTTTGTCAGTAAAGTTTCATCCTGTTCTAGGAACATTATGAAAACTTGGAGGATGTGATTTGAAAAGCTCATCAGTTTTTCACTCATAAGAAAGGAGGCCGAAGCCCCCTTAATTGTAGTCTAGCTGTCGTTGAACTGCCGCCTGAGTTAAGCGTCGAGTTTTACAAAGCGTTGAACTGCTAATCCAGATAGCGCACCTAGGAGAATGAAAAATATCCCCATACCCACTGCAGTAAATAAGTAGAATTGAGTTGTTAGCTGGGATAGAGCTTCTATAGCTTGAGGATCGGTGTTAGCAAACCCATGGTGTTCCGGCATTGGCGCGCCAATTATATGAGGGATTGCAGCAAGAAGAAGTCCGCCCAATTTGAGTTTTATGGGGGCGTAATACAGCACTGCGATACCTGCTGCGGTGAGAGCGACGCATAAAGACCACCAACCTTGACGATTTTCCAGGATTGCAGCTTCGGTGCCAGGTACTTCGGGGTGCAGCCCAAACATAGCGGGCGCTGCAAAAAAGATGAGCATTGACGCTATACCCCAGACAGCACCTGTTGCCATGGTTAGCTTGGGTTTGTTTGCTTTCAGGTTGTGTAGGGCCATTAATGAAATCATAAACAGGGCATAAGCGATGCCGATAGCGATATCGGCGCCAATGGTGTAACCAATCCGCTCTGCACCATCTTCTGGACCCCATGCTTCCTCGTTATGCTCGTGGTGCCCTGCTGTTTCAGCATGCCCATGGGGGGCAGGGGCTTCTGCGGCATCTGCTACTTCGTAGGCTTCAGCAGCATAAATGATGGGACTAATTTGAAAGTGTTGGAACAGGCCGTAGAGCAAGCCAGAGAATATGCCAACAACAATGGCGGATAATAAGATATTACGGAAAGCCATAATGGAGTCTCCTAAAATTTGGATATATAGCTCAAGGGGAGTGAGCGGGAGTTTTTTAGGCAGGAGCGACGTTTTACGTGCTTGCAGCTGAACCACGGAAAAACAGTGAGTTTGCTTATATTGCGCCTAAAATGGGGGTGCCTGTTGCCAGAGAGCTAGCGATTGGCTTGCTCTCTAAAAGCGATAATTACTAGTGGTAATTACTACTTAGTGGCAAGGAAAAGCAAAAGAGTGACGAGCATCGTGTGCAGCGTTGTGTGCTACATCCATCGGTGCAAAACCGACCACAAATAAAAGGGCGGCACCAACAGCTATTGCACTAACAACTTGAAGTGCTACTGATAGCGTTAAGGGGGAGCTTTGTTCTGTAGAAATTGCTTGTTGTTGCATTGTTCTCTCCTGTACACACACCCGTGCACATCAAATTTTCTTAAGTTTAGTCGATCTTTTCGCAGAATGTTAATGCTGCATGTTTTGTTTAGGGTGGTTCCGGACTGAGACCGTTGCGGGGGCAGTGTAGGACTTTAACCTAACTTCCCATTTAAGCCGTAGGGGCACCTATACAAGAGCGCTAGATTACAGTAATAGTGGGCGAATTGAAACCTGTTTGACTTAACACAAGTGTAAGAGAAGGTTTGGCATCTACTCCCACAAGGGGCTGTTAGGCCCCTTGTGGGAGTGTCTTATTAAGTACTTAGTTATTTCTCACCTTTCCATGCTTTATAGGCATCAAATAAACTTTTGTGAGTTGGTTTCTTTTCTTTCTTCTCATCATCGAATGAGCGTAATTGAGTGCCACGTTTTAAATCGATGCCATCGATTTCATCTAGAGTTAGCTCGTCATTTTCAGCCGTAAAAGAGGCATTGCTGGTGCTGGTGTCTAGCCACCCGTTTAAGACTTCTAAGTCGTTGGGGTTAAGAATGCCTGATGCTTTTTTAAGCTTTAACGTGTTGGTGATGTAATCAACACGAGCGGTAGTTAGCTCTTTCTTAGCGGTAAATACCTTTTTCTGCGAAGAGAGAACATCAGATAAGGAGCGTAACCCTGATTCGTAACCCGCCTTGATAGCCTTGTAGGCGCTATTGTTGGATTTTACTGCGCGCTTTCGAGCTTCAAATGTACTTACGTCAGACATGACTTTGTTGTGGTATTGACGCGTTTCACGGATTGCGTTGCGAGTGGCTAATTCTAGGTTGTATTTAGCTTCTCTTTCTTGGTGACGGGCCTGGTTTTCTTGTGAGGTGACGATGCCGCCTGAGAAGATTGGCATGGTCATTTGGATGCCGATAGTTGTAGTTTTTGTATCTCCTGAGAACCCACCGGCTCCTTTGGTATTTGAGTACTCTATGCCAAAATCAACGGTAGGGGCATGACCAGAACGTTTTTCCTTTATTTGTTTGCGAGATGCATCAACAGCGAATCGAGCCGCTATGATTTGATAGTTATTTCGCTTGGCGAAATCCTCCCAGTCTTTTCTTGCAAGTGGTTTGGGAGCATCAACAGGTATGTTCGGTGGGAGAGGGGTAACCATGACTTCGTTTTGCCCGGTAACTAATGCCAAATCCTCTTTTATATTATCTAGAGCAACCTTTGAGACCATTTCGGCTGCTTTCGCTAGGTCGTAAGTACCTTGTACTTCAAATAAATCTGTATCTCTAACTAAGCCGAGTTTATAACGATTTTTGATTTCGGTAAGTTGAGTCCTTAGGCTTTTTTTCTCCACCTTGGCAAGGCGGTATTCTTCTTGGGCGCGTAACACACCAAAGTATGCTTCAGCTACTTTTAAGACAAGGTCTTGCTGAGCTAACGCGAGTTCGGATTCTTGGCTTTTTTCCAGGCTTTGAGCGCCTTTGTATTTGTACCAACGGTCTGCCCTGAACAAGGGTTGTATTAGAGTGAAGCTATAACTTTGATGGGTGGTAGACTGGGTGGAAGTTGGAAAGTCTCCGGTAAAAGCACTAAAACAATCCGACAGCCCCACTGTTTCAACGGCTGTTGCATCATCATCATCGTTAATGGCAGTAATAGCGTTATTTATGAAGCTTTCACAGCCGCTAGCTGTTGAGTTTAGTGAATCAAAACTCGTACCTTCATATTCACGTTGCCCATACTGTGCCTTGATTGCCGCATTTGGTAACAACGCCCCAAATGCCTGATTAACGGCCTCTCTATCCCCTAAAAATTTCGCTTTTTTCGCTGCCCAGTCAGGGTCATTTCTTGAGGCTAGCTGATAGGTCTCTAATAAGTTGGCAGAAAGTGCTGTTGTTGAGAGGGCGATACTTGTGGCAAATAGCAGTGTCGACTGAAACTTCCTAAATCGAGTCTTCATTAGTATTATATGATCCATCTGTTGATACGACGTGGTCTTGATTGTGCCTAAAGACCTTAATTATTATCGTTATTTTTAAAAATGCCTTACCTAATTATTGAGTATGACAGTTATTTTTAGGGTTTAGTTAACTTAATCCGCAAAAAAATGGGATAAATTTCAATTTTGTCTTGCTGTACACGCGCTGTCTACTTTAAAAATGCAGCGTTTTTGCATAGAGTAAGCCGACTTAACTTTTGCGTGAACTTTCTCAAAGTGTCATATGCAATTGATAGAATAATAAATGCAGTGCACGCTTTTCGTTGAAAATAAGACGTGTATCCGTTAAAAATACGAGTTAAAACAGTATTATACGGCCAGAATTCGACTAAACAGAGATAGTGCTTAGTCGGTAGATGCAACAATAATCAAAAAATAATAAGAAAAACCCTAGGAATAGAAGAAAATATGTCCAGCGATGTATGCTTGAACCAAGTCGTCCCTACTGATAAACCCACCTTTGTTGCGCTTTTACAAGAACGGGCAGAAAAACATCCAACTAAAATAGCTTATACCTTTTTGCCTGATGGTGAAGAGGCTGGCGTTGACGTTACCTTTGGTGAGCTGGATACCCAAGCCAAAGCGGTTGCTCAACGTTTGTTATCTCTTGGTAAAGAAGGGGACAGGGCATTATTGTTGTTTCCTTCAAGTTTAGACTTTCTTTATGGTTTTTTTGGTTGTCTGTATGCAGGAATGGTTGCAGTACCGGCTTATCCACCAAGAAGAAATCAGAATTTAGGGCGCCTGCAATCAATTATTGATGATTGTGATCCATCGCTAGTGTTATGTACTTCGAAGGTGATGCGTGTTGCAGAGCCCTTATTTCAAGAAACCGAAGGGCTGTCTGATCTTCAATGGTTAGAAGTTGATACGGTTGAGGCTAGTGAGTCTGCTGGCTGGACATATCCAGATATTGAAAAAGCTAGCATTGCATTCTTGCAATATACCTCTGGCTCAACAGGTAACCCAAAAGGTGTCATGGTAAGTCATCGCAACCTGATTGCGAATGAAGCACAAATTCAAAATGGTTTTGAATTTAACGATACTGAAGTGTTCGTGAGTTGGGTGCCATTGTTCCATGATATGGGATTGATTGGTATGACCCTGCAGCCCATGTATCTGGGAGTGCAGGCTGTGTTTATGTCCCCAGCCTCTTTTCTGCAAAAACCCATGCGTTGGTTAAAGGCAGTGACAGATTATAACGGTACTGTCATTTGTGCGCCTAACTTTGCTTATGAGTTAGCGATTAAACAAATTTCCGATGAGCAGCGAGAAGAGCTTGATCTTTCGACTATTCGTCATGCGTTATCGGGTGCTGAGGCGGTTCGCCCTCAAACGATTGAGAAGTTTATTGAAACGTATGAGCCCTCCGGTTTTGTTCGAGGAACGTTTACACCAACATACGGATTGGCTGAATCCACTCTTGTTATTTCCTGTGCACCTAAAGGTGACACCCCGCGTTATGAAGTTGTTAGCGCCGCTGATTTAGAACAAAATAAAGCAATTGTTGTTGGCTCTGACTTTGATGGCAAGACGATGGAGCTTGTCTCCAACGGTGGTGCATATTTGGATGCCGCTATTGTGATTGCTGACCCGTCAACCTGTGCAGAGTTACCCGAATGTGCAGTTGGTGAAATCTGGGCTTCTGGTGGGCATATTGCAGAAGGTTATTGGCAGAATGAACAGGCGTCTCAAGAAACATTCCAGGGCTTTACTGAGTGCGGTAAAGGGCCATTCTTACGTACAGGAGATTTAGGCTGTTTAATTGATGGCAACCTGTATATCACTGGGCGAATGAAAGACGTCATCATCATCCGAGGTGGCAACCATTACCCTCAGGATATTGAGCACACTGTTCAAAAAAGTAATGTTGCCTTAAAAGCGGACGCAGGAGCAGCGTTCTCTGTCGAAGTTGATGGTGAAGAGCGTTTGATTGTTGTTCAGGAAGTTGAGCGACGTTTCCGTCGTCGACTTAATACGGATGTTGTTTCTGCCTCTATACGTCAGGCAGTTGCAGAAAATCATGAGCTTCAAGTGCATACTATTGTGTACTTACGCCCCGGTAAGATCCTAAAAACATCCAGTGGTAAAATCCAGCGTCGCGGTAACAAACAAGCGTTTATCGATGAAACTCACGACGTCGTTGATATTAGCTCAATGCAAGATAACAGTGGTAGTAACAAAGAAGCCATTGAAGCGGGGGTGAAGCTTTCCCGGGATGAATGGTTAGCATTGGGTGATGAAGAGAAAGAACCTCGTCTAATTGTTTATCTTAAGGCATTGGTCGCTAATGAAATTGGCGAAACAATGAGCAAGATTAAAGAAGACCAAAGTTTGATGGCTTTGGGCATAGATTCCCTGCAGATAACGCAGCTTTTCACCCGCATGAAAGAGCGCTTTGATGTGCATATGGAGTTGCCGGCGTTGTTTGATGCTGAAGACTTTAAAGCTTTGGCTGCGGTACTTGCTGATGCCATTACTGATACCAAAACCTCTACGTTACCTGCATTAGTTGCAGCGGAACGCGAAGAGTTTATGCCATTGTCGTTTTCACAAAAACGGATGTGGTTTTTTGATAAATTACATGAAAGAAATGCCGCCTATAATTTGCCGTTTGCATTAAAAATGCAGGGGGCACTTGACGTTGAAGCTTTAGCAAAAGCTTTTGAAAGTATGGTGACGCGTCACGAGATATTTAGAACGGTTTATGTAGAACAAGATGGACATGCGTTACAGGTAATTAAGGCGCCTGAAACATGGGCATTTGATGTCAAAGACATGACCTATCTTCAAGAGCCAGCGTTAAGTCGTTCGGTGGAAGATGCTGTTCGCATAGAAGCGCGCACGCCGTTTGACTTGGAGCATGGCCCGGTTATTCGAGCCAACTTAATCCAGTTGCCAGATGAGGAGAGTGAGACGCTAAAGGGACGAAGCGCTGAGCAATACCTGCTAATGATCACGATCCATCATATTGCAGCTGATGGTTGGTCATTAAGTGTTATTACAGAAGAAATCGCAAAAGCCTATGAGGCAGAAGTAAGAGAAGAGACACCTCAGCTACGTGATATGCCAATTCAGTATGTGGATTTTGCCATGTGGCAGAAACAATTATTTGATGGCAACTTAATTGATGATCAGTTGGAGTATTGGAAGCAACATTTAATCGGCGTACCCGTATTAGATTTTCCAACGGACAGACCACGTCCACCAGAGCAAAGCTTTGAAGGAGCGAACTACTATTTCTCCATACCCAGGAGCAAAGTGGTGGCGCTTAAGCAGTTAAGTCGATCCCAGGGTGTCACGTTTTATATGACATTACTTGCGACGTTTAAAGTGTTGCTACATCAATATACGCAGAGTGATGATGTTTGTGTGGGAACGCCAATTGCCAACCGTTCTACGGAAGAGTTGGAAAAGCTGATTGGTTTCTTTGTGAATACCTTGGCATTACGTTCTGACTTTTCAGGGAATCCGAGTTTTACAGACTTTTTGAGTCGCATTCGTAAAACCACCCAAGGGGCCTTTGCCAATCAAGATATGCCTTTTGAGCGTGTAGTGGAGAGTCTGAATATACCGAGAGATATGAGTTACTCACCGGTATTCCAAGTGATGTTCGTTTTGCAGAACTCTACAATTGATGAAGCATTTAACCTGGCTGGTGTGAACGTTGGTAGCGTACATACCTCACCAGGCACATCAAAGTTTGATATGACATTGCAGTTTAGTGAAGAATCCGGTGTGCTGCATGGTGACTTAGAATACGCCACGGATCTATTTGATGAGTCTACTATCAAGGCATTTGCCGATCGTTATATGACACTTGTTGATGCGGTTCTTGCTGATGCAGCAGTGAGTGTGGGCGAGCTAAATATCTTATCTTCTGGTGAGCGTTCTCTGTTATTGGAAAATTACAATGACCTCGATGTAGATCTGCCTCTTGATAGTACGCTTCATGGCCTGTTTGAGCAGCAGGTTGCGAGTACACCAAATGATATTGCCTTGGTGTTTGATAATGATCGTTTAACGTACAAACAAATTAATGAAAGAGCGAATGCGTTAGCAAGACATTTACAAACATTAGGTGTGAGCCAAGAATCTTTGGTGGGTGTGTGTTTGCATCGTTGTACCGATATGATTGTAGGTATGATGGCAATCTTAAAAACGGGAGCAGCTTATGTTCCGCTTGACCCTAATTATCCGCAAGACCGTGTTGCTTATATGTTGGAAGATGCTGCAGCACCGGTTGTACTGACTGAGCAAAGTTTGATTGCAATGTTGCCGGAGAATCAAGAAGCAACCGATTCAAGCGCTGGTTTTACCGTTTTACCATTAGATAATCTAAAGGGTGTGTTGAGCGATTATGACACCTCAAATCTGGCATTGGATGTTCCGAACTCGCAGTTAAGTTATGTTATTTATACCTCTGGTTCTACAGGCAAGCCAAAGGGTGTGATGATTTCCCATGGCAATTCCACCGCAATGGTGCATTGGGCCCATACGGTTTATAGCCAGAGTGATTTGGCCGGAGTATTGGCCGCAACGTCTATTTGTTTTGATTTGTCGGTTTGGGAGATATTTGTAACGCTATCGGCGGGCGGAACAATCATTCTTGCGGATAATGTGTTGGCATTACCGCATATACCGGCAGCGGATGATGTTACTTTGGTTAACACGGTACCTTCTGCAATTGCTGCGCTTCAGCGAGAGAATGCAATTCCTGCTAACGTAAAAATCATTAACTTGGCGGGGGAGGCGTTGCCTGCCAGCTTGGTAGATTTGTTGTATGACACAACGTCTGTAGAGCGTGTTTACGATTTGTACGGGCCTTCAGAGGACACGACTTATTCAACGTATACGTTACGTCAGAAAGATGCGCTGGCAACTATTGGTCGACCCATTAGTAATACAAGAGCGTACTTGTTAAATCAACATGGCGCTCTTGTACCTCCAGGTATTGCCGGCGAGTTGTATTTGTCTGGAACGGGCGTAACTCAGGGTTATAAGAATCTGTCAGAGATGACGACAGAGAAATTCTTGCTTAATCACCTTGAAGCTGGCCGAAATGATGTGCATGCGGATAAATATGTTCGTATGTATCGTACAGGGGATCTGGCTCGGTATATGCCGAACGGAAACTTAGAATATTTAGGGCGTATCGATCATCAGGTGAAGGTGCGTGGCTTCCGTATAGAGTTGGGTGAAATTGAAACGGCCGTTAATTCTGTGGATATGGTTCAAGAAAGCTTGGTTGTGACAAGCGATGATGCTGCGGGCCATAAGTCTTTGGTGGCGTATGTTGTTTCTAGTCAGCCATCCGATGCGGTCGTTCCCGCTATTCGAGATGCCATTCGTGTTGATCTACCTGATTACATGATGCCTGCAGCCTTTATTTTGTTGGATGAATTTCCGTTAACACCAAACGGGAAAATAGATCGAAAAGCGTTACCGAACCCCAGTGCCGATATGTTGGTTTTGGGTGAGTTTGTTGAAGCACGTAATGCCGATGAAGAAAAAATGGTCGATATCTGGAAGTCTATCTTAGGGTTAGAAAAAGTAGGCGTCACCAGTGACTTCTTTGAATTGGGCGGTCACTCTTTGCTCGCAACGCAGTGTATGTCCCGGATACGAGATGGGTTTGATATTGACTTGCCGGTAAAAGCCTTGTTCTCAGCATCAACCATTGAGCAGCTAGTGCTTCGTTTGGCTGATGGCAAGCAGGTGTCAGGATTAACTGCACCCAAAGTGGAGCAGGTTGATCGTGAGCAAGAGTTGCCGTTATCTTTTGCCCAGCAGCGATTATGGTTCTTGAATCAGTTAGAAACCGGTGATTCAGAATTTAATATCAGTACTTCATACAACATGCCTGCCACTATACGTATTAATGGGCCGTTAAATACCAATGCGTTAAAGAAGGCATTTCAGGCACTTGTTGATCGACATGAGTCGTTGCGTACTTCTTTTCTTGTTGATGATGGCGTAGCGACCCAAGTTATTAGGGAACCATCTGAGTGGTTTATGGATATTCGAGATATTAGTCATCTTGAATATGAGGAGCGTGAGACAGAAATTATTCGATTGGCTGAGGATGAGGCGGCACGTTCATTCGATTTGATTCTTGGCCCTATTAACAAAGCACGTCGAATCCGTTTGATGCGTTCTCGATTGTTAAAGTCTGCAGAGCAAGAGCATGTGTTGTTGCTTACCATGCACCACATCATTTCTGATGGTTGGTCGCTGGGGGTGATTATTGAGGAAATTGCCGAGTTGTACGGCGCGATCATCGAAAGTCGAGATTCGCAACTGCCTCCGCTGGAAATTCAATACGTTGATTATGCCAAATGGCAACGTGATTGGATGGATGGCCCTGTATTTGATCACCAGTTAGCATTCTGGAAGCAACATCTAGACGGTGTTCCTGTGTTGGAAATGCCAACGGATCGTCCTCGACCCGCGTTGCAAACCTTTGCTGGTGAATATGAGCATGTGAAGTTCTCATTAGAATTAACGCAACGTTTAAATGAACTTAGTCAAAGTCAGGGCTCCACGTTATTTATGACGTTGTTGTCTGGATTTTATGCGTTGTTATACCGTTACACTGGACAGGGTGATATTTGTGTTGGTACTCCTGTAGCTAACCGTGCGCGAGAAGAGTTTGAGAATCTGATTGGTTGTTTTGTAAATACTTTGGCGTTACGTGCAGATTTGTCAGAAAATCCTCGTTTTGTTGATTTAATGATGCAGGTGCAGGACACCACTTTATCTGCGTATGAGCATCAAGATATTCCGTTTGAACGGTTGGTTGATAAGTTGGGTGTTGCTCGTGATAAGAGTCATTCACCGTTATTTCAAGTTATGTTTACTTTGCAGAACGCATCAACGGATCATGAGCTGCGTTTACCAGGTCTAGAGCTTGATTTGTTGCCATCGGTTATGAAAACCGCAAAGTTTGATTTGACATTAAACTTAACGGAAAAAGACGATGGTTTAGACGGAATCTTAGAGTACAACACCGATCTGTTTGATGCAGCAACTGTGCATCGTATGGTTGGGCATTTGGAGTCAATTCTTGAAGCTGCTGTAGAGCACCCGCATACGCGACTTTCTGATCTTCCTATTTTGCCAGAAGCAGAAACGAAGTTACTGCTGGAAGACTGGAACAGTGTGGATGCGGAATTTGAATATAATAGCAGCATTCATGAATTGTTCGAAAAGCAGGTGGCTTTGAACCCTGATGCCATGGCGCTAACATTTAACGGTGAAAGCCTTAGTTATGGTTCGTTAAACGCGCAAGCGAACCAGCTTGCTCATTGGTTACGAAGTAAAGGGGTTGTAGCGGATCAGTTGGTAGGGATTAGTCTGCATCGCTCACCATCAATGTTGGTGGCGATACTTGGGGTGCTAAAAGCTGGCGGTGCTTACGTGCCGGTTGACCCAACAAACCCAGAGGCACGAATTCAGTACATTTTGAAGGATGCAGCAGTCAAGTTATTAATTACCGATAGCGTTGTTTCAGCTACGCTGGCTGTGGACTCCGGAGTTGGTGTTGCAGGGCGTTATGAGGCCTGTTGCCTTGACTTGATTGCTTCTGAACTTGAAGCTCAATCCAGCGAAAATTTAGAGGCGATTAGTGGCCCTGAGAATCGTGCTTATGTGATTTATACATCAGGTACAACGGGTAACCCAAAGGGTGTGCTAATTCCACATAGCAACGTTGCACGTTTGTTCTCTGCAACGGATCAGTGGTATGGCTTTAATGGTGATGATGTATGGACAATGTTCCATTCCTTTGCTTTTGATTTTACCGTTTGGGAAATTTGGGGGGCATTGCTGCATGGTGGCCGTTTGGTGATTGTTCCTCAAGAGGTTGCCAAGTCGACGGAAGATTTTTATCAGCTGGTTCAGCGTGAAAAAGTGACGGTTTTGAACCAAACACCTAGTGCATTCACACAATTCATTCGAGTAGATGCCGAAGTCATAGAGAGGGGTGGTAGTGATTTATCACTACGCTCTGTTATCTTTGGCGGTGAGGCCCTTGATTTTGCTGCTTTACAAAAGTGGAATGAGAATCATGGGTTGGATTCACCGCAATTGGTGAATATGTACGGGATAACGGAAACAACAGTGCACGTCACTTATCATCGTGTTACCGAAACGGATCTTGATAAGAGGCAGAGTTTAATAGGTAGACCGATTCCAGATTTGGACTTGTATATTTTAGATGCTCATGGCAATCCGGTACCTATTGGTGTTGTTGGAGAGATTCATGTCGGTAGCCAAGGCCTGTGCCATGGATACCTCAATCAACCTGTATTAACAGATGAGCGCTTTATCGTTAATCCATTCCCGGTTTCGGTTGAAAGGGAAAGTGGCTTATATGACCGGTTGTATAAAACAGGGGATATTGGGCGCTACTTGCCAGACGGTACCGTAGAATACATGGGGCGTATTGATGATCAGGTGAAAATTCGAGGTTATCGAATTGAACTTGGGGAGATTGAGTCTGCTATCAGTCAATTTGTTGGTGTTCGTGAAGCGGTAGTGTTGGTCCGTGAAGATCATCCAGGCGATAAGCGCTTGGTGGCTTATATCGCTGCAAATGAGAGCGATATCGATTTAGTGAAACTGAAAGCCTCAATTAAGAAAACGTTGCCAGATTATATGGTGCCGTCTGCTTTTGTTGTGCTGGATGAGTTCCCACTTACGGGCAATGGAAAGGTTAATAAAAATGCACTGCCTGCCCCAGAAGGCGGCACAGGTGCGTCATCTGCATACGTTGAGCCTAGAAACGAAACAGAATCAGCACTCGTTGATATTTGGTCAAGCGTATTGGGTGTTGATAGAGTGGGCGTAGTTGATAACTTCTTTGATATTGGAGGCCACTCATTACTTGCCACACAGGTTGTCTCAAGGATTAGAGAGCATTTTGACGTAGAGTTAGCTCTTAGTGCCATGTTTGAAGACCCAACCATCGAAGCCATTGCATTACATTTACTGCAGGTGGAGCTTGAGGGTACTGATGACGAAGATATGGCTGCTTTACTCGCTGAAATCGAAGGTATGTCTGACGAAGATCTTGATAATTTGTAGTCAATTCAAGTAGTTCTGCAATAGTCGAATAATAGCTCAATAAATGTGCCTAGTCCGTGGTTTAGGGCTGGGCATAAGTCACTGTCTCCTATACAATATTTCCTCCAGATGGAGCGTATTTGTGTGCGTTTTTTTCTGATAAAACGATAAAAGATAATAGATAGACAATAAAAATAACAAACATGATTACTGGTCGGTGGAAGCCACCTTTTGATTCTAAACCCCCAAGGGAAGATTACGTACACAAACGACAAATTAAAAACTTAGCAGCATGTAACTATCATGTAACTACTAAGCCACTATACTGAAATTGTTGTTTATATGGCTATCAGGCGGTATTGGGTAACCCATATCGGTGATACGCTTAAATTGTTGTAATCAATGGGAAATGATGAGTGTCTGCGCTAATCGCAACACTGTCGATACGTAGGGAGTACGGTGCTTCTTTCATTGAGCAATCATGGTAAAAAGAATCAACACAGGCAAAGTTCTGAATGAGTGACAAGCAGTTATTAAAGCGTTTGGCCAGTTTATCTCCTGAGAAACGTGAGCTTTTATTAAAACAGCTCAAACAAAAGAAGAGTAAAAACGCTCAGCCTAAAATAGATTCTATACAGCGTTATCCGCGAGACGGTAATCGATTACCAATGTCCTATGCGCAACAACGTCTGTGGTTTTTAGAGCAGTTGCAATCTGGTACTTCAAGTTACAATATTTCTGCAGCGCTCAAGCTTCAAGGTAATCTTGATATTGAAGCGTTGCGTTTAGCATTCGAAGAAATTGTTGTTCGCCATGAAGCGTTACGAACAACATTTATCGCGGAAGACGGGCAGGGGCGCCAAGTTATTATGGAGCCTCAGCGTTGGGAGTTGCCAACGATAAGTCTTGAGCCTCTTGCTCCAGAAGAACAAGAAGAGGTCATAAAAACGCGTTTTACGGGTGATGCTCACACTTCGTTTGATCTAGTGAACGGCCCGTTATTAAGAACTCGTTTGATCCGTTTGGCACAAGATGCTTATGTGTTGATTGTTACTATGCATCATATTGTTGCTGATGGTTGGTCAATGGGGGTGCTGATAAGAGAGCTGGCGGCGTTGTACGAAGCTTATGCTCAAGATCAACAATCACCTTTAGACCCCTTAAAAATTCAATATGCCGATTTTTCTCAGTGGCAACGAGAGTGGTTGGCTGGTGATAGGTTAAACAAACAGCTTAGTTATTGGAAAGAGCGTTTGGTCGATGTTCCCGTTCTGGCATTGCCCACAGATTTCTCACGTCCGCCAGTACAAACATACGATGGCGCGAACACTGTATTTACCATTGATAAAGAAACGACCGCATCGTTAAACGCACTCTGTAAAACACAGGGCGTCACCTTATTTATGACCTTGTTAGCATCGTTGCAAGTATTGTTGCACCGATATAGCGGTCAAGATGATATTTGTGTTGGTACACCAATTGCGAATCGAGTACGGCCTGAATTGGAAGCATTGATAGGTTGTTTTGTTAACACGTTAGCGATTCGGAATGATCTTAGCGGTAACCCTACGTTTACTTCTTTGTTGTCTCAAGTGCAAAAGAATTTGACCGGTGCTTATGATAATCAAGACATACCTTTTGAGCGGATAGTGGATGAATTGGGTGTGGCTCGAGAAATGAGTCACACCCCATTGTTTCAAGTTATGTTTGTACTTCAGAATGCAGCGCCTACAGGTTCGTTAGCATTAAAGGGTGTGAATATTGAATTGATGCCTGAAGAATCACATACGGCAAAATTCGATTTAACACTAAATCTACGTGAAGAAAATGGTTGCATCATTGGTGATTGGGAGTATCGCACTGATCTATTTGAGCCTTTGACCATAGAACGAATGAAGGCGCATTTTATTGAGGTTCTTCGCTCTGTTAGTGAAGAGTCTAATAAAAATATTGATGAAATTTCCCTGTTAAATCAGGACGAAAAGCAATTGTTGCTTGGGCGATGGAATGATACGGCCAGTGAGTATGAGCGTGATTCGGACATTGCGTCTGTTTTTGTTGAACAAGTAAATAATTTTGGTGAAAGTATTGCGTTGCGTTTTGGTGAGGTTTCACTAACGTATCAGCAATTAAATAATCGAGCGAATGAAATTGCTCACGCGTTGATTAAAAAAGGTGTAACACCAAATCAACGAGTAGGCCTGTGTGCTGAACGATCGATTGAAATGATTGCATCGGTTTTAGGTATTTTAAAAGCAGGTGCGGCTTACGTTCCGTTGGATCCATCTTACCCGCAAGATCGATTGCATTTTATGTTAGATGATTCTGACGCAGAGATCGTTATTGTGCATCGACATTTACGTGATCAAATGCCTGTTGATGATGAGCATGTATTGTTGATAGACGATACATGTGGCGATGGCCAGAACGAACAGCTGTGGCCTGAGCCGAATATTACCGTGTCTGCAACTGCCCCTGCATATATAATGTACACGTCTGGTTCTACCGGTAAACCAAAAGGTATTGAAGTGGTGCAACGAAATGTTGTGCGCTTGGTTAGAAATACCAATTTTATGACGTTGGATAGTGATATTGTTTTTATGCAATATGCACCCATTTCATTTGATGCGGCTACTTTGGAAATTTGGGCTCCACTATTAAATGGTGGCAGTCTGGTTGTTGCCCCTGCTGGTCAATTAAATCCTGAAGAAATTGGCAGTGTTATCCAAGAATACAATGTGAATGCAGCTTGGCTTACCGCTGCGTTATTTCATTATATTGCGGAATATCATGTCGACCAATTTAATGGTGTTAAGCAATTGCTTGCTGGGGGTGATGTTTTGTCACCTGTTCTAGTACGCAAGGTGCTGGATACTTTTGATGACCTCTGTTTGATTAACGGCTATGGCCCAACAGAAAATACTACGTTCACCTGTTGTTACCCAATGCATGATTCCTCACAAGTGCGTCAAACGGTACCAATTGGAAAACCTATTGCGAATACCCGAATTTATATTTTGGATAATGTGTTGGCACCAGTGCCTGTTGGGGTTCCTGGAGAGTTGTATACCTCTGGGGACGGTGTGACCAATGGTTATTTAAATCGTGATGATTTAACCCAAGAAGTGTTTGTGACGAACCCGTTTGATCTGGGTGATGATCCTGTGATGTATAAAACAGGAGATTTAGTTCGTTATTGCAGTGATGGTACTGTGGAATATCTAGGTCGTATTGATCAGCAAGTTAAAATTCGAGGTTATCGAATAGAACTGGGTGAAATCGAAGAAGCGATTGGCCAAATTAATACCACGAGAGAAGTTGCCGTTATTGCTCGGGAAGATGTTCCTGGCGTTAAAAAATTAACCGCTTATATTGTTCCACAAGAAGGTTTTGACCCTAAAGCATCTGACTTGCGGATGGAGCTTAAGCAGTCATTGCCAGAATACATGATCCCCTCATTTTTTGTAATGATGGAGAGCTTTCCTGTAACTGCTAATGGTAAGTTGGATCGTAAGGCATTACCAAAACCTGACGCTGACTCTGCGACTGAAGAAGAGCAGGTATTGCCGAGAAATGATAAAGAACAGGCATTGGCTAATATTTGGAGTGAGGTGCTGTCTTTAGAAGGTGTTGGCGTATTTGATAACTTTTTTGAATTGGGTGGCGATTCAATTCTAAGTATTCAAATTATCAGTCGGGCAAAATTATCAGGACTTCACCTGACCACAAAACAAGTTTTTGAAAACCAAACCATTGCCGAATTGGCTGCTGTTGCTAGCGAAGTAGAAGCCCCTATACTTGCAGAGCAGGGTATAGTGATGGGTGATGTTGCATTATCACCCATAGAGTCCTGGTTTTTTGATCATGAGTTTGTTGAAGAGGATCACTGGAATCAGTCGGTTCTTCTGGATTTAAAACCAGAATTTAAACATACAGAAACTCAGATTGGTCAAGCGTTTGCTGCTGTGGCTTTACATCATGATGCTATTAGACTGAGATTCAACCACGGTGATAACGGCGCTGTTCATCAGTATCACCAAGACGATACGGATGGTTATGCACATTTTGCCATGCACGATATTGACTTAACGCGTTGTGACGAAGCACGATTAGCAGAAGAAATAACGTCAGAAGCGAATGGTATTCAGAGTAGCTTGAATCTTAAAAAGGGGCCGCTGCTGTCTGTTGCTATTTTCAGATTGCCGAATAACCAACGAAAAATGTTATTGGTTGTTCATCATCTAGTGGTTGATGGTGTTTCTTGGCGTATTTTGTTAGATGACTTAAGTTCAGCGCTGGAGAAAATCGCTGGAAATAAGAACATTAGTTTTGCACCAAAAACAACATCGTATCAGCAGTGGGTCGAAGCGTTGTCGACTTATACCAATGATATTTTGGTAGAGCAAGAGGCTGATTATTGGCGTGCTCAAACTTCTGCCAGTAAGCCATTGCTGCCGATTGATAATCCCTCTGGATCAAAAGCGGTCGCTCATACGAATGTTCATCAAGTTGTACTTTCTAAGGAAAAAACGGCTTCGTTATTACGTGATGTATCTAAAGCTTATCGAACAGAAATTAACGATTTGTTGCTTACTGCTCTTGGTAAAACCATTAGTGACTGGAGTGGGCATTCGCAAACGCTAATTGACTTGGAAGGGCATGGGCGTGAGTCGTTTAACGATCGCATTGATTTAAGTAGAACGTTTGGATGGTTTACGTCGGTTTATCCTGTGCGAATAGATGTGGAGGCTGGACTTCCGCTTGCATCGAATATCAAGCGAGTTAAAGAGCAGTTGCGCAGCATACCTAGTAAAGGTTTTGGCTTTGGAGCATTAAAAACATTTGCTCAAGATGAGCAGCTCAAGCAAGATTTATCTAATGCACCTAAGGCAGATATCGTTTTTAACTATTTGGGTCAGTTTGATTCGATGTTGGAAAATAGCCCTTGGTTTGCGTTGGCTACTGAAGACAAAGGCTGCGAGCATAGTCATGATGGTGATGAGTCTCACCTGTTAAGTATAAACTGTCACATCGTTGATGGTTGTTTACAGATTGATTGGATATATAGCAGTGATATTTATCGTGAAGAGACCATTCAGCGAATATCTAAAAATTATTTGCAGAATCTTATTCAGGTAGTTGATCATTGTTTAGAGCATTCATCATTTGGTTATACTCCATCTGATTTTCCGCTGTCGGGATTAGATCAACCAGAAATTGATCGATTGTTTGGTTCAGAGCGTTCTATTGAATCGGCTTATCCCTTGTCCCCGATGCAAGAGGGTATGTTATTCCATAGTTTGTTTGATACTGGGTCAGGGGTTTATTTTGAGCAGCTGAGTGTTGAGGTTATTGGTGGTGTAGATAGAGAAATATTGCAGAGGGCTTGGGCGTATGTTCTTAACAGGCATCCTGTTTTGCGAAGCGCATTCTTGTGGGACGAGTTAGACGTTCCATTACAAGTAGTGCACAAATCTTTTGATGCGGAAATTAGTGAGTTTGACTGGAGTGAGTTGGATGACACTAGTGTCGAGCATCGATTAGAGCTCTGGTTGGAGCAAGATAGAAATCGCGGTTTTGATTTTTCAAAGCCGGGTTTGTCCCGTTTGGCTTGGATTGATTTGCCAAACAATAAGTCTCGTTTAGTGTGGAGTTTTCATCACGTAGTATTGGACGGTTGGTCTCTGCCATTGGTAATGGGAGAAGTGTTTCAGGTCTACGCTTCGTTTGCTCAAGGGCTGCAGCCTCAGTTGGCTCCTCCGGGGCGATATGAAGACTTTATTGGTTGGTTAAAAGATTTTGACAAAGCTGATGCGTTACAGTTTTGGAAAAACTATCTTCATGGTTTTGAAGCGCCTACACCTTTGGCGGGTAAAAAGGTTAAAACCGATAAAGAAGAGTATTTTGATCGAACGTTGTCTTTTTCTGAAAAATTCACCTCAGACCTTCAGAAATTTGCGCGTGATCAGCACATTACACTTAATACCGTAGTTCAAGCTGGTTGGGGTACACTGCTTTCTCGCTATAGTGGGGAAGAGAGTGTTGTATTTGGTACAACGGTATCGGGGCGTCCCGCTGATTTGACGGGCGTTGAGAATATCGTTGGTTTGTTTATTAACACCTTACCGCTTCGGTTGCATATATCTGACAGCACTTGTATAGGTCCGTTATTGCGGACCATGCAGGATGAGCAAATCGATTTACGTCGTTTTGAAGCGACACCATTGGTCGATATACATCACAATTCTGAAATACCAGGTGATCAGTCGTTGTTTGACAGCATTTTGGTTTTCGAAAACTACCCTGTAGGTGATGCCGTTAAGAGCGGAGATCAGTTACTTGATATCGGTCATGTTACGAGTATTGAACATACCAACTTTCCTTTAACGTTGATTGTTGAGCCTGCCGATTCACTAGGTTTGAAAATTTCATACGATGCTTCATTGTTTGATGAGGCTTTTATTGATCGTATGTTGAGTCATTTAGAGGTGATTATTCGGGGCGCGCTAGAGCAGCCGGATGTGCCTTTAGTGCGTTTACCCCTTTTAAGTAACGAAGAACTCGATCAGGCCTTGACGGAGTGGAATCCAGCAGAGGCAGATTACCCACGTGATAAATGTTTACATGAGCTTTTTGAGGCTCAAGTAAAAGCAGCGCCAGATGCCACAGCTATAATATTTGGTGCAAATGAATTGTCTTATGACGAGTTAAATCGTAAAGCAAATCAGCTGGCACGTGTATTGATTGCCAAGGGTGTTCAAAGTGAAAGTTTTGTTGCCATTGCACTGGATCGTTCAATCGATATGGTAGTGGCGATTTTAGCAACACTCAAAGCCGGCGGGGCTTATGTCCCTTTAGATCCTGCTTATCCGGAAGAGCGTCTGACATTTATGTTGGAAGATACTCAGGCACCGGTGTTGGTGACAAAATCTGAATATCAGGAGGTTTTGGAGCCAATAACAAATAATATCGATATGGAACTTAACACTGTCTTGATCGATCAAGACAGTGTTTATATCGAAGAGCAGTTTGATACTAACTTAGATCAGCCGATATTTGGTGATGCTCGCCGTCTTGTTTATGTTGTCTACACATCAGGATCTACAGGCAAACCGAAAGGCGTGGTATGTCAGCAGCTGGCCGTTAATCGATTGGTGTTAGATAGCAACTATGTAAACATTACTCCACAAGATCAGGTGGCACATTTGTCCAATGTGTCATTTGATGCGTCAACCTTTGAAATCTGGGGGGCATTACTTAATGGTGCAACCTTAGTGGGTTATACAAAGGACATGTTACTTACGCCGGAAGAGTTTGTTTCTGAGGTGGATAGAACTGGTACGAACATTATGTTCATTACCACTGCCTTGTTTAATGTTTTTGCAATTAGTTATCCGCATGTATTCGAAAAAATTAAATACTTGATGTTTGGTGGTGAAGCCTGTGATCCTCAGCAAGTGCGAAAGATAGCAGAGCATCATAAGCCAGAACATTTTTTACATGTGTATGGTCCTTCTGAAAATACGACATTCTCTACCTGGTATGAAATTGAGGAAGTGCCTGAAGGTGCGTTAACAGTCCCAATTGGTCGTAGTCTTTCAGGTTCAACCGCGTATATTTTAGATGCCAAAATGCAACCAGTACCTGTTGGCGTTGCAGGAGAAATTTATGTTGGTGGTGATGGCTTAGCAAGTGGGTATTTGAATGATCCGGAAAAAACCGATGCGGCGTTTGTTAACAATCCTTTCAGTTGGAATAGTGGTGGCAGTGATTCAGAGAATGGTAATAGTCGCCTCTATAAAACCGGCGATTTAGCCAAATATACTGAAGCAGGTTATATCGAAATTCTTGGTCGTGCCGACGATCAGGTGAAAATTAGAGGGTTCCGGATTGAGCTGGGTGAAGTAGAGGCAAGCTTGACCCAATTAAATGAAGTTATTGAAGCCGTTGTTGTGGTTCGTGAGGATATTCCCGGCCAGAAACAATTGGTTGCTTATGTTATTGGCGAGTTAGGTTTAGATGCGGCGACGGTGCGTAAAGAAACGGCTAAGCACCTACCAAAACATATGATGCCATCATCTTTTGTAGTGATGGATGAATTTCCGTTAACACAAAATGGCAAGGTAAATAAACGTGCCTTACCAGCACCATCGGCAGATGATCAGCCTCAACAGCAATATGTAGCACCGAGAAATAAAAATGAGTCTGTGCTGGTTGATATTTGGGAGCAAGTATTAAAGGCTGATACTGTTGGTGTTCATGATAATTTCTTTGAGTTGGGTGGTGATTCAATCCTTAGCATCCAAATTATTTCGCGAGCTAAGCGGGAAGGGCTGCATTTAACCGCTAAGCAGGTTTTTGAAAGTCAAACCATTGCAGAGTTGGCAGAGGTTGCGACAGATTTGGGGCATGTCATCATTGCAGAGCAAGGCCTTGTTGAAGGTAATGCGATGCTCACTCCTGTGCAGCAATGGTTTTTTGATCAACAGTTAGCAGATGCTCATCATTTTAATCAGTCTGTGATGTTTGCTGTTAACTCGTCAGTCAGAAATCAACACCTCCAAGAAGCGTGGGAAGGTGTTTTGTTGCAACATGATGCTCTACGTTTGCAATACAACCAAGCTGTAACGGGGGACTGGACACAGAGCTTCAGACCTTCAGAGCACATTGAGTCGCTTCTTGATCAAGTATATGAGGTAGTAGACTTATCAAAGCTACCTGAAGCTGCGCAAACTGAGCAAGTTGAAGCACTTGCCGCGCAGGTTCAAGCAGAGATGAATTTGTCTCGCGGACCATTGATAAAAGTGATTGTGTTTAACTTCTCTGGTACGAAAGCTTCCCGAATGTTTGTTGTTGTGCATCACCTGGTTATTGATGTCTTTTCTTGGCGTGTAATTTTAGAAGATTTACAAACGGCACTTGGACAATGTATTGCTGGCGAATCCGTTGAATTAGGTGATAAAACAACATCCTTCCAGCAATGGGGAGACGCGTTACACGGGTTTGCTCAATCGGAGCAGGTAGCAGTAGATGCAGAATATTGGCGAGCGAAACGTTGTGTTTCTATGGCCGATATCCCGAAAGATAGTAACGGGCTAAATACGGTAGCAAGTGTGGAAACCGTTGAGTTGGCGTTAACGGTTGATGAAACTCGACAGTTGCTGACTCAAGCCCCTCAATGCTATCGAACAGAAATTAATGAATTATTACTGACAGCCTTTGGGCAAACGATTACGCAATGGGCCGATACTGAAAGTATTTTGGTTGATTTAGAAGGCCATGGCCGTGAACCTATTTCCGATAGTGTTGATATTTCAAGA
Organism: Gammaproteobacteria bacterium 42_54_T18; assembly: GCA_002163245.1. Lineage (GTDB taxonomy): Bacteria > Pseudomonadota > Gammaproteobacteria > Pseudomonadales > Ketobacteraceae > 42-54-T18. The sequence continues at coordinate 27,517 of MAAL01000025.1, read as the reverse complement.
ACGGTAGGTTGGTTTACGTCTATCTTTCCATTGATTCTTGACGAGATAGGTTCGTTAGAATTATCAGATCGTATTAAATCCGTTAAAGAACAGTTACGTGCTATGCCAAGGAAAGGGCTTGGATACGGTGTGTTGCGGTATTTGTCTGAAGACGCTGAGCTGTGTGATGAGTTGGCGATGTTACCATCGGCACAAATGAGCTTTAACTATCTAGGTCAGTTAGATCAAGTATTAGATGAAAATGCGTTGTTAACTCAGTCCGATGAGTCTGTGGGTGAAGAAATATCCCAAGCCAGTACTCGTGGATATCTATTGGAAGTTAGTGGTCGCATCCAGGGCGGTGTGTTGTTGATGACGTGGCGCTATAGCACTGCAATTCATCAAGGTAAAACCATTCAAACGTTGGCACAGTCCTATCTTGAAAATTTGCGTTCTGTTATTTCTCATTGTGTAGATACTAAGAATGGATCTTACACACCAAGTGATTTTCCGTTAGCAAACTTGACGCAAAAACAACTCGACATTCATGTCCCAGAAAAGACAGGGATAGAAGGTATATACCCGTTATCGCCGGTTCAAGAGGGTATGTTATTCCATACGTTGTATGAGCCAGATTCATGGGTATACTTTGATCAGGTTGATGTCAGTCTCGGTGGCATTGTTGATGAGAACATCTTGTTTGATGCTTGGCGTCAAGTGGTCTCTCGTCATCAGATTTTAAGAACAGGGTTTATTTGGGATGGTGTTGCACAGCCATTGCAAATTGTTCAGGAGAAGATTGAGTTATTGATTACTAAATATGATTGGAGCGATGTTTCTACAGAAGAGGCTAAGCAAAAATTAGAACGTTATTTAATTGATGATCGTAATTTAGGCTTTAATTTCAGACAAGCGGGCATTCTGCGCTTAACCTGGATTCGTATGCCAGAACAACGTTTCCAATTGATATGGAGTTTTCATCATATCTTGTTGGATGGTTGGTCTATGCCGGTTGTCTTTGGAGAAATATTTGCGATATATGAGGCGTTGTCTCAAGGGCAAACGTTAGATATTTTACCTGCACCGAAATACCAGAGCTTTATTGAATGGCAACAGAACCTTGATAATGCAGAAAGCCAACGTTTTTGGACGGAGTATTTAAAAGGTTTTAGTGCGCCAACTCCGATCCCTGTTAGAAACTCAGCTGCCATTGCCAATCAAAAAATCATTGAAAGTGATGGTGGAGCAGATCGATATTGTGAGATGGAAATCTCCGTATTGGGGTCGAAGCTTGATACGTTACAGAAATTAGCAAAACAGCATCGTTTAACGTTAAACCATATCTTGCAAGGTGTATGGGGTATCTTACTGAATCGCTACAGTGGCGAAGATTCTGTGTTGTTTGGTACAACCGTATCGGGCCGCCCGGCGGAGCTTTCGGGCATAGAGCAAATGGTAGGCTGTTTTATAAATACCTTACCTATGCGAATTTGGATCGATAATGACGAACCCTTTATTGATTGGTTACAAGCGATTCAAGAGAAGCAGGTAGAAGTTAAACATTTTGAATCTAGTTCTCTAGTGGATGTTCAGCGATGTAGCCAAGTTCCAAGTAAAGAGGCGTTGTTTGAATCTATTTTGGTATTTGAAAACTATCCAATTGATGAGTCTTTAGAGGATTCACAAGCATCAATGGAAATTGGTTCGGTAGAGGCGTTCCAGCAAACAAATTTCCCTCTAACCTTTATTTGTATTCCAGGAAAAGAACTTATCCTTCGTTTTTCCTATGACAGCTACTTGTTTGAACATGAAACGATTAATCGTATGTTGCAGCATGTTGATACCTTATTGTCAGCAGTCGCGGATGATGCAGATACACTTGTTGGCGAACTTCCTTTAATTACCGAAAAAGAACAGAAACAAGTGACTGCTGCGGAATGGAATCAAGTATTTAATCCGCTGCCTCAAGAGAAAACAATTGCTGACCTGTTTGAACAACAAGTTGCACTTCGTGGCAATGGTCTAGCTTGTCGATTTAATGGAGTTGACACGAGTTACTCGGAATTAAATCAGCTGGCCAACCAGTTAGCGAATTATCTGGTAGATAGCGGTGTTACCCCTGACCAGCCGATTGCTATTTGTTTAGATAGATCTCGAGAAATGTTAGTAGGTATCCTGGCGATCTTGAAAGTGGGCGGGGCGTATTTACCCATAGATCCTTCTTACCCGGAAGATCGTGTTATCTACATGGTTGATAACTCTGCCGCTCCTATGCTGATTACCAATGGTGAGCACAGCAATCGTTTTGAGTTTTTAACTCAAACCAATACGCAATTGCTTAACCTTGATGCTGTAGCGGACGAAATAACCGTTAGGGATACTGAATTTAATAGCATTCGACCGAAAAATGGCGCGGATAGCTTAGCTATTATAATTTATACCTCCGGTTCTACGGGTAAGCCAAAAGGTGTCTGTATTTCACAGTTCGCTGTGGAGCGTTTGGTAATAAATACAAATTACATGAAATTTGATTCATCTCAACGCTTTGGGCATGGTTCAAATGTTTCCTTTGATGCCGTAACTTTCGAGTTCTGGGGCGCTATGTTAAATGGTGCATCGTTGATTGGTATTGATAAAGACACAATGCTTTCTCCGCCAAAGTTTGCAGAATTTGTGAAGCAGGAGAAAATCAATGTGCAGTTTGTGACAACGGCATTATTTAATGCGTTGTCAAAAGAAGTGCCAGATGTATTTTCTGGCCTCGATTATGTTCTGTTTGGTGGTGAGGCGTGTGATCCTGGCCAAGTTGCTGCGGTTTTAGAGCAAGAGGATGCCCCTAAACATCTGTTGCATTTATATGGCCCATCAGAAAATGCCACATTATCTACGTATTATGAAGTGAACGAAGTGCTGCCTGGGGCTAGCACTGTACCTATTGGGTATCCGGTAGCTAACAGTACGTTATATATCCTTGATAAAAAACAGCGACCGGTACCGGTTGGTGTTCCTGGTGAGATCTATGTGGGTGGTTATGGCATCGCGGAAGGTTATTTAAATAGACCAGAGCTTACTGCTGAAGTGTTTATGGAAGATCCCTTCTGTGGCCAACCAAATACTCGTATGTATAAAACGGGGGATATGGGTCGTTTATTACCTGGTGGTGCTGCTGAGATATTAGGGCGAATTGATGACCAGGTGAAGATTCGTGGTTTCCGTATAGAGCTGGGTGAAATTGAAACTGCGGTAAATCGGTTGTCTGAAGTTGCAGATGCCGTTGTGGTTGTGAGAGAAGATCAGCCGGGCAATAAACAATTGGTTGCTTATTGTAAGTTGGTTACACCGGAAGAAGCAGATTTATCACTCATTCGTGGATCGCTGAAACAACAACTACCCGACTATATGGTACCTGCAGCTTTTGTTGTGGTAGATCATTTGCCTATAACACCCAATGGTAAAGTTGATAAAAAAGCATTGCCTGTTCCTAGTGCTGATGCCTATCAAGTGTCTGAATATGTAGCAGCGAGCAATGAGGTAGAGCAGGCTCTTGCTGATATTTGGCAAGATGTATTAGCGTTACCTCAAGTGGGTATCCATGATGACTTTTTTGATCTCGGTGGCCATTCCTTGTTGGTTACCAAGGTCTCATCAAGAATAAAAGAAAAACTCTCTATTGAGCTTCCACTTAGAACCTTATTTGAGGTGTCAACAATTTCGGCATTGGCAGAAATTATCGGTGCAGTGCAATGGCAAAATAAGCCGACTGATGATGCTGAAGAAGAAGAGTGGGATGACGAAGAATTCGAGGAAGGCTCAATTTAAGCCTTCCTTATCTAATAAAAATAGTATTAGCCAGCGATATTAACGTTCGGCTATTTTGAGCTCAAGCTTTTAAACGTTGAGCGAGAATCTGAGAAAGAATTTGAGGAAGTAGCGCTATGACGGTTTTTGAATTAATGTCCAAGCTGGGTGCAGCAGGTATAAAACTTTGGTTGGAAGACGGTCAATTAAAATTTAAAGCGCCTAAAGGTGCTTTGACCAAAGATCTTAAATCTCACTTGGTCGCAAAAAAACAAGATGTTATTGAGTTTTTAGGTGCAACCCGAGTAGGGGATGATGCCTCTGATGACACGATTCCAAAAGCAGATCGTAGTAAACCGCTACAATTATCGTACTCGCAACAGCGTATGTGGTTTATTGAGCAATTAATGCCTGCAAATAGTACCTTTCATATCCCCGCAGCACTGATATTGAATGGTGTGTTGGATCGTGAAGCACTACGCAAGTCATTTGAATTACTGGTAGAGCGACATGAGTCATTACGAACAGTATTTGAAACTGACGGTGATGAGGCTATTCAAATTGTCAAAGACCTTGAATCATTCCGTTTGCCTTATACCGACTTAACAGACTTTCCAAAAGCGGATCGTCAGAGTAAAGCAAAAGAAATTGCAGAGGCGGATATTCAAACCGGCTTTGATTTAGCTCAAGGCCCAATGATTCGGGCGCAATTGTTGCAGCTTGATGACAATCAGCACGCATTGGTGATGGTAATGCATCATATTGTGTCTGATGGCTGGTCAATGGAGATTTTTGTTAAGGAAATGGCTGCGCTTTATGCCGCTACCCGTCAAGGCCAACCATCACCGTTACCTGCGTTATCGATTCAGTATGCTGATTTTGCGCAATGGCAGAGACAGTGGTTAACCGGTGAACTCCTAGATGTTCAGTTAGGTTACTGGAAAAAACAATTAGCGAACGCACCAGAGCAGTTAATGCTGCCTTTCGATCGATCTCGTCCCGCGTTGAAAACTAATAATGGTTCAAATGTTAACTTAGCACTGTCTGGTGCGTTATTAGATTCATTGCGACAACTCGCTCGTGAGTTGGATGTTACCTTATACATCTTGCTACTTTCTGCCTACAAAGTTGTGTTGGCGAAATGGTCAGGGCAACCTGATTTGTCTGTTGGTATGCCTGTTGCGGGACGAAATCAAGGGCAGGTTGAATCCCTTATTGGTTTCTTTATTAACACATTGGTGGTACGTACTCATCAAGAAGATAACCCTACACTAAAAGAATTTGTTGCCCAAGTGAGAGAGCAGGTGCTTGGTGCTCAGGCTCATCAAGACGTTCCGTTGGAAGCTATTGTAGAAGCGCTTAATGTACCTCGGAACTTATCCTTTTCTCCGTTATATCAAGTTGCATTCTCCCTAACAAGCGGGAAGGAACAGGCTCAAGCAAAAGCCATTGGTGGATTAGAGATTGCCCCGTTGGATGTTGATCTGGTAGCTGCTCGTCAAGATATTACGTTGATGTTGGTAGATAAGGAATCAGAGTTAACAGGAATGATAGAGTACAATGTTGATTTGTTTAACGAATCAACCATTCAACATTTCTCTGAACATTTTGTTAGTGTGCTTACTCAGATGGTAGCGGATGCTAATAAACCTGTTGCTGAGGTTGACGTAGCGGTTCCTGCTCTTAATTCAGTTCCTGATCTTGATGTAGGTACAGTCGAAGCAATTTTTCCTTTAACACCGATGCAGCGCGACTTTGTGTTAGATAGCGTGCGTGATAGTAGCACCACACGTAACACGGTTGGTTATAGTGTTGAATTGCCTTTCGCTGTGGATGTTGATAAATGGACGCAGGCGGTAAACCGAGTAGCAGCAGAGCAACCTAACCAGCGAATACGTTTTGTTGAAGGTTCAGCCCCTTGGTTGGAATCGATTTACCAGGCAGTTCAAACATCAGTAGATGTTGCTGTTGAATTTGTTGATTTGCCAGAACATACCGGCAACGCTGCATTAAGCGAAATTGAAATAGCTGATTGGTTACGTCAAACAGCGTTAATACCTTGGGATGTGTTGGGCGGTTCGCTTCACAAACACTGGTTGGTGAAGGTTTCAGAACAACGATTTATATCCTTGTCTACATGGCATCATGCAATTACTGATGGCACCTCAGAATTTGTGCGAGCTAAACAAACTATCGCCGCTTATTTTGGCAAAGAAACACAACCTCAAAATGTAGAAGCCTACGGTCAGCAGATTGCTCAACGTCGCGTAACGAGTGACACTTTAAGCATGAATCAATTTTGGCATTCCCAGCTGGGTAATGTTGAGACTCTTGGGTATCGAAGTAAGAATCCTGGCAATCTAAATATCAATCAAATCTTGTTGGCTGGAGATAAGAAAGCAGCGATTGAAAATTGGTGTAAAGAAAAGGGCGTTTCATTCGTTAATTTGCTAAGAACCTTGTTTGCTTTGTCTGTGCGTAATTGTTTTTACCAAGCGGATGATGTCGCTCTTATTGAAGCGGTTGCGGCTCGTAATGCGGAAGAGCGAGATTCCACCGGTTGCTATTTCCAGTTTGCTCCTTCGTTATTTCTAGGGGAGGATTGTGATAAAAATGGTTCGATTGTTGAGTTATTAAATGCACATAGAGCATGGCGTAAACAGCTAAATGATAATGTACATTTGTCATTTTCTGCCCGGGGGAAAGTATTAAGTCCAGAAGGGTTAGAGTTTCAGTTTAATTATCGTCCCCCAGAAGCTTCTCAAGGTTTTGACGCTGAAGGCCAGCGTTGTTTCTTAAAAGCTATTCAGCCAGATAATCCCGGTATGGTGAAATTGTTAATCTCACCTGAACCAAACACGGTAGCGTTACGATTAAGTTATTTTGATAACGAGTTTGATGGCTTCAATTTATGCGAACGTATCGTTTCGGTTATTGATCAAATTATTGCTGGTACTGATCAGTTATCAGAATTTGACTGGCTTATTGGTGATGAAAGGTCTGCGCAGTTATCACAGAAAGGCGATGAGGTTGATCTGTCAAATAGTACTGTAATAGATTTGATTGAGCAGAACATTCAAAATAAACCTGATGCCACGGCAGTGAAGTGTGGGACAGGATCCCTAACCTACAAAGAACTGGGTGAAAAAAGTAACCAAGTTGCACGGCTGCTTGCTGAAAAAGGTGTGTCGGCTGGTGATCGTGTTGCAATTTGTGTGGACAGATCTATCGAGTTGCCAGTATTTGTATTCGCAACGTTGAAACTAGGTGCGGCTTACGTACCTATGGATCCAGCTTATCCAGCGGACCGTTTATCCTATATTGCCAAGGATAGCGGGGTAAAACTTATCGTCACCGAAGCTAGTGTTGTTGATAAATTAACAGGTGACAATACGTTACCGGAATCCATAGGTGTTTTGTTACGCACGGATGCAGTTAATGATAGTGGTACGCTTGATACATCGACACTTGGCTGTGCGGTTAATGCTGATGACCCTATTTATGTTATTTATACTTCGGGTTCAACAGGCCTACCAAAAGGAGCCGAGCTTTGTCATAAAGGAGAGGTGAATCTGCTTAACTGGTACACCGCATCAATGGAATTATCCGCTGATGATAATGTGTTGATGATCAGTGCAATTGGATTTGATTTAACGCAGAAAAACTTATTTGCATCCTTTGTGAGTGGCGGAACGTTAGTTTTACCAAGCATGGAAGATTACGATCCTGATGTCATCGCTCAAATTATTCATGATGATAAAATAACGGTTGTTAACTGTGCTCCCAGTGCATTTTATCCTGTTGCAGCATTGTCTCAACATGCGGGTTATCCATACACTTCATTACGCCATTTAGTGTTAGGTGGTGAGCCTATTCGAACAGAGTCACTATCAGACTGGTTATCTGCAACAGGTTGCAACTGTGTGTTGACGAACAGTTATGGCCCGACAGAGTGTACCGATGTCGTAGCTTATCATCAGTTTGCAGAAGGGGGTGTTGACGGGCAAGAATTACCGATAGGTAAAGCAATACAAAATACACAGCTTTACGTTGTTAATCGTCGTGGTGGTTTAATGCCAACGGGAGCAGCGGGGGAGCTTTGTGTGGCAGGTGTCGGTGTCGGCACGGGCTATCTTAATCAGCCAGAATTGACGGCAGATGTTTTTGCGGCCAATCCTATTACTGATGATGGATCGCAGTGGTATCACACGGGTGACTTAGTTCAGTATGATGCATCAGGCTCTCTCGTGTATGTTGGACGAAAAGATTTCCAAGTGAAACTTCGAGGGTTGCGCATTGAACCTGGCGAAATTGACACTTTGATTAAAACACAGGCTGGTGTTGAAGATAGTTTAACGCTTGTACGAGACGACTTGTTAGTTTCCTACATTACCTATGCGACGACTAGCAAAGCCGTGTGTACTTCTGATATTAAAATAGCGTTAAAAGCACAGCTACCTGATTTTATGGTTCCAAGTGCAATTATGCCGTTACCCGTATGGCCTTTGACACCAAACGGGAAAATTGATCGAAAAGCATTACCGCAACCAGATTTAAGCGGTGATGATGGTGATTTTGTTTCTCCTCGAAATGATACAGAACAGCAAATTGCCGACATTTGGTGTCAGGTGTTAGGTCTTTCAAGGGTTGGTATTTCAGCAGATTTTTTCAGTGTTGGTGGCCATTCTCTATTAGCTACTCAGGTAATCGCACGTATTCGACAAGCGTTTGGAATAGAGTTGTCGGTGCGAGCCTTGTTTGAAAACTCAACGATTGAAACGCTTGTTGTCGCAATTGAAGTTGCTGCAGCTTCTGGGCAAATTATTACCGCACCGCCTATTACAAAACTACCAACACCCAATACTGATGTGTTGTCTTTTGCGCAGCACCGTTTATGGTTTGTTGATCAGTTGAATCAAGGCAGCAGTGAATACAATATGCCTGCGGCAATGCGTCTTAAGGGCCCGTTAAATATTACATTGCTTGATCAAGTATTTACTGAGATTGTAAAACGTCACGAAGTGCTTCGAACCAATTTTGGAGCTGAAGATGGTTTGCCGACCTTAATAGTTCATCAGCCTACATCTTGGGAATCAGAGGTTGTTGATTTAAGTGCAAGTTCAGAAGATAGCCAAGCACAGGTTATGCGTTATGTTGATGAAGATGCAAATAGAACGTTAAGCCTGGCAACGGATAAGTTGTTTACCAGCAAAGTTTTAAAGCTGGCGAAAGATGATCATGTGTTGTTGCTAAATATGCACCATATCGTTTCAGATGGTTGGTCGATTGGTGTGTTGGTACAAGAAATCAAAGCTCTTTATGAAGCCTTTAAAGCGGGTGACGTATCGCCATTACCTGATTTAGATATTCAATACTCTGATTATTCTGTTTGGCAGCGAAACTGGTTACAAGGCAAGGCGCTTGAAAATCTGCAAAATTACTGGTTGAAGACCTTAGGTGATGCACCTGATGTCTTGCGTATCCCAACGGATCGACCTAGACCTAAAATGCAAACCTTTAATGGTGCTCATTATCCTGTTGCTTTAGGGGTAGGCCTTTCTGAAAAGTTGAATGCTTTTTGTGAAAAACAAGATTTCACGCCCTTTATGGTATTGATGGGGGCGTATCAGGTATTACTTGCGCGTTATTGTAATCAAAATGATATCTGTGTTGGTATTCCAATAGCTGGCCGAAACCGATCAGAAGTAGAAGGGCTTATTGGGTTCTTTATTAACGGATTGGTGATTCGTACCAAGCTCGAAGGTAACCCGAGTATTGTCGATTACCTTGAGCGAGTTAAAGAAGCGGCACTTGGAGCATATTCTCATCAGGATATGCCTGCTGATTTACTTGCGGATGCGATGAAGTTGGATCGCAGTGCTGAGCATGCCCCTGGTGCACAGGTTGGTTTTGCATTGCAAAATACGCCACAAGAAGCCATTGGGACACAAGTTGGTGATATTGAACTAACACCGGTATTAAGAGAGCACAAAACAGCTAAGTATGAATTCTCATTAATACTTCAAGAGAATGAATCTAATTTTGGTGGTGTTGTAGAGTTCAACACGGATCTTTTTGATGCTTCTACTATAGAACAGATGATGGCGCACTATGTTCGAATACTTGAACAAATGGTCGAAAAGCCTGAAGCCTATCTTGATAATCTGAATGTTGTTGTGGAAGCAGAATTATATTCTTTGTTGGACGTGGATTCAGCGCAATATGAACTTAAACCCTTGTCACCAATGCAGCGGGATATGTATCTCGATACATTGATGGAACCTGATAGTCTCAAAAACAGTATGGGTTACCATACGGTTGTAACGGGTCGTTTTGATATAAAGCACTGGGAAGAAGCTGCTCAGAAAATTGTCGATGCCCAGCCATTGATGCGTTGTTCCATTGTTGGTTCTGATTTGCCATATTCAGACGTGGGTTATCATAAAATTGCTAAACAAAAGACCGTTAGCATTGATTACATCGATATTTCCGGCGAGGAAACATCAGATGAAAAAGCGGGAGATATTGCTGAGGCGTTCATTTGGCGCCCTTATAGTATTGCTCTAGATGAGTTGACCGAGTATTGCGTTTATAAATTGAATGCTGACCGACACCTTCTGGTTTTCCGGATGAACCATCTGGTTGCTGATGGTGTGAGTATGGTTTTACATGGAATGCAGAACGTCTCAGGAATGGAGGCTATCGCTGAAGATCGTATGCCACCATCAATCCCTCCCATGTTTGATCAGCACGTTAGCAGTAATAGTAAAGCAGTTGATTCCCCTAAGGTGCTAGCGTATTGGAAAGAAAAGGGGCAGAGCTTAGAAGCCTTAGATTTCGCAATTCCCCCTCAAGCTTTTGATGAAAATGCGACCCCCGAACGTGTAGAGAAAAGGCTAAGAGTCAGTGACGAACATTGGGCTGAGGTTCAAAAATATTGTTCCGAGCTTAAAATACATCCTTCGCTATATTTTAAAGCCATTTATATACTGCTGATCAATACCTATTGTCGAGGAGAGTCAGATTTCTATATTTCTGAAGTGCTCTCTGGTCGTCGTGGTTTTCATAAAATGACATTCGGTAATTATTTCCAAATAATGCCAATGGTTATTCCTAATGATCTATTTAAAAATAGTGCCGATATTAAGGATTTGTTTGAGCACATTAAAGGGTATAAGAAGAGCATAAAGGGAGTTGAGAATATATCACTTCTCGCGCAAAGACAGTTGCTGCCTCAAGGGCGTTTTGCGTTTATGTTTAACTATTATAACTTTATCCCACAAGTGGTTTTGTTCGGAGAAAAGATAACAGTAAAAGGTTATCCGCAGGTTCAGAATGGCCCGATTCAGTTTGTTGCACATGAACAAGATGGTTATATGGATCTTGTTCTTATTTATTTAAGTAACCACTTTGCAGACCTCGGATTTCTTGAGCGCTTTGTGCAAATCAGTGAGCAAATCGTTAATGGTAATGAAAGTATCAGTGCCATTGAGAGCGTTTTACCTGCAGAGAAAGAAAAGCAGCTACAACAATGGCAGGGAGATAATATCCCCGTTTCTGACGTAAGCTCAGTTGTTGCGCTTATTGAAACACAAACAAAGGCAGCCCCAGATGCTGTCGCCGTTCAATATGGTAATGAGACCATTAGTTACCAGCAGCTTAGCGAACGAAGTAATCAGCTTTCTCATCATTTGAGCGAGCAGGGTGTGGCGGCTGGTGATCGGGTCGCGCTGTGTTTTGATCGTTCCATCGATATGATGGTTGCGGTATTGGGTGTGTTAAAAACATCCGCTGCATATGTTCCCATGGACTCAACCTACCCATCAGAGCGACTGGTGTATATGTTGGAAGATTCATCCTCGAAACTACTGATAACTCAGCAATGTGTGGTGGACCGTTTGACTTCCGAAGGAGCTGATTTATCGGATCGGCCTTTGTTAGTGCTGAATGACGATACATCTCAAATGCTTGAGACCATGAGTTCGTCGATGCCTGATACATTGCCATCTCAAGATGATCTTATTTATATCATTTATACCTCTGGTTCAACCGGCCAACCGAAAGGTGCTGCTGTAACACATGGTGGTGAATTAAACGTATTAGAATGGTATACAAAGGAGCTAACGGTCACGGCAGATGATCGCTTTATGCTTGCTAGTGCATTTGGATTCGATTTAACTCAAAAGAATTTGTTTGCATGTTTAACAAAAGGTGGTCGATTGGTGATTCCAAAGATGGATCACTACGATGTAGACGTTCTTACCCATACGATTTCTGAGCAACAAATAACGATTGTAAACAGTGCACCCAGTGCGTTTTATCCTATTGTGGAAGATGATAACAAGCCTGGTTACCCGTTCGCTTCAATTCGACATTTGGTGTTGGGTGGTGAGCCCATCAACATGAGCTCATTATCGTCGTGGTTGGGCGTTGATAGTGTTAATTGCCAGGTAATCAATAGTTACGGTCCGACAGAGTGCACCGATGTTGTCGCTTGCCATGTTCTGAGTGATGAAGAGGTTAATGCAGCTGCTATCACACCCATAGGAAAGCCGGTTCAAAATACTAAGATTTATATCGCAGATGCCCAGGGCAAGTTGCTTCCTGAAGGCATTGTTGGGGAGCTTTGTGTTGCTGGTGCAGGGGTGGGGCAAGGTTATCTTGGCAAGCCGGAGCTAACAGCCAGTGTGTTTGTAGATAACCCTTACAGCGAAGGAAATTGGTATAGAACGGGAGACTTGGTTCGTTATTGGCCAAATGGTGATATTGAATATGTTGGGCGTAAAGATTTCCAGGTGAAGCTACGTGGCTTACGTATTGAATTGGGTGAGATCGAGTCAGCGTTAGGTCGACAAGATTCAGTGGTCAGTAGCCTTACATTGGTGAAAGATGAGCAGCTCGTTTCGTATGTGGTGACCGATGGTGACTTTAAGGAGAGCCAGTGCCGCAATGGACTACGGGGGTATTTACCAGAATATATGATTCCTGCAGTGGTTATCCCTCTTACCGATTGGCCGTTAACCCCCAATGGGAAAATTGATCGAAAAGCACTGCCATCTCCAGATGAAAAGGTGGAGGTTGAATATGTTGCTCCGAGAAACGACACAGAGGAAAAGCTCGCGCGAATTTGGGGTGAAGTCCTTAGTGTTGATCAGGTTGGTGTGTACGATAATTTCTTCGACCTGGGTGGACATTCTTTATTGGCTGCACGTGTTGTGTCTAAATTCAGAAAGGAGTTTGAGGTAGACATACCATTACGTTCATTGTTTGAACTACATACCATTGCTGATATTGCAGAATATATGGATACGATGATATGGGCCGCTAAGAATGCTGCGGGCGGGGCTCCAGAGTCATCCGAAGATGAAAGTCGAGACGAAGGTTTTCTTTAAAACTGTAATAAAAGTAACAATAACGTCATGTATGCTCTCAAGAGCGCTATTTTGGTAGGGTAACCGTTGGGATAACCTTGTTAGAAGTAGCGCTTAGTATATGGCCAAAATTGACTGCCTAGTCAACCTGATGTGGGAACGTAGTAAATGGTTAGTTCAGTAGTAGAAAAATTCAAAGCGTTATTTATACATCGGTATTGGCCTGTTTTTTTGGCGCTATTTTGTATGTTGTTAACCGCTCCAGTTTTAAGGGGACACCTTAAAACGGATGACCTATTTCATCGCATCGTATTACAGGGATCTCCTACTTTGTATGAGAAAGGTTATGAGGCTGCTAGGCCAGATAAAACCTTTCTAGAATCAGTGAATAGCCTTTTTTCTTTTGTAAAAAAAGACCAACAAAACCTGACTGAATTACAGTCCATAGGGGTTGTTAATCAGTGGTGGGCCGACCCTGAGATGCAGCTCGCATTCTGGCGACCATTGTCTGCGGCAACCCATTGGTTGGATTATCAGCTTTGGCCTGATAGCCCGACAATGATGTTATTCCAAGATATGGTGTGGTTTAGCTTCCTTGTTTTTTCTGTTGCGCTGTTTTTTAGAGAATTGAAATTACCGCTAGCTATCGCTGGTTTAGCCTCGTTGTTGTACGCCATTGATTTTAGTTTTGCTAGCCCATTGTCATGGATTGCAAATCGCAACGGGGTGATTGCTGCCTTTTTTGGCGTGACTGCGGTGTTGTTGCATATTCGTTGGCGTAAAGATAAGTCGTTGCTCACGGGGACTCTAGCTCAAGTAATACTTTTTGCCGCTTTGTTAAGTGCGGAGGCAGGTATTGCGAGTGTTGCCTATATTGGAGCGTATGCATTTTGCCTGGAAGAGGGGAAGTGGCGACAACGTGTTACGTCGCTGATGCCTGCATTTTTGGTTGTCGTTGGTTGGCGTGTACTTTATCGATACCTTGATTATGGGGCGTTAAATACAGGGTTGTATCTGGATCCAATACAGGACGGTATTGTTTTTATTGGTGCTACGTTAGAGCGGTTACCCTTTCTTTTGTTTAGTCAGTATACGGGGGTTGATAGTGTTTATAATTTATTATCACCGCCAGCGAAATCAATAGTGCTAGGGATTACGTTAGTTTTTTTGCTTATTTTTCTGGCCGCATTTATCCCACTGCTTAAGAAGAACCCGGTGGCACGTTTTCTGTTAATGGGCTCGGTGCTGGCTGCTGTTCCTTCTTGCGCTATTGCATTGCCGAGTGGCCGCCTATTATTTTTTGTATCCATTGGGGCATCGGGTTTAGTGGCAATGCTGCTAGATAAGGCGTACCAAGAATCGCTACGCGGTTATGCTTCGGTAGCTCAAGTGACACTATCGAAAGTGGTTCGTTGGTTTTTTATTGCTGCACACTTGGTTGCTACGCCATTAGTCTGGTTATTGGTGATGGTGTCCTTGGGATCCGGTGGCGTGTACAAGGTTCCTGCGGGAATTGACCTGGATTTGGTTGATGATATTGCAGAGAAAGACGTTGTTATCCTCAATGCACCCAATCCATTTTTGTTTTTGTATATTTTATTTCATGATGACCATGACGCAGCGAAATCTGCAAAAGAGCTGAATATTGTTGCTCCAGCTTATACGGATATGACCATTACTCGTATATCTGATAATAAGTTTGAGCTAGTGGCAGAAGAAGGGGTGATGTTGACTGCAAAAAGTCACCTGGATGCCTCTAGGGGGGGCATGGTGAGTACACTTTATGCAATTAAAATCTACAACAGTGTTTTTCGAAGTGCGAGGAAACCGTTTTCTGTTGGCGATTCGTTCGTTACGCCAGGGATGAATATATCAATAAAGGAGGTGTCTTCAATCGGTGAGCCAACGCGGTTGTTGTATGAATTCGATAAGGCCGAAGATAAGGTTTGGTTAACGTGGGATAATACTAAGGAAGCGTATTTTGAGATTGCTCTACCCAAGCTGGGAGAGGTGTTACATTTTTCAAGTACTATTGAATAACGAGACAAGAGAATAACAAGGCGGGTGAGTAGAGTGAGGCAGGGCGTTCTTGCATAATACTTAATTGATATTATGTGAGAGCGACTTGTTATTGGTAACTATGTTTTTTATCCGGCGGTCTTTAAAGCAGCGTTCAGTTTGTGCAGCGCTCTTAATAAGCCACATATCCCAGCTGTGCTACAGTTCTATAAGGCTTCAATCAAGCGATTCAACGTAAGAGATACTCATTCAATAGGAAATAGACGATGTCTAACAAAAAAACGCTGACTCCAGGGGATGCTTTCTTTTTGTTAATTGAAAGTGATAAAACACCTAGTCAGATCGGTGTTTTGGCAAGGGTGAAACTACCTAAAGGAAAGGATAAAACCTTTATTGTAGAAATGATTGAAGGTTTCCGAAAATATCAGCCTACCGCGGAGCCTTATAATCTGAAATTGGCTAAGCGATCACCCACTAGCCCCATGTACTCGTGGGAAAAAGTGGACAATGTCGATATCGATTATCATTTGCGGCATTCTGCTCTCCCTCAACCGGGCGGCGAGAGGGAACTGGCGGTACTAATTTCCAGGCTCCATAGCATTCCACTAGATCATGGCAGGCCTATGTGGGAGCTCCATGTGATAGAGGGTCTAGAAGACGACTGCTTTGCAATCTATGCAAAGATGCATCATGCCCTGATAGACGGAGTAGCTGGCTCGCGATTAATGGCACACTGGGCGCAACAAACAGAACCTGACGTTGCACCTGACTTCTTACCTTTTTGGGCAAAGCCATTACCGCAAAAAAACCATTCAACAAAAGCCAATTCAGAAAACCAATCATCAAACAAAGAAGGTTTTGTATCTCAATGCACAGCAGCATTTAAATCAGTTGCGATTGTTCTACAAGCGGTTTGGAAAAGTATTAGAGGGCAGTGCAATAAAAACAGTATAGGCCTTGTAGCGCCTTATAGTGCACCCAACTCTATTTTGAATGTTGCTATAGGGCCTCAGCGTCGCGTTAGTACTGTTGAATTCAGTACTGACCGTCTATTAGCGATCGGTAAACAACACGGTGGTACGTTAAATGATGTCGTTATGGCTATCTGTGGTGGTGCGCTTCGACGTTACCTTTCTGAACTGGATGAACTACCCGAAACCTCACTGATTGCACAAGTGCCTGTTTCATTTCGTCCCAAAGATGAGGTAGGTGGTGGCAACGCTATTGGAGCACTGCTCGCCTCTTTAGGGACAGATGAAGAAGATACGTTGGCACGCTTTAATAAAGTCATTGCGTCAATGTCAGCTGGGAAGGCGCTGCTATCAGGGATGAACGCTAAACAAATCACAACCTATAGTGCTTTAATGACTTTGCCTTTCGTCATCGGACAAATGACTAAAATTGGTAATCGTCGCCGCAACCCTATGTACAACGTGGTGATCTCAAATGTGCCAGGCCCGCGTGAAACGCGGTATTTGAACGGAGCTGAACTTTTTAGCGTGCACCCTGTTTCGTTTGTGATGCAAGGCCAGGCGTTGAATATCACACTGTATACATACGCAGATAAAATCACCTTTGTATTTACTGCTTGCCGGGAATCACTATCCAGTGTTCAGCACCTAGTTGGACATACTACTGATGCCCTGGATGATTTGGAACGAGCTCTCGGCATAAAACCTTAGCTGGGCTAGGATTGCTCCTGGCTGTATATAGCGTTCGAATTTTACGACTTTTTGGGGTATCACTTCGTTTTTTGCGGATGTTTAAGGAGGGTGTGACCAGGCAGCTTTCGCCCTAAAGCTGCCAAATTGGGGTATCCCTAAATGTGTTAGAGTTCCGATAAACCGGACATCTGGTTTTAGGGCTAAGCACATAGTATTTGAACTGGCACCGATCCTTCGATAGAGTACAACTATTAGTCAACAGGAATGAATCCAAAGTGGAGGGACTAATCATAATGAAGTCTCATTTATACGATTAAGACTTATTTTTGTTACGGTTACATTACTTTAAATATCCCCACCAATAAATATACATGGCAGTTATGTTCGAATGAAGAATTACTTTGTAGTGATGTTATTAATGGCGTCCTTATCTTATGGAGCTGAGTATGAAGCTGGAATTCAATGCTATGAATCAGGTGATTACAAATGCGCTTTATTCAATAGGGAGCCATTAGCGAATAAAGGAGAAGCCGAGGCCCAGCATAAATTAGGTTTGCTCCATGCTGAAGGAAATGGCATACCACAAAGCCATGTGGAAGCTATGTCCTGGTTCAGAAAATCAGCTGCTCAAGGATTTGCAAAAGCACAATATAGTCTTGGGATTATGTTTGAAAATGGTATGGGTGTGAAGCTGGATCACTTGGAGGCATTTCGATGGTATAAATTAGCGGCAGAGCAAGGCCATTCATTTGGCCAGCACAATCTTGCGAAATTGTATTTTGATGGTCGAGGGGTAAAAAAAGATCTGAATAAAGCCGCAATGTGGTATGAAAAAGCAGCGAAACAAGGTGACGCCAAGGCCTCATATAATCTCGCCACTATGTATATTTACACAGATCTTGCGGGCGGCAAAAATTACGAAAAGGCAATAGACTGGTATCGGAAAGCAGCAGGTTTAGGTGATGCAACAGGTCAATACGCTCTAGGGATAACGTACGCACAAGGCTACGGAATTGAAAAAGACCATGAAGAAGCTGGAAAATGGTACCGAAGAGCAGCAATGCAAGGACATGTGGATGCTCAAATCTCTCTTGGGGAAAGTCTGTATCAGGGAATGGGCGTTAAACAAGATTACGTCGAAGCGGTGAAATGGTTTCAAAAAGCTGCTGAATCTGGACATGCTGGTGCGGAGAATAATTTGGGAGTTGCCTATTTTTATGGGCAAGGAGTCAAGCTGGATTATATCGAAGCGTTGAAATGGTTTCGAAAAGCTGTAGAACAAGAGAATATGTATGCTCAAAATAGCTTAGGGCTTTCCTATGCCAAGGGACAAGGGGTTAAGCAGGATTATGTTGAGGCATTAAAATGGTTTCAAAAATCTGCGGACTTAGGTTATCACGATGCTCAGTCCAATCTTGGCTCTGCATATTTTCATGGGCAAGGAGTTCAGCAAGATTACAGCCAGGCACTGAAATGGTATCGAAAAGCAGCCGAACAGGGCAATGCTGAAGCGCAGTTCAATCTAGGCTTATTATATAGTCAAGAAAATTTCAAAATGGACACCGTTGAAGCAGCCAGATGGTATAAGAGGGCAGCGGCTAAAGGCCATGGCGACGCTCAGGTTCATCTAGCAGCGATGCATGTTGGTGGTGTAGGAGTGCACAACGCAGCTGAAGCAAGTCGATTATATAATCTCGCCTGTAACACTGCCCCGAGACCCAATTGTGGGAGTCTTAAAGAACTGATAGAGATTGATGCGAAGAAGGTGTCCGTTGTTGTCGTTGCTAAAGATAAATCACAAGTCGCAGGAGATGCAATAACAACTGAAAATATGCAAGTAAGAAGAATTAACCTAGATGTGTTACCTGATGATTATGTCACGCCAGGTCGTTTCGCGGAGATAGAAGGGAAAATTCTAGAACGAAATGTTGAACCCGGAGTTCCCGTTAGATTAAGTGACATAGTAAATTAGTAAATTAGTAAATTAGTAAATAGAGCATCAATGGCGTGCGACTGTGATCAAATTTATAACCTAGTATAGGATCCCAAAAGTTGTTTTTATGACATCTATTGCGGAATTCAGTCGGAACTGTCAATTTTTAGCTTGGCCGTTATGTGGAACGAACCGTCAAACGATATTAAGATAGGCACAAGTAAAAAAGGTTAGGTAAACCAGGATGTACGACCACCAAGAAATTCGTGAACTACTCATCGATACTTGTCATTCCAATGATCTTGCTGTCCAATTCTTCGAGGAAAAACTGGGCGATAAAGAATTGTTGGAACTGTTAGTACGAATCGCAATTGACGAGGAAGATTATGGAGGAGATGCTCCAATGGCGGCAGGGGACTACATATTTAAGTACCCTGTTGAGTGGCTAGAAAAGTATGAAGAGTCATTTGTCGATATTCTCAAGAGAGAGCACAGTGCTGTTAGACCTGAAAATATTGCTATGGCGCTAGCGAAGATAAAATCACCTGCAGCCAAAACACTTATCGAACGGGAAATTAAAGCGTTGGAGTACGGGCCGCGCTGCGAAAAGATCAAGATAGCTCTAGAACTGTATAATGAACAGAAATCTAAGTAAAAAGGAGTTGGCAGCAGTAGGTATTGCTTGTTATGCGCGGAGTATCTGGGGGACCCTGATGAGGGCTAAGTATGAAAAAAATTATTTATGAGTGGGTTGACTTCGTTATATGTACGTTCGATCCAGATGTTATGCTTACACGAAATCATAGGCTTGGCATTGGATTAGATGAGAGAAAGTTCTACAGAATTAATCAAGATCATTGTGTTAGTGATGATGATGAATTTGAAGCGATGGAAATAGATGGGTCTTACTTAACATTATGGACAACAAAAAAAGTATGGGTCATAAGAACCGACAGAGGTATGGAAAAACTGATTTACTTACCTCGTCACCCAGGAATGGAATAGTGGTATGCGGGCGTTATTCTTGTCCATTTTTTCAATCGTCGGCCTTAATTACCGGGTTATAACTTTGGCTATAATGTGGAAAATCCAGACTGAGAAGGTTGTCCTAAATGATCTGCCAATTGCTAGTCATATAATAGGGAAAATAATTTGAGATTTATACGAGAATGAATCCAGAATTAAAGCTAGCACTACAGAAATCCGCTGCGTACGGAATTATAGGACCTGCCGTATGTGGTTTTGTTCTAGCCCAGTTAACGTTCTTCGTTTTATGGTCGCACAAACCTGAAGGGTTGGGTATTACTGAGTACTTTACTGTAACAGCAATCACTATAGCTTGTAGTTATGTCCTTGGTTTTTTTCCAGCTATTGTTGCAGGTTTAGTAGTTTCGTCCAGGACTTCAAAAATAAAATCAAAACGATCTCTAATGATGGTATTTTGGATCGGCTTTTTTGCTACGATCACAACAGTAATGGCGATGACATCCTCCTTTCTTATGTCAGGGGTTCATGAGCTTTTTCCCCTCATATTGGTTTATGTAATAATTGGATTATTCGGTGGAGCGACTGCATCGTTTATAATTCTTGTAGAACGAAAAATGGCCAATATGGTAAGGTATTTGAGAAATAGGAATGCCAAGTGATATGAAATGAGCTTAGTCGTTTGTTTTGGGTAGTATCTTAGATGACCGCTATGACGTGATTCGCCCATGTTCCTTAATCGATGGCTTTGGCCGGAGTGTGGAACGAGCCGCCGTATTTAAACGGCTGGAGGCTTGGGTTTTCTCTGGTATACTCTAGCAAGATATTTGAAATCGACGAAAAATACACGCGCCTCAATAAAGCGTTATCCATCAAAAATGGAGGGTAAATGGAAGTTAGAGAAATTACGGAATTGGATTTAGGAGACTACGTATTGCTAAGGAGAGCTTCCGAGAAAGAATATCCTCAATACGTCGGAGCAAATGTCGAGACAGAGCTAGCAGCTGGGAAATCTGGTATAGAAGATCTGTTTTCAACATATCCATCTTTGGGTCACAACTTGTTGGGCATATTTGATAATGGTACTTTGGCTGGTATTACCTCTCTAACACGTAAGGCTAGTGATAAGTATCGGCACAAGGCATTCCTTTGGGGAATGTATATTTATCCGAAATACAGAAAACAAGGAGCGTCATCACAACTCATGGAACGCTCAATCGAATGGGCAAAACTTCAAAATGGATTGGAGGCCATAACCTTGTTCGTAACTTCTACTAATATCAAGGGCATCAATTTCTACAAACGCTACGGGTTTGAATGTTACGGCACTGAAAGGCGCCATATGTTTGCAGCAGGAGCATTTCATGATGCGCATTTGTACGAGTTGGTGCTATAGATGGTGAACCTCCCCTGTTTTAGCGGACATAGGGTTTTCTACTTCGTTTTTCTAATCGGGTAGCCGAGGGTATCTAATTCTCAGCCCCCACAACACCCTGCATGCCAATGGCTTATGCTCTGCATTAAAATATGTAATGTCCGCTTTAGATTTTACCTAATTAAGACGTGCTGACATTTGAAGTGATCAAACGCCGATGGTGGCTAAAAGGCAAGTCGCGCCCCAATAGGTCAAAATTAACACCCTATACCATCAGCCAAATGTATAGTTACTAATCAGCCAGATATTGATAAGATGCTATATCATGAACGCTGAGGAAGATAATGTTCTACATATATAGAGGGGTTGTGTGAAAATTGAGGAATAGATAAACTCGCTTGGGATAGCGATTATCTCTAAGTTGGAAGAGATTGACACCGATCGTAAATTAGAGATTCTTGATGTTGGAATATTCCCTTGGCATGGCTTAATTGAACTTTCTGAGGTCGAAGAATATGTCGGCAAATATACGGATAGATCTCTTTGACCCTGACAACGATGACAAAAATTACATGTAGAACAAGGCCAGACAATAGCCCCCCGGAATTCCCGAGCAGCTTGGTCTTTCTATGGTCAAGCCATTGAGCAATGCTTTAAATGGTTAAACCGGCGAAGTCAGCGTAAAAGTTATACCTGGCCTACCATGATTAGCTTAAGCAAAGAAAGGAGCAGCTTGTGAACAAAGTAGTAATGTCAATATTTGCTTTTATGTTTTCAAATATCGTTCATGCGGATCATGAATTATTGTCAAAGATAGAAAATGACATAAAAATTTGTTCTTTATTTTCCAGCGAGGGTGTTTTTAAAGAAAATCCAAACGCAATTATTGAGCGCAAATATGTTAGATCGAGAAAGAATGACTTTGATGGGAATAATTCAGGTTCTACGGAAATATTGTATTTAAAGGAAAAATTCACGTCGTATGAAACTAATATGGCATTCTATGCTTTCCCTTTGGGATTGGCGCCTAGCTCTACACGCCGTTCTAAAATGAAAAGTGAGGCAAGCTATATCTTCCCGCTATCGTGGATGCATTGTAGGGACACGGAATCGGAATGTAACATTGAGAAGAAAGCTAACGAGGGGCTGTTTGAGTTTGGGGAAATTTCGGGGAGAGAGAAACCAATTGTGTATAGAGCACGGTATATCAATGTATTTCCGTTTTTTATTGATGGGACCACATATTATAAAGTAACATCAGAATCAGATGCTAGAGATATTGTTTCCATTGTAAAGCCCAACAAAGAAAATATTGAATTGGTCTGTGCCTTTAGAACAGGTAAAAGGCTATAACAACACGCGCTGAGGTGGATCGCAAGCCAATGTTCTAACCATTTTCGGCATATTTAATAGCGGTCAGCCCTTGGCTTTCAAGGCTTCTAAATACTTTGATTCATCATATGGCTTGCTTTCCAGCACTTAAAAACAATTCTAATCCATTTGAAGGCGAACGATCGTATCGCCGTATTGGCCCAGATATCTCATAGCTACGTAAAATGTCAACTGTAGTGCATACTAAATTTGGCCGCCGAGTTAGGTTTTATCAGTTATGGCGAAGCTTGTTCCTGGCGAATGGATTGAAGATGAATTCATCGTTTTTGCTCGCCTTGGGATTGAAAAATAGTTTGCTTGCTTGAGGGCTGGGAGCAACTAGAGTTTGGTTTAGGTGATGAAGCTAAACTATGTGAAAGAAATAGCATTGAGTATGTGTCATTCCCAATACCGGATCGTGGTTTTCCAAGAACGGACTTGGCCTTGGTCTTGGCAGAAGAGCTACATGCCGAAATCCGTGCAGGAAAAGAAGCGTTTGCTCTCATATCAGATGCTCGCGGCGTTCGAGTACCTGACACTGAAGAGCAAGAAAATTGGTTGGGCTCCATTTGAGTCCAATAAGTAACAAGAAAAAGCATGCGTCGCTTACAAACGCATGCTTAAAGCGTTAAATTTCCGAAAATATAATTGGAGTTAAAATAGTATTAATGAAATTCACAATATTTGTGATATTTTTGGAATAAAGGGAGTTTTTCTGCATCACACGCACCATCTACACGATATGCGTTGCCATATAAAACAGGAAAACGGTATAAAGTAAGTCAATCATGCAACGGGGATTTTACGCACAATAAAGCGTACTCGAAAAATGCTATAGATTTTTCTATGATGGAGGGTTCACCTATACTGGCCGCACGTTCAGGGAAGATAGTCGATTTATATGAATATTCAATTATCGGAGGAACCTCTCAGCTAGATTACCGTTTTGGTAATTATGTGTTAGTGCAACACGATGACTTTACATTAGGAGGGTATTATCATCTAAAAACGATGGGGGTAGCAGTTTCTATTGGCCAACAAATCGATACAGGTGAGTTGCTTGGGTACTCGGGGAATACCGGTTATTCTAGTGGCCCGCATCTTCATTTTGTTGTGCAGCGACCGTTGACAGGTAAGGTTAAAGAGTCAATTAAGATTAGTTTTGCAACTAATTATGGTGATGTAGAATGTCCCTCAAAAGGAACGATATTGTAAGTGAATGACTATGTTGTGGAATAAGCGAGCAGTTAGAGTATCCGGGGAGTGACTGAATTGTAGGAGTTTAAGCCTTGTATAACAGCTCAAATGTTCGTTGTTATAGAACTGACAATGAGTCTATTTCATCAATCGTATGATATTTGATTGTCACTTTTTTACGGTCGCTCCGCAAGTCGCCTGTCCTTAATATGATGCTTTATTGTCATTCCACAGCAAGCTTTTCAACCCTAAATAGTATCATTACATGACAGTTTTCCTGGCGCTTAGTATCAGTGCAGGGAGTGCCTCTACTCAAAACGATCGTGTTACTTTGATACAGAGTGTTATTTGAGTTGGATTTCAATGAACTGAAGGGCTTAACCGTATGAACTTGTTAGCTTTCAGCAGTCTTTTTACCCATAACAGTGTAGTATTCTGGGAGTCATAGTAATATCGCCAGAAGCGGTTTATTGGTCTATAAATATACCGATTCGAGACGTTAGAGTACTGTAAATACCATGCTTTCTGCAGTCTTTTTCTGGTCTCGCATATAACAAAAATTAAAAGGTGCTGTATGTCCGTTGTTGAGTTGTTGTCCTTCCTTGCTAAGAAAGATATTCGTTTGTGGCTAGATGGAGGTAACCTTCGTTTTAGTGCACCGGAAGGCGCATTTACTGCAGAGATAAAAGGCCAAATTGTCAGCAACAAGCCGGCTATTATCGAGTTTCTTAAGCAGGCACAAAAATCAACAGCAGAAAGCATTAAGGTGGTCTCTAGAGACCAGCCTTTGCGAGCATCCTACGGACAGCAGCGTCTTTGGTTGTTGGATCAGCTAAATCCAGGTGATGTAACCTACAATATGCCAACGGCATTACGTATCAAAGGGTTTATTGATCCCGCCATATTGGATCAAGCCTTTCAGGCCATTGTTGAACGTCATGAGTCTCTTAGAACACATTTTGAAGAAAAAGACGGCGAACCGTTTCAGGTAATCTCAAAAGCCGGTCAATGGAGTTTGGAGCAAATTGATATATCCAAGCTTTCTGATAGCGAAAAAGAAACACAAATTACCCACTGGGTTAATGAGGACGCATTAACGTCATTTCACCTAAATGTTGGCCCTTTATTTCGGGGCAAACTTATCACCGTCAGTACCTCGGAATCTGGCACCCCTGAATTTGTGTTGATCGCCTGTATGCATCATATCATTTCAGACGGTTGGTCAATGGAAGTGCTTGTTAAAGAGATGATGACCTTTTACATGTCCAAGGCCACGGGTTCACCGGTTATGTTGTCGGAACTGCCTATTCAATATGCAGATTATTCTGCGTGGCAGCGAGATTGGGTTGATAGTGATGAGCTAAAAGAACATCTAACGTATTGGATGGGGGTTCTTGAGGGGGCTCCAGCGGTTTTAAAATTGCCGACAGATAAACCTCGTGGTGAGATGGTGAGCAACCGAGGGGCGGTCTATAAGTTTGAGATGCCTGGGGCATTATCTTCTCAAGTTGAAGCATTTTGTGATCAGAATAAGCTAACACCTTATATGGTGACTTTAGGTGCATGGCAATTATTGTTGTCCCGCTATGCGAATACGAATGATGTAGTAGTTGGTGCACCGGTGGCTGGGCGGGATCGCGGAGAAACCCAAGACCTTATCGGTTTCTTTGTGAATTTACTGATGATGCGTCTACAGCTTGATGGAACGTTAACGGTTGATACGTTCTTTCAACGTGTTCGTGCAATGGTGCTTGATGGCTTTGGGCATCAAGATTTACCCATTGATATGTTAATGGATGAAATGGAGATTGAGCGACAGCCAGGATACTCTCCATTAGCGCAAGCTGCTTTCCAGTTAATAAATGCAAAGGCGGGCGATGACGGTAAAGCCATGGGGGTAGGCCCATTGGAGGTTTCTGAAATACCTTCTTCAAGTACGTCCGCACGTATGGAAATGGTGTTGGGTGTTGCTCGACAGGAGTTGGCGGTAACAGGTAAAGGCGCTTCGAAGGGGTATGATTATTCCGGTAGCTTAGAATACAACACGGATTTATTCAACGAATCTACCGTTGCTACGATGGTTGAACAATACCAGCATATTCTTTTGTCCTTAACCGACGGTCAGCCTAAAACGATAGAGTCCATACAGTTGTTTAGTGATAATGAGTTGCTAACGGCGCTAGGTGTTGATTTTACAGATGCACATTTATTACCGTTAAACTCTTATCAGCGTGATTTTTATCTAGCGTATAAGGTTAAACCGGAAAGTTTTGAAAACTCATACGGTATCAGTGTTGATGTACCGGCTGATATCGACGTAGAAAAATTATCACAAGCGATACAGTCGGTTGCTGCTTCCTCAGAGATGCTCCGAGCTCGTTTGCTGGAGAGTCACCTTGCGACGACAGATGACGCTTATTTTGTTATTCACAGTGAAGTAACGACAGCTTTGGATGTTCAGCGCATTGAGGGTGACCTTCAAGAGTGTGCCGATAAACTAATGCACAAACCCATCGATATTCTTCGTCAGCCTCTTGCGACATACCATTTGCTGGAAGCGGTGGGTAATGAAGCCACCGATAAGAATAAACCCAAAAAATTGGTTTTCTGTTATCACCATATATTGTTGGACGGAGCATCAACCTTCCTGCATATGGATGCGGTATTGCGTAGTTATGCCGAGGGCGGTGTGGCTGGAGGTGTTGTGAATACACAACCGGATGCAATCAACGCGGCGTATCAGGAGTGGGATAAAACGCATGTGGATTCCGAAAACGTATTGTCCTTCTGGAAACAACAATTAAAAACCGTAGAAGCATTGAAGTTCTCGATGCCAGAAACCTATCGCAAAAAGCAGAACATTAATGCGTTTAATGATGAAACGGTGTCCTTGCGTATTAATCCTGAATTGCAGAACAGCATCACTGAATATTGTCGACAACAGAATATCAGCTTGCCGTTATTCTTTAAGGGTGTATACGGCATATTGGTCCAGCATTATTGTCGTGCTGAAAATGATTTTCATGTGGCAGAGTTTCATGGGAATAGACGGGTTGCCAGTGATACGGAGTTAGGTTGTTATTATCAACAAGTGCCAATGGTTTTTCCTATTAACCTGTTTTCTAAAGGTGCGAAAGTTGCTGATCTGTTTAGCTATGAAAAAACATACCGGTCGCAGGTACAGGCATACCGTTCAATTTCACTAAGTCAGCAGGCAGATATTTTGCCGCAGGCTCCAGCCGTATTTATGTACAATTATTATAACTTTGTTTTAGATCGTTCTATTCAAGGTGAAACGCTTAACCCTGTGATGTCTGCCCCTAAGGTTGAACGTGGCGTACAGATGATTGTCGGGGAACTTAGTGATGGTGTTCAGTTAAGCCTGCGATATGATTTAGATAGCTTTGTTGATTTATCGATGCTTGATCGTATGGTGCTTATTGCCGAGCAAATTGTTTCAGCTAAAGCGGAAACAATAGATCAATTAAATTATGTTCTTGACGATGAACAAGCTTCCCTTCGCCTTGTTGGTGGAACTGATGTTGGGGGAGGGCAGACAGGTCGTAACCTAAATACAGAATTAAATAATGACGTAAATATAGTTCAATGGTTTGAGAGCCAAGTTACACAGTCTTCGGATAGGGTAGCGCTTGTATATGATGATAGTGAATTAACCTACAGGGAGCTCAATGCAAAAGCTAACCAGCTAGCACGTTATTTGTCTGAGCAAGGTGTGGTTGCGAACAGTCGAGTTGGTATTTGTTTAGACCGTTCAATCGATCTTGTTGTATCTATCCTGGCGGTATTAAAAGCCGGTGGTGCTTAC
>MAAL01000106.1 GCA_002163245.1 Gammaproteobacteria bacterium 42_54_T18 | reverse complement strand
TTGCGCGCTTGGCTTATGCGGGAAATGTTGAGGATTTTGAAAAACTTCTTCCTTGGAATATAGATCTTAAATAAGATGAAGCATCAATGACGTGGAGTATTTGGCGCTTACAATATAAACACGAGAGCAACGCGCTGAAGCGATTTATTAATAATGTGTTCAACTAAGATTTCAATAAGATTTCAATAAGATTTCAATAAGATTTTCTATTACATTCCTGTCCCTCCACTATACGGCTAACCTTTTCAAGCCACACACTTTGCATTAAAAATTAAAGTAAATAAACTCTTGCCTTTCTCCGCCAAACCCTATTACGAGAAATATTATAGAAAGATATAAGGGCCATCGAACGAGAGTAATAGACTTGTCTATTTTAAACTCAAGAGCATGTTGTTTTTCTCTTTGTAACCACTCTGCACAAACGAACAAGAGTATAGTAACTATTAGATTACTAGGAAGTACATCTGGAACGGAAAAGAGAGAGAGGGAAAACAGTCCATTTAGATATTCGAATGCATGCGTTATATTTTCCGCTCTAAAAAACACCCATGCAACAACCACCGTAAGAAATGTAGTCAGCATCTGCGTGATTTCGGTAAGAGTAGGTATTAGCTTTCCTTCGGCAACGGTCCCTAAATTTTTCCTGTTTCGACTCCCTATCATTAGCGGAAGATACAACAAGGCATTCACCAAGCCCCAAACAACAAACGTCCAGTTTGCACCATGCCAAAAACCACTAACAAGAAAGATTATGAAAATATTCCTCATTTTAAAAAAGGTACCACCATTACTGCCTCCAAGGGGTATATAGAGATAATCTCTAAACCACGTTGAAAGAGAAATATGCCACCGCCGCCAAAACTCTGAAATATCACGAGAGAAATAGGGGAACGCAAAATTTCGCATTAAATTAAAGCCGAATAGCCGAGCGGTACCAATCGCAATATCCGAATACCCTGAAAAATCACAGTAAATTTGAAAAGCAAAAAATACACCTCCGATTAACAACGTACTTCCGGAATGTTCAGTATGAGAACCGAATATCTGATCAACATAAACTGCACAATTATCGGCGATAACAACTTTCTTGAATAACCCCCAAAGTATCTGCCTTAACCCATCAACAGCTTGATCATATTCAAATACTCTTTTTTTATAGAACTGTGGTAACAAGCTAGTAGCTCGCTCAATTGGCCCTGCAACCAGCTGAGGAAAAAAGCTAACAAAAGCCCCAAAAGCAATAATATCCTTAGTCGGTTCCAGTTTTTTCCGATAAATATCAATAGAATAACTTAGCGTTTGAAACGTATAAAAACTAATACCAACAGGAAGTACGATGTTAAGTAGTTCAGGGTCTGATACAGGCTGCCCAAAAAAAGTAAACGCCGCTGAGAAGCTTTCGACAAAAAAGTTAAAATACTTAAAAAAACCTAGAAACCCCAAATTTACGGCCAAACTCGTAAACAAAAGCAACTTTCTATGAGTTTTATTGGAATTACGTGAAAGTGCTATTCCAATAAAATAATCGATTAATGAACTTGCAGCGATTAGTGACAAAAACCGCCAGTCCCACCACCCATAAAAAAAATAGCTCGCAGCTAACAAGAAAAAGTTTTGTAATCGTAAATTCTTGTTAACAACAAACCAATAAATCAGAAATACGACAGGAAGAAAAATCGCAAACTCAATTGAATTGAACAACATTAATGTGTACCTCCTTTAAATATACATCAAGAATCTTTAATAATGTTTAGTTCAAGCAGCCGCTTATGAAGGATTTCTGTAAATACAACGCTTCCTGTACTGTTCAAATGATCACCATCATGAAAATATGTATCTTGTACGATGGAATTCATAAAATCGAGATGACTCACCAGCCCTGGGTATCGGGCAATATAGTTATCGACGTCTGCATAGTAATCCGATAAATAATTCTTAGGAATATTCGAAGAATACGTTTTATGCAGAGGCGTATTGATAAACGTTATTTTAATGTTGTTTTTTTCACATAAAAGCACAATTTTTTCAAGATAGGCTTTTTGCAATACTGATTGATCCTGAAGGTTTTTTTTATCTTTCTTAAAATAATGCCCCCAAAGTCGCTCTTGAGATGTTTCTTCGCTTACATTAGAAACATCCATTTTTCTATACCCACCCGTAAGCAAAAAATAAATTGTCTCTTTAACATTAGAAACCCCCCACTTAAATAGCTGGCTATCGGCTTCTCTCAGCATAAGAATTGCATTTCTAGCGGTATAATTCAGGTGCTGTAGACCCTCAGCATCCAACAACCAAAAATAATCCTTAAACGTTCTATTTAACTGTTCATCTCGAAATTCATTTAATGTATAGAAAGAAAAAGCAAGCACAACATTTTCAATTTGCTGGTTCACCTCTATCAACCGCCTGAGTTTATAGTATGTTAGGAATACGCTTTCACCTCGAAAAGATAGGTTCTTAAGCCCTAACGTAGCATCATCACGAATTGAGGTTTCCGTATGGGAGTCACCAAGGACAACCGTTGACATGCCATTCTCAATTTTAAAGTAATCTTCATTTGATAAAAGTGCACTGTATATCAAATAATGAAAAGACAGCACAAAAAATACCGCTGACAAAAAAAACAAGGAAATTTTACGTAAAAAAATATTCATAACACCTTACTTTCAAAACAGAACGACTCGTGAGAAAGCGAGAGCTAGCCCATTACTAAGGTCCAGAAAAAAGACGCGCAGAGTTTAACTAACAAGACACAAAAATTGCTAGTGCGCAGTTCAATATAAATCAAAAAAATAAGATTGACATGCTGGTTAAATATACAAAAAACTCAAGTATTCGTTGTGAGAGTAAAAAACCAGCTATAAACAATACGGTATACTCCCACAACAAGTAATTTTTTATCTCGGCCTATCAACCATTGAGTTTGGCAATCCGTGCCTGTTGATCTTGATGGGCTTGGTGATACTCCGCTTTCAAGCGAGACACTAGTTCTGCCGTGGTGGGTAAATCATTAACACTGCCCACCCCTTGGCCAGCAGACCAAACATCTACCCAAGGCTTGGCGTCCGACGCCTTGCCATCTCTGGCCTCTTGTAATTCTAAACCCAAATCAACTTTCGGTGCATCGGCTAATGCGATACCTGCTGCCTCGACGCTTTCCCGAATAAAATTGGCGGGAATGCCCGATACGGCTGGCGTATATACAATGCCCGCCGCGGAAGAATCCAATAATTTTTGTTTATAGTTTTCATTAGCTTCACATTCTTGAGTGCCTAAAAAACGTGTACCCATATAAGCCAAGTCAGCACCTATCATTTGTGCTGCGGCGACATCGCTACCCGTAGACAAGCAGCCGGATAGTAAAATGGTGTGATCGAAAAATTGTCGAAGCTCATTGATCAATGCAAACGGGCTCCAATCCCCGGCATGGCCACCCGCTCCTGCAGCAACAGCAATCAGGCCATCAACACCAGCGGCAGCAGCTTTCTTCCCATGACGGGCGTTCACCACATCGTGAAAGACAATACCTCCGTACCCGTGAACCGCGTCTACAAGGTCACTGATTGCACCAAGGGACGTGATAATCAGTGGTACTTCATGTTTGATACAGATCGCTAGGTCCGCTTCCAGACGAGGATTGCTTCTGTGAGCAATCAAGTTCACACCAAAGGGAGCTGGCAGATCACCTGTCTCATCGGCATGACGTTGTAGCTCAGCTTTAATCTCAA
Source organism: Gammaproteobacteria bacterium 42_54_T18 (assembly GCA_002163245.1). Classification (GTDB taxonomy): domain Bacteria; phylum Pseudomonadota; class Gammaproteobacteria; order Pseudomonadales; family Ketobacteraceae; genus 42-54-T18. Next base: position 6,750 of record MAAL01000106.1, on the reverse strand, counting down.
TAACCCAGGCCTCAAACTCATCGGTAGAACGCAGGTTGAGCGCGGGAAATGTGCCAACCACCCCAGATTTACAGCAGGCGGTGACCAGACTTGGACCAGAGGCAAGAAACATAGGAGCCGCAATAACGGGTACAGATAGACAGTTTTCAAATAGAGCAGGCAAAGACATAAACAGACCTCATAAGTTGTGCCCATGACTCAGCGTGATATGGGCGACGTTGTAATATCAACAGTGTAGAAAATGAGATGCCTATGGTACATTGGCAAAATTGACAATATTATGGTGATATTTTACCTAGGGGTTTTTATGGTTAAGATGGGTATCGTTGCATACGACAATTGTTATTTATCCAGTCTATCAGGCCCAATGGATTCATTTCAGGTGGCAAATGCTTACAACTGTCGCCAATCGGGCTCAGATGACCCAACATTCGCCTGGAATACCGTCTCCATAACAGGTAAATCCGTGAAGACTAGCGGAGGCATTTCAATTGCGACAGATACGAGTATTGCCAACGCTGAAGAGTTTGATGTGATCTACCTGCCCGCTTTTCCTTACCAAGGCGCTCTAGCTATGGATGAAATGGTAAGAGAACTTCGACCACTGCTGGACTGGTTGGTAACTCGCTGGAAACGTGGAGCAACGTTAGTGACCATTTGCACCGGTAGTTTTCTGTTAGCGGAAACCGGACTATTGAATGGACGCGAGGCGACCACAACATGGTGGCTAGAAAAACAATTCCACAAACGCTACCCTCAAGTAAAGCTCAATGGACGTGAAATGATTACCGAGCAAGATCGATTAATGTGCGCGGGGGCCATGACGTCCTATCAAAATATGTCGGTTCATCTGATTGAACGTTATGCTACTGCGGATTTAGCCATTCAGTGTGCAAAGGCGATGCTTATTGATACCAGTGCGCGAGCTCAATCGCCCTATCAAAATTTACTGCTGGATGAAACCAGTGGTGACCCTGTCGTAGCCAAAGTGCAACATTGGCTACAGAATCACGCCAAAGAAAGTATTGATCAAGCAGAGTTAGCAAAAAAGATGGGAGTAAGCCAGCGTACGTTGATACGACGCTTTAAAGCCGAATTGGACCTAACCCCTCATAATTATCTACAGAACATACGCATCGAGACGGCCAAGCAATTGTTAGAGAACACAACACTGCCCATTATTGAAGTGATAGAGCGTGTGGGGTATAGCGACATCAGCTCTTTCTCGCGATTATTTAAACAGCGTACCGAGTTGACCCCGGCAGCTTATCGCCAACGTTTTAAAACAAGAGAAACAGCAAATGTGTGATAATGCGCTTATCCAGTTTCACACCCTATCTAGTCATTAAAAATACTGACAACCCAGTTATAAATGGATAAATACTCAGGGGACTCAATCATGCCTTTCTTGGTCACTAAATAATATCCTTCATCGATTGGAACATTCTGCTCTGAATAAGTGATGAGTTTTCCAGAAAGTAAGGCTTTATTGATCGTTGGAATTAACCCGATAGCCACTCCCAACCCCTCCTCTGCCGCTTTTATAGCAGTGCCATAGGAATCCAAATGCAGCTCCTTCGCAGGCGATTTATCAATGCTAAAAATTGCTTTAACGCGCTGCCAGTCATTAACATCTGGGCGCGTGTGAATAATGGTATGTTGATCAAAATTATCCAATGTAATGGTAGGATGCTTTTCAAAATAGCCAGGGCTAACAACAAGGTTACTACTGACAGTAGAAATGAGTTTATGGTCACAACCTGACCAAGGGGGTACGCCAAGTCTTAACGCGCAATCTATTTCTGATCCCGAAAGATCCTGCACCGCCATTGAGGTTTCAATGAGTATGTTAATATCCGGATGGATGTCTGAAAACGTGTGTAATCGTGGTATGACAATTTCATTTGCGATATAGGGAATCATAGAAATTCGTACAAAGTGCGTATCGAATTGCCGTATAAATTCAGCGTAAGTCGTCTGATAGGTAGAGATGGTCTGCTTTGAGACAAGATAAAACGACGCCCCCTCTTTGCTTAACGTAATACCCCTGGCACCACGCTCAAACAAACTGATATTTAAATACTCTTCCAGCGACTTGATTTGCTGACTAATCGCAGAGGCTGTCACATTCAACTCTTTGGCAGCAGACTTAAAGCTGTTATGTCTCGCAGCGGCTTCAAACGCAGCAAGATACTGAATTGGCGGGGGTCTACGCTGCTTTGTCATAAGAGAGAGTCATAAGGGTGAACCATAAGGCTAAGTTTTTCTAATCTGACGTTAAGAAATACACGGTTGTCTGGGCACTGTCAACGGGCGAGGATGCAACACATTGTTTATTCAAGTATCTGTTTAAGGGAGAGTAATAGTGACTCAGATCATTTTACACCAATGGGCGTTTTCACCATTTTGTACCAAAGTTAGAAAAATGATGGACTACAAAGGCATTGAGTACACCACTAAGAACTACAACGGATTTCTCGCAATAGAGGCAAAGCGACTATCTAAGACAGGTAAATTACCCGTCTTAGAGGTGAATCGTGAAATGATTCAGGACAGCAGAGTAATAGCGCGCTATTTAGACACTCACTTTCCTGAAAAACCACTCGTTCCTAGTGACCCAGCGCAGGCATCTAAAGCCGAAATATTTCAAGATTGGGCTGATGAGTCTCTCTATTTTTACGAAGTGTATTTGCGTGCTAAATACACCAAAGCTATGTTCAAAGTCGGTGATTTATTGGGTGAAGGACGACCATTTTATGAAAAGTACTTTCTAGGCCCCGCACTTGGTTATCAACTCGGCAAGGCTATCAAGCAACAAGGGATCGCAAGAAACCCCAAGGCCTTCGTTGAAGACCGATTCCTGCATTTAATGAACCAAGTTGACCGGCAATTAGAAGCAACTCCATGGCTTGCGGGGGATGCCCCATCCATTGCTGACTTTGCATTGGCCGGTCAGCTAATCGAGGTCGTTAGAACCGGGCACTTAAATCCACAGTTACAAGCATTGCAGCATCTTTGGACATGGATCAACAAGATGCAAGATCTGCCTAGTTACGAAAAACTGTGAGCTCACTAACGCAAAGAAAAATGCAAAAAAAAACGCGACAAAAGTAACTCGGTAAAAGTAACCCAACATAGTCAGGATTAATAATGAATAAACGTGCTGCAATTATTGTAGGAGTTGGTGCTAGACATGGGATTGGTGGAGCCATGGCAGTTAAGGCTGCCAGTGAGGGTCTACACGTATTTGTTGTCGGTCGTACAGCGTCCCGATTAGATGTCATTGTGCATGAGATTACGTCCCTGGGTGGTACTGCGAGTGCCTGTGTGGCCGATTGTACACAGCAGCAAGATATCAACGCTGTGTTTGAACAAGTCGCTGATACTAAGATGCTTTTGGAATTGGTTGTGTACAACGTAGGGCGCAATATGCCCGCACCTTTTTTGGAGCATGATCAACGTATCATCGAGGACAACTGGAAGCGCTGCGTGGTGGGGGGAATGTTCGTTGGTCAACACGCCGTAAAAACTATGTTAGAACAAACGCCATCACCCGAAGGGAAGCGCGGCACCATTATTTACACAGGGGCTAGTGCATCGATGCGCGGCAACCCAATGTTCTCTGGTTTTGCATCCGCCAAGGGAGCCCTGCGCGGTATGATTCAGTCCATGCAAGCAGAATTTAGTGAGAGCGGCATTCATGTTTCTCATGTCGTTATTGACGGCGTTATTAATGGTGACTTAGTAAAGAGCGTAAAAGGTTTTGGAAAGGTTGCACTGAAGATGAAAGGAGAAAACGGATCGTTGCTCCCCGATGAAATTGCAAAGTCATTTTGGATGGTGCATTCACAACAAACCCCACCATGGGCCAATGAAATAGATTTACGTCCATTTAAAGAAAAGTTCTGAGGACTGACATCATGATTGTAAAAAAAATAGCGAAGAACATTCTTAACACTGCAAAGTATTCCGTTGAACGTCAGATTAAACGAACAGGAGAAAAGGCAGTACTTATTGTTTCAAGTGAAAATACGGCGTTATTAGATTATGAATTAGTACAGTTCGTTGCAACTAAGAACATGCCTATTTACCTGTTGGGAAAGGACATTACTGAACTAACCGAGAAACTCGCTTCTCAAGCAATTTCAGTGAACAGCGTGGTTGTAGACCCAGCGAATGCGGAAGACCTAACACTTGCGTTTAAACGTATAGAAAATGAGGATTGTTATGCTGAGTTAGTGATATACAACACACCTCAGGCTGAGCCAGCTGGTTTTTTGGATATTACTGAGAAGACAGTCCACTCCGCATGGAGGGAAGACTGCTTATCAAGCTTTTACGTCGCTCAGCAAGCACTTAAACCACATGTTGCCTCGTGGCGGCGGTACATTGATTTTTGGAGGTGCATCATCATCACGCCAAGGTAAACGAGGCGATGTAATGAACGCCACGACAAAAGCAGGATTAAGGCTGATGACACAATCGATTGCGCGGGAATTTTCACCGAAAGGAATCCATGTTATTCATGCAGTGCTCGATGATGATATATCAAAGCGAGCTGGCGGTGTGGCGAACACCTATTGGCAGCTGTATGAGCAGCATGCGACCACCTGGACGCATGAAATAGATTTACGTTTAGCTTGAAAGTTGATCTTTGAACCGACGTCCAGCTAAGGCCGGTCGCTTTCTGGCGTCGCAATTGAGCTATTCGACAACAGGACTCTACGATATTCCTGACCCCTTCTTTACCAAGGTGTTTCAACACCGGGCTCATTGAGATATGGCGCTATATTCTTAAAAACCGCGACCTGGTACTTCTTTTCTTTAACGTAAGCAACAGCTCCATCATAAGGAGTATTAAGCCATTTGTGACAATCTACGGTTATACTATCACTGCACTCTATTCCATTTAATTTACTCTTATAATCGTCAAGTAACCCTGCGAACAAACCAAATGCAGCGTCAGTATGGATCCACAAATTACAATACTTTTGCTTGAGTAATGCTAGCTTCTCAAAGTCATCGATATTTCTTTAAGCGCGTATAATACTCCAGTAAAAGGCCTAACGATTACTTAATATGCGAAACCAGGCGTTACGGCTACTTATTGGCATAACTCTCGATCGTAAACCAAGAAGGTATAGTATGTTAACTTTGGTTGTTGAACTGCGTTGAAGATTGTCGAGACTTATCCACATGCAACTTGAATATATCCGGCCTAGAATAGTGACCAGCAACATCCAGTGCACGTTTTGAACTTGAGGCTAATTCAACATCAATATCCAAAATTATATAACCTTTTTCCTTAGACAAAACCCAACACTTACCTTCCCTAGCGATGTACCGCATCGTGCCAATCCAATCCAATCCTCACCGCTGTCATAAGTTGGTGCAATATAAATTTCTACGCCTTGAGAATAGAGAGCATACCTTGCCAACGGCATATAATTTCCCCAACAGATTAAGCTACCTACTCTACCAACAGGAGTATCAATAACGAAGAGCCCTTTAACACCTCAAGCACAATATCCGTATACTATATAACCCCTTATCAATACCTTTACGGCTGACTAAACATCAAAAACAAAACGCTGACCATCTTCCACCAACCTAAGTATCTTCCAACATACCGAAGTATCGAGAAGCTCACTAGAGCATTAAACAACAACTAAGAACTTATCAATCAATCATTGATTGATAAGTTCTTAGTTTAATCTCTATAACGTTTTCATAAATTCAATAAGATCTAATTTTTCGTCATCAGAAAAATAAACACCATATTCATGGCCCGCAGCTGAATTACCATCCATTGTCGTATCCAGTCTCTGTTTACCTTTACCCCGGTGTTTTTCTCGGTTTGGTGCAGATACAAACCCTACATTCACAGGATCAAAGTGACGACTACCAACGTAAAATTCTGTTTCTCTATCATCAGCAGGTTTTAGCAACTCCGTCAAATTACGTACAGAACCGTTATGTAGATATGGACTCGTTGCCCAAATTCCTGGCAACGGCCTTGCTCGATAAGCGGCTACATTCGGTGCAGGCTCTTTTCCATCAGCATAAATTCTAAAACCACTGTACGCAGCCCTTTCGTATTCGCTCAAACCTAAGTCCTCAAATAAACGTTGCGTTAACGCCCCAAAGACAAACTGCTCAATAACAAAGCTAGGAGCAACTTCGCTATCATTAAAAAACACTGACAACGTCCCGGTTTCCGCAGGGAAAGGCTGAAAGATAAGGTTCGCCGCATTAGGGTCAGTACCTATATCAACTAAAGGTATATTCGTGGTTTGAATAAATTTCTGGCCAAAAAGGTTATCTTCAGCCGGCGTCAACGGGTACTCGCCCTCTGTATTTGGTAGCGCGTGACAGCTAGCGCAAGAATACCCTGTATTCTCTGTTTTCGTATACACTTGATACCCGCGCTCAGCAGCTTCTTGATCAACATCCCCCAAAATTTCTTCTGGCCACTGGGGTGCCGTTAACTCACGAACCATCCCTTCTAAACGAGAAAGATTTTCACCCTTAATACTATTATCAAATAATGTTTCTGGATTCTGTAGATCAACACGACCAAAAACACCTAATACCTCACCAATATTTCGAGCAAAATTATTTTCTGCAATTCCAGTCACTGCTGTCCCACAGTTTCATAACATCGACAACTGTTTGTTTTTATCTGGCTCGTCATCAATTGGTGGCGAGAACAAATCGTACAAATTTCTTCGATCAAAAAGGTTCAGCTGA
>MAAL01000161.1 GCA_002163245.1 Gammaproteobacteria bacterium 42_54_T18 | reverse complement strand
TCAAATCACCTAAAATTTTTCGGTCTAAGCCAAACCGTTATTTCAATGCCCCCTTTAATGACGACAAGGTGTTCAGACAGTGTTAAAACTAATTTGAGTCTATAGCGATAGAGAACTGATCTTGCCCCATAAAAATGGACATTAATATAGCTCGACCTACACTCATGTCTGCCATAGAGAAGACATTTCCTTTAAATAATAAAATCCGTTAGCATAACTAAAGTTGACTGAAAATCATTTAAATTAAATTAGATTCATACATTCACTTAACTACAGAATGATCTCCTTTTCGAAAGTCCTACGATTGATAAGTTTACAACAGCAACATAACTATATTCTTTAGAATATTACCAAATATCCCAAACAACAAATACACAGCTATACCCCTAGAGGGGGATTATCAATCCTCAAAATTGAAATACTATGAGCCTTCAAAGTTAATATAATTTTTAACTCTATTATTTTGCTGATGAGGATTTAGTTATGAAAATACCTACTGAAAAAAATAAAAAGGAAATATCTAAGACAGACATTAAAACTATAAATAAAGCTAAATTATTTAAAGAAGATAAGCAGCTTAATGAAAGTTATCCCAATCAATTAGAATCAAATAATCATTATGTCTTGGGATATAATTAAGGTTTAACTATGAATACACACAATAATGAATTACCGATGTTTTCACTTAAAAATAAAGTTGCTGTAATTACAGGAGGCGCTTCTGGTATTGGTTTAGCAATGGCAAAAAGATTCATAAAATCTGGCGCAAATGTTGTGATTGCTGACTTAGCAGATAAAAATAATGAAGCTGAATCTATTGGCGCTAAATTTTACAAGGTTGATGTATCTGATGAAAACAGTGTCATAAGCCTTTTAAAATTTGCATCTGAATATTTGGGCCCCATAGATATCATTGCTAATAATGCTGGTGTTTGTCCTGAATTTAGAGCGTTGAATGAGGCAACACAACAAGATTACGAGTTTGCCTTTAAGGTAAATACTCTTGGCGTTGCTTTTGGCTTAAAACATGGGCCTGATTATATGAATAATGGTGGTAGCATCATTAACACTTCTTCTCTTTCAGGAAAAATGGGAGTCTTCGGCTTAGGTGCATATTGCACTTCAAAATTTTCTGTTATTGGCTTAACGCAAACGGCAGCAGTTGAGCTTGGAGACAGACACATCCGTGTTAATGCAATATGTCCTGCGTCAGTTAATACTCCAATGGCTCATGATAATGATCAGAGTCAATTAGAAATGGAAAAAATAATGATCCCACTTGGTCGGATAGCTGAACCAGAAGAAATAGCTTCATTAGCACATTTTTTAGCCGCAGATGATTGTGCGTTTATTAATGGCCAGGCTATTAATGTATGTGGTGGTATGACAGCAGGTATTGGTCCCAAATTATGGGAAAAGTTAGCTGGTTCATCGGGTGATAACTCGTAAATTACTACCCGATTTTCATTCATCTTTGATAAGCAGTTAAATTACCTATATTAGCTGCTTAATTTTTCAATACCAGAATAGGTAAGACCCGCAGACCAACCACCATCAACTTTTACATCAATACCTGTAACATATTTAGATGCGTCAGATAGCAAGAAATGATATGCCCCAAGTAGATCATCTACCTGTGCTGGTCGACCTAACGCAGTGGTGTTTTTGGCTAATATAGCTTCAACCCCATCAATAGGCTCCATAGGCGTTAATACCGTCCCCGGAGAGACAGAATTAACACGAATATTACGACTACCTAATTGCAAGGCTGCATTTTTGGTTAATTGTATTACCGAGGCTTTCGTCATCGAATAAATAGAATACTCAGGTAACGTAACATAAGCGGCAAGTGAAGCGGTATTCACTATGGAGCCCCCCTCGTTTAGAAACTGAGTGGCGTATTTTATGCCTAAATAAACCCCTTTTACATTTATGTCTAATGCTTTAGTTAGTAACGATATATCTGAATTCTCTATTGGACCTTCTGGTATTGCTATACCTGCATTATTTATCAGTCCATCTAGCTTACCATTCTTAAAACATGCACTTTCAAAGGCAGAAAGTAAACTCTCAGGATCAGAAACATCGGCAGAGAAGCAGTTAACGTCCAACGCTAATAGCTCATCACTGACTTTTAAATCTACTGCGCTAACAATACATCCAATTTTTTTAAAGTGAGTAGCAAGCGCCAAACCAATGCCACTGCCAGCACCAGTAATTAAGACATGTATTGAAGAAAGGTTAAACATTGATATTCCTTAAAGAAAATTGTAATGATGGTTTATAAAGAATTATTTTCTAAATAATGAGGAATGATTTGACGACTAAATACCTCATCTACAGTTTCATGACGCTTAATCATATTGCATTGTTCACCAGAAATAAGTGCCATACCAGGGCGCGGAAGTGCATTAAAATTTGCAGCCATCGGCTCAATGTAAGAGCCTGTATTTAAAAGTGCGATAACATCGTCTTCAACTAATTCAGGCACGGCAACTTGTTCAAATAACCACTCTGCATTACAAGTCATCCCCACAATGTCACATGTCATGGTATTAGGTTGGTCGGCTTTACTAGCAACAATATAATCAAAAGGAGGCGTAGGATTTACGCCATGAATGCCTAAAAATACTTCAGAGGTGTCTACCTCAGCCCATTTATGGTTAATATTTTTGGTTTCGTGTTTGATATTTCTAACCGTTGTTAAATGCAATCCTGTTTGATTATGAGTAGCTCTACCCGGCTCAACTTGAATCATAATACCTTTTGTAGACAAATGAGCCTTGGTCATGCAATTTCTAAACGCTGAAGTCATCGATTTGGCATAATCTTCTACTGTAGGCGTTGCATAATTTGTTTGCGCAACTTGAGTTTCTTTATCTAAGCTTGCAGCAAACCCTCCGCCAAAGTTAACAACTGTTGGTGTCCAGCCATTTAAAATATCGCTTAACTCTTTAATTAATAAAACATATGACTCAATAAGTTGCTCCCAAACACTCAACTTTTTAGAGTGCCTGCCCATATGAATATGAACACCCAATAAATTAACTTCTTTGCAACTTACAAGACTTTCTGCCATAGAAAGCACTTCGGTTGTAGGGATACCATATTTAATTGTTTGGGTTAATCTTCTTATTTCACTACTTGGAATAAAGTCAGACATTTCATCTGTATCACCAAGCCAAGGTTTTAACCTTAATAAAATATTTGCTCGCATGCCTAATTTTTGGGCACCTTCAATGCATAGTTCAAGTTCTTTAGGGCTATCTAGAATGATGGTTGCACCAAGCGCAATAGATTTTTGAATAATCTCTTTATTCTTAATAGAACCATTGACTAATATATTTTCACCCGAAATTCCGGCTCTTATTACGCACTCTAGTTCTCCTGGTCCAAATGTATCGCAACCGCCGCCCTCGCTATCAATGATTTTACGAATAGCAATATTGGGGTTTGCCTTTACCGAAGGCAATACTTTTACTGTACCTTCAGGCCAATAAGCTTCAAATGCAGATTTATAGGCACGAATATTTTGACGTAAATAGTTTTCTGATACGACAAACAATGGCGTTCCGTGCTTTCTCGCCGCTTGAGTAAGATCTACGTCTTCCAAAAAAAGCCGTCCTTCTCTAATTGAAAGAAAAGGGTTTTCGTTTACCAATTGAGTTGTTTTCATTACTGTCCGCCCATTGAGTTACACGCTATATTTTATTAATAGTGACATTAGCCTTAAAACATATCAGTACCCCTGAGTGGGTATTCACACAATTGCAGTTAACTCGCTATGGTAAGGAAACGATAACTAGAAGGGCAATAATAATGCAACAGATAAACAGTTTTGGGAAACTAACAAAGTCGGCCTTATCAATTTCAATTGGTTTAGCTTTATCATTTAGTACGACTCAAAGTAGAGCAGAAGAAAGTTCTTCAGTCTCACAAAATGAGCGAAAAGAGCTTGAAGTCATTAGCGTCACATCACAAAAACGCTCACAGCGCTTGCAAGATGTGCCAGCCTCATTAAACGCATTTACAGAAAACGAATTAAAAGATTTAGGTATAACCAACGCTGTAGATATTGCTAATGCAATACCTAACATAGAGTTGAACTCTGCAGGCGGTAATGGTAATCAAATCATTACTATTCGTGGCGTAGGTCTAAACGATTTCAGTTTAAATAATACACCTACGACTGCGGTACACATTGATGAAGTACCGCTAAGTTCAAATGCGATGACAGGGTTTAGTTTATTTGATTTGGAGCGTGTTGAAGTACTTAAAGGACCTCAAGGAACATTATTTGGCCGAAATTCAACCGCTGGTGTAGTTAACTTTATTACCCAAAAACCAACTGATATTACCGAAGGTTATGTGACAGCAACTGTAGGTAACTACGGTACATTCAATTTAGAAGGCGCTATCGGGGGGGAATTAACAGACTCATTAACAGCAAGACTTTCTATTAAGTCTGAAACAAGTGATGAAGGTTTTCAAACCAATACCAACCCAGATGCAAGTTGGTCAGAAAATGGTGAAGTTGACAAGTTTGCTGCCAGGGTTCAGTTAATGTGGACTGGAGACGATACTACGATATTAGCAAATATTCATACTGGATCAGATAAATCGCAACCTTGGCTACCTCAAGCTGAAGGAACAACAGGAGTAGATGGTACACCATGTGCCTCAGCATTAGTCGGTCGACCAGATCCTTCAGAATGTTTTGTTGATGGCTTTTTTGGTGCCGCTTACCAGGAGATTTCTGATACTGATGGCGATGTGCATTCAGGTAGTTATGATTTTAAACCGACAGCCGATGATGCATATAACGGTTTTTCTTTAAGAATTGATCATGAACTTTCTTTCGCAACATTTACCTCATTAACAGGTGCTGACAATTTCCGTTATAGACATAAAACCGATCTAGATGGCATCGCCGGTATGGATTTGCAAGAGATTGCTGGTTTTATAGGTTTAGATAAAAATGATAGTTGGCAAACAGCCAATATCTTGCATCAGTTTGAAGACTTTGAAGTTGACCAATTTACGCAAGAGTTTCGCTTAACCTCAACCACTGGTGGTGATCTGAAATGGTTAACGGGGTTATTTTATGCTGTTGAAGACATTAAAAATTCAACCGGTTACGCTTCAGATAACTTTGGATTATTCGCATCTCTTCCAGCAGACTTTGGTGGCTATGGCGCGGTTATAGAGAATACGGGTGCTGTCTTTAATCATGATTTTGAACAAGAAAATAGCAGCTATGCTATTTTCGCTCAATTTGACTATGCACTTACTGATGAAACTAATGTGAGCTTTGGTTCTCGATACACGAAAGACGATAAAGACTTCGAAGATGAAAGTTACGGACTTGATGATGCTGGAAATCGTGTTGTAAAACTTATGCCATTCTCAGTTGACCCACTAGATTTAACGACATTAAAACAATCTTTTAGCACGTCAAATGTTTCATGGAAAGTTGGAATGGATCATAAAATAGAAGACGACTGGATGGTTTACGGTGGTGTTTCTAAAGGTAATAAATCAGGCGGTTTTCCCGGAACAATACCTTTTTCTGAAGCTGATGTTGCAGCCTATGGTGATGAAACCATTATATCTTACGAGTTAGGTTCAAAACTATCAGCGTTAGATAACACGTTAAGACTTGATGTCACTGCTTTCTATTATGATTATCAAGACATGCAGGGCGTTTACGCAACAACTGAAGGCTTTGATACGTTGAATCGTGTGGGTGATGCAAAGGTTATGGGCGTTGAGTTAAGTGGAACATGGCTATTAACTGAATCACTTACTTGGACATTTGGCGCAGCACTGCTAGACACCGAAATATCAGATAGTGTTGAAAATGTTGGTGATGCACTAGGTAATCCTACTGACTTTAATGGTAACGAGCTATCTCATGCGCCAAAACAGTCTGCAAGTACATCTTTCAATTGGACTAATGATATATCTGACAATTTGCTGCTATCAGTGCAAGTAAATGCGGCGTATAAGTCTGATTTCTTCCTTAGATACGATAATGATCCATCATCTCATTGGGATGAATCATCTTTAACGCTAGGTTCAAGAATCACATTAACAAATGCAGATGACACATGGAGTGTTGCGTTATGGGGAAGAAACATCACTGACGAAGTAATACCAAGTTATCAAAGTTTCAGCTTAGCTAAACAAGATCACTTTGTATTTTATAATCAACCAGCCACCTTCGGTATAGATTTCACTTATCGATTTGAAGACTAAACGTTAAAAGGCCGCAATCTATAATGATGTTACATTATAGATTGCGGTAGTTTTTTAAATTTAAATCACTAAGGTGAATATGAATTTCACAACTAAAGAAGTAATTTCTACGAGTATTATTTCAGCTTTGGGCGCATTAATGTTCCTTTTGCTTCCTGTTATTATAGGAACCACGACTGAAAGTTTACACTTGTCTGAAAAGCAAAGTGGTTTGTTAGTTTCCTTTTATTTTTTAGGCTTTTTAGCTGCCTGCATGCTTTCGCCATTTCTAACAAAAAAGATTGTTTGGCGAACTATTGCCTATTTAGGCGTGTCGTTTATGACACTTGGCCTGATATTAATTTCCTTTTATCCTGAATTTCAAATGGTTTTGTTATTTTTGAGTATTGTAGGATTAGGCTCTGGCACCTTATTTAGCTTAGCAATAGTGATTTTGTCTAATACTGAGAATGCTGAACGATATTTTGGTATTAAAATAATTTTTGAGCAAGTTATAGGGGCATTGTTACTATTTTTTATCCCTGCTTTTATCGTAGTCTCTTTTGGTTTCCAAGGTTCATTTCTTGCTATAGCAATAACGGTATTATTACTTGGCTTAGCATCATTTGGTTTACCAAGTTATTCATCACAAGCCAATGACTCTGTAATTTTAAATAATCAACTTAATAAGAATGAAATAAGTTCTTCTCAATTCAATATAAAGCTGTGGATCGCATTACTATGTCTGTGCTTTTTCTTTGGTGCTTTATCTACCTTATGGGCGTTTGTTGAAAGACTAGCCGTTGACAATAAGCTTAGCGGAGATGAAATAGGACTGGCTTTGTCGCTATCAGTTATGGGTGGTGCAGTTGGTGGTTTATTGGCGGCCTATATTGGCAATAAGCTTAACTTAAAAAAATCTATCCTATTGATCACACCTTTAATGCTTTTAATTGTTTGGGCCTTTTACCTACAATTCGCATTCATTGTTTTTACGCTGGCTGCTTTTTCGCTCTCATTGTGTTGGAATTTTAGCTTGGCCTATCAAATGAAAATTGTGATCAATCAAGATGAATCAAAAGCATCATGGCTCGCTTCATTTATAGCTATTGGCGGGATTATATTTCCGGCTTTAGGAGGTGTACTGTTAGGGCTTTCAGGCTGGCTAGGCTTATTCATTGCAATTACTTTTATTATCATCATTTGCTCTATTGGCTTTTACAACGTTTGTTGTCACAAACGAGCATTAGCATCGTAATACAAACATAATATTTTGGATAACACTCAATGTCTTCAAATTTAACTTAAATGGAAGTGTTGATTTTTTTGTAATGTGCAATTAAACGATATGAAACTATCGATGAAGTCTTGGCGAGAGATCTCATTCCTAGTTTTTTGAAATAATAGGAATATATATGAAATCATTATTGGATAAAGTCGCTATTGTTACTGGTGCAGCACATCCTATGGGCATGGGCTTTGCTGCGGCTTTAAAATTAGCCCAAGCTGGCGCTAAGGTAATATTGACCGACTTAGGTAGAAATGAACAAGAATTAAAAGTATTAGAACAAAGAGCCAATGAAATACGGGAATTGGACGGGAATGCTATAGCTATAGCCGTTGATATTACCCAGCGATCACAAATTGATAGGTGTGTCGAAAAAGTTATTGAACAATATGGAAAAATTGATATTTTGTTTAACAATGCTGGCAGCCCTATCGGCTGTGGTGAATTTCTTAATATGACCGATCAACAATGGGATATTAGTTATCAAGTGAATGTAAAAGGAACGGTTGATTTTTGTCAGGCAGTTATCCCGGTGATGATAGAGAAGGGCGGCGGTTCTATTATTAACAATGCATCCTTATCAGGTCTCGCCGTCGTTGAAAAAATGGCCGCGTATACGGCAACCAAATTTGCTGTGGTAGGTTTAACTAAAGCACTAGCCTGTGAGTTTGGTAGGAATAACATTCGGGTGAACAGTGTTTGTCCTGGTAACATTTGGACCCAAATGGGCCAAATAGAAGCTGAGTTGTTACAAAAAGACGGTCAATCAATTGCTGATGTTAAAGCTGATATGTCGGCTAAAGTTCCATTAGGACGATGTGGCGTAAGCGCAGATGTCGCTAATGCGGTTGTTTATTTGGCCAGTGATATGTCGAGCTATATTTCTGGTGTAGCCATGCCCGTAGCGGGTGGTATGGCACCAGGTCTATAATTAAAAATAGGAGTTATTAACAATGTTTGGTTTTAAAGGTATTCATCATATTGCCATATCAGTGCCTTCTCTGGCGGAAGCGAAAATATTTTATATTGATAAATTAGGTTTCACGGTAGTTGATAGTCAGCACTTTTCCCCATCGAAAATGGGTGATGATTTATTGCAACTGGAAAATGCTGATTGTCATATGATGATGATTAAGGCAGGTAATATCATTCTTGAAGTTTTTGAGTTTCATCAACCTATAGCGAAAACACAAGATAGCCCTAGGCCATTATGTGACCATGGTTATACCCACCTTGCCTTTGAAGTAGAAGACATACAAATAGCTTATGACCACCTGAAAAAATCAGGTGTGACTTGGCACCATACACCAACGAAAGTCAGTGAGGGATATATGATGACCTATGGTCGAGATCCCTTTGGTAATGTTATCGAAATTCAACAAATACAAAACGGCTTACCCTTTAGCTTTGATCAGTTAGGCGTATAACTTTTCTAATTCATCACATCAGAAAGAAAAATAAAAGACGATACAGAAACATATCACTTTTGGAGAACACACAATGTCATCAAGTTTAACTCAAACTGAAAACGTACATTTTCTAGAATATGCTATCAAGCGTATTGCCATGGCTAAAGGCATGACTGAAACACATGCAAACTATATAGCAGATGCTATTTGCTTTGCTCATATCCAAGGGAAGTTAAATCAAGGTCTCGGTGTCTATGAAGCGATTGAACTTGCCTTTCAAACGGGAGTTTTAGATGTTAATAGTATTCCTGAAATAGTAAACGAAGATAACAACTGGGCTGTTTTTGATGGTAAAAAATCAACTGGCTATTATGCGCTTACATTGATGGCAAAATGCGCCATAGAGAAAGCTAAAACTACGGGTATTTCTATTGTTTTTGGTAGTAATCATAATGACGCTGGTAGCTTTGCTCGCTATGTATATATGGCATACGAACAAGGTATGATGGGCATGGCTTCAAACAACACAGTGCCGCTTGCAGCGCCTTATGGCGGTATGGAAAACAAATTATCTTGCCCTCCTTTTGACGCGATTGTCCCTTCAGGTAAACAACCACCGATTTGGACCTCGACAAAGTTTGCAGAGTTTTACGATGCAGATATTGCTGAAGCCGTTCTTTATAATAAGCCGATGAAAGGCCCTTGGTTAATAGATCCTAAAGACGGAACATTAACCGACGACGCTAAACCTTATGCTCGACCTATTCCTGGCTTTGGTCGGGTTATGGATTATACTTGTGGCGGCCAAATTGAAACGCCAAGAACCTACGCGTTAAATATGTGGAATGAAGCACTAACAAGTATTATTAATCCGTTAGGCATCCCATCAACGTCAATGCCATCCATAGAGGAATTTGAAAATTCTGATAACCCGCTACCTAGCGTCGGTGGTAGTTATTTTATGTGTATCAACCCTGCTGTATTCGGCTCGTTGGAACAAGTAAAACAAAAATCTGATGACTACGTTTCTGCTATTAAAACCTCTAAAGCAAGACCTGAACATAAAATAAGAGTGCCGGGAGAAGTTGGATATATAAATATTTCGACGGGTAATAAACAAGTCGAAGTATTAACAAGTCATTGGAAACCCTTCTTTGAAAACATCGCATCAGGTTATGACATAACAGAGCAACAACTAAGAAATGAATATGAGAGTTTATCTTAATTATGCATGCTGTTAATTTATTTAATATGGATTAGCCTGAACTCAAGGCGCTTAGTTGACATGCCCTAGTGGTGGTTCTTAATGACAACTGATCGCTAAAAGCTGACATAGTGGGAATTCAATTGTTATATGAAACATGTAAAGCATACGTATTTTTCAATAGGTCATGACTATCTATCTATCTAATTTTGAAAGAAGGTTAAGGCAAAATTGTGATATTTTTATGCGATAAACTTTCATCTTGAAATCGCTTAAATCTTTTTTTGATAAATCCTTCATGATGCAATTTTGTTAAGGTATGACTTAATTGTTTAAGGTGATTTATATTTTTTATATGCAAGTAGTGA
>MAAL01000065.1 GCA_002163245.1 Gammaproteobacteria bacterium 42_54_T18 | reverse complement strand
TTGGCATACATCTGGTCAAAGGCGTTACCTACCAGTAAACCTAAAAACAAGCCAAAGGGGCCGCCACTAAATAACCCCAGTGCGGCACCCATTATTTTTCCGGTATAGCCCGAAAAATTCATGTATTACTCCTAGCTTGATGCGGGTTGACGCTTTGACTAACGTGGGTAATTAAATGCTGCAACCTTTCTGGCGTTCCCACATCCAACCAAAAACCCTCATATAACTCGCCACTCACTTGCTGTGTTGCCATGGCGTCTTTAAGTAACGGCGCCAATTTAAAGATGCCCGCAGAGCAATCCTTAAATAAGTGCGGGTGCAAAATACTTACCCCGCTAAACGTTAGGGCGCTGCCACTCCCCTTGCCAGCCAACAAACCATTAGCCAGATAAAAATCACCCTGTGGATTAAAATCAGGGTTATTCACCATCACTAAATGGGCCAGTCCTGTCATGGGGGTGTGGATAACACTGGCATAATCCATATCCAGCCACACATCACCATTTACCAATAAAAAAGGCTCCTCGCCGCCCTCTCCCGCCAGTAAGGGCAGAGCTTTAAAAATACCACCTCCGGTTTCCAACGGCTCGGACTCACTGCTGTATTGAATGACGCAATTAAAAGCGCTGCCATCTTTTAAATATGCTTCAATTTGCTCCCCCAAGTACGCATGGTTAATCACTATGTCTGTGATGCCTGCGGCTACTAGGCGTCGTACCTGATGTTCAATTAGGGGCAGCCCAGCCACTTTTAACATGGGTTTGGGAGTATGGTTGGTAAGTGGTCGCATGCGCGTACCCAAACCTGCGGCCAGGATCATGGCCTTCATGATTGAGCTTCCAGCGCCGGTAAATCATAATCCAATAACGGTAATACGCGCTGCTGTAACCAAGTATGAAATTCAGCCAAACCATCGTATTGTGCGCTCACCTGTACTATGTAGTTAAGCGTCATGGGAATATCGTCCAGGTAGGCGGACTTACCATCGCGAATACTCAGCCGCGAGAAAATACCCGCCACTTTAATGTGACGCTGCAGCCCCATCCAATCAAACCACAGCATGAACTGCATTTCGCTAAGAGCACCAATCAGCCCCGCCTGCTTGGCTAGCGCAAAATATTCCCTCACCCAGGCCTCAACTTTTGCCACAGGCCAGGCCACATAACAGTCTCGCAACAAGCTCACCAGGTCGTAAGTGATGGGGCCCAGTACCGCGTCCTGAAAATCTATGATGCCCAGGGACTTATCATCCAACATCATGATATTGCGGCTGTGGTAATCCCGGTGCACCGGCACTTGTATTTGCCCCAGGGCACTTTCGCGCAACAACTCAAAGGTTTGCCGTAAGATGCGTTCATCTTGAGGGTTTAATTCAAGCTTTAAATGCTCAATTAGAAACCAATCTCTAAACAGGGCCATTTCCCTATCGAGCAAAGTTTGATCATAATTTGGTAACGCCACGTGGCCGATTTGATTTGGGCATTGAGCGATGCCAATGAGGCTGGTCATGGCCTGTGAATAAAGAACATCTGCCGACTCTTCATTTAACAGGGGCAAAAGCAATTGGTCCCCCATATCCGATAACAGCATAAAACCCAGTTCAAAATCCGCCTCTAAAACCTGCGGCACGGCGATGCCCTGAGCAAACCAGGCCTTGGCAATATTCACGAAACTATGGCTGTCCTCCTTCTCTGGCGGGGCGTCCACGGCAATGTAGCTGCCGCCATCCACGCTCTGGCGAAAATAGCGGCGAAAACTGGCGTCCCCGGATACCACACTGAG
>MAAL01000049.1 GCA_002163245.1 Gammaproteobacteria bacterium 42_54_T18 | reverse complement strand
AAGACCCGTTAAATCCCAGGCTGCCAAATTGCCAAACCACCAAAGAATTAGCCAAGCCTCCCAGGCACCCGGCGGCAAATAAAATCATTAGTTTTTTCATAACAGGTTCGTCCATTGTTTAGCAAAGTGATGGGGATATTACGCGTAAGCCAGGCTAGTTTCTAATTGCAGTTTGCAAAGCAGTCCTAGGGTCTAATTGCTTAATACTTTTGGCAGATAAAGTGGATGCCCTTTTGCCTATAAAATAGACAGCCTAGCAAGCTAAGAGGTGGACCAGATGATCAAGCCAAATTGGGCGGTAAACGGGGTGTTTGCCCTGATTGCGCTGGTGCTTATTGCAGTAGATGTAAATCAGCGTCATCACACTATGGAGAGTCATCCAGCCCCAGCCTTAACCGCAAGCGTTCCGTCTTAACGGTTTAAATCAGTTCTACATCGGGCAGATTTTCCAATAGTTGCTCATAGCTGTGGTTGGCCTTCAGCGCTGCGATCACTTCAGGCATGGGCTCATGCCACACTTGGCGCAGGTCGGCCTCCCCTGGCATCACAAGATTAAAGGCGAGCTTTTCCTGGGGCGGGCAAAATTGGGCGTCCACGCCTGCCTTATTACCGCGGGCATCTATTCGATACCAGCCGGTAGTGGGCAAGTACACAGCATTTAAACCGTGCAGACAAAAGGGCGGAACATCGTCACTGATGGTGAGCCGTTGATAACACAAACCGCAGGCAATATTGTTGGCGCGTAATAAGGCGGCCAGCAAATGACTCTTGGCATAACAAAAACCGGTGCCGTGTTTTAACACCTGAGAGGCGGCGATGGTGATGGGGTTTAACTGGTAATCGGCACTGTGTTTTATCTGGTCACGCACAAACTCAAAGCAGGCTTTAATAATGGCCAAGGTATCCTGTTTTCCAGCGGCCAATTGTTGCGCCTTCTGCAATACATCCGGCTGCTGATGATCGATAACGTCACAGCTTTGTAAAAACTTCTTTTGGGTTGTGGGATTCATAATATTCATGTGAGTTAGCGCTTAGGCGCCCAATAATGGCAAGTGTTTCAATTTATGATAATTAAGAGACAGAAAGATGCAGTGTTTTAGGGCCACTGTATCTGGCGTGTCGTTAAGCTGAAAGACAATGGCGCGATTGCCTTCAAAATGAAAGCGATCTGCGTACAGTTCCCTGAAGGTGTCTACCAGTTTGCTCTTGCAGTTAAAATACAGGGCATATTGCCCGGGTTGCTTAGGTTTAGCGTCCATTCTAACGGTGCTGCCCTGTGGGCACAGATAACTGGGTTCACCCCATTTAAGGGTTTCTTCCAATGGGGCATCGGCCACTTCCAACACCAATTGACGCAATGCCAGCATTTTTTCCCGTATGGGGGCGGGGTAGCTATTAAATTTTTCTCGCACTTGTTGGTTTTTTATCTGGTCCATCATTGTTCTGGCTTATCTATGGGCCGGGGCCCCAGGTTGTTATTCTTTATGGTTTCTAAAAATAGGGACTTTAGCAATAAATAACAATATTAATTGCCGGTTAAGGCCAATAATTCCATGGGTTAAACTATATTGTCTCTGCCTTATTTAATAATAAAAACTATTTGCTCATTTCCCTTTGTGGCAACTAAACTCAGTGGAGCAGTCTTTGATTTTTTTAAACAAAGAATCTAAATACAGGCGTACACATGACATCTGGTTCTATCAACTATTCTTCTGAATCACCCTCCGGGAAAAACCCAGAGCAGGGTGAACCATGGAAAATATTGAGTGTGGATGACAATTCGGAAGTGCATGCGGTCACCAAACTGGTTTTGAGTGATTTTGAGTTTGATGGCAGGCACTTGGACATTGTGACCGCTAACAGTGCCAAAGAGGCCAACG
>MAAL01000055.1 GCA_002163245.1 Gammaproteobacteria bacterium 42_54_T18 | reverse complement strand
GTGCCAAGGCCTAATTTTCCTTTTGTATTACGTTGTTTGTTCGCACTTGCATTGTAACACTTATCGAGAATTAGGCCTTTTTTATGTCAAACTGTGGGACAGCAGTGATATAAGTTATATTTTAATTGGTGCGTCCAGAAGGAATTGAACCTTCAGCCACCCGGTTAAAAGCCGGATGCTCTACCAATTGAGCTATGGACGCGTAAACTTTTCTCCAGGCAATAAAAAACCCCGGAAGGTTTTGGCCTTCCGGGGTTTCGCATTTACTGCTTTACCCTGTAATGGAAGGCTTAACCGCCTTCCTTATTGGTTAAGCGATTAACTGAGGATCTTATTCCCCACAACATTATTTCGATGATTATTCTTGGCACAACACACAGACAGAACAAGACAACAACGCGCTGGCGCTGTAATCATCGCTAATGTCTTCTTGCCGTGAATGGAAATCATTTGTTTCTCCAAATAATGTGCATATGTAATCTATGACATAATTAAAACACACTTTTTGAAAAAGCCAAGGATTGTTTTGTAATTTTTTAGATATTTTTTATTGCAGACAAATTATATTTTCCAAAACCCATTACCCGAAAGTACGTTCAGAAACTACCTAATCGACACAGATTTCCCTAATATTCTGCCGACAGGGGTTTGATAATAATTTTTTGATTTTATAAAACAACACTTGGGATTTTCAATAAATATGTTTAAATGACGCCAACTACTGTTAGGAACACTTGGGACAACAATGAATCGAATTCAATCATACAAAGCAAAAACAGACAACACGCAGACATTTCACTGTCACGTGTCTTTCGTTTGTTGTTCCAGCAGTACAAGCTAATCGCTTAACTTTATAAGAAGGCGACATAGCCTTCTTATAAAGGGAAAAGTTGAAAAACTAGAAAACCCGGAAGGCTATAACCTTCCGGGTTTTTTTGTGGATTATTAAAATCGTAGGGGCTTAGGAAACTAGGCAAAATAGAATGTAATGCCGTATTTCAAATAAATATTATTTTCATCACTGCTAGCAAGCTCAAACTGACAATCTATTTGTCCAGATGACTGCTGCGCAAGTGTTTTTAAGCTAATCAGTTACTTGAGATCGACATTATGAATAACCATAGATACAAATATCCACGTACCTCCCATTTACCCTGGTCACCAGGGTACACAAGTGATGGTAAGAAAGTCGTCAACTGACCCGTTTTTGGGAAAAGAGATTGTGGTCACTGAAAAAATGGATGGGGAAAATACCACGATGTATGCAGATCATATACATGCAAGGTCATTAGATAGCCGTCACCACCCTTCTAGGGATTGGGTAAAAGGGCTCCACGCCAAAGTTGCCAACCAGATTCCAGAAAACTGGCGCTTATGCGGCGAAAACGTTTATGCGAAGCATGCTATATTTTACGACAATTTACCGAGCTATTTCCTGTTGTTCTCAATATGGAACGATAAGAACAGGTGCTTGAGCTGGGATGAGACCGTTGAATGGGCCTCTCTCTTTGACCTAGTTATACCATCGGTTCTATATCGAGGCATATGGGATCAAGAGCGGCTTCAGCAACTCTCGATTGATACAGCCATATGTGAAGGTTACGTTGTTCGGTCGGCTGATGAATTCCACTATGACGACTTTTCAGTTAGCGTCGCAAAATGGGTAAGACCTAAACACGTACAAACGAACCAACATTGGATGCATGCTGATATTGAACCGAATCAACTAGCTACTCACGCCAAAAATGGCCAGGGAGGACACTATGAATAAGTCATTAACGATTTTTTTAGAATCGCTAAAAACAAACGGAACACCAGGGATTGATGAGTGCGTGAAACACTTAGGGGAACACCTGCCCTTGCTATTAGAGTTAGAGTACACGGAGCAAGATCCAGAGTGGCATGCAGAAGGTAACGTGCATATTCATACTGGCATGGTATTAGACGAATTATATATTCTGCTGGAAAGTGACGCACTCCATATAAGTGGGGAAATGAGGCAAGCTTTAGTCCTGGCTACGCTATTACATGATATTGGAAAACCCGTATGTACAAAACGAAGAGAGATAAATGATGTCATCCGTGTTGTATCTCCTGGCCATGAGGATAAAGGGCGCTCGTATTTAGCTTATAAACTAATGGAGACCGGCCTTTCTTACTTCGTGATTAAGACAATTCTGGGACTGGTCGGTGAACACCATATGCCAAAACTATTGGTCGTAAGGGACAAACCGATTGGGGATTATCTTTCCTTAGCCCGGCAAGCTGAATGCGAGTTACTTTATTACTTAGAGTTAGCAGACATGTCTGGGCGTCATTGCCCAGACAAAAGCAAACAGCTGGAATATCTTGAGCTATTCAAAATGTTCTGCATGGAATACCAAGTGTGGAAACCGAAAGAAGCCGCTTGCTATCCAGGTTACCAGGACTGGCAAGCCCATCTCTTAAGGGAATTATCCGACTACGATGCTAACACCATAGATCTAATTTATGGAAATGCTGTTAGGGATCGTGAAAACGGTCTAATCAGCACTGCTTCTGAAGCAATAGCAAGATCCTTCCAGTATCGCGATAGCTTTCCTCAATTGGTGGTGATGTGCGGCCCTTCAGGCTCAGGAAAAACAAGATGGATACAGAATCATCTTTCTGGGTATGCCGTTGTATCTCTCGACGATATACGAGAGGATATCTGTGGAGATAGAACAAACCAGAAGATTCGTGGGCAAGTGATGCAAGAAGCGAAATCTCAATTGAAACATCATTTGAGATCAAAAAATCGTGTTGTCTGGGATGCGACAAATTTGCGTAAAGATTTCAGAGCGCAAATTTGTGCATTGGGTTTTTCCTACCAAGCACTGGTAACTCTTGTAATTTTCCAGCAAGAGGAAGCTGCTTATTTTGAGGGAAACGAAAAACGATCGCGTTCAGTGCCAAAAGACATCCTACAACGGCAACTTGATTCCCTTCAATGGCCCACTGTTGATGAAGCTCACCGCAGTCTAATAGTTAAAAAGGACTTGACGCAGCACTATGAAGGAACATTACAGAAAAGTGAATTTTTTTCTGATGAGTTTGTAAAATAGACTTCATCAAATACTCTAAAATGTTACACGTAGAAGAATCAAAACTTTTACGTGTAACCTCAGTATTGAGAGTTTTAGAAAATATGCCGTTTCGTTCGACTTGTCGTAAAAACTGTTCTCAAGCCCGCATAGCTTCGTTTCTGTTTCACAGTCATGTCGCTTTAGTTTCGTTTATTATGTCGTAAATCTCACTTTGTTTCGCCCAAAATGTCGCAACTTATTTTCCTTTAAAATCAATAGGTTATACAACTCCTATTTTAAAGGTCGTTACCAAACTCCAAATAACTCGGCTTTTCAGAATCATTATAGGCACAAGCGCTCAATTCTTATCGATTATACATATTCAGGTAGTCATATACCCCCTGAACCACAAAAGCCATCTTTTTGTAGTTCAGCGTCTCTGGCAAATCAGCCTTCGTATGGTATGCCTTATTTCTATAAAATGCGGTATCTGTAA
The DNA here is from genome assembly GCA_002163245.1 of Gammaproteobacteria bacterium 42_54_T18. GTDB lineage: Bacteria > Pseudomonadota > Gammaproteobacteria > Pseudomonadales > Ketobacteraceae > 42-54-T18. The sequence goes on along the minus strand of MAAL01000055.1, from coordinate 105,082 downwards.
CCATTAGTGCAGAATACCCAAACCACCAAAAATTCAAATGATCCGACAGCGTCATTCCAGGAAAAAATGGTGGTGCGTTGATAGAAACTACAGGAAGACCGGAAAACCTACTCATGCTTCTCTTAAGTGCCCTCAACTCCGGAATCTCGCTATATGCTCCAACCAAAGCAATAAAATTTCCTACCTCAGGATATACGCCTGATAGCCACGGCATTGGATACTCCTGACTATTTTCAGCATCGGTATAGTACCCTATCATCTCAAAGTTGATCATGAGCACTACATTAGCATTAGAATCATTCAGTGATTTTGCATAATGAAAACTGCCCATATCTCTAGAGCGAAAGTAAGGTGGCTCCTCAAGCGAGAAGGCAACTAGTTGTACTTCTACCTCTAATTGAGCGTCCTTTAATAACCGAGAGAGCTCCAATAAACCAGCAACACCGCTTGCATTGTCATCTGCCCCAGGCAATCCATCGGCACTATCATAATGCGCACCAATCACAATTATTTCGTCTGATTTCGGGCCGAAACTAGATACTACGTTTTTGTACTCGACACCCCACACATCATAGTTTTGGTACTCTGTGTCTTTGTTGGATTTAGAAAACTCCTGATAGATATATGATGCAGTAACATGCAATTTTTCTACATCATCACTTCTTGGTGGAAAGACCGTAGATAACTTTACGACATGACTTTTTAATCTCACATCATCTATCATTATTTTTTCAGACACCAATTCAGGGTCTTGTATGGGTTGCGTCAATATGGTCCATAATAATATTGGAATTGAAATCAAAAATAACAGGGCAACCAGAAGGGTGTACGCCTTGACCATAAACATCTCCTCGGATTAGAAAAGTCATATACTAAAACAGAAATCTATCTTATTTATGTCTGAATTGTGGCGAAAAATGAATACTCGCATGAACAAGTAATTTCTTGAATATTCCTAATTAGTTAATTTCTATTGGTGGTCTTCTCTAATCGCCATCAATATACACAAATTATTGGCACACTCATCTATTTCGTACGTTATCTAAATAACCTAATATTCCCAATTTGAAATCCATAATTCAACTCCCATTTTCACGAATTCTCTGGGAATAAATTCTTGTTCAAGTCTCCCCTTGTCTTGTGAAACGAGAAATTTGTACAATTCTATTTCCTTATCGTTCAGCTGCTCAGGAGGTATTCCGCCTGCCGTTTCAGGCTCAGAGACCGCTGATTCAGCTCCATAGGCATCATATACCGACATATTCATCATTAGTGGAATCAACTTTGGAATATAGCGCCTCGCTGTAGATAACATACATAATCCCCATGTATCTATATCTCCCCAATACGCCACACTCTTTCCTTTCAACCATTCAGCAGATAACCACTTTAAATTTTGCCCTGAACCTAGAATGGCAATTGTCCCCGGTAGCATGGGCAGTTGATATAGGCACTTTTCATTCTCAACAATTATAATATGAGTTCCAGGCAATTCGCGTTTTAGAAGTTCTCTCGCGCGAACACGCTGTTGCTCGAACGGCAACAATCCCTGCGTTAAAGGCGCTACTAGTAGCCAGTGATCGTTCTCATCAAGCGCATCAAGAAATTTTTCCAAGCCAATATCATTGACCACATCACCAAACCTTAAAATAAGCATCTGAATGATAAGGCTTCTATTACGCTCAAAGAATTTACTATCACATCCAGCAATAGAAAGTGCTCTTAAAGGCCTTCCGTTTGCACAAGATGGCGCCAATTCCATGACAACCTTTGCGGTCAAAATAACCTCATCAGAGTTTCTCGCCATGACCAGATTTCGTTGACGCAAGATAAGGGAGTGGAATATTTTATCAGTATTTTCCACTATCCTTCCCATATGGGAAAATTCATTCTTAATGTCGATATTATTGCAAACTGCAACCCATTCACTTGGACTAGATATTCTCCAATATTTAGGGACGGATACAGGGGCACTAATATCACGATAACTTTTATCTTCCCAATGTACAGTCCCGGCTGTTACAGCTTTCCATTTATTTAGATGAGAGCGAAATTCTCCTGGGTGCTCTATCACTAGCTTAGCACTAGGAGCCCCAACCCGTAGTTCGAGGGGCCACTCATCTGTAGAAAGCAATCTACGTTCACGTAGATCAGCATTTTTCCACTGATTTGATAGTTTATTGGACAAATCATTCGGTGATTTCATGCTGCCTATTCCGCTGCTTAGTTGCATGTTGTTCTAATTCTTCCCAGCTTAAACTCGTCATCGTGGCTCTCGCACCAGCATTATGAATTAACACCGCCGAGCGCGTATGAGACCTCAACAGTTTAATCTCCTTATTGGGTGTAATAAAAAGCGGATGAAGTCCAAATTCACGAAGAGCCGCTATGATTCGTCCAGCGACTGCTTGCGAACTCCTTGAAAAGGCTTCATCCAGAACCACAGTCCCGAACAAAGGTGAGGCAGATCCGTCAGGGCATAAAGCATAGCTTAGTGACGCTGTAAGAATATAACTAGCAATTATCTCTTTCTCACCACCACTCCCTCCTTGGGATCCTGTTCTTGTTTCAATCGCTAAGCCACTGCTCCTATCTATCACAGATACGGAAAATTGAAGGCGATAACGAGGATCAAGCAAGGCTTGAGCCGCTTTTGTGCGCTTTCGCTCACTTGCATCTCGCAGCAAATCAACCACCGTTTGTAACGCTCGATAATGATTTGACCCATTATCATCTTGAGCTGCGATATAACGTAAATGTTGTTGTGCTTTTGTCAGCGTTCTTAGGCTTTCATGTACAACCGGTTTTGGTTCTAATCGAAGGTAACGCCCTGGTTGGTAATCGACCCGTCTCATTGTGCTATTGAGGTCATCAATACGATCTTTGATCTTATCAACCTCACTCTTAATATTCATCAAAAGTTGAGTAACACCCTGATCAGAACTTTGATTTAGATATGCCAAAAATCGAGCCTGCTTTTCAGGCAGAGCTTCTTCGATCAAGATACGAAGCTGCTCAATATATTGCGGTAAATCCTCCAGTTCAGTACCTGATTCAGCTAACGCTCCAGTGTCAATTTTTTTCGCTTTTGTCATGAGCTTAGCCAAGTTAACTTTGCAAACCGATATTTGTTCTACACACGAATCAAGCTCTTTTTGAAGCTGTTGAGATGCCTTCTTTTCTTGCTCTTCAATCTTCTCTACCTCCGGGCTAACGAAACTATCATCACCCACACGAATTTCTTCGCCTGTGAGTCCCTCTCCAATAGTTTTAAAAGCAGAATCTTTATGTGCACGAGCCTCTTTATGTGATAACTCGAGCGCTGTTTTTTCCTCAAGACAACTTTTCTCTATTTCTCGAAGTGACTTTAACTCCTGTTGAGCAGACTTCCAATTTTTCTCTGCACAAGCGGTATCTGATTCAGGGTCACGTATGGTATCCAGTCGAAATTGTAACTTATTAATGCTTTTCTCAACTCCAGGAACATCAATATCGATAAAATCCTGTGATACTATTTTTTCAATCAAAGCCAGGCTTTTCTCTAATTGACTACAGGATTGTTTTTCGATCTCCAATTGTTGACCACTTATCGTAAGTCCACCCTGAGCTATTTTCAATTCCCGACTAATTCTCGCTACTCGATCTCGATTATCAAAACCCGTCATCCAGTCTTGATCAAGTCTACGTCTATCCTGTTTATCGAAATAGCCCTTCTTCCCTGACATCAAGCCTTGCGCAGTCATCCCCCTCGGTATGTTTTGTAACTCGTCGGCGTCTTCGACACAATGTCTATCAATACTCGCAAGCATATTTTTTAGTGCCTCACGATAAGGGTGGGATTTAAAATTAAATTTTTTTGTAAATCCATCTTCAAGAAATTTCGCATGAGAGTAGCAGTCCTCGACCCTTAACAAACGCACATTCAGTTTATTATGCCGATTGTTAACCCAAGCAAGAGCTTGCCGTATCGACCGTTCAGGCACCAACAAACGCAATCGATGCCCTCCCAAAGCCCTTTCGATCGCACCTCTCCATTGACTTTCTTCTGCCTTAACCTCTACAAGTTCAGCTGCAAAAGGTAACATTCCAACGTCCATGCCAAGTGCTCGTGACAGCTCACCTTGAAACTCCAAGTAACTACCGGGAATATTCGAATGGCTACTGGCAACCTTTTTTAGTTCATTCTCCAGGTCATTTACCTTATCCTGCTGAATACGATTCTCCGCTCCACACTTAAAGACAGCTTCCGTTTTATTCTCCAAAGCAGGCCGCTGTTCTTTCGCAAGGGTTATCGCTAATTCTTGATTACGAAGAAGCGACTCAGCATTAATCGTTTGATCAAAATTGAGCACTTTAGCGATTTCTTTATAGTTATTTGCGCGAATTTGACAACGAGAAAGCTGCATATTCTGCATTTTTATCTGTTGCTCAATACTCTCTATTGACGCACCACCAGAACTCATATAAATATCACGAAGACTATTAGTGTGATTTTCTGAAGTAATTATTTCATCAATTAGCCCAGCACACTTTACCAAGCTAACATTCAATCTCTCTTGTATACCATTTTCTCTTTGCCCCCATAATTCATAGGCGTGCTGAGCATACCAAATGGGAAGAATCTTCTGTAACTCCTGTAACTTATCAAACATTTGCAAATGCCCATTCAGTTTTTCATGCTCAATGGATATAGGCTGAAGGCTCATCTGCTGTTGCCGAGCGGTCTCAAGCTCAGCATGAATAACCGCGAGATCATCAAATTCTGCAGACACCTCAGCCGCTCGCGTAAAGGCGGAACGGTCATCCAGTACTAGCTCACGGAACAAATCATCGATACTATTGATCTGCTTCAGACCGGCTGCTCGATTTAATAGTGTGAAAGCATTGTCACCAACATCAAAGAAACGGCGCAAGTGGGCCAGATAAGATTTCTTATTATCAGATACGTAAACACCGGATACTTCTCGCCCCAAGAGTTTTAGCCCCCTCATACCTGATTCTTGCTGCGTCTCGAGAAATTCATCAAGCCCATACTGTCCGTTTTCTGAAAAGATCCAAGCTCGCTTTAGATCAGCCATCGCGCTACTGCTACTATCAACCCACAATACCGCAGCGATGCTCACAGAGTTATCACCATTGTCAAAACATGCTTCAATCGCAGTTACTGTTTTCGACGGTCTGGAAATATGATCGGTTCCGCCACTGCCATTCCCCGCACCAGACACCCCCCGCACATACGATATTAGATCCCTGTCACTTTCATGGCCTCCAGTCGATGCCAGATTGTACTTCGGCTGTGGACAAATCAACGTCATAAATGCATCAACTAACGTTGTTTTACCACTACCGGTTGGACCAATAATCGCCGTGCCGCCATGATCAATATCGGCGCTATGACGTTTATTAAAGGGCCCCCAGTTGTATACATTAAGACCAGCAAGTGAATATGTCGCTGGTAGTAAATCCGATAGCGTAACTTCCTCTGATCCACTCATTACATTTCCCTCCTAAGATATATCAGCTTCGTTGGTAGAGCTGGTTTTTTGACGCAAGACTTGTAACAAGTTGATCAAATTTTCTGGATTAGCTAGATGCGTAATTATCGGCCGTATAGTTAACTGGTCATATTTATCAACATCAGATACAACACCGTGACCTTTTAGTTTATCTAGCAAGTTGCGCAAACGTTTTTCCTCTGCCATCTCACTTCCCATCTCACCTAGATATATCCGTATTCTTGGGAGCAATTCACCTATGGTGATAATAGAGTTGTCACTGCCTATTCCGTTTTCTAATTCATGAGCGATATAAAATTCGCGTAGAATCGCTAGCATCAATGATTGCTCTAAGTTCAATCGCTGTTTTCGTATTAGCGGGTGCGTCCATTCATCTTGGTCGCCATTCACTATCTCGTCAGATAAAACCAGATAGGCAAGTCCGCGTATATCATCTATTCGCATGCTCAGATCAAAAGGTTCAAGGATATCGCTAATTTCATTTTCATAGCCTATGGCGACTTGATACAACTTGGGCTTCAAATTCATCTCTAATAGGCCGTGTCTCAAAAGCTCTTGACTGGCGTCTTTGATCTGTCTAGGTGTATATTGAACTCGATCAACTACCTCAAAATTTTCCAGTCTGACTTCATTTGAATATTGCTCTTGGGATATTTCTGTACCTTCGTTCAATTGTTTTGGTTCAGTCATACGGTCAAATATGTTATTCATCCTTCAAAATCCTCCAGGTCAATACCCTGTATGGCCTCAGTACTAAGAGAGACTTTTGGTACGCAATATCGCAAATATTTTCCTTCACCAACATCCAGTTCGAAATTCTCTCGCTCAGTTGTAATTGGAATGTCGGCCTCTCTTGCTAGACTTAACCACAATGTAATAGTTTCAAGATCATGCTTCGGTCTAAAATGGCTTGCCAACTCTGATAAAGGCAACGCTCTACCTTTTGACTTTAGGTAATTTCGAGTTTCATCAACAAGAGCCTGACGATCCAAGCTGTCGAAGGATGACCAGAAATCCGCATCCATATCTTCTAAGCCGGAATGCTGCGCAGTTAAATCTAATTCCTGAGCGTCCATATCTTCTAATTCTTTAATTCGTAAACGTTCAACAAGAGGAATGTTTGCACACGCAAATGCCACGGGCGGTATAGGACTGCCATCTCGCCTTATTGCTTGGCTCGACCAATTTACATCAACTGAGACACTCAGTATTTCCTGCAATAGTTGACCAACCTTATGATGCTCCGCGGCAAGGCCAGCCTTAAGAAATCCCTTTACATCTCTTTCACCGCGAGCCCTTGCCTTAATGACAGCCTCTGATTCATCCACTAAAGAAGTTTTAAGCCAGCGGAGCTCTAATTGTTGCTGTTTATCCAGAGCATTTCGTGCTTGTGGGTGCAGAAGGATGGTTTTTAGCCTCTCGCTCATATCGTCAAGCTCTATAGTGCGACTAAGTTGCTGATGGAAATTGTGGAAGACCCTTCCCTCCGCGGTATCGAGAAGTTGATCATGACTATCAAGCAGTTTATCTACAACATCGCCTCGATTTTTTCGCTCGCTGATAATAGACTCGCGTAGCTGTTTATCAGCCTCCCTGTAGGAATCCTCAACGCGACGAAAATCAGCTCGCAAACTGGAAGCTAGATGGTATACCTCACGAATGCTCTCCACGGCTTCATCACCCGCAAGTACTTTGAATTTTCCTGCCTTAACGGCCTCAAGCTCTTCCTCTAAAGCTCTGATTTTTCGCTCAATATGACTGACCCTACTCTTAGGGTTTGGGTTCAAATTGGAATCAAGGTTTTCGATTTCACGCTGGACGGTAGAAAGACGGGATGCTGTTGACGTCATTAGCTGATTGCTAAGACTATCTACAAAATTGAAAGCCTTCTGTAGTGAATCTGTTGCACTGATTTTACCTTTGCGCTCTACTACCAACCCTTTTCGAATCCATTGTCTGAGTTCTTTATTGGCTTCAGCTGAATAGTCGTCGCCAGCAAATTCTAATTCACTAACAAGGCTCTGTGCTTTCAGTACTTCTGATAATGTAGCGATGGCAAGTTCAATCTCGATACCGTCATTACGTTCTTCGAACAAACCTTGTAGTGCGCTCAAGACGCTAGGGGCTGTTCGTGACGCCAGTAGTTGCCACGCAGGGTGCTCTCTCCTAGTGCTTATGTAGGACTGCATTCTCCTTTTATTGCCAGTATCCATGTTAACCTCTTTCATAAAACCGACTATTCTGTAACGGACATACTAAGCTGCTACTGACGTTTTTCCTATACTGTACACATAACTAGGTCTAGTATCTGTACATATCGTTGTACTGTTTTTAAAAGGGTTGTCACATGACAGAGAAATGGCCTGTACGCTGGGATTTACTAACTCGATACCGCATGATTGAAGTCATCGCTCTCTGGGAAGGGCGGTTAACCACCCGCCACCTATGTAGTACATTTGGCATAGGAAGACAACAAGCATCAAAGGACATCAATACGTACTTACAGGACATAGCTCCTGAAAACCTTATATATGACAAGCATTTAAAGGGATACAAACCAGCCCCTGGCTTCGCACCAGCAGTTACTCAGGGAACAGCTGACGAGTACCTCCAGCTACTCACACGCAACCAAGATATAAGCCGCACATTTGAAGACATCGACTTAGGCTTCAATCATACTGAAACCCTTCAAGTGCCTCTTAGGCACATTAAACCTCATATTATCCAAGCGCTCGTTCAAGCTTCCAGAGACAAGAAACGTGTAGAGATTGACTACATATCCCTAACCACACCAGTACAAGAGACTCGCGTTATCGCCCCCCACACTCTTGTCTGTACAGGTTTACGTTGGCATGTAAGGGCCTATTGTGAGAAAAATCGAGACTATCGTGATTTTGTATTGAGCAGGTTTAGAGGTGAGCCGGAGTTATTAACAGACTCAGAAAACGATAAAGAAGGAGATCATAGTTGGAATAAGGTGATTAACATAAAAATCACTCCAGACCCTCGTCTAAGCAAGGAGCAAAAACAAGTCATCGCCAGAGACTACGGAATGAGTCGCAACTGCTTAATGATTAAAACTCGGGGAGCCACAGCAAAATATATGCTGCAAACACTAAATATTGACCCCAAGAAAATTGAGATCAAACCTGAGGCCCAGCAAATCATTGTCGAAAACATTGAAGATATACAGGCGCACCTTTACTAGCATATATGTGTAGTTACTCAGCCCAAACCCTATACATTAGGATCCTAGACTGTTTCAGGGGGCAACTTTTTTATCCGAAAACACGAAATAGAACGTATTTTTTAATGTTGAGTCGCATTATTTACTAATACTTTTTCAGGTACATATTCGGGTTCTTGAATTGGTTGCATCAACAATGCCCATAACGCTACTACAATCACAGTCAACAATAGTACTAAGGTAATCAGAATACCGTAGACTTTAGCCATTTAAACCACCTCAAATTATTGAAATCACAAATACTCTGCCTTAAATATGTCTCAGTTTTGGCAAAAATGGCTTTCCCTCCCCCCTGCACAGCATCAACAATAACCCTGTATACTATCAGCCCCTCATCAACACGCCGAATACCGTTGTATGCTATGCAATCAACACAGACAAGGCCAAACTGAACACCAGGGTACAGTAGGATAATCCGTGCAGCCAACAAATACCGTCAACGTCGACATCAATAATGAGATCCAAATCATAGATCAAAAGTTGATGGAGTTAGAGAGCGAGCGTAATAAGCTGCTAAAGATTAGAGAGGAGTTAATTCACCAAGTATCGACGCAAAACGTCCAAGAAGAAATAGCACTTCTTGATATTTCTGTTAATCAGAAAGTTGAACTATTCAAAAGTTTATTTAAGGGACGACCAGATGTATTTGCTAATCGATGGGAAAATTTAAAAGGGAGGAGTGGGTATTCTGTTAGCTGTCATAATGAGTGGGTACCGGGCGTTTGCAATAAGCCTAGAATCAAGTGCAATGAATGCCCAAATAGAAAGTATAAATCCCTTAATGAGCGGGTAATTTACGACCACCTAGCAGGAAAACAAGTTGTCGGCTTATACCCGCTTCTAGGTGACAACACCTGCCATTTGCTAGCTGCGGATTTTGATAAGAACGGCTGGCAAGATGCTGTCAAAGCAATGGCCCAGGCTTGCTTACAATTTGAGATCCCTCATGCAGTTGAAATTTCACGCTCAGGAAATGGCGCTCATCTCTGGGTATTCTTTTCTGAGCCGGTTCTTGCCCGCGATGCCAGATTATTGGGATTTGGACTTCTCGATAAAGCCATGGACATTCACCCAAACTTATCGTTCGAAGCGTACGATCGCTTATTCCCAAATCAAGATCTCATGCCTGAGGGAGGTTTTGGTAATCTAATCGCACTACCACTACAGTATAAAGCTAGAAAATTGGGTAACAGTCAATTCGTTGATTGTAACTTGACCCCTTATCCTGATCAGTGGCGTTTTCTATCTCAGGTTAAGAAAATATCTACCAAGCAGTTGGGTGACTTTATAGGCCAACTAACACCTAAAAGCCAACAAGCAGTTGATTCCCTTCCACCCTGGGAGCAGGGATTAAAGATAAATCCCACTCAAATCAGCAATTGCCCAATGCAAATAGTCATTACACTAGCCAACCACATTTACATCAAGATCGATGCACTTCCCCCGCAATTAATTGCAAGACTCAAGCGATTGGCAAGCTTCTCCAATCCTATATTCTTTAAAACCCAGGCCTTACGTTTTTCTACCCACGGAATTCCCAGATATATTACTTGTGCGCGCATCGAGCAAGGCTACCTATCACTACCAAGGGGCTGTCTTGATGAGGCAGCAACACTATTCGAAGAGCAAGACATTGCAGTAGATATAGACGATAAACGACAACTCGGCCAAAAGCTGAGTTCACTGAAGTTTCTAGGAAAACTAAGAAAGGATCAAGCGAAAGCAGTAAGAGCCATGTCGAAGCATAATACTGGTGTATTACATGCTCCTACTGCGTTTGGGAAAACAGTTGCAGCAATAGGGCTTATTTCCAAACGAAAGACCAACACATTGATTCTAACCCATAGCCGCCAACTCATAGAGCAGTGGCAAGAGCGCTTACAGTTTTTTTTGAGTGGCGCCGAGATTGGTATTATTGGCGGAGGGAAGAAAAAGCCAACCGGACAAATTGATATTGCTACCTACCAGAGCCTCATCAGTAAAAAAGATACCTATTCAGGCACAGGAGGTGTCAATCCATTAATTCAAGATTATGGTCAAATCATTATTGATGAATGCCACCATATTTCTGCACCAAGCTTTGAAAGGGTACTTAACGAAGTCCGATCTGCCTTTGTATTGGGCTTAACAGCGACACCAGATCGGCAGGACGGCCATCAGAAAATCATATTCATGCTTGCCGGCCCAATTCGTCATAAGGTAAAAGCTAATCATGCTGAAAGTTTTGAGCAGCATGTTGTAGTAAATCAACTTAGTCACGAAGCACCTAACAGCCTCGCAAATCCAGAAACCAGACCCCGTATCTCTGACGTCTATAGCTGGTTAGCTAACGACAAATTACGAACTCAGAGAATTCTCGATGATATAGCCACCGCTGTAGCTAAAGGCAAAAATCCGCTAGTTCTTACCGAAAGGCGTGAACACGCAGAACTTATCAACAAAGAACTGATCAAAAGCGGATTTCAAACTGTCATATTAAGAGGGGGGATGCGTGCAAAAGAGCGTACTGCCGCTAACGAGCAACTTTCCGACACTCAGATCATAGTCGCAACAGGAAAATATGTTGGCGAAGGTTTCGATTTACCAAGATTGGACACGCTATTTCTCGCACTGCCCATTGCCTGGAAAGGCTCCTTGGCGCAATATGCTGGCAGAATACATCGTGAATCGGAGGGCAAGGATCAAGTCACCATTTTCGACTATGTTGATTCATCTCTCCCCATGCTTGAGAGGATGTTTCGCAAACGAGAAAAGGGCTATAAGGCCATGGGTTATCAATTAGCATACTCAGCTCGATGCGACTCAATCAAATAGGACGCTTTACTGGGTAGTACCACCAATTACTATTTTTATTAGTAATTGGTGGTTTGCTGCAAGCATCCTAAAATAGGATATAGAGTCATGGGGACGACCCCGTAAACAACATTATCAAGCTCGCGGAGGCCTTTTAGAATAGATAATAGGAACTTAAGCCGGCCGCCGAAAAGTAGTAATCATTTTCTAACCGTTCCTTAAACTACTCAAATGTCTATGAACACCCTTCATAGCATCTACAGAATCTGCTCCTACTAAATAAGATTTTGGACTTTTCCCCCTAAAAAAATCATTTTTGTTGGGCGTTGAAAACCACTTTACACCCGCCTGCAAATCATTAGTGGGCGCTATTTCCTTTAGAATTTTGTATATGGAAACAATCAGGCTCAGCCTTTCAAAGGTATCTTCGCTCAATTTTACATTCTGCCGCTCAGAAGCTAGCTCACTAACCCGAATAAATTCACGTTCTTCCATGCCACCTAGCAAGCGTAATTGCTCAGAAGTAGACAAGCCCCATTCCGACTCATTACGCATAGTCTGAAACCAACGCAATGCAGCACTTGCTTGCTCTAACTTACGCTTTGAATTATCCGAAGAATTAGTATTCATAAATAATTACTGGCAAAAACCTTTCCTCTAACATGTCTCTATTGGTACCTGGTCAAACCAAATTATAGTACTCATTTAAAAAATCAGAAGGAAAAGCTTCATGGAAGTTAGCGAATACAACGGCATTTCTCACGAAGATGTTGCAACCGTTAAAGCAATTCTACATGCGTTTTATGGAAGCAGCATGTCAAGAAGGGTAACCTCAACAAGTGTTTCTGATGAAACCATTCACCAAGTTGCGGTTCTTTTGGCGGAAACCATCGACTGTAGCCAATGGAGTGACGCGGTCCCGAGCCCTAAAGACCTGTTGATGCCAGCCAAGAGTTTACAAAAATGGGCATTGAGGCTAGTAAGAAATGCAGGAAAACCATTTTTGGACAAGAAAGCGGAAGTAACATGGGGATGCCGCAACTTTAGAGCGGCACAATTTAAACCCATGATTTTAGAAACGCTAATGTAGCGTTCTATCTTATTGCAAGCCAGAGATGAGTGTTGCTACATCTGCAGTCGGAACACTCATCGTCGCCATGAATTCTGGCTCACTTTCACTTGCCAAATGAATTGTCGTCATACCTTTATAGTCTACCGCAAACCCATAAAGCCCTTTTTTTAATGACAACTCATAAGGTGGTTGATCCCCCTTTTTGGCGAGTTCGTAACCACTTTTTACAGCGTTAACTGCTGGTTGCCGCTCTTTTGGTACAGAGACTCTTTTGAATAAACCAATAGTTTTATTTTCTGAGTAAAACTCAATATCTGAGCCATTGATAGCATCGATTCGCTCTACCGGAAAATTGATTTTCACTCCATCCAAAGCATCTATCGACAGGGTGCTAAGATTACTATTTGTGGCACATCCCCCTAAAAATATGGCTATACACGCAATAAATACTGGAAATTTTGACATCAGTTCATCCTTGTTAAGATTTAGTTCGAACAAATTTTAAAACACCCCTTAATTTCAATCTAGGACTTTATTCTCATTGGACACTTATTCTCACTATAACCATCAAAACCAACGAATATTGATCACGCCTTACTCAAAGAAACCTTTGTTATCGATAGAATGCACAACATTCAGCCTACCATCCGGTTTCCAGTTCCCTTCACCAAGAAATGAGCCAACTATTTGCACGAGTGATAGCCCCAAGTATTTTTGAGCTGCTTCTTCTCCTGCATCGCCATAACTTGCATTATTTGCAAATTGTGCAAAAGCGGTAAAATTTTGGGATATATTGCGAGCTAGAACATGAGCAAGGTTATAACTAAGCTCCTGCCCTTCATCAATTGCATGAAAGCTTTCCCCAGACCAAAATTCCTGAATGGTTTCTGCATTCCAGTAACCTTGATGTCGAGCGACCATCTCCTTATCAAGGAACAAGCGGTTTCCTGCTAAAACATCTTCCATCAGAACAGCCATTCCTTCATTTAACCATAATGGAATTGGCAAATGCGCTAGACAAGCATGAGTTAATTCATGAACTGCTATTGGTTCAGCGATATCAATATCTTGAGATGGAAAAACAAAATGCCCATAGCCTTCGTTAATATACATACCCGAACTTAAACCAAATTCTCCTTCGTCAGGAAAATACAAACCAACATATTCATAATAATGATCAATATCCTGAAAGATCATTGCGACATGCTTTCCGAACCCTTCGTCCGAAGCAATCCCATCGAGCGTACTTAAGATTCGTTTTAAAATTCTTTCCAAGAACCCAACAAATACTTGAATGTACCTGTCACTTTCATTCGACATAATAGAAAAATTTGGAGATTCTTTAGTTCTGTAACCACTGCCAAAGTTACTAGCAGTTGACTCTAACCATTGCTCACATTCTTTCGACCATTCAGAATGCAGGTCATCATGACTAAGACCATCGCCAATCCTTATCGCAACTTCATTCCAGTCTGGCTTAATACTCATAAGTCCCTCTATTCATGGGGTTTTCCGCAGTCCGCATTTGTTAGGAGGGTTATCTGACTGAAGACAAGCTACAACGATCAGGCCTCGACAGGTCATATAAACATCCCTCCCGTTACTTATCAAACACTTAGGACAGCTTTCTGCTCAAAAAGAAGACCCTTTCTTGTAGTAATGAGGCCTTGTTACCCAACAAAATTGATTGAACCGGGGTTATCTGGAATAATTGATGCCATGGACAAGAAACAACCTTTAGATCAACGCCGAAAAATCAAAAATGCTCTACGAGACGCAGACAACGCACTCATTCGTAGCGGGCAGGCTCGCCCTATAGATATTGCCCGTCGAAATAGCTGCTTTTCTGGTGCGGACCTCCACGCAGCCCGATCTGAGAAAGGGTTTGACCTCTTTTAAGGCCTCAAGAAAACAGCGAATCATACAAATACTCTGGAAATATTCACTAGACAAAAAATATTTGCGGGGAAAGAGTTTAGCGGTGATGAGACTGGATTGCGGCGTTAATGCTTATTTTGGCACTACCTGCACTTAAAGTCTCCCCACCCTCAATGTTTGCCAAGTTGTTTAAAGGCTTGTCCTGTTCAACCAGCCAATATTTTGATGTTGCTTTGTCAATTCCTATTTTCACTTAAAATCAATTGGTTACATGACCTCTACTCTTGATTCTCCTTACCAGGGTTGATTAATGCGCCAAATTATCTATGTTATTTGGCAAGATAATTTGGCGCATTAAATTGACAGGATAGAACGATGCTCTTTATAGAATACAGAAGGCGTTACGGTATCTGCGGATCCGTCTATGGGCCTAAAGCAGCACAACTCGGCAAGAAATATGACTAAATCTCTCTTCTAATTGGACGCAGGAAAGAGCTAACAGCAACTCCTGATATTACGCAAACACCTGAAAAAAGTAATAAATCCTCAGTAAGTTGACCTGGTAATATACCGAGTGACATTAGAACTAACTGAACAGCAAAGGCACCAAAGGAGCCAGTAAGAGAGTGAATTATTAAAAGTGAAATAAACTGCATTACTGTAATTCTGTATTCCTCGTAGCAAATGACCGAATTGAAACCAGAACGCTTTATCGCGGAGAAATCCTTGTCTATGCTACCTATGACTTTCAGATCAATTAAGTAGGCCGGACGAACTCTAAAGCGACGCAGAAAATCAATAGCACCGCCCATCGCGCCGAAAACAACGATTATTTGGATAGCTAGAAAAAGCCCTATTTCATCAACAGGAGGAGAGGAAGAGATTGTGAGATATGTTGTATCCATAATATGTTGTTTCTCTTGAGCGAAAGTTGTTAGACCCATACGAAAGCCTCCGACATTTTAGGGAAAAATACTCAGTCCGGTAAATTGCAAA
Organism: Gammaproteobacteria bacterium 42_54_T18; assembly: GCA_002163245.1. GTDB lineage: Bacteria > Pseudomonadota > Gammaproteobacteria > Pseudomonadales > Ketobacteraceae > 42-54-T18. The sequence continues at coordinate 89,580 of MAAL01000055.1, read as the reverse complement.
ATATAATCTAGGGCTTCGTCAATAAATTATATTTTGCAGAAACAGGGTACCGGTAACAACCAAAACCTGCCTGATCTGGTGTAACAGCCGGTTTAAGCTTCCCTTGTCTCATCCATTTATAAATAGTATTTCTCGAAACTCCCAAGTACTTAGCCAATTCAGGCCCTGACACTGTTCCGGTCAATACACGATTAAGACCATATACCTCTTGTTTAGAACATAATATTTCCCTTCCAAGCTCATGAATATAGAAGGTTTTTAGATACTCGGATTCAATATATTGCTTTCTAACATGTGATCGATCGTAACCCAAATGTTTAGCCGCAGCCTTCAGCGGCATTAGTAAGGGGTAATGATCAACTAGTAACTGAAGACGCTTCAGATCCTTCTCTGTAAAAAACAAAGTTCGTCCGTATTGCCTATGATGTGATGGTGGTCGATAAGGCGTTATCCACCCTTTGCGTGATAGTTCTTTGAGTTGAGTCGCGCTCCGATTTATATAAAGAGCAGCATTTTCCAATGGAAGAAGGCGAGACTCTTTCTTATTCTGAAACCCGCGGGGTAATTTCATCAACTGATGAAGTTGTTCCCAGCGATAAAGTCGAATCTTCCCTGAAATTCCACACCGCCCATTAACCTGTTTTGCTATGGCTATATTTTCTTGGCAATGATTCTTCATAAAAAAGCATTTGGCTTCTGAGTAAAAACAATAGCCAGACCTAAATTCGTTAATGTCCAACATTGAAAACCCAATGACAATCCTATTTCTATAGCACCGATTTGACTTGCGGAGGTATTTCTTTTTGGCCAAATAATAAATTGCGTTCAAGTTCACCTTGAGGATTTGAGAAGCCTGCTTTGCCGTATAGAACTCTCCCTCGTATCGTTGCCTAATTTTTTCTAGCTCTGATTTCGAAAACTTCAGATTTCTTACAGAACAAGACTCAGTAGAAAGTTCATAAGAAACCTCTCCGCTTATACAAGCCTCTATAATTTTTGACAACCGAAAGCCAGGGTAAGCATGGAGAGTTTTTAACGGAACCATATCAATGTCGTAGGAACACTTACAGCTCCCCAACATCAATCTATCAAACAGATCATCACATGATGAAGAAAGGATTAACCAGTCACGTTCTCCAGGCTCCTTACGACAAACTATCAATTTGGCATCCATAAACTGAAGAACATGACAGCGAGAGACACCAAGGTATCCTGACGCTTCCTCTATTGATATCCAACGTTTAATTTCTCCACCTAAAACAGATACGTCCTTCTTATTTAGGTACTGACGCTGCCTTCGAGAATTCGACTTAGCACCCTCAATACTGGCATAGGACATACAGCGAGCGGCCTTTGAAATTGAAGCCCCCTCCTGGCGAGCGGCTTCTCTATAAGTAGCTATCCCGGAATTTTTACCATAACGAGACCGAGAAAGTACATCACCACCCTCCCAAATGTTTTCCTCGAAGTTTATCAAATCTTTAACTAGATTCCCCTGGTAGCCATCCTCGACCATACGCATCATGTAGTCATGACAGTTACCGAGTAGCTCTCGAAACCCAACCCTCTCCCGCGTCTCATACTCTAAGAGTCTCGACAATAGAGGTAATATATTAACCCCATCAACATCAACCAAATTACCTACGTATTTGACACCACTTAAAATTCTCCTGAAACCCCATGACTTGATCAATTTGTCGTCATGATTCCTCACTCCCTGATACCAATACCAAAGCGCAAATTGGGTCTCGTATAAACGATTTGCCAGTTCTGAGTTCTTCTCGTCAAAATAGGGTGACAACAAATATTCCGCCAGATTTAATTCCGAATCTAAGGCTGACTTCACTGCTTGCTTGGAGTAATTCCTAGAACACTCGCATCGCACTATTGAATCAGGATAAATGGGTATCGGTCTTCCACATTTACAGGATGTCGTCAGCCTTATTTTATGCTCGACACAGCAAGTTATTGGCAATATCTGCCAGGATTTTTTCCAATATCCATTATTATTCAGACAAATAGGACATATTTTAGCTCGATGGGAGTATAGAAACTGTCGATGGAAATTTCGCCCTACATCACCCCCTAGAACATTGCCCCATAACAAACGTAAAATCCATTCTTCCTCGACTCCAGTCAGCTCAGCAAGATCTCGTAATCGCTGATCATTGAAGAGAGGAATGGCTTTAATTCTTTTGTTTGATCCCAAAGCATCAGCCAGCTCTAGTACCCGCCTCTTATTCCTAGACATATTGGAACCTGAAATTCTAGCTAGCCAGCTATATATAGATTCGTCTTGGAACGGCCTAGGTCGAATTAACAGCTTTACTGCCATATTTCGTCACCTTTTGGAGCTTTTACCGCACTCAATATTCATATCCTTAGCTTTTAAACTTTAGGAGATGAATAATGAAACCATACTTAATAAGACCACGGATACAACCAGATGAATCTCTATTCGGGCATTTAATGCGCTGTGCAAAAGCGAACCTCGTTTCACCAGAACGAATGGCACATCGAATAGGGCTAACACATCCCCACCAAATGAAACCCACGTATCACACCTTATTGGATTTCACACAAGCAGAATTGAACTATTCAACCCTGCTACAAATTGAACATAAAACGGTATCATCCAAACTTCTCACCGAATCGAGCTTTAAAGGGTTCGACTTCAAATGGCACGGTCTCAACCTTATGCAATCGCAAATACGTAGATCACCTCGTATTTGCCCCATCTGCCTCACAATTCAGCCCAATATAATCAGGGAACAATGGTATCTTAACTCGTATCTTATATGTGGTTACCACAACTTCTATATGACACCCCGTCCACTTGAACAATCTCAATCATGCATAGATTTTTCAACAGACGTTTTATCGAAATTAGTCTTTCAATTAGATTCAATTTTTAATGAATGCAATCAAAAAAACAAACTCCTGAGATCAACGGAAGAACTACTCAACAGACTACCCATTCCTCCGCTAATAAACTCAAACGATAAACCAAACTCGACAACGCTATCCTGGCAACCACATCAATTATTTTTATTCTGACAACAGTGCAGGTAAAGCGTCTTTTTTTCCAAAATATTCTTCTAAAACCTCTAAAGATCGAGAATCGTTAGGGTTTTTATAGACACCAGCCGATACCAATTCTTCCAATTTCTCCTTCTTTAGCGTGAAAACTTTTGCCTGTCGTTCAGTTGATTGAAATGCCAACGCAGCTTTGTAATAATCACCTTTCGTAACTCTCTTACGACCGTCTCTACCTGCAAGATCTAGTGCACGATCAATCAACAGTGCCATCATACGAGGCAACGCCCTTGTAGCAATGAACAGGCGCTCCGGAAAATCACCTGAATACAGATGTTCTGGATTATCGATATCGATATACTCACTTAGATTTAGCAAATACTTCTCAAATACTTTTCTTTGCCCATCGTATATTGAGTACACTGGCATATAGAAAACTTCTTGGAATCTTGTGTTCAGTTCCTTTTCTTGTTTAATTAGATCTTTAACTTCCTCTATGCCAAATGCAATTACAATAACCTTCGATTTATTACTCAACTTTTTTATAAACCTTCTTGCATATTTATCTACCCTAAATGCATTACCATCTCTAATATCATGAAATTCGTCGAAGCAAATAAAATCCACTTGACACTCTTTAAGATATTTCCATAGTCTTTTTTCTGCTGTCTTCTGTGTCCTTTCCTCATAATCCGGATCCCCCAATGCTTCTAGAAGCTGCTTGATCATATCAAAAGTATTTAAACCCGCAGGAAAAGATAGTTGAACGAGAGGTATAATATCCTTGTCATTGTTATCCGTAGTGGTTTTTGGATAAAGATTCTGTAGGTGTTCTAATAATGTTGTTTTACCCGATCCAGATTCGCCGACAACCGTCAAATGTCCTGGACACCGGCGATGTCCAGTCCCTCGCTTTAATTCAATAGACTCTATAATCTGCATTATTCCAGGTGAAGCAACAAAAGCATTCTTTACGTTTGGCATATTAATCTTCCAGGTAGCTACTCGGACCGAAATCGAGGTCGACTTCCGAGGAATTTGTGGAATATTCTGCATTATCAACCTTTTTGTTTATACGTTCGGCAAACGCAATGCCCTCTTCAACAAAGGGACTATCTATTTCTTTCTGTTCCATTCTTTCTTTCAACGCTGCCATCTTCTTTCTATGCGCCACCTTGTGTTTTCCACCAACCATTTCAACGAGCCTGCTTTTCGTAAGACACACTGCCTCTGCCACATCAACGTATTTTCCATCTTGCTTACGAATCAAAGCTTGAAGTTCTTTGGCGCATTTGTACAGAGGTTCACTCAACCCGTGATATGATTCATCGTTTGTCCACACTTTGAAATACTCCAGCGTGATCGGGTCCTGAACGCAGATATAGCCAAGATTATCACTATCAAAACGGAACTTGACTGATGGATTCAAAAAACCTTTCCGAAATAGCTTCTTATCCATTAGCTGCGCCCTAAGTCGCATAAGCTCAGGACTTGAATAGTGGGTACTTTTATAACCAACACCTTTTCCAGACTGAATGGTTCGTTCACCAACCCCCGCTAACAAAGTCACATCCAATGATTCCAAAGGCCGATCTAATCTAGGCACATAAAACTCTGCACTCTCATTCCACACATCAATCGGCCGACGATTGTTCAAACCTGAAGTTTTCTTATAGTTATTGTCGTTTACGATCCATCGAAACATATGTTCTTTAAATTCTTTGAGCGTTAGAATGGCATTTTTTTCTGGATCCAGTCCGGTATCCAAAATTCTATTTCTAATTTCTTCTACATATCCTGGTAGGCGATTAAGGTGGGTAATATTAGTAGTGAGAAACTTTCGCTCTACAGTGGCTTTTCCTTTTGGCTTCCTAACCTTGGAGTGTTCTTGCTCAATAGAAAGATCAAAAAATGCGTCCCCCAGCGCCTCACTCCAGTAGTGCCTAATATTGTCTGTTCGAATTGATTCTGGAATGCCAAAACAGGGCCAATCTCCTTCAATACCCTCAACACCTTCCAAAACTGAATCTTTAGGCATAATAGCCATCTTAATAGTTTTCATAATCACAGCCGTTGATGGTGCCCTGAAGGTAATACATACACCAACAATCATTTTCGAGAACACATCAACTATTAAAACTAACGTCGGTCGACCAATTGGAATCCCGTACTCATCAACAAGAAAGCAGTCTGCTATCGTTTCATCAATCTCTAGAATTTGCATAACCCTTGTAGGTCTCTCGGGTTCTCCTAGCGACTCAAGCATCCTATTAGCTGCAGCTTCACCTTCCCTGCGCATCACAATCTCTATCTTTCCATAAACTTTATCTAATCGCCTCCCAATTGTTGCAGTAGAGGGTGCTGTTCTACCTAGATGTCTGTACTCCGGCAAATTAAGTTTAGTTTCAAATGCATCCTGTATATCCCTATAGCTAAAGTTTGATCCAAAAACTAAGTACTTATCTTCAATAATTTGAATTAGGAGATCGTTTCGACAATGGTCCATTCTAACTTTCGCATTTTTGAGAAAAGAGGCTGGAATAAAGGCCATCCAATGCTCCTCAAGCTGCAGCCATTTACTATACCAGCGCTCGACTGTCCTGGTAGATGGAGGATCCGGATCCTCTAGCTTTTTAGCAACAGTATCAACCACCTGGCTAGTCGTGATAGAACGCTTGTGCTTGTCTACTGCGTATTTACGTACATAAGCATTGCAACGATAAATAGTACTTTTTGTCGCGGAAGGTAAATCGACAAAATTCAAGTCCGGCAAAGGCACTCCATTTTTTGCCAGCTTCGGGATTTTTATGTCCCCCTCATATACCGCTGCGTTAAAGTCAAAATAAGAAAATTCTTCCTCCTCATAACCACGACCGACGCAGCGTAACTTGACCTTGTCATTTCCAACATGAGCAACTGTCCAAGGTTTATTTTCAATTTGGTACTCTGCACCAACAGTTGCAACGCATAAATTGCTCATTTCCAAACCTCCTGAGCAATTGGTCTACTGTCACCGCATTCAACGCCAGCAACTGATATTGCACCGCGAACTACTTGCCGGTTAAATTCTTTGAGTGTTTCCACATCATTTACATCATGTTCAACACAACGCGATTTAACGAGATTGCCTTCAATTGATTTAACAACCCATAGAAATCCATCTTTGAAATACTTTTGTCCTGGTTCTACAAATATGAACATCACGCTACCCCCGCTATACTCACTTGAGATTGGTAATCAATCGGAAGTGTCATGTCTGCAAACAAATAGCCATTGGCGATTAACGCATACGCGCTACTTTGTGGGTTATCATGACGGCGAATATACTCGTCCAAAGGAAATGTCCGATTAAACCCGGTCTTAACTAGGTCCAGTACTTCCCCAATAATGCCTTCACTCGGTAAGCGTTCACGATGGCTATATAGAAACCGGAGATTGAAATATTCTGTACGAGTAGGAATATGCTTTTCGGTCATGATCATGAATCGATAACCCAGCTTCGGTAGTTCATGCGCAACCAACACCAACTTACGTTGCAAATAGCGGTCTTCCAAAAATTGAGCAGGCTTTACCTCCAACACTAGCGGTGCTGTATCGTCCCGAAAATAAACGGTAAAATCCGGGGTATAACGCCGCTCCTCATCGTCCATATCGAACAAGCAGGTAAATGGCTGACAGTCATACCGCGCGACGCTGTTCATGGATTCCAGTTTCCTAGCCATATTTCGCTCGTTCCTAGACATTGTGACAACACACGCCCCGTTCTTCTCAGACGGTATCTTGGTTATGATATGAACCGGCGAAGGTTTGATTTTCCGGCTCCTTTCAACAATTTTCATAGGTGTTCCTGCTATTGGTTAGTGGAAGTACCAAGTTATCAGGGAGCAAGGTCTGCAAAAGTCTTGAATGGTAGCGTTTTACTGCAGTAAGAGTTCTTTATTAACTCTCACTGTATATTTTCTGATCACCACCATTTAATTAATATCCCAATATAGGATATTTGCAAGTATTATTTTGCCCACCACGATGCAAAATACCGCTTCTCAGCGCTCTCAACGGCTGTTTCTACCCCCTCGCTCAGCGGGTCAACTAAGTTTGCATAGTTTCTGGCCCAGGCAATCCATTGCTGTTTGGATGCCTGATCCTCAGCAGGAACGCTACCAGTCCGTACCGACACCTCGAATTCATTTATAAACTGACGCAGCCTGTTCGCCTTCTCCCATCGAGCAAAGTCCACCTCCAAAGCCTCGCGCTTCACTATCTCAGCTTCCCGAGCGTCTTTAAGCTCTTGCCGCCTTACTCTTGCTAGCTCACGCTGCTTCTCATCCTCTTCTCGCCTAACACGATTGACTTTAATCGCCTCAGCTAGCTCTACGAGAGCAACACAAAATTTGTTTAAGCAACCTTCAACACGCTGCACTTTCCCATCCGACCAAGTGTGTCGAGCAACCAACCCATAACCAGCAAGTATCTGGAGGCTCAAGTGCCCTGTCGCTACCGGGTCATACCTCGGTGGCCACACCCACTTGCCAGCAGCCCTAGCACGCTTTTCTTTCTCCGTAGGCACATGTTCGACATGACGAATTTTTTCTTCAACACAAAACTGAATAGGCTCCTCTAGAACGGTAACATTCATAGCGCTTTCAGGATCAGAAGAGATACCAAACACCCAACCTCTCTTTTCAAAAGCAAACAAGAGGGTATTCATGATCGCTAAAGCTCGGTCTTTAGTAGACTCTGTGACACGTAAATCAAAGTGGGTTTTAGCCCTAGGCTGAAGAATTAGCTTTTCAGAAACAGTCGCATTACTAAAAGATTTGCTATTGCGAACGACTAACGGGTGAGCCGCTTCCAGAGAATTCGATACCACGATCTTATAGTCATCGAGAATCTCACGATGGATAAGTGGGTGGTCCTGATCAGAAGTTAACAGCTTGCGTTTTTGCTGATAAACACTAATGCAATACTGCTCCTGACAGCCCTTTGGCAACCTCCCCAAAGGCAACTGACGAACCTTCTTACCAACAGCTACTTTCGCCCAGTGGCCTGGTCCAGGGCGTGGCACACCTAGCTTTTTACAGATTTTGATCACCATAGAATCAGAGATGTTGTAATCCTTCGCTATTTTGGTAATCGGCTTGCTCCAAACCAGGTCATATAGTTCTTTACGATCAATTATTAAACTATCCATCAAACCGCCACATACTAATCATTTTGATTATCACTCTAGATATTATTGACGCTCACGAATGACTGACTTATTATCCCTACATTAGATAGGCATAGTTAGAACCACGCTACAAACACCATTTAAAACAGTGCCCAGGGATAAGCTTTTATGTCACATGCTTCGTTAACAGAAGTCAGCCAATCACAGAGGGAAAGGCTCTTCCACATCGACTTTAAGCTGCGGTTTCTTGGCCTTGTGAATCGCAACGACCTCGTCACACGCTTCGGCATAAAACAAGCTGCCGCGACCCGAGATATAGCGCTATACAAAGAACTCGCTCCAAAAAATCTGGAATACGACACCAAAGCCAAAACCTACTTTCAGGCACACAAGTTCAAACCCTTATTTGAATGCAGTGGAACACAAGCTCTAAGTGCACTAAGCCAAGGACTGGGCGATGACTCAGTCAGCCAACCTTCATCTTTAATTGAGACTGATATACCAGCCACCCTCAACACACCTAACTTAGACGTATTAGCCGAAATCACCAAAGCCATCTTCCAAGAGAAAGCCATAAAGATTGAATATCGTTCGTTAACAAGCGGCCTTACTAAAAGGAATATCGCCCCCTTCGCTCTAGTTGATAATGGCTTACGTTGGCACATCCGCGCGTTTGATAGAAAGTCAGAAAGTTTTAGAGACTTCGTCTTAAACCGAATATCTAAGCCAAAGATATTCGACGAAGACATACCCAAAGAACAAACACGGGAAGCGGACAATCAGTGGAACCGTATTGTAGAAATGCACTTAGTGCCACACCCTAGCCTCAAACACCCAGATACAATAGAAGCTGAATATGCAATTAAAGACGGCATGCTAAGGGTTCAAGTACGGGCAGCGGGCGCCGGGTATGTATTAAGAAAGTGGAATGTAGACTGCTCAAAAGAGCACAACCTTGAGGGGCCGGAATATCACCTTTGGCTAAAAAACACGCCCACACTTTACGGCGTCGATAATTTGAGCCTAGCACCTGGTTATAAACCAGATGACTGAGGTATGAACTGCCCATTATAAAACAAACACTATAAACAATCGTCTTAAACAGATTTTAACTACTTGCATCACACCGAAAGCCGGCGTGGATAAGGAACACCGAACATGAACAAGCAACAACTAGCAGCCAAAATTTGGGAATCAGCGAACCAAATGCGTTCGAAGATCGAAGCCAACGAGTACAAAGACTACATACTCGGCTTTATCTTTTATAAATACCTAAGCGATCAGCTTATTCAGTTTGTTACCAAAGAAGGCATGACGTCCGAAGACATTAAGGCCCTGAATGAAGGCGATGCTGAAACGGTCGAATTTGTGCAAAGCAACCTCGGTTACTTCATTAGTTACGACAACCTGTTTTCCACATGGGTTGATCCATCATTCGAGTTTGACGAATCCAACGTGCGCGATGCGCTCTCGGCGTTTAGCCGACTCATCCACCCAAACCACAAAAAGCTATTTGAAGGCATTTTCACCACTTTAGAAACAGGCCTCAGTAAACTTGGTGAAAGCGCAAGCAAACGAACCAAAGCCATTAGTGACTTACTGCACCTGATTAAAAGCATCCCCATGAATGGCAACCAAGGCTACGACGTACTGGGTTACATTTACGAATACTTAATTGAAAAATTTGCCGCCAATGCCGGTAAAAAGGCCGGTGAATTTTACACCCCGCACGAAGTCTCGGTGCTGATGTCGCACATTATCGCCCACGAATGTCAGCACAAAGACACCCTAGAAATTTACGATCCTACCAGTGGCTCGGGCTCATTATTAATCAACATTGGTCAAGCCGTGGCGCAATACGCCAAAAGCAAAGACAACATCACCTATTACGCCCAAGAGTTAAAAGCCAACACCTACAACCTAACGCGGATGAACTTAATCATGCGCGGCTTAAAAGCGAGCAACATTAAAACCCGCAATGGCGATACCTTAGAAGACGACTGGCCGTATTTTGATGAAAGTGACCCACAAGGCTCATACCAAGCCCTGTATGTGGATGCGGTCGTCTCCAACCCACCTTACTCACAAAGTTGGGATTCATCCCACAAAGAAAGCGATCCGCGCTATTCGCGTTTTGGCCTAGCGCCAAAAACCAAGGCCGATTTTGCCTTTTTACTGCATGACCTTTACCACCTAAAACCCGATGGCATTATGAACATTGTGCTACCGCACGGCGTATTGTTCCGTGGTGGTGAAGAAGGCGAAATTCGTAAGCAATTGATTGAGAACGACCACATTGATGCCATTATCGGTTTGCCCGCCAATATCTTTTTTGGCACCGGCATTCCTACGGTGATTTTGGTGCTCAAGCAAAAACGAAAAAACAATGATGTATTGATCGTAGATGCCTCCAAACACTTTTTAAAAGAAGGAAAAAACAACAAGCTGCAAGCCTCCGATATCAAACGCATTGTTGATGCCGTCATCCACCGCGAAAGTATCGATAAATTCTCGCAAGTGGTGAGCAAACAAACCCTGCGCGACAATGGCTACAACTTAAACATACCGCGCTATGTAGATTCTTCAGCTGCCGCCGAAAGCTGGGACTTACACGCCACCATGTTAGGCGGTATACCCCACAGCGAAATCGAAAGCCTGCAAAGCTACTGGCAAGCCTTATCGCAATTACACGCAGCCTTGTTTACGCCAAAATCGGCCGCTTACAGTGAGCTGGCCATTGCAAAACAAGACGTAAACGCCACCATTAGCCAGCACCCGCAAGTGATTGAGTTTATTACCTCCTACAATCAAGCCTTTGAAGGCTTTGAGGCACACTTAAATACAAGCCTCGTCCAAAACTGGGAAAGCGTTAAGCGCAACCAGCAAGAGGCCGCATTAAGTACCGAGCTATTTACCCGCTTAGCGCCTATTGCCTTAATCGACAAATACCAAGCCTACCAGCACCTTAACAACCAATGGCAAACCATCAGCGCCGATTTAGAAATGATGCAAACCGAAGGCTTTACCACCACCAAACAAGTTGACCCTAACATGGTGATTAAAAAGAAAAACGGCAAAGACACCGAAGTACAAGACGGCTGGAAAGGCCACATACTGCCCTTTGATTTAGTACAACAAACTTATTTAAGTGATGACTTACAAGCCTTAGCTGCAAAAGAAACCCACCTAGTGGAAATCGCCAGCTCCCTAGAAGAAATTTTGGAATCATTATCGGAAGAAGAAAAAGAGCTAGATACCGTAAAAGACAGCAAAGACGGCTTTGCCAATGCCGAAGTGGGGAGGGCAGCGAAAACCTTCTTGAAAGAGCAAAAAGATTCCAAAACCAAGTTTGGAGTAGAAAGTTATGAAGCCAAAATCATTAACGCAAGCCTCTTAATTGACGAAGAAAAAGCCCTGAAAAAAGCGGTCAAAGAAGCCGCTATCGCCCTACATATACTTACCAAAACCACGATTGAGGGATTAACCGACGAGCAAGTGAGCAACCTATTACACCTTAAATGGATTTCGCCATTAAGCACGAAGCTCGCCGCCATGCCAAGCGCCGTGATCACCCTGCTCACCAGCCAAGTACAAGCCCTTACCGATAAATATTCGGTCACCTATTCGCAAGTGGCCAGCGAGATTAAAACCACCGAGCAAGAGTTGGCAGAAATGATGGACGAACTGACTGGCAATGAGTTTGATCAGCAAGGCTTGGCTGAACTAACCAGTTTGTTGAAGGGCGAATAAGATGAGTGTGGAAAAGGAAGTGCCAGAGATTCGGTTTAAGGGGTTTAAAGATGAATGGAACACGCTAACACTGGGAGAACTTGGCTCAGTCGCGACAAATAAGCGTATATTCATTCATCAAACTTCGTTAATAGGTGACGTACCTTTTTATAAGATTGGTACTTTTGGCAGAGAACCAAAACTGTTTATCTCTCAAGAGCTTTTTGAAGATTATAAAAAGCGATATCCGTTTCCTCAAAAAGGAGATCTACTGTTTTCTGTGATAGGTAGCATAGGTAGAGTTGTCGAATACACGGGTGAAGACGAATATTTTCAAGATTCAAATGTTGTATGGCTTAAGCATGACGGTGCTATTGTAAATTCATTTTTAAAACAATTTTATTCGATCGTGGAATGGGAAGGGATAGAAGGGAGCACAATTAAGCACCTGTATAATCGAACTATCCTTGGGACACAAATTCGAATGCCATCCCGAAAAGAACAAACCCAAATCGGCAACACTTTCCAAAAGCTCGACAACCTAATCAATCAACACCAACAAAAGCATGACAAGCTCAGCAATATTAAAAAAGCCATGCTGGAAAAGATGTTCCCCAAACAAGGCGAAACCACCCCAGAAATCCGCTTTAAAGGGTTTAGTGAGGAGTGGGAGGAGAAGGAGTTAGGTGAGTTAGCTGAAATTGTTCGTGGTGCAAGCCCTAGACCTATAGAAGATCCTAAATGGTTTGATAGTCAATCAAGCGTTGGCTGGTTGCGTATTAGAGATGTTACAGAACAAAATGGAAGGATTCACCATTTAGAGCAAAGAATTTCAAAGCTTGGCCAAGAAAAAACTCGTGTATTACATGAAAAGCATCTGCTTTTAAGCATAGCGGCGAGTGTTGGTAAGCCTGTAGTTAACTATGTTGAAACTGGGGTTCATGATGGGTTCTTAATATTCAAAAAACCGCTTTTTGAACTTGAATTTATGTATCAATGGTTAAAGTCATTTGAGTCAAGGTGGCAACAATATGGGCAGCCGGGAAGCCAAGTTAACCTTAACTCTGATATTGTTAAGAGTCAGAGTGTCACTATTCCTTCAAATGAAGAGCAGCTAGAAATCGGCAACTACTTCCAAAAGCTTGATGCCGTTATCAATCTACACCAACAACAAATCACCAAACTCAATAACATCAAGCAAGCCTGCTTGAGCAAAATGTTTGTTTAGCAGGGAGCAAAACCATGACCACCTTTAAAACAGAAGCACAGTTTGAGCAGGCCTTTATTGAGGTACTTACCCACAAGGGCTGGGAAGCTGAGATATTAAAAAATAAAACCGAAGCCGGGTTACTGCAAAACTGGGCGGATATTTTATTTGAAAATAACAAACAGCAAGACCGCTTAAACGATGTGCCGCTAACCGCTAGCGAAATGCAGCAGATTATTGAGCAAATAAAAGAACTTAAAACCCCGCTCAAGCTAAACGGTTTAATTAACGGTAAAACCGTTGCCATTAAACGCGACAACCCAGCCGATAAACTGCATGTTGGAAAGGAAGTCAGCTTAAAAATTTACGACCGCCAAGAGATAGCCGCAGGCCAAAGCCGCTATCAAATTGTGCAGCAACCCAAGTTTGAGCGTGGCAGCCCTTTGCGTAACGACAGGCGGGGCGACGTGTTGCTGCTCATTAATGGCATGCCGGTGATTCATGTGGAGCTTAAGCGCAGTGGCGTGCCCGTAAGCCAAGCCGTAAACCAAATTGAAAAATACAGTGCTGAGGGCATTTTTGCCGGGCTGTTTTCGTTGATCCAAGTGTTTGTGGCTATGGAGCCAGAAGAGACCAAATACTTCGCCAACCCCGGCTTAGATGGCAAGTTTAACCCCGACTACCAATTCAACTGGGCGGATTTTAATAACGAGCCAGTGAACGACTGGAAAGACATTGCCTCAACGCTGTTGTCTATCCCTATGGCGCATCAGCTGATTGGTTTTTATACCGTGGCTGACGATACTGATGGCGTGCTAAAGGTGATGCGCAGTTACCAATATTACGCCGCCAATGCCATCTCCGATAAGGTGGCAAAAACTAATTGGCAGCAAATAGGAAGTAGTGCAAATAATGTGGATCGCCTTGGTGGTTATGTGTGGCATACCACAGGCTCAGGTAAAACCATGACCAGCTTTAAATCAGCGCAACTTATTGCCCAATCCAAAGATGCTGATAAAGTGATTTTTTTAATGGATCGCATTGAGCTCGGTACCCAGTCGCTCGCCGAATACAACAATTTTGCAGGCGATGGAGAAGAGGTACAGGCCACCGAAAATACCGATGTATTGGTCACTAAACTCAAAAGCAGTGACCCTGCCCAAACCTTAATTGTTAGCTCTATTCAGAAAATGAGTAATATTTTTGAAGCCGTAGACGATGAGGGAGCGTCAACTAACTCAGCCGACATTGAAAAAATACGCGCCAAGCGGTTGGTATTTATTATTGATGAAGCGCATCGCTCAACTATGAGCGGAGGCAAAGAAAATAAAGAAGGCATGTTAGTAAAGGTTAAAAAGACATTCCCTAAAGCACTGTTTTTCGGTTTTACTGGCACGCCGATTCATGATGAAAATCAAGTCAATAACAATACAACCGCCGATGTATTTGGTAACGAACTACACCGCTATAGCATTGCCGATGGCATACGCGATGGTAATGTACTGGGCTTTGACCCTTATAAAGTTAGCACCTTCAAAGATAAAGACATCCGCCAAGCCGTAGCACTTGAACAAGCCAAGGCTGACTCAGTTGCCGATGTCATGGCAGACCCAGCTAAAAAGAAAAAGTTTAACTACTTTATGAATGATGCGCCCATGGCAGGTCATAAGGACCCAACAGGTAAGTACACCAAAGGCATAGAAGACTATGTGCCCAAAGAACAATATTTGACCGATGACCATCAAGCTAAAGTGGTGGAAGATATTCTGGGCGAGTGGGATGTCCTTAGCCAAGGCAATAAGTTTCACGCCATTTTTGCCACTAATAGCATTGCTGAAGCCATTGACTATTACCGCCGCTTAAAAGCCGCCAAGCCCGAGCTTAAAATATCGGCGCTGTTTGACCCCAATATTGATAACGACGGCAGCGGCGACCGTGGCCCCACCTTTAAGGGGGATGGCTTAGAAGAAATTATGGCGGATTATAACGCTCGCTATGGCCAAGATTTTGATTTTGCGCGCCACGGGGCCTTTAAAAAAGATTTAGCTAAACGTCTTGCCCATAAAAAACCCTACGAGCGCATTCATACCGAGCCTGCAAAGCAGCTTGATCTACTAATTGTTGTTGACCAAATGCTTACAGGGTTTGATTCTAAATGGCTCAATACCTTGTATTTAGACAAGGTGATTAAGTACCAAAATATTATTCAAGCCTTCTCGCGTACCAATCGTTTATTTGGCCCCGATAAGCCTCACGGCACCATTCGTTACTACCGCTACCCACACACTATGGAACAGCATATCAACGACGCGGTAAAACTCTATTCAGGCGATAGACCCATAGGTTTATTTGTCGACAGGTTAGAAAGCAACCTTGAAACCATGAATGAGCTGGCAGCAGAGATCACTCAATTGTTTACCACTGCCGGCGTGCAAAACTTTGAAAAGTTACCAGAAGACGATGCTGCCTGCGCTAAATTCGCCGATCTATTTAAAACCTTTAATCAGCATTTAGAGGCCGCCAAGGTGCAAGGTTTGCATTGGAATGAGCTGGCGTATTCATTTGGTGAAGGCGATGATACGCACGAACTAACGCTGGGGATAGACGAGCAAACATACTTGGGCCAACTCCTACGTTACAAGGAGTTGGCAGGAAAAGGCGAAGGTGCTGGCGGTGAAGGCGGCGACGTGCCTTTTGATATTAGTGGGTACCTTACTGAAATTGATACTGGTAAGATCGATGCAGACTACATGAACAGCCGCTTTGATAAATATTTAAAAGAGCTGAATCAGCACCAAGACCAAGCCAGTATTGAAAGCACATTGAACGAGTTGCACAAATCGTTTGCATCGCTCACCCAAAGCGAGCAAAAGTACGCCAAGCTTTTTTTACACGATTTACAGCGCGGTGACGCCGAATTGATAGAAAGTCACAGCTTTAGAGACTACATCAACGACTACAAAGATACCGCCGAAAACGCGCAACTCAATGCCGTAGCGAATGCCTTGGGCTTAGATAAAAGCCTGCTAGTGGGCTTAATGAACGACAAGATTGATGATAAAAATATCAACAACTTTGGCCGCTTTGATGCGCTAAAAGAAACTGTAGATAAAACTAAAGCCAAAGCCTACTTCGAGAAGCAAGGCGGTGTGTCTATACCGCCTTTTAAGCTAAATATACGCATCGATAAGTTTCTTAAGCAGTTTATTTTTGCTCAAGTGGATGAGCACTTAGTAGATATACCTGCTGAGTTAATGAGTGACTCTACGGCGTTGATTCTTACGCCTTTGGTATTTGGTACGGCAAAGTTATATCAAGCCGCCCAGATTTCTATGCTAGAAAATGCGCAAGAGTTAGGAAGCATTACCTTCAAAACAGACCTGTCTTATGAGGATAACCCGGCTTCGCTACTCACGACGGGTTGTTATGCTGAACTTAAGGCTCTTGGCATTGTTTCATCTAGTGTATTAGATACAACCATTACCGCTCTCATAGAGCTTGAGCTGATATCAAAAGAGCTTGATCTTCCTTTGTACCAGGAAGATCAAAGTGGAATAGTCTGGGCGCTGAAAGAGACAAGAGAAGGTAGCGTACTAAACGAATTTGTCGCCTACGCCGTTCAGTTAGCCGGAGATGAAAGCTTTAAGACCTATATTGAAAGCGGTATTTACGACTTAGGCAAGATGGCTTTGGGCGCAGCGTTTATATCCTTACCCAAGGCTTTGATTGCAAAACTAAAAGAGAAGAGAAAACAAAACCAAGAAGAAAGTACCGAAAAAGAAGCCATTGAAGCCGCATTAAATGTCGTTGACTTCAGAACTAACCCAAAACTAGCTGAAAAATGGAAAATCAAAGAGCATTAAATTCAATTCAGTCAGCAACAGTATAAAAACAGACAAGAAGACACGGAAGTTTATTGAACAAGGAGCCCTATCAAGGATGAATATTAAGATTAAACCGGTCGCCTGAATAACAAAATATTTATTCAGAAAGACTCTTAACCAGATCCGAAATCATAGTAACTGGTTCTAAATCAAGCGCTTTAGCAACATCAATCAACTCGATCAGATCAATATTCCGATCACCGCCCTCAAACTTGGACACATAAGATTGAGGGCGCCCCAAACGATCAGCTAATTCTTGCTGCCGTATGCCTTTGTCCTTTCTCAAGTCTTTTAACCTATCCCGCAATATCTCATACCTAGGATCGTGCTTATCCACTGTTTCTGCCTCTACTAAGCTAAACAAATTGTATCTGACTGAGAAGAAATGCAAGGGAGGCGAAATCGATCGTTTAACAGAGTAATTTTGGTTATTTCAGAGGGGCTACTTTTTACCCAAAAACACGAAATAGGTCGTATTTTTGAATGGCGGGTAACTACCCCCTGATTATGCCGTTTTATCCACGTAGACACGCGAGCGAAACACAGCGACACGCCCACAAAACAGAACGACAAGTCGAACGAAACGGCATAGAAAAATCAAACCTCCGCCAAATTCCCCTTAGTCTCCAACCATTGCTTCCTATCTCCCGCTCTTTTCTTCGCGAGAAGCATATCCATTATTTTATGAGTATCATCCCCATCCTCAATGGTCAGTTGCACTAAGCGACGAGTATCTTTTGCCATAGTAGTTTCACGTAATTGCAACGGATTCATTTCACCCAAACCTTTAAATCGTTGCACACTGATATTACCGCGTTTTTTCTCGGCTTTTATCCGATCTATCACACCTTCTTTTTCATCTTCATCCAGTGCGTAATACACATCCTTCGCTATATCAATTCGGTAAAGTGGCGGCATCGCCACATACACATATCCAGCTTTCACCAACGGTTTAAAGTGCTGCAAAAACAATGCACACAATAACGTGGCGATATGTAATCCATCAGAATCCGCGTCGGCAAGGATACAAATTTTGTGGTAACGCAAGTTGTCCGTATTATCTGAAGCGGGATCAGCCCCAATAGCTACAGATATATCGTGAACTTCTTGAGAGGCTAAAATCTCGGTGGAATCAACTTCCCAGGTATTAAGTATCTTTCCTCGCAACGGCATAACCGCTTGAAAGATTCGATCGCGAGCCTGTTTCGCTGACCCGCCGGCTGAGTCCCCTTCCACTAAAAACAATTCAGATGCTTCTGGATCTTGGCTGGTACAATCAGCTAATTTTCCTGGCAAAGCAGGCCCTGAAGTTATCTTTTTACGAACTACTTTTTTACTAGCACGCATACGCTTTTGTGCGTTATTAATTGCGTACTCTGCTAATGCATCACCATCATCCGTATGCTGATTTAGCCAAAGGCTAAAGGAGTCTTTTACAACACCAGAAACAAACGCTGCAGTTTGACGTGATGACAAACGTTCTTTAGTTTGGCCTGAGAATTGAGGATCTTGCATTTTAACGGACAAAACATAACTACAACGATCCCAAATATCGTCAGGTGTTAACTTCACACCACGTGGCAATAAATTACGGAATTCACAATACTCCCGCATCGCTTCCAACAATCCAGTACGAAACCCGTTTACATGAGTACCACCTTGAATGGTCGGTATTAAGTTAACGTAACCTTCTGTTGTTAACTCACCACCTTCGGGCAACCATTGTACCGCCCAATCAACGGCTTCTGTTTCTGCAGCCATCGAGCCAACAAACGGCTCTATCGGCAACAATGTCCAACCCTGGTTGGCGGCTTTTAAATAATCTTCCAACCCATTTTCGTAACACCACTCATGGGTCTCATCCGCTTTTTCATCAACAAACTTGACGGCTAACCCTGGGCATAACACTGCCTTAGCACGTAACAAATGCACAAGTCTTGGAACAGAGAAATTTACGGAATCAAAATACTGCCCATCAGGCATAAAACGAATCGCAGTACCTGTATTTCGCTTTCCACACGTATCAATAACTTCAAGATCAGAGGCTTTCTCACCATTTTGAAAGCCAATACGGTGCACTTCACCGCCACGTTTAATGGTAACTTCCAACACTTTGGTCAAAGCGTTTACCACGGAAATACCCACACCGTGCAAACCACCGGAGAACTGATAGTTTTTATTGGAAAACTTACCCCCCGCATGCAAGGTGCTCAGAATCACTTCAACACCCGGCTTACCTTTTTCTGGATGAATATCCACAGGCATACCACGTCCATCATCGGTTACTTGCAACGAACCGTCTTTGTACAGAATAACGTCGATAAAACTTGCGTGCCCGGCTAAAGCCTCATCGACACTGTTATCGATAACTTCTTGAGCCAGGTGGTTTGGCCTTGCTGTATCCGTGTACATTCCTGGTCGTTTTCTGACGGGGTCCAATCCTGACAGGACCTCAATGGAATCAGCGTTATAATCTTCATTTGCCATAAGCTTTTACGTACTCTTTAAAATAAGAAAGCCAGAATACCTGGCAATTGTGTTTCAAAACCATCAAACCCGTGAGAGCCCGCAGGCTGTATGATTTGACGGCTTTTAGAATATTTTTCTACACCTTCTTTGTAATCTAAGACCTCATCACCTTTTTGACTGAGCAATAAGTACCGCTCTGGCAAGGTAACGGGGTCAATATCCAACTGCTGCAGTTGTTTAATGTTGGCTTCGGTAAAATTGTATTCCTCTCCGGTATAAATATTTTTATTAATACCGAGATAGTCTTTTAACAATCGATACGGCCTTACTGCAGGATTAACCAGCACCAAAGGCAAGCAATACTTTTCAGCAATCCAGGTGCCATAAAATCCCCCCATAGAGCTGCCAATAAGGCCAATCACAGGTTCTTCCCCTTTCTGCTCACTTGTAGAAATACATTCCATCACGGCGGCATCAAGCGTTGAAATAGCATTTTCAGGACAATAAGACAGTTCAGGTACGAGGAAATCCACTGGAAAAGCATAATCTTGGAGATAATCGGCGATCAGGCACGCTTTCGCTGACTTAGGAGAACTGTTAAAGCCATGAATGTAGAAAAGATAACGCGATACTGACACTTCAGATTCTTTGCTCGTGGGTTACAGTGAAGGGGTTTCTAACTATGAATGGGCGATCTTAGCACAAGGATTTATCAATATCCTTTAATCGTGTAATCCACTTCAAACTCAACTTCTTCTACCCGAGAAACCACACTTTCTATACTACCGTCTGGGTATAAATCAAACCACCGGTAACCTGGCGCCTTATCATCTACCGCAAAATCTTCACTATCAGGCTTAAATTGAACACAAGTTGAGGGTATAGAGAACAATTTAACACCTTTACGCTCCGCTTCGTAGATTTGATGGACATGACCCCAAATGATGGCTCTAACATGATCAAACTGATCCATTATATTAAATAACTCATCAGCGTTACCAATAATTTGATCATCTAGCCAGGGACACCCAACTTTCACCGGCTGGTGGTGCATACACACCATGACGTGATGCCCTTTTGTTTGCTCAAGGGCACCTTGCAAAAACGTGAGTTGCTCTTCCGCAAAATTACCAGGGACAGAGCCTTCAACGGTGGAGTCCAATAAAATAATACGCCAACCCTGAAACTCTATCACCATAGGGCAGCATTCATCAGCTCGCTGCTCTACGCTCATTTCATGGATGATATCGTGATTTCCTGGCAACCAATAGACAGGCTCAGAAAAGCGATCCATATGTTTATGAAAACGCTGATAAGACGCCGCACTGCCATCTTGAGATAGGTCACCGGTAGCAAGGTAAATATCAACCGCTGGCTGCTCTAGTTCGATAAGATCCAATACCTTACCCAGGCTAAATTCAGTATTTAACCCCAACAGCTTACCTTGATCGCTCTCAAACAGATGGCAATCAGATAACTGTACAATTCTTATGGGCATATCGTCGGGCAAAGGACTGATCCATTTATTTACATAATAAGTATTACTTATAACTCACAATTCAGTGACTCGCCAGTTGAAACCCCAGAATAGGAATAAGAGTACACAAAAAAATGATGGTAAATCACACAATGGGAAGCTATTCATGCCTACAAGCAGAAAAATGTGACGCATGTCACACTTTTCTATTCATGCCTTAACCGCCGAATTAATCACTCAGCAAAGGGGCTTCCATAGAGATACCGACGTTTTTACAATGTTGCAACCACTCGCCTAAAAATGTATTTAGTTGCGCTTTTTCGTCAGGCATATACATCCGCTGGTTCGGGTATTCATAACGCTGTCGCACATACCGGTTCTTTTGGAATGATAGAACTTCTGCAACATGGGCATCATGATATAACCTGACGGTTATAGTGGGCTGCGGCATCCAATCAACTAACTCTGACTCTTGTGCCAAACGCAGCGTAACCGTGTATTTACTACGTTCGATGACAAAAACAGATACTCTGCTTAATTCTTCAGACGCGGTTTCCACGCCAAAGCTCCATTCTGATTGCTCATCTATGGCTGGTAACAGTCTAAGAAACCGTAGGTAATTGGTTTCACAACTGCTAATAAAGCCTTTTAAGTCTGGTACGTATTTTTCAGAGCGTTTCACTCAACCTTTCCCCCGCATACTTCCGGCTATTGCCATTTATCTTGTAGCCGCTGCCAGTTCACTTGTAACCATTGAAGTGCAATGATACATGCTGCATTGCTGATATAGTTTTCATGCAGCGCATGCATCGCGTCTTCGCGAGAGAACACCTGAACCCATATATCCTCTCCTTCAGACTTTAAGCCGTGTACACCACCAATCTCTGTTGAATCAACGCCACCACAGTACAACGTTATTTTCTCGTTACTACCACCAGCACTGGGGTAGAATTCATAAATATATTCAAGATCTAATATTTCAGCTCCCGCTTCCTCATCTGCTTCGCGGTGAGCAACATCTTCGTTTTTTTCACCTTCTTCGACAATACCAGCTACCAGTTCCATCTGCCAAGGGCCTTCATGTGCATCTAAGGTACCTATTCGAAACTGTTCTAACACCACCACATTATCCTTATAAGGATCATATAACAGCACCGCTACCGCATTAGGACGAATAAAACACTCTCGAATCAAGGGTTTACTCCACCCTCCTTCGATTAATTTATGGCGTAACTTATACTTTTGCATTTTGAAGAAGCCGTCATAAACACTTGTTTTTTCAAGTATTTCTACATCTTCGACGGTAAAGCAGGGGCCGTCTTGATGATCCATGGAAACTCCTTATAAATGGGTATTATTGAGCAATAAAGAAAAACAATTCGAACTAACCTTCTTTCAGGCTAGTTCGAATTTTAGATAGGTAAAGCTTCTGGGATATGAACACCCAAAAGCACTTAGACAAAGCACTGGGATAGGTGTCCAGAAAAACAAATAGTTAGACTTTTGCGTAAATCTCACTACCGGAATCTTTAAACTCAGCAGCTTTTTCTTGCATGCCTTTTGCCATCACGTCTTCTGCCTTGATTTTGCTGCTGCCTCCAGCGGCGGCATCCACCATTGGGATTTTATCAAACCCATTTTTATTCGCATATTCCCTTACTTCTTGGGTGATTTTCATGGAACAGAACTTAGGTCCACACATGGAACAAAAATGCGCAACTTTATGCGCCTCTTTTGGCATCGTCTCATCGTGATAAGCCATCGCACGATCTGGGTCTAAAGCAATAGCAAATTGATCCGTCCAACGGAATTCAAAACGAGCCTTAGACATCGCATCATCACGAATTTGAGAACCTGGATGGCCTTTCGCTAAATCCGCTGCATGCGCCGCTATCTTATAGGTAATAATGCCTTCTTTTACATCATCCTTATTGGGCAATCCTAGGTGCTCTTTGGGTGTCACATAACACAACATTGCGGTGCCATACCAACCAATCATTGCCGCACCAATACCCGACGTAATATGGTCGTAACCTGGAGCTATATCCGTAGTTAATGGCCCTAACGTATAAAAAGGGGCTTCCCCACAGCTCTCTAGCTGCTTATCCATATTTTCTTTAATCATGTGCATCGGAACATGGCCAGGACCTTCAATTAATACCTGTGCATCATGCGCCCAAGCAATTTTAGTCAGCTCCCCTAGCGCTTCCAACTCACCAAACTGTGCCTCATCGTTAGCATCTGCGATTGACCCTGGACGTAAGCCATCTCCAAGCGAGAAAGTAACATCATAAGCCGTCATGATTTCGCAGATTTTATCGAAGTTAGTGTAAAGGAAATTTTCTTTATGGTGCGCTAAACACCACTTAGCCATAATAGAGCCACCACGAGAAACAATACCCGTCACACGTTTTGCTGTTAATGGCACATGTCGTAATAGCACTCCGGCATGAATCGTAAAGTAATCCACCCCTTGTTCTGCTTGCTCAATCAATGTGTCACGGAAGATTTCCCAGGTAAGATCTTCTGCTACACCGTTCACTTTTTCCAACGCTTGATAAATTGGAACCGTTCCGATCGGCACAGAGGAGTTGCGAATAATCCACTCTCGTGTTTCGTGAATATTTTTACCCGTCGATAAGTCCATTACCGTATCTGCACCCCAACGGGTCGACCAGGTCATCTTTTCAACTTCTTCTTCGATAGAAGAACCTAATGCGGAATTACCAATATTGGCGTTAATCTTCACTAAAAAGTTACGACCAATAATCATTGGCTCAACTTCAGGGTGATTAATATTAGCGGGAATTACCGCTCGGCCACGCGCGACTTCATCTCGAACAAACTCTGGGGTGATGATAGCAGGTATCGACGCACCGTAAGATTGGCCAGGGTGCTGTGTATCCAGACGCCCCTGGGCTCGTGCCTCTTCCAACTTCATGTTTTCACGGATAGCAATATATTCCATCTCTTCCGTGATAATACCTTGGCGAGCATAATACAGCTGACTGACGTTTTTACCGGCTTTTGCTCTAATGGGCGTACGCTTGTGATCGAAGCGCAAGTGATCCAATTCCGCATCGTCTCGACGAGACACCCCATATTCTGAACTTAAACCTGAAAGCTGCTCGGTATCATTACGACGAGTTGCCCACTCATCGCGCATAGGCGCTAGGCCCTTACGAACATCAATAACAACATCAGGGTCAGTGTACGGGCCTGATGTGTCATAAACATAGATCGGTGGATTCTTTTCGCCACCCAAATCCGTTGGGGTGTCCGCCAAAGATATTTCTCGCATGGGTACACGTACACCAGGCATCGAACCCTCTACGTAGACTTTCCTTGAATTGGGAAATGGCTGTACCGACTGTTCATCAACTTTTGCGTTCTTAGCTAGAAATTCTTCTGGGGTTGCGCTCATAAATTATCACTTGAAGAGGTAAAACTGCGTAGACTTACAACCCACCAAAGCCTTATGATTCATAGGCCTTAGCGGATGATTATGTGAGAGGGAACTATAAGCCACCGCTAAGCTGGCGGCAACACCTGTCTTACTACAATACGTAAAACATTGCCTTACACTTAACCAGGCAAGTTGCCCGGAAGATAACCATGAATAATATCCAATAGACTCCCCATTGCACCGCGGTTTTCATCCACAACCTGCAATCCTTTTACAGCAAGCTTCTCTCGACAGGCTGTATCCTGCAACATAGAAAGGGCTGTCTGGCCTAACCCAAGCGGGGTGGTAACGGTAGATAAGACGTCCAATTCTGTCAGTAAATCAGCAACAACTTGAAAGTTAATCACATGAGGCCCGGTGATCGCAGGTGTTCCCATTGCCAACGCTTCTAGCATATTGTGACCACCAACCGGCTCCAAACTGCCACCAATAAAGGCAACATCAGAAGCACCAAGCAATTTCAACAGTTCGCCCATGGTGTCACCTAATACAACCGAGGTATCAGCAGAAACAACATCTGATAGGCTATGTCTCGCCAATACCCAGCCTTTCTGCTCAACTAATAAGGCAACGCTATCGAAGCGCTCAGGGTGACGGGGAACTAGAACCAGCAAGGCATTATCTAAGGTATTTTTAATATGTTTAAAGGCTTTTAATACCTGCGCATCTTCTCCCTCATGGGTGCTGGCGGCAACAAAAACCGGGCGTTCATTACCCCAAGCCTTGCGAAGATCAACCGCTTTTTGCTTTAACTCGTCATCAATTGCCAAATCAAACTTAACAGTGCCGGTGACTTTTAACGAAGTAGACGGCAACCCTAATTCCACAAAACGGTCGCCATCAGGAATTGCTTGTGCGGCAATAACACTAATCTCTCGCAACATAGGGCGCACAAGCAGCTTAACTTTATTGTAACCTTCAGCAGAACGCTCAGACATGCGTGCATTGGCCACAATCACCGGAACCCCTCGACGGCGAGTATAATGAATCATATTAGGCCATAATTCAGTTTCCATAATCACTGAGACCAGGGGGTTAAAACAATCTAGGAAACGAATCATTGCGCCTGGCATATCGTAAGGTAAATAGACATGGTGCACACGTTTATCAAATGCAGCTACCACACGATCCGACCCCGTTGGCGTCATAGTAGTCACAACAACAGGGATTTCGGGGTAATCTTGCAACAACTGTTCAATAAGTGGCTGTGCTGCTATTAACTCACCCACGGAAACCGTGTGAATCCAAATGCTTTTTGAAAGAGGCTCTCGATCATACAAACCAAAACGCTCACGCTTACGCTCTCGATAGGCAGGATTTAGCTTGCCACGAGCATTCAAGCGATACAGTAAATACGGTGTCGCTAGATAAAACACTAGACTGTAAAGCCAACGTGCTAACATTTTTTCCCCAAAAGACGGTAAAACGAACAATTGATGAATTATAAAAGGCTTAAGGCCATTCGCCCAGGCATTACCACTAGTTTTTCAATCAAAGAATCAGCTCAACGCAGCCTTATGGTATAATTCGCCGGTACAATTTATGCTTTTTAACGATATATTGCCAACAATGTAAGAGCTTTATGATAATGGACTCAACGCAAAAACCCTACGCTACAATAACATCACCAGAAACACCTGCAGACATCCATACGGACATTCTTCTATTAGGCGGTGGTATTGCGGGGCTCTATTTACTAAAGCTTCTCGGCAATCTTGGTTACGACTGTATATTAATTGAGAAAGATCAGCTTGGCAGCGGACAGACCTTACAATCCCAAGGAATCATACACGGCGGTTTAAAATATGCATTGGGTGGTAACCTAAATGCAGAATCCGACGCCATCAAAGAAATGCCAGATCGCTGGCGAAAACTTCTTGCCGGTGAAGAAACCGTTGACTTATCCAACACCAAGGTCATCGCCAAAACACAGCACATGTGGTCCGCTGGAAAATTGGCGTCCAAATTCACGTCGTTTTTTGCATCTAAACTAGTACGTGGCCGTATCGATAAACTTAAAAAAGACCAAATGCCTGCGTTATTTCAAGCCCAACAATTTACAGGCAGCGTTTATAAGTTAACAGATCTTGTTGTTGATACGCCAAGTTTGCTTAACAACCTCTGCCAAGGGGTTGAACAGCGCATTCTGCAAGGAGAAGCCACCTCCTTTGGTACCGATGAAACTGGAAATATCACATCGTCAAACGTCACTTTATCTAATAATAAATCAGTACAAATTCATCACCAAACTGTTATTTTCAGCGCAGGTGCCGGTAACGAATCGTTAGCTAACCTTGCAGACATTAAAAGCGCCCCTATGCAACGCCGACCTCTACATATGGTGATGGCTAAACACAACCTGCCCTACCCTCTTTATGCCCACGGTCTTGGTACCGGATCAAAACCTCGCATCACTATCACTTCTCATGCAACCGATGATGGAAAAATGGTGTGGTATTTAGGGGGAGAAATTGCGGAAAGCGGTATTAACCGAGATTCAGAATCGCAAATTATCGAAGGCAAAAAAGAGCTAAACGCCCTTTTCCCTTGGGTTGATTTTGGTGACACTGAATGGGCGACTTTTTTTGTTGATCGTGCCGAGCCGTTGCAACGAGGTCTAATTAAACCCGACTGCGCTTATGCACATGAAGAGAAAAATGCCATTGTGACTTGGCCAACAAAACTGACTCTCGCTCCAGACTTGGGTGATCGAATACTCGCACTTATTAAACAACAGGGCGTAACACAGAATACGTATTCAAATGAATTATCCAGCCTTCCCAAAGCCTCTATTGCAATCCAAAAATGGGAATCATTATTTGTATGAGTAACTCCACACTCAACCGCAAAGATTTGCAATTACCTCTACGCCCTCTCGGCGACACCGGTATCAACATTGCGCCTATTAGTTTAGGTACCGTAAAAATTGGCCGTGATCAGCAAGTAAAATACCCTGAAGCGTTTACCATGCCTTCTGACAAAGAAACCTTGGCTCTTTTTGATTTGGCCCAGTCACTGGGTATCAATTGTTTAGATACTGCACCGGCATACGGGCGCAGCGAAGAACGTATTGGGGAGATTTTAGGTTCACGAACCAAGGAGTGGGTTATTTGCACCAAAGTTGGTGAAGAGTTTATTAATGGTGAATCTCACTTTGACTTCACACCTGAACATGCTCGCTTTAGTGTCGAACGTAGTTTAAAGCGATTACATCGAGATGAGTTGGATATTGTATTAATTCACTCCGATGGTAATGATCTAGATATCATCAATCATCACGGTACACTAGAAGTATTAGCTGAGTTAAAAAAAGCAGGACTCATCAGAGCATTTGGTATGTCTACCAAAACCGTTGAAGGTGGCATCAGAGCATTGGAGTTAGCCGATATTGTGATGGCGACCTACAATCTTAATTATGATGGTGACGTACCTGTTCTAAACTATGCTGCAACACATAATAAAGGGGTATTTATTAAAAAAGCACTGGCGAGCGGTCATTTGAATATAGATAAATATTCCGATCCGATCAAAGCGAGTATGGAGCTAAATTTTTCACACCCAGGAACATCATCTATTACATTGGGAACAATAAATCCCAAGCATTTAGTACAAAATGTCACCCAAGCGTTAAACATATTGGCTCAATAACCGTGCCCTCATGTAATTAGAAGCCCTACTATGTCAAACAAAGAATTACTACGAAAACTCATTATTGATGCATTAAAAAAAGATTTTGAAACCGCCAATAATGCGGCAAACTCTGCAAAAGAAACTGCCACGAGCAAAGAGACTGTCGCAGAAAACAAATATGACACCTTCGGTTTAGAGGCATCCTATTTAGCTCACGGGCAATCAATTCGAGTTAACGAGCTTGCCGAAGCTATTGAGCTTTATAGTAACCTTTCTTTTAAAAAATTTAATGAAGACGATAACGTTGATGTAACAGCACTGGTAACGTTAGAAACAGAAAAAAATAGCAATAAATACTTCTTTCTTGGGCCTGTGGCAGGAGGGTTAAAACTCCACTGGGAAGGCAACAATATTATGGTAATAACACCCAGCACTCCACTGGGCCGCCAACTTCTTGGAAAACAACTAGATGATACAATTGAATTACACATAAAAAGCAATCATATTATCTATGAAATCATTGCTATTGATTAACTAAAGCCACTTAAAACGCTATCAATCATCAAATTGAATATCATGAAGCTTTTTATAAATACCCCCTGATGCAATCAATTCTTTATGAGTACCTTCTTCAACAATGCTGCCCTTATCCATCACAACGATACGATCAGCCTTTTCTACCGTAGACAATCGATGCGCAATAACCAACGTTGTCCGATCTTTCATTACCGTTTCCAATGCATCCTGAATATAGCGCTCCGACTCAGTATCAAGAGCTGACGTCGCCTCATCAAGAATCAGTATTGGTGCATCTTTTAATATCGCTCGTGCGATAGATAAACGCTGACGTTGGCCACCTGATAAGCGATTACCACTTTCACCAATTAACGTATCTAAGCCGTCATCCATCCCATCAATAAATTCTTTTGCATGAGCCGAGGTAATTGCAGAATTCACCGCCTCCGACGAAGATTTCTTTAACGCTCCGTACGCTACATTGTTTTCTACCGTATCATTAAATAAAACAACTTGCTGATTCACCAAAGCAATGTGGTGTCGTAAACTTGCCAGCTTATAATCGTTAACATCAACACCATCTAACAAAATATGACCTTCGCTATGATCATAAAAACGTGGCAGCAAACTCACTAACGTTGACTTCCCACTGCCTGACTGTCCAACCAGAGCGACTGTCTCTCCTTGTTTCACCGTCAAATTGATATTTTTTAATACCTTCTCATCGTGGCCAGGGTAGGAGAAACTGAGATTTTTAATTTCTATACCACCATCAATTCTAGGCGCTTCAAACGTCCCATTATCCCGCTCATTATCTCGATCCAGCACTTCAAAAATGGTTTCTGCAGCCGCAACACCACGTTGAATAGCAATATTCACTTCGCTCAACTGCCGCACCGATTTTGGCAACATCGCTGCAGCGGTAACATAAGCAATCAATTCACCGGCACTATACTCACCCAACATGCTCATAGCCATAAACATCATGCCCGCCATGGCTACAGCAACAAAAAATTGCAACAACGCTGTATATATCTCACTCATTCGAACCAGCTTAATATTCTGCTTGCAATTCTCCTCACTGGAATCAAAAAAACGTTCACCCTCATAACGTTCACCACCAAAACTTTTAACAACTTGGTAACCGCCAATCACTTCATTGGCAACATGCGTTACATCACCAATAGAGTTTTGGATTTTTTTGGTATAGCGCTTAAAATGTTTCGAAGCAAATTTTACAAAAAAACCAATCACTGGGCCAACAGCAAACAATAACAATGTTAAGGACCAATTCGTATAAAACAGATAAATCAACAACGCGATAACCGTCGCGCCTTCGCGCAAAATAACTTTAGATGCTCGTGTAACAGCATCCCTGACTTGAGCGACGTTATAGGTGATTTTCGCTAAAATTCGGCCTGTATCGTTTTCATCATAATAGCTACTTGGCAGTACAAGATACTTATCAAACAGTTCCACTCGAATGTCATGAATCAAAGAAAAAGATACTTTTGCTAATAAGTAATTCCCAAAATAGGAACCAACACTTCGAAGCAAATAAATCAGTATAATTAAAACCGGAACCAAATAGGCAACTTTAAGCCCCTCGGTCACCTGATATAAGTCCCCTTGGCCTATAGCAATAATTAACTGTCCCAAATAACCATCTTGATCTGGCAGCCATTTGAGAAAATCAACATCTTTACCGCCCAAACCATTAACAAACAACTCCATCATTGCAGCAAGCATGGGTTGCGTTGAGGCATATACCATAAAACCAATAATACTGATGATAAAAAGCCCTAAATAAGGCAGTAAGTATCGCATCAAGCGTCGATACGTTACTAACCCTGATACCTGGGTGGCATTTTCTTCATTGACCATAAACAAAACAACTCGCTAAAAAATAGTTACTAAAAAGGATGCTTTCGATTTATGAATCGTCTCGAATCTTTTCAACAATGGCTGTCGTAGAACAGCTATCGACTAATGACAATACACGTACCTCTCCGCCATACTCTTCCACTATTTCAGCACCAACGACTTCATCAATAGAGTAATCTCCGCCTTTCACCAATACATCAGGTTTAAACATATGTAGCAAGTTTCTGGGAGTGTCTTCACCAAACGGCACCACCCAGTCAACAGCACTTAAACCTGCTAATACCGCCATACGGCGATCTACAGGGTTAATAGGACGCCCTTCTCCTTTTAATCGTTTTACCGAATCATCATCGTTTATTGCCACAATTAGACGATCTCCCTGAGCTTTAGCTTGCTCTAGGTACGTCACATGTCCCGCGTGTAAAATATCAAAACAGCCATTGGTCATAACAATTTTCTCGCCATGTGCACGACTATCTTCGAGGGCAACTTTAAGCTGTTCGCTAGTCATCGCTCCACGCTCAGAACCCATATCCTTATTCACAGCCCGTCGTAACTCAGGAGCACTAATCGCAGCTGTACCTAATTTTTTAACAACAATCCCTGCTGCAATATTTGAAAGGCCTGTGGCTACCGGTAAGTCCTCTCCTGCCGCCAAGGCAGCGGCAAGCACCGAAATAACCGTATCACCCGCACCTGTTACATCAAACACTTCCCTAGCTCGTGCTGGCAAATGTAGCTCTGGAAAACCTGAACGTAACAACGTCATCCCGCGCTCACCCCGAGTGATCAATAACGCTTCAAGCTCGAGGTCTTCCAGTAAAGCAACGCCACGGGATACCAAAACTTCTTCTGTCTCACACTTCCCAACCACCGCTTCAAACTCAGATAGATTTGGTGTAAGTAATGTTGCGCCTTTATATTTTGAAAAGTCATGGCCTTTCGGGTCAGCCAAAACCGGAATGCCTTTCTCTTTTGCCGCCAAAATTAGCGCTTGATGATCCTGCAAACAGCCTTTGTTATAATCAGAAAGTACAACCACACTGGCATGATTTAACGCCACAGAAAAATGTTCTAACAACTCATCAGGGTCAAGCCCTACAAAACCTTCTTCGAAATCCAGACGAATTAGCTGCTGATGCCGACTAATAACCCTTAACTTGGTAATTGTCGGACTATCTTCAGATTGAATAAAATCACACGCAATACCGGCCGCATTTAAACTCGATGTTAGCGACTGCGCCGCTTCATCCTTGCCGGTAACAGCAATTAACCTGGCTCCTGCTCCCAATGCAGCGATGTTCAAAGCCACGTTCCCTGCACCACCAGGCCGATCCTCCACTTGTTCCACATGAACAACGGGGACTGGTGCCTCTGGAGATATTCGCGAGGTTCCACCATGCCAATAACGATCTAACATTACGTCACCAACAACTAATACGTGGGCCTTTTCAAACGCAGGAATTTTAAGCTGCAATGTCATCTACCATTCTCTCCAGTAACCAACTTATGTTAGTGATTGCTCACAAACCTAGTGCTATTAAGCGTTATTTTACCACTTTTGCCTGCTTTTACCTCTTTTTTACCCATCAACTGCAGACTTATCCACACCCTATAGCACTATATAGACCATCATCTGCATTTATGGCGTGTAAAATCGACCTTTCCTCTATACCCAAGCACTGATGAAAGGGTAAAATATGCGCCCTTTCTTGTTGATAACCGACAATGGCCAAATCTATACCTATGCAGATACTTACTGACTCACAGCTAGCCGACTTGGTATCCCGGTCATCCTTGCTGGAAGGGGAGGTAAATAAACCTAAAGTACTGCTCGATGCCAATGGATACATCTACAAATTCTTTTACCAACCGGATCGCAAGCTTTCCTCTCGTACCCTCTTCCCCCCTTTTAAGCAGTTTGTGAAAAACAGCAAAATCTTATTAAAGAGGAATGTTCAAACCGTTTCCATTTGTGACACGATGACTGCCGAAGATAAACGGTTTGATGCTATTCGTTACCAAGCGATTGAAGGTCACGATTTTAGAGAGCACTTAAAACTATCAGGCCATAGTGAAATCAGCATTATTACCGATATCATGGCAGAACTTCACTGCCGAGGGGTGTTTTTTCGAGCTATCCATTTGGGCAACATTTTACATCAGCCCAATGGGGATTATGCCCTTATCGATATTAGTGATTGTTGGTTCTCTATTGGTCAGCTAAACGCATTTAAACGCGCTCGCAACTTAGCGCACCTGATGAGTTATCATTCGGATAAATCTTACTTTTCCCGCTATGGCAATGATCGCTTTTTGAATGAATATGCGCTAAAAAGCAAACTAAACAAAGCAAGTCTTTGGTTTATCAAAGCCTATATTCAACATAAAGGTGTAAAGCTATGAACATGCGATTTGCTTTTGTGTTATTTAAATACTTTCCTTTTGGAGGCTTGCAACGAGACTTTAGTCGCATAGCTGAAGCCCTAATCGACCTTGGCCATGAGGTGGATGCGTATTGCATCATTTGGGATGGCCCTTTACCGAAAAACATTAACGTTCATATCGCTCCAGTCAAAGCCTTCAGCAACCACCAACGCAACGCCCGCTTTGCAACCTGGCTAAAAAAGACGTTTCAAGAACAACATTACGATGCCGTAGTTGGTTTTAATAAAATTAGCGGTCTAGATGTCTATTATGCAGCAGATCCCTGCTACCAAGACAAGGCTCTAACACTAAGGCACCCACTTTACCGGCTGGGCAGTCGTTACAAACAATTTTATCAACAAGAAAAATCAGTCTTTTCTACAAAAAGTAACACTGAAATTTTAATGATTTCAGAAGTGCAAAAACCACTATTCCAACAACACTACCATACACCTGAAGCACGCTTTCACTTACTTCCGCCTGGCATTAGCGAAGATAGAAAAGCTCCTCAAAATGCTCAAGAAATTCGTTCCGAATTTAGAGAGGAATGGAATATTGAAAAAAACCAACAATTAATACTAATGGTAGGATCAGGGTTTAAAACAAAAGGTTTAGATCGAGCACTATTAGCATTAGCATCGCTACCAGAAAAACAAAAAGCCAACACTCGCTTTATTGTTATCGGCCAAGACAACCCGAAAATGTTTTTAGCACAAGCAAAGTCTTTAGGTATTGAAAACAACGTCACCATCCTAAAGGGCCGAAATGATATTCCAAATTTCTTACTCGGCGCAGATTTACTTATTCACCCTGCATATAATGAAAATACTGGCACCATCTTATTAGAGGCCGTTGTAGCCGGGCTTCCCGTATTAGTGACCAAAGTATGCGGTTATGCCCACTATATAGATAAGGCGAATGCGGGCACTGTATTAGACTCTCCCTTTAGCCAACCGGCATTAAACAATACTCTAACAAAAATGTTATCGGCCGATAAAATTCACTGGCAACAAAATGCACTCTCTTTTGCAGCCAAAGCTGACATTTACAGCATGCCCACAAGAGCTGCTCAAATAATAGAAGCTACCGCCCTGAAAAAACAGAGTACAAAATCGTGATGGTAACCATAGAAACCACCATCAATGGGAATGCATTACGTCAAGCTGGCCGCAACATAGCAGCACCTTTTACCCTGCAATTAAGCTCAGGGGACCAAACTCATCAACTGCCCTGCAGCGAGTTATTACGCTTGCTTCCACACAAACGTATTACCTGTTTTGCACAGTGGAATGAGCAACCTGTTGTCGTGAAATGTTTTATCGACCCTATAAAATGGAAACGCCATACAAAACGTGAGTTACAAGGATACCAATCCCTAAAAAAAGCAGGCATTACTACTCCTGACATGTTGGAATATGGCTTCGACGAGCAGCAAAAATTGGGATTTATTATATTCCAACGCCTCTCACCAAGCCAAAGCCTACTCAATAAACTAGACAGCGCCAAAGGCAGCGAAGAAAAACAGTCTCTGATCCAACGCGCCTGCCAGCTAATTGCCTTAATGCACAACAAAGGCGTTGCACAGCTTGACATTCATCTTGATAACTTTATTGAGTATAAAGACAATCTTTACGTTGTTGATTGCGGTGACATAACGATTAGCCCGCACCCGCCTCTGGACCGAGGCAATGCCCTGAATAATCTTGCGCTATTTTTTGCACAACTACCTCTGGCATTTAATGAGAAGGTAGGTTTTGCATTAGACACCTACCAATCAATAAGTATTGGAAAAAGCTTTGATTCAAACGCGCTTTTAGAACATATTCAAAATCTACGTAGCCAACGGCTAGCAAACTATCAAAAGAAGCTGCTTCGCGACTGTACGGAAATAGCCTTTACCCAAGATTTAAACCACCTCTTTGCTTGTCGCCGTGAACACTTAAAAGCTGGTCTTCTAGAATGGAGCCAGCACCCCAACGCGGCCTTCGAAAAAGAACCTCTCCTTAAAAACGGAAGCCAAACAATTGTTCGCGACAAAATTGATAACAACGATGCATTTATCAAACGATATAACATTAGAGGTGTGGGTCATCAAACCAGACGTGCCTTACGCTCGACAAGAGCACATACCTCATGGATTGCAGCCCATAGTTTAATAAGCCTGGGCATTAATACACCAAAGCCAATTGCGATGCTTGAACAGCGCATTGGGCCGGTCCGACGTCACTCCTATTACATTAGTGAATTCATTGCAGGCACAACCCTTCGAGACTTTTTCGACACAGATACTATCGATTTATCAACTGATCCAATCAGACAACAACTCGTATCTAAATTAATTGATATTTTTGCGCTCTTTAAGCTCGCAAAAATCTCTCATGGAGACACCAAAGATACCAACTTCATGGTCGTCAATAACGATATCTTTGTTATTGATTTGGATGCTGTACGCTTCCATCAATCAAATCGCTCATTCAAACGCGCTTTTAACAAAGACATTCAACGGTTTTTGAGAAACTGGGAAAACCAACCTAAAATCAAAGCATTGTTTGAAAAAGAATTAACACCTTTACTTTGAACCTACTCAGAACAAACCATAACAAAGAACTTAACAGGACTTTCACATGATCACCCTTGGACTATCAGGCGCATTGAGCCATGATCCATCAGCAGCGCTATATATTGATAACAAGCTTGTTGCCGCCGCTGAAGAAGAGCGTTTTATTCGTGATAAACATGCCAAGAATAAAATGCCTTACGAATCCGCCAAGTTCTGTTTGGAATTTGCAGGCATTTCCCCTGAGGATGTCGATGTTGTTGCCGTACCTTTTGCCCCTATCCCATTAACTTCACCAGCACGTTGGCACTATGCCAAGCGTTACTGGTATGCCCCAGACCGAGCTCTTGATGCTATACTAACCGGCAATCGTCGTTTTTATCGCTACAAAGACAACATCATGGAGCTACTAAAAAAGCTTGGTATCAACCCTAAAAAAATCGAATTTGAAGCCGTAGAACACCATCTAGCCCACGCAAGTAGTGCTTATCACTTATCAGGATTCAAAGAGAAGACCGCCATCATGGGTATTGATGGCAAAGGTGAATACGCCACGACATTTTTTGGCTATGGTGAAAACGGCAAGATCCATAAAATTAAAGAATTTTATGACCCAGATTCATTGGGCGGCCTATACGGTGCCATCACTGAATACTTGGGTTTTGAAATGCTCGACGGTGAATATAAAGTGATGGGCATGGCCCCTTATGGCGACGCAAGCCGTTATGACTTTAGCCGGCTTATCGACTTTAAGGATGGTGAATTTAGCGTAAATACTGAGTATGCCAACGTTGTAGGCTTGCGCCGTTATAAAGAAAAAGGCAAAGGTTATTACTTTACACCAAAGCTAATAGATTGGCTTGGCCCTCGCCGCCAAGGGGATGCTGCTGATGATCCATACATTCATTATGCAGCAGCCATACAAAAACTATACGAAGAAATCTCACTCAAACTAATGAACTATTATTTAGGTGACATTCTTAATGAAACAGGAAAACTTGTATTTTCAGGTGGTGGTGCACTCAACGTAAAACTGAACCAAAAAATTATCGCGCAATCCAATGTAAAAGAACTGTGGGTACAACCCGCTTCTGGTGACGCAGGAACTGCAATCGGAGCCGCATCCTTTGCTGCGGTGAAACGCGGTATCGTGGTAGACAAGATGGAACACGTCTATTTGGGACCATCTTTCACCAACGATGAATGTGAAGCAGCCTGCAAGGACCACCCTAACAAGCCCAGCTACCAAATAATCAGCGATGTACCTGTGGAGATTGCAAAAATCTTACATGACGGAAATCCTGTTGCTTGGTTCCAAGGGCGAATGGAGTTTGGTCCAAGAGCACTAGGAGGCCGAAGCATTATAGGTTCCCCAAGCGCAAAAGGGGTTGCGGATCGTATTAACGAGCAAATAAAATTTCGTGAGCGCTGGCGCCCATTCTGCCCAAGCATGCTAGATCGTGTTGCTAAAGAAATGTTTATCAACGATCACCCCGCTCCATTTATGACATTCACATTTGAAGTTGAAGAAGAATGGAAAACACGAGTTCCTGAAGTTGTCCATGAGGATGGCACCGCTCGTGCTCAGGCGTTAAAGAAAGAAAACCATCCTCGTTATTATGCGCTGATGGAAGAAATGGAAAAACTTACAGGCAACGGCGTTGTGTTAAACACATCATTAAATCGTCGTGGTGAAGCCGTTGTTTGTACACCAGAAGATGCTCTTAATATGTTCTTCGGTTCAGATCTTGAGTATCTGATTATGGAAGATGTATTGGTTACTAAATAAACCCCAATAAAAGAACGAATTATGGCCCAGAAATTATTATTCAGCATAATCATTCCAACCTACAATTATGCTACAAAGGTTCCTAAGGCCATACGTTCTGTTCTTAAACAAAACGGATACGATTGGGAATTAATAGTAGTCAATGATGGATCAACAGATAACACTGCTAAAATATTAAGAGAGCTGCAACAAAATAATGCTTTTACAATCGTTAATCAGAAAAATAGCGGCCCCGCCGCAACAAGAAACAAGGGTATATCGCTATCTTCAGGGCAGTATTTAATATTCTTAGATGCCGACGATGAAATGTCCGAAAATGCATTAAACCATTTTCGAGAAAATATTAGCAACCAGCCCAGCGTGGGCATTTTTATTGGAGGTCATGATTCGATATACCCTTCAGGGAAAATCAAACAACACCTTCCAAAGCTAAAAGTGTCGGCGAATGTCGATGTATTAAAAGCCTACTTGATTGATAAGAGCCTAGCTATATCAAACGGCCCAACAGCGATGCGTCGAGATATATTTTCAAATTACTTATACCCTGAAAAATTTAGGTGCACCGAAGATATCCCCGTATTTGCCCATGCGCTTTCCAATTTTAAGGCTGCTGTCATCACTGAAAGTTTAGCAAAAATCCACAAGCACGACGACAGCCTTAGACACAATACCCAACTCGCCCAAGAAATAGGCCTAAGCCTGGTTGACGAGGTATTTTCCAAAGAGCGAATCCCAAAAGAGTGTCAAAAATTAAAAGCTGAGTACAGCAGCCTTCGTTCGTTATCACTATTTAGAACTTTTTTCATGGCAGGTAATTACATTGATTCGCGAAAGCATTATGAAAATGCAATCCGAACATCCCCAATGTCTTTATTTAAATTATCCTACCTTAGGAAATACTTAAAAACCTATGTAAGGTAGTAAACATTCACTTTACAAAAAACCATACCGATTCAGGCCTAATCCATGAAAGTACTCATGCTTGTCATTGATCAACAACGCATTCAACTAGAATCTTTATATGAAGGTATTGCAAAGCATTGCTCCCTTGATTTACGTCGGCTATCCACAAAAGAACAGAGCAATCTATCTAGGTATTTCAAAAAAAACATAGACACTCAGAAGTATGGACGCACCATCCTATTCATAAGATTTAAATGGGCTCTTCGTCAAACAGATTTTATCAAAAAAATACCAAACCTTGTTATATTAGAGCACGATGCATGTCAAAATTTTATCCCTCAGTCCAAATATTACAGAAAATTTTCTCGTTATTTTAACACTGTATCCGGGGCAAAAATCCTTGTATCCGGAGCAACCATCGCTGAAAAATTTCGAAAAAAAGATAATGCCGACGCAACCTTCATTCCAAAGGGATATGACCAAAACCTACTCAAAAATACGCACCAATCAAGAACGATAGAACTTGGCTTTATAGGTAGTATAGATAGAGACACGTATATTGAACGAAAGAAAATCTTAGACAGGGCAAAAGAAGAACTCGGCCTTTTTGTGACCAGAACAAACTCAGGCCACGACTACCTCGAAAAACTAAATAACATACGTTTTTTCCTAAGTGCTGATATTGGCCTAGGAGAAAACATGATCAAGAATTTTGAGGCTATGGCCTGTGGCTGCATATTGATTGCATTTAATCAAGGCGACTTTGAAAACCAAGCCCTTGGTTTCAAAGACATGAATAACATTGTTTTATATGACAATTTCGACACGCTAGAAAGGAAACTAAGAAAACTACAGGCTAACAATGAACTTTGCATAACGATTTCTCGCAATGGTCAAAATCTAGCAGAAGAGAACTTCAGCTTTAATCGTATAGGCGAAAAAATCATAGATGAAATTGCAAAACCGTTAAGAGAAAAGAAGCGATCGATAATATTCAATTTTTTGAGAAAGAACAAAAATTCACAACGTCCCTAATCACCAAGAAAAACCTAGACGCATCAACCCTCGAAGTACCTTCATGTCATATGCAGTAACGCTAATCTTAGGAATTAGTTTTATTGCCAGTTTCTTATTATTTTTTGCAGCTTTTAAAAAAGTGCTAATGATAAATTTATTTCGAACTTCATCCCAAGCAGGCTGATCACTATACTTTCCCCACGATTCAAGTAGGCAAGCTAACATAAATTCGAGGTTTTTATAGGTGTTATTCTCATGAACTCGATAATAGGAAAAAACATCATCCAAACATGCTAACTTCCATTCTCCATGCGTCAATTTTAACCACATATCCATATCTTCTAGACGAATTTCTGGATCATACCCCCCCACATCACGTAACGCTTCAGTTCTTGCCATCATTGTAGGGGCACTTGGCCCATCTTTTCTTAATGTAAAAACATCATCAAAATTGAGCTCTGCATATACCAATTTTTCCTGTTTTTTACATCTAACGCCATTCTCATCAATACTTATAGCACTACCACCACATAAACCTACATCCGGCCTACGCTCCATAAAAGCAATCTGTTTTTCCAGCTTGTCAGGAAACGCAATATCATCAGAACTTAACATACAAAAGTAGGTGCCTTGTGATTTTGCAAGTGCATCATTAAGTGTAGCTGTTAACCCCTTATTTTCCTGAGCAATAAACTCAAATCCATATTCTTCGGACAGGCTCTCCAAAAGCTTTACGCTGTTATCAGATGATCCATCATCAACTACTATTAGCTGCACGCTCTCCCATGTTTGCTCAATGATGCTAAGAACCGACTCTCTTACGTACCTTTCATGGTTATATGAAGGAATAAGGACTGTTACCAAAGGTTTAGTTTTCTCACCTACCATATGCTTACCTTGTTCCCATTTTTGAATCATTGCCGACATATCTATAAGTTTTAGCCGCAAGCAAGAAACAAATGGGGATCCAAATAAGGAGCCAACTTTCATTTGGTCTATGGATAACATTTGCCCCTTCAAAAAATAACATCCCAACACCAAAAGCCAACGGCAAAAGCCATCCAAAATACTCTCTAGGAGCAATAACCCTAACTTGATTTATCAGAACTAAAACTGCAGATACAAAAAGCAACATGGGAACAAGACCATACATCAACCACATAGTAAGGAATATATTATGTGGTTCGTCCCATCGAAGCACCCGAAGACTTGCTCCAGACCCCTGACCTAAGGGTCTATCCATTCCTTGCCGAATACCCTCCATCCATATCTGATCACGATATGACATGGAAATACCTCGTGCAAAAATCTGATCTTTGAAAAACCATCCTAATACAACAACTGAAACGAGACCAGCAGCCATCAAGCCAAAACGCTTAGTACTATACATCGCAACAATACAAACCAGTGCCATTGCCACCAGCCAAGACCTACTTTCCGTCTTGAATGCTGCCAATGCTAAAATACAGAACATCACTAAAAATACAGGCCAAAGCTGACCTTTATTTTGAGATATCCGGCCAGCAGCCCCCAAAAACAGCACACCCAACGCACCAACATATTGTGCCATATACAATGGATTATTAAGCTGAGGGAACACTTCAAACCGACTAACAGCCCTACCGTTACGCAAGGTATAAACATCATATAACTCAACCAACACGTAACCACAAACAATTACACCTGAAAAAAACAGCACCACATCAAAAATCAAAAAATTTCGCACAGCAATAACCCGAACCAGTGCAGGCATTCCAAACACTAAAATACTCACAGCCTTCAAATCTCTCGTTATGCCTTCATTATTTTCAGTTAGAAAAGCCGATGCTACAATTATAGACACAAAAAACAACATCAAAGACCAGTTTGAAACCCAAAAAATCAAAAAATACCGCCAGCCCCAAACAGCAATCAATACACTAGGCAACACCCATCCAATATGAATCCGCGTAATATAAGCAGTACCTGTTAAAGACCAAACCATACTACTCAGAATAAGAAAAAGACCCAAACACAACCAACCAACCAATACCAATTCTACAATATTGGTATATTTATTCACATTTTCATTTTGGCTAAACATTAAATACCTACAATAATTCCGATTTATATAACTTTCGCTAACAGAGCATCGGATTTTTTCATCACTGCCGCCCAGAATTGATTACCGCTACCCTTATTATACAATCGAGTAAACGTCGAGATTTGATCATTACTGGCGCAAACTTCTTTCATCGAATAAATAACACTTGCAACATCTTTCACCAACCAGCGGTATGGCACCTTTTCTCGAATCTGAGCTCGATGTAAATCAATAACATGTAACGTTTGTTCACTCTCAGTCTTTTTAGGATCAAACAAAAAATGGCAAATATAAAGATCACGGTGATTCACACCATGTTGATGCATCACTTTCACAGATTCTGCCAATTTGGAAATAAGCCCTTCCGCTTTTGCATCGCCCCTATCTTCCACAGGCATACCAAGAAAATAATCTTCCAAAGAAATACAACCAGCCAAATCTTCAGTAATAATAAATGACAACT
Source organism: Gammaproteobacteria bacterium 42_54_T18 (assembly GCA_002163245.1). GTDB lineage: Bacteria > Pseudomonadota > Gammaproteobacteria > Pseudomonadales > Ketobacteraceae > 42-54-T18. The sequence goes on along the minus strand of MAAL01000055.1, from coordinate 47,873 downwards.
GCTTCGCTGGATTGTTACCTTGCTTTCCATAAGCCACATACGTCATGGTATCAACATTAATACTCTTTAACTTATCAATTGCTTTCCATTCGTTTTCTGCGCCAAGCACCGGCAAACGTAACTGAACAAGATTTTTAAAAATCTCCTTCCAACCAACTCCACGATGTATCTTTAAAAAATACCCTTTCCCATTCAGCTCAAATCGCAGGGTCGTTCTACCATCCAACTCTCGGTAAACGTCACCAGTGATATTTTCAACTTCTTCAAAAGGATTTTTTCCTTGCCACAACTCCGAAAAGTGTTCAGACAAGTAAAGTGCGTTCGCCATATTACACCTCAAAAATCTGTTGTTTTAATGCATCGAACACTGCGTTTGGCATAATGCTACTAAAACAGGGGGGGTCAACATACTCCCCCTTTGCAATATCCAATTGATTTTTCACTTTTGGGCCAGTGTATTCACAGTCTCGCTTCATACAAGGAGCACAATCATAATTAGTATAAAGATGAATTTGATTCTTTCCGTAAGCCCCACTTAAACCAGGGTCAGTAGAGCCATATAATGACACCGTAGGAACATCTAGCGCAGCAGACAAGTGAGCTAGCCCTGTATCTACAGCAACCACACCTTTCGCCTGCGCAATCCAACCAGCAATTCCTGTCAGCCCTGTTTTTGGCATCACACAGATATCCGAATTTTCACCTAAGCCAGCACCCGAATCGCCAGATGCAGCAATACGTTCTGCTCGTGCTTTTTCTTCCTCGTTACCCCAAGGCAACATCACTCGGTAACCTTCTTTATTAACCTTTTGTGCCAATGTCTTCCAGTAAAACTCGGGCCAATGCTTGGTATCCCATGTTGTTCCATGAAAAAACATTAAATAGGGTTTACCCGTTGCAGGGACAGGCAAAGCAGCAACATCAATTCCACTGCGCCCTACTTTATAAGGAATATCGTAACCCAATGATTTTGCAAACAGCTGCCGTGTACGCTCTACCGCATGCTGATCTTTTGGCACATTAACCTTATGATGATAAAACTGTGACGCTAATGGCTCTTTTGCACTTTCATTGGCAAAACCAAAAATTGGGCCATGGGTATATCGAGTTAACCACGCGCTCTTAATTAACCCTTGTGCATCTATCACTGCTGAATACTGCTCTTCCCCAATGGCTTTTTTAAAATCTCGCCACTCACCCGAACGCAGGCTTTTTAACAAACTCTTTCGCCAACGTCGAATAGCTACAGGAATAACCTTGTCAACATGACCATGCAACGCAGGTATATCTGCAAAACCTTCTTCAACCACCCAGTCAAACGTAACGTCCGGCAACGCCTGTGCTGCATCGGTCAAAGCAGGCAATGTATGAATAACATCCCCCAATGATGAGGTTTTTATCACCAGTACCCGCATTACTCTGCCTTTCCTTTTTCTGGTGACTGTTCCTGCGATTGTTCCTGCGATTGTTCTTGCAGCAAAGCACCAAGAGCAGTATCAATTTGTTCGCATCTCAGCTTCTTCATGCAATCGCCATGTTTTAAAGGGCACTCCCGCTCAAAACACGGACTACAATCCAGACCTAAGCGCTCGACTTTCACCTTATCACTAAGGGGAGGGGTAAAGTCTGGTGACGTTGAGCCATAAGGCACAACCATAGGGCGATTTAACGCTGCAGCTATATGCATCAGCCCAGAGTCATTAGAAATCACCGCATCAGCCAATGACAACAAATCAACCGCTTCTGCCAAGCTCGTTTTACCCGCAAGGTTTGAGCAATGGGCCTGCTGACCTTCACTGAGGCGTGACACAATATCACTGACGACTGCATTGTCATTTGCCGAGCCAAATAGCCAAACACGCCAACCTTGATCAATACGTTTCCCGGCAAGTTTGGCAAATTTCTCACTCGGCCAACGTTTTGACTCACCGAACTCTGCTCCCGGACATAACGCCAATATCCTTCGCTCATCACCCACAACCAATTTATGATTCTCAAGCGCTTGCTGGCGGCTTTCTTCACTAATATCTAAACGAGGATAGGGCAACACTTTTGATAATGCGCGACCTTTCGGGTAGGCCAGGGCAACAAAACGCTGAATCATCAACGGGTATTCTGCTTTATCCAATGGCCTTAAATCGTTTAACAAGCCATAGCGCATCTCTCCACGCCACCCCGTTCTCTTGGGAATACCCGCCCAATAAGGAATCAAAGCTGATTTCAAGGAGTTTGGTAACAATATAGACTGATCATATTGAGATGCTTTTAGCGTTAACCCAAAGGCTTTACGCTCTTTTAATTTCAATTCACCATGATCAAAAGGTAATGCTAATGCCGCATTTACTTCAGGCATTCGTTCTATGATGGGACGGCTCCAATTGGGAGCCAACACATCAATAACAGCATCAGGGTCTTGCCGCTTGATAGACATAAAAAGCGATTGAGCCATCACCATATCGCCAACCCAGGATGGCCCAACAACTAATATCTTCACTGTAATGTTGCCTTATCTAAACGCAAATCGAAGCAAACAGCGAAAACCAGCATGTAAAAAGCCGGCCTCACAGGACTGATTACACCTAGATTGACTAAACATAATTAATCCAGTCAGCATTAAACTCTCGACGCCCATAAACCACATCAAAATAGAAGGATTGAATCTGCTCCGTGATAGGGCCACGCTTGCCTTCACCAATCAGGCGGCCATCAAGTTCACGAATCGGCAATACTTCAGCAGCGGTCCCCGTGAAAAAAGCTTCATCAGCAACATATACTTCGTCACGCGTAATTCGCTTTTCTTTCACTTCATAACCCAGCTCAGCGGCTATCGAGAATACAGTCGCACGGGTAATACCATCTAAACAGGAAGCGAGTTCAGGTGTATAAATCACACCGTCACGAACCAAGAAGAAGTTCTCACCACTACCTTCTGCTACATAACCTTCCGGGTCTAACAACAACGCTTCATCTGCGCCCCCTGTTAACGCTTCGTTAAGCGCCAACATAGAGTTAATGTAATGACCGTTCGCCTTAGCTTTACACATGCTAATGTTCACATGGTGACGCGTATAGGACGAGGTTCTCACTTTAATACCTTGCTCTAACGCCTCTGGAGACATGTAAGAAGGCCATTCCCATGCAGCAACAATAATATGGGTTTGCAAGTTCTCGGCCCGTAACCCCATACCTTCATCACCATAAAATACCATCGGGCGTAAGTAGGCGTGCTTAAGGTTATTCTCACGCACTGCGGCTAATTGTGCAGCGTTGATTTCTTCCTTACTGAAAGGCATCTTCATATTCATAATATGAGCAGAACGGAACAAACGATTCGTGTGCTCTTGCAATCGGAATATAGCAGGACCTTTATCGGTTTCGTAGGCACGAACACCTTCAAATACACCCATTCCGTAGTGCAATGTATGTGTCAACACGTGTACCTTCGCATCTCGCCAAGGTATCATTTCCCCATCAAACCAAATCAGACCGTCACGGTCGGCCATAGACATGATGCTGCTCCTATTCGCAAATGTAAAAAGGGGGACTATAGCACAATTTTATGCACACTGGTTATCCCCTAATCCCTACTTAAACAGACGATTCTTCAACTCTATATTCCTTCTGGCAATAACTTTGCCCAAAACGCTCTAACCGCCATACGATAGGTGATAAATTCATTGCCAGGCACCGTATTTTTCTGATTCTGCAGCGCTTTTCTGTGAGTGGCATGGCGATAAGTAAGATAGGCCTCTTCCAACATCAGCACGTCATTCGAATCCAGTAAATCTAATGTTTCCAATGTATCTAGAATGCGTACATTATCTGTCCAGCGTAACAGTTCCGGATAAGCTGCACCCCAATGCAACACACAATATTGCACAAGAAACTCAATATCTACGATGCCGCCAGAATCTTGTTTTAAATCAAAACGTTGGCTTTTTTTAGTCATTTCCTCAGTTACATGCACGGAGCTATTACCAGCGAGGTGATCACGCATTTTTGTGCGCATTTCTAGTACTTCAACGGCTAATTCAGTATTGTTAGCCGCTTTCTTCAAAATATTCTGCCGCTCTTGCTCAAAACGTTCAGCCAATGCCGGACAGCCAGCAACCACACGCGCCCTCACTAACGCTTGATGCTCCCAGGTCCACGCTTTTTCATCCTGATATTGCACAAATGCATTCAGAGACGACACCAATAATCCTGAATTTCCCGATGGCCGTAACCGCATATCGGTCTCATACAACATGCCTGACGCAGTTCGTGTGGAAACAATATGGATAATACGCTGACCGAGGCGCGCATAAAAAATACTATTGTCGACACTACGCTCTCCATCGGTCGAGTGATTAGAAGGGGCGTCATGAATAAACACCAAATCCAAATCGGAGCCATAACTCAGCTCAATACCTCCCGCCTTGCCGTAGCCTACAATAATAAAATCAGGGTCACACAGGGTTCCATCGGCTCGCAGTGGTGTACCGTACTTATCCACCATTTGCTTCCAAGCAATCACCAACACCTGCTGCATTAATGCTTCTGCAATCCACGTTAAGTAATCACTCACTTTCATTGTAGGTAGCGTACCGGTTATGTCAGATGCGGCAACACGTAATAAATGCGCATGTTTAAACTGACGCAGGCACTCCATCTCCCTTTCTGCATCATCTTCAGGTATTCGCAGCATTTGTTGGCGTAAATCATCCCTCAATTCTTCAAGTGTTGGTGGAGAATATAATGTATTGGGGTTGATCAGTTCATCCAACAGAATCGGGTATCGCTGAATAATCTCCGCGGCCCAAGCACTGGCACCACATAAGGTTGCCAAATGTTTAAGCGCTTCGGTATTTTCCACCAATAGCGCCATATAAGCCGATCGGCGCAATATGGCCTCAATCAACACCACGATACGCTCTAGCGCTAATAAGCTGCATTCTTGCTCGCTACAAACCGTGATCACCAAGGGCATAAGTTTGTTCAAACGTTGCCTTGGTAGCTCTTGCAAATGTTGCACGCCCTTACTAATTTTGAGGTTTTTTAACACACGTAACGCGTCACTTGCATCTTCGAAGCCCAACGCCTTTAAAATAAGCACATTCTCCTCTATATCCTCTCCCTCTGTACAATTCCCCTCTGCACAATTCCATAGTGCAACAACATCATCAACTTCAGCATCCTCTATTGCCCCCTCTTCTGGAGAAATAATTCGGTCAAAATGTTGCCGAACCATTAACCGACACTGATCCAATTCAAGCGTAAACTCCTCCCAACTCTTCTTATGCATCCCCCAAGCAATACGCTCCTGTTGTAGCGCATCATCAGGTAGCACTTGTGTCTGGCGATCGTGCAGCGCTTGAATCCGATGCTCAACCTCTCTTAAATAAACATAAGCTTGGGAAAGTTCCTTCACCGCCTGCTCCGGCATCAACCCCATTTCCGCGACCAACTTAAGGACTTTTAATAAACTACGCTCTTGCAATTCCGTATCTTGTCCGCCACGAATCAACTGAAATGCCTGACCTATAAACTCTATCTCTCGAATACCACCAGAGCCCGTTTTAACATTTCCCGAAACACCTCGACGCAATACCTCGCGATTAATCATTCCTTTCATTTCTCGTAATGATTCAATCACGCCAAAATCAATATAGCGCCGGTAAACAAAAGGTCGTAACCGCGCCATTAGCTCTTCACCATCACCCTCTCCCATGGCACGCGCCTTGATCATCGCATAACGTTCCCACTCTCGACCTTGCTCCTCATAATAAGCTTTCATGCCATCAAAACTTAACGCCAATGCTCCTGTACTACCATAGGGCCGCAAACGCATATCCACACGAAACACGAATCCCTCCGCTGTTGTTTCGTCGAGTGCTTTGATAAGTTTTTGCCCCAATCGAGTAAAGAATTCTCGATGACTCAAACTTCTCTTACCCCCTTGAGTTTCTCCCTCTTGAGGATAAACAAACATCAAATCAATATCTGATGAGAGGTTCAGCTCAAACGCCCCCAGCTTTCCCATCCCCAATACCACCATTTTCATAGGTGTATCGGTATTCTCATAATAAGGTAAACCAATCGAGGGCTGAAGCCATTGGTAGTGTAATGCCATCGCTTCCGCGACACAGGCATCCGCGAGCTCAGTAAGGTCCCGAGTCACTTCCATTAAGTTCGATAACCGACAACTATCACGCCAAATGATACGTACCATATGGAATTGCCGGAATCGCCGCAATACAACCGAAAGCGCCTTTTCATCGGTGACGTCAACCAACGCTGCTTGCAATAAATTTTGTATTTCATCGGGCTGAAGTTGGCGAGATAAAACCCCTTGCTCCCACAGTGCCAACAATAACTCTGGCTTACGAGAACATTGATCCAAAGCGTAATCACTGGCAATTGCCACGCTTGGAAACTGGTCATCAAAGCTTTTTGGCAGGGCCTGTAATCGAGCCGACAAATCTGCACTTTCCTCCCTATTCTCCATCGCATCCTCTATAGAAGACCACTTGGATGTAACAACGGCTTGTAAAGATTCAGGTATCAAAGATAAATCAAACGTTCGCATTCAAAAAGCTCCAATAATATGACATTTTTGACAAATACCTCTCGATTGCCTGTTTAAACAGACACACACCCATTTATTAAGAATAACCTGTTTACGCAATAAAAAAACCTGATACGGATCAGACCAAAAAACAACATCATTTGTCTATGTCATAACCCCTACATAGCTAACCAAAACGCTTGAAATCACCATAACACCAAAAAATATCAACTACACTGAATACTCCATGACCCAAAAACCACTAGCCAGATAATAAATTTACTAATGGCTTCTACACCTACCTATACATCACGGTGCATTATGAAGAACAAAACCATGTTACCCGCCCCCAAAGTGTTACTATTTGATTGGCATGGTACTTTGGTTGACACACTAGATGCCATGTTTGAAGCCATGGAGGAAATGTTACCTTTATTAGAAGACCTGGATCTTGTAAAACAACTACTTCCAGAAAAACAATGCAGAACACAGGATGATGTAAAGTTAGTACGTTACATTCGAATATTCAGACGTTTGCACCCAAAAATACTTGCCGAACGCAGGGTATCCCGCACCGATATTTTTAACGCTATTTTTGGAAAAAATACAGCGGCAAAAGCTATAGCCCATAAAGCCTACAACGAGTGTTATCGAAACTATTTTGGTAAAGTCCACCCCTTTCAAGAGGGCGTCGGTGATTACTTAAATACCGTAAAAAAACTTGGACTTAAAACTGGTATTGCTACCAATCGTAGTCGCGAATTTCTCGATCATGAATTACAGATAGTTGATGATGGAGAATGGATTAATTATTTTGACACCAGCGCATGTGCGGATGACGTCAGTGATTACAAACCAGACCCCGAAGTGATTAATGCCGCTCTTGCTGCAATCAACCGTATGCCAACTGAAAAAACATGGTATATCGGCGACAGCTATCTTGATATGGTCACCGCACACAATGCTGGGGTTACCGCCATTTTCTACAACGGTGCTTGCTGGGATAATCAATATATTGAGCAGCTGTTTGAACACGACAAACATAACGCTCCTCACGCTGTTATAAATAGTTTCGATGAACTCATGGACCTTTTAGAAAATGCACAAGCAAGTGGCGCTACTTTTTCTAACAACATTTCTGATATTCGTCCTCAAAAATTCCCTGCTCCCAAACATCCTCCTCATCGTATAGAACCCGATTGGCACCCCTCTGTTGCGGAGATAACACCACCCAAAGCCATCCTTTTTGACTGGCATGCAACATTGGTCGACACACTTGATGCAATGTATCATGCAGTGGACGATATGCTCCCTGAAATGCGTGACAAGGGTTTGCTCGATCGAATGGTTGACCCATCTGAAAGTAAATCCCCAGAAGATGCACGCCTCGTAGAATACGTTCAAAGTTACAGTCAACTTCACCCTAAAGTAAAAACTGATCGAAAAATCTCTCGAACGGATATTTTTGAAGTACTTTTTGGTGACGACCAAGATGCCAAACAGATAGCACACAAAATATTTAACGTTCACTACAGGAACCATTACGGCGTTGTCTTACCCTTTGAACCCCAAGTAAGAAGTTTATTGGTTGGATTACGAGCACTACCCGTTAAAGTCGGCGTTATCACCAATAGAGACAGAGAATTTTTAGAACATGAAATAGCAGCCGTAGAAAAAACCGGCTGGACAGAGCTATTTGATACCGACATCTGCGGTGATGATACAGAACGACGCAAACCACACCCAGATCAACTCTACAAAGCAGCAGAAGTATTGGGACTAGAAGTGGGCCCAGACATTTGGTATGTAGGTGATAGCACAACGGACACCATTGCAGCTAAACGCGCCGGTATGACCAACGTGTTTTTTAATGGCGCACAATGGGATTTACCCTGGTTAGATAGAATTTTCCCTGGCACCGAAAAACATCCGCATAAGCCTGACGTTGTCGTTAATGATTTTTCAGAATTTTGGGCTTTAGTGCTCGCTTGTTTGAAATAACAGGAAACTTCAGAATAACATCTTTTTTAAAACATCATTGATGTTAAATAATAATGAATACACCTCTTCACTTTGACAGTCGATACTCCCCTTTAAATCTTCAATTTTAATTAATGCTACCCCTATCCCCCATTCGGTAGATATTACTTTTTTACAGCGCCTCTATACTAGCCCCATAAAATAAACAATAAGGAAAACAGCATGGCGCAGCCTACTATAAAAATAACACTAATCTACGCGTCACTGTGCACACCCCTTCTTTTGCAAGGTTGCGGGGGATCAGCGACTACGCCAACGTTATGGGAAATTCCCTTTATTGATACTCCAACACCAACATTAGAACTAAAAAAATCTGGAACAGATACTCTATCTCGACTCGCTTATAACAGTAACACCTTGAATATTCAGAACTTTAATCTTAATGGAGTCCTTATCGCCGAAAATAACACACCCCTTGACGTAGGAAATAAAGCGGGGGTGATACAGGCTTATAAAGGGCACATCTGGAGCAACAGTTATTATATTAACATGGTGAAATTTGATCAGAACTGGAATGCTGAATGGAATTATCAGCTAACCTCTACGGATGGTTATCAACGTTACAACAGTCTTTCGGTTTCCCCTTTCAGCGACAAAGTTATTATATCAACAACTAATGAGGCCGGATCACCAATCATCATCATGCTTAACAACGGCACAGAATCCTTTCGTTATACATCAGACAATCCAGAAATCACGTCAATACGATTCCTAACCTTTAGCGGCGAACATATTTACGCATATGGCGTAAAAAACGCATCTCCTTCCAACGGCGTACTATTTGTTTTTAACCATCAACTTGAAAAATTTCAAGTCAGTGACGACATGAATATCGACAAAATTATTGCCTCACCAAATGGGATCATTATAGGTGCCGAAAACACTCTCACGGCATTCGACAGTAATTTGGCTCAACAATGGGAACTAAGTTCACCTAACAATTTGTCAACAACAAGACTCATCGAAGGAGACCAACATTTTTACCTTTATGAAGAAAAAAATCAGGAACTTGCAGCAAGTTACTATTACGCTGCGTCCTCAACCGTAGAGTCCTATAGCTACGACGGTTCATTTGAATGGGAATACCGCGCACAACGGACTGGTTATAGGACAGACTTTCAGAATACAACAATAGAAGAAATTGATTCCGAAAATATCGTTCTTACATACAAACAAGATATTTCTTCGCTACCGGATTTAACCGACGCATTGATGACTCGACACAGCGTTAATATCAAACACCATGTACTCAATAATAAAGGTGAATTATCACGCTTAATTACAGAAAACACCTATCGTTATGATGAAACCGCCTGCCTTGGAGGGTGGGGATTTTGCATACCCGCTAGTATTTTTATCGAAGAAGGAATCACTGTAAATTATGGTGTATTAATCGGCTCTAACAATGAAATTTTAACATTGAGTCATTTGGGAAAGGGCATAGAAACGGAAAGTCACTCTGTATTAACGGCCTATTAAGGAGGCCCATCTAGATCCGTATTTATCTTATTAATATTAGCTTAACAACGTGTGGATTTAGCGGACAAACTAATATGCCCTCCCTCTTCCGGCAACTCACACAATACAGGTTTCCCAGCAGCCCAAATATAAAAAACCACATTAGAACCCTCGTCACGCACGGGTTGCTTAAATGAAAACTCTGCTACCGTGGGAAGCCCCTGCTCATTCACTTTTTTAACAACAACAGCCATCACACTTAAGCCAACGGCATCCTCAACGTTAAAACCCTGATTCGGATCACGCAACAAACCCTCGTTATGCGCATCATATAATCCCTGCTCCGCAGAGATCTCAATAGTATGAGTACCCACAACACGTAGCGTGATTTCTTTTCTTCCTGAGACTAAGGGCAACGTATGCTTGGCAACAGGTAAGCCTTCAAATAAACGAATACCATTAACATAACCAGCCACACTGGACATCGGCGGATTAATAATAATTGCTACTTTATGCTTGTTGCCTTCTGTAATAGGCAAGTTGCGCGCCCCTTTGTTTAAGGCATCATCCATGCCTAAACGAATTGATGCGGCCTCTAATGGCAGCAACAACGGTGACATAACAAATTGACAAAATATTAGTATCAAAATAACCGGTAACATTAACCATTGCTTATCGCCAGCAATCCAAGTACTTCGCCATTTCGCTAACAGCAACCCTAACAATCCCGCAGCACCCAAGCTGACACACATTAACAATCGGCTATGAGGAATCGTCGCACACACGGGTAACACACATAATATCAATCCCGCCAACCAAAAACGTGCACGCCTATCGCTAACAATAAGAGGCACAATGCTCACACCCAATACCACCAGCAATATTATCTGCACCATAAACTTTGATTGTGATGGTAATGCCGACAACAATTCAGGCGGCATAGCAAAAAATTGTGCCGCCAATAAACTAGCCGCACGCTCTCCGAATACCTGTAAAAACAACACAACATCATGACCAGGGTCTATATAGTGACCAGAGTTTTTTGCACCATACTCCATTGCAGCACGTACTACTAACCACAGAACCCCCAGAATCCCGTAGGGTACAATAGCCATCATTTTTCGTATAAAAGTATCTTTATCTAAAAACAATGCATATGAAAAAAGATACAATCCCGCACTTACCGCCAACTCTCCACTAAGTAGACCTGCGACAAAAAATACCAAACCTAACATCAAATTTAAGATCCCACCTTCTTCGCGCCAGCGGTGATGAGCCCTTAATGTTAATACCACAAATAATGTTGCCAATACCGCATTACGGTTGGCTAACCAAGCAGCAGGCAAACCATGGGTATAACTTAATGCAAAAATCCAAAATGCCCAAAAGGATGCCGACGAACCTAGCATTCCGGCACTTTGTTTATTCTCACCTTGAATGTCATCAAACAGCTTGGCCGTGAAAAACAATAGCAATGCAAAATATAACAAACCATGTACATGCATTAACCATGGCCATTGTGACAAAAACAAATAATCTATACCGTGGGTAATTTCAGAAACAGGACGCCAGAATGCATATTGAACCGTATCCAAAGTCCACCAAGGCACCATACCTAAATCCATCAACTGATGCGTTCGTTCAGCCTTCCCATCCAAAAAACTAAACAACCCAAAAATACCGGCCTTATCTGTAGTAACAGGTAATAATGTTTGCTGGGTAACCAAACTCCAATGAAAGTAATCATCTAGTTGTAAACCAATCCACAAGGCTGGACTTACCAAACACAAGGCGATACCAATCGCCCACCACTGGTATTTTTCAGTTTCCCTTAGAAACGACATCTCTATCGCCTTAAATTCATAATGGGTCGTTCAATTAACAGGTAAATAATAACCGCTACAAAAATGGTAGTAAAAGCACTCGCCGCAAAAACCACCCCCACAACCTCGTAGGTACTCCAATGTATATACAGTGCCTCATTGGCTTTTATTTCAGCCAAGACAACGGAACATACCACTGAAATTGCCACAACATGAACAAGATACATTGAATAAGATAGCTGCGCTAAGGGATACCAAAAGCGATTGCCTAATAGAAAATTGAGTCCCGTAGACAACGCACCCTTTTCTAAAGAGGCAATAATTAAAACACTAACAGCAATACTAAATACATTCCGACTTGCCACCTGATAAATGACATTTAAAGTAGCATAATCATCAAATCTCACACTAATCATGGGAACGATCATTAGAGCCATCATCACTCCAAAATTCCCCCACGCAAATATTTTACCGGCAGTGCTGGAAAAAAATGCGGCCAATTCCGAGCGATGGTATTGATAATAATAACCTGCAATACAACCCGCCAATAGTGCGCCAAAACGTGTGTATAAATTATCATACAAGACAGAGAAATGATGCGCATGAAATTCACGATCAACGGCCAACATGCTTTGTGGTGTATTAAATATCCAATCATCCGTCCACATCACCCACCAACGAACAAAGAAGGAAAATGCAAACAACACCCACATCCAACGTAGCGGATTGCTAGTATGTTTCATTAACCCCATCAGCAATATCGGAAATAGCAAATAAAATTGTTCTTCTATAGCTAGAGTCCACGTCCAATTCATCGCTTGTGAGTCATAATCAATAAAGTTATTTACATACAAAACATTAGCCCACAAATTTTCTGTGTTACTACTTTCCATTTGCCCTAACAATATCCAATACAGCATAATCACAAAGTAATACACAGGACTTAATCGCAAAAATCGGCGCGCGTAAAAATTGCCCATTTTCACGTGACCTAATTTATCAATTTGCCGCAATAAAATACCCGTAATCAAAAAACCACTAATGACAAAAAAAACATCCACACTTTTATCACTATTCCAAACCCAAGACCAAAGATAACCACCCTCTTCAATCACCTGATTAAGTTCTAAGTTTGGATTCATCACCACATAAATGGTGAAAGAATGGAACACCAAAATCATCATCATCGACAACGCTCGAAAGCCATCAATCACGCTAAAATTAGCTGACGGTCGGGATAGGAGATGTTTAATGTTGTGAATTGGAGAAAACGCGGAGGTTAATCGACTCATAAAATCAGCTATTACTTCATTTTTATTATTTATTAGCGGTGAAACATTCTAACAGCCTAAGGAAACGAAAGGGAACGATCTAGTTCTAATTCACTGAATTATTTATAGAGTTTCCCCCTCTATCGGGAGCTTGTAGGCGAAACTCGAAGCACTTCTTCCGGAGTGGTCATACCAGCAGCAATTTTATTCGCACCACTTAGCCTTAACGTATGCATACCTTCCTTCATAGCCTGTTTACGGATATCACTTAGGGAAGCTGAGTGTGCCACCAGCTCCTTCACTTCTTCCGATAACGGCATAATCTCATAGATACCCATCCGCCCCATATAACCCGTCTTTCGGCACTCCAAACAACCCACAGGAGTCTTCACCTTATCTGGCTTTTTGCCTTTCCACGGAGCAATCAGCGCATGCCATGTTTCCTCGTCCATATATGCGTCACGTTTACAGTGAGGGCATAACGTTCTTACCAATCGCTGGGCCATCACCCCCAACACCGTAGCACTGATCAGGTAAGGCGGCACCCCCAGATCCATTAATCGTGTAATTGCAGAAGGAGCATCATTGGTATGTAAGGTAGATATCACCAGATGCCCTGTTAACGCTGCCTGTATTGCGACATTGGCAGTTTCTAAATCTCGAATCTCACCAATCATGATGATATCAGGGTCTTGTCGAAGTAACGCTTTAACCCCGTCGGAGAAATTTAATCCGATGCCATCAATTACCTGCATCTGATTAAATGCAGGTTCTACCATTTCAATAGGATCTTCAATCGTACAAACATTCACCTCCCTGGTGGCCAATTGCTTCAGCGATGAATATAACGTAGTGGTTTTACCTGAGCCTGTTGGGCCGGTTACAAACACAATTCCCGTCGATTGCGTCACCATCTCCTGCCAACGGTCGTAATCTTCGTTCTCTAAGCCCATCTCTGCAGGCGTTCGCATCAATACATCAGGATCAAAAATACGCATCACCAGCTTTTCACCAAAAGCCGTGGGCAAGGTAGATAAACGTAGCTCTATCTCAAGATCATTTTTACCTTTGGTTTTTAATCGGCCATCCTGTGGTTTACGTTTTTCTGCCACATTCATCCGACCCAGAATCTTGATCCGGCTTGTTACCGCCGCTGCAACGGTCGCAGGCAACTCGTAAACATCATGTAACACACCATCGATACGAAAACGTACATGACCAATCTCTCTGCGTGGCTCCAGATGAATATCACTGGCACGCTGCTCAAACGCATACTGTAATAACCAATCCACAATATTAACGATGTGCTGGTCATTTGCGTCCGGTGAAGATAAATCACCAAGCTCTAAAAGCTGCTCAAAGTTAGTAACACCACTAAGATTCTGCCCCGCCGCCCCTGTAGCACCACTAACAGACTTGGCTAAATTATAAAACTCAACGGTATAACGCATAATATCCGCTGGGTTTGCTACCACTCGAACAATTTCCTTACCACCGAGGGTTTGTTCCAAACCGTGGCGCCATCCGTCAACAAATGGTTGCCCACTGGCAATCACCACCTGCTCATCGGTTACCTTCACTGCTAATATCTGATGACGCTCGGCAAACGCAAACGACATAACTGAGGTAATTTCTTTGACATCAATCTTCAGTGGGTCAATGTAAAACACGCGTTGAGCTGACTTTTTCGCCAACCACTCCGTTAAACTCGCCACCGTTAGAACTTCGTCGTCAGAGTGCTGGTCTTTAAATTCAAACTTCGCCAAAAACTGAACCGGATTCCACTTTAGCTCTTCTTTTTCACGACGACTACCAGAAGCAAAGTTGTAATCCCGCTCAGAGATACGTGCATCATCCAATAGCTCATCCAATACCCAACGTAAATCGATTTGGATACTTGCATGACTAACATTCGGTTTACTGTTTTTTGAGCCAACGGCTGATGATGATGGTTTATTCACTGCTTTTTACTTCCTAATGACCTTATTCGATGAGTGTAGCACTCTTCATGAAGGCTCAGCGTAACTAACACGACTTAACGCCTCTTACGGATGTTTACCATCGCAATTTTCACAACATTTGCACATTTGACCTTTAAGACAGCAGAAGCGAACTATAATTTAGTAACTTCAAAGCAACTGACCTTCCCTATGGCAAAGCGAATAAACTTCCAATCCCCCTTTTACGCAGCTAGCGAGTTCCCATTTAACGATGGCATTCTCAAAGGTCACCTGCAAAAAGAATCTGATGCAGTCAAAAACCTCCTAAGCATCTACAAAATCCCCCAACTGACCCTAGACACCGTTCGCGCTTATACCGAAGACTACATCCAAGCCATCCAAGAATGTAAAGGTGGCGTCAAAATAGAAACCTTTCTCAAAGAATACGGACTAGACAATCACGAAGGTGTCATCTTAATGAGTCTCGCAGAAGCTCTTTTGCGTATACCCGATGACGAAACCGCAGAGCGCTTCTTAAAAGATAAACTACATACCGGAAACTGGGCACTTCATGCTGGTCACAGCGAGACTTTCTGGGTGAATTTCTCAACATGGGGACTTGTGCTCACCGGTAAACTACTGGACAGCAACCCCAAAGAAGGCCGCATGGCCTGGTTATCAGAGCAGGTACAAAATCTACTCCGCAAAATGGGTGAACCCCTAGTACTCACCGCCGTTCGACAAGCAATGCTAGTTATTGGGCAACAATTTGTCTCTGGGCAAACCATTCATTCCGCCCTAGAACACGGCCTCCAGGAGCGCGAACACGGTTACTCACACTCCTTTGACATGCTGGGGGAGGCCGCTGTCACACAGCAAGATGTAGGCCGTTATATTGGTGCCTATAGCCATGCAATTGATGCCATCGCAGAACATAACAAACAACTCACTAATCAACCCCACGATGGTAATGAAAACTCTACCGCGCAAACATCACAACCCTCATCCAAAAACAACAGCCCAATACCCTCTAGCATATCCATTAAACTATCCGCACTACATCCTCGTTTTGAGATCAGACAAAAACATGGCTTAGAACAACTCAAGGACAACCTATTAGGCCTACTCAACCTGGCCTATGAAAAAGATGTACCCGTCACCATTGATGCGGAAGAAAGCTGGCGCCTAGAACCAACACTAATGATTTTTGCTCAAGTCATCGGAACAGAGCCCTTTAGACACTGGGGTAAGTTGGGTATTGCCGTTCAAACCTATCAAAAAAGTGCCTTAGGTGTGCTGGAATGGCTAAGTGCACTCAGTAAAACCATACACTGCCTAATTCCCGTTCGATTAGTAAAAGGTGCCTATTGGGACAGCGAGATTAAACGCGCGCAGCAGCTAGGGCTCAAGGAATACCCAGTCTTCACCTCAAAAGCCCACACAGATTTATCATATCTAGCTTGTGTGCACACTCTGATGAAAACCAAACACTTCTTATATCCACAATTTGCGACACATAATGCCCACACCGTCGCCAGCATCATTACTTTGGCCCAGGAGTATCACTATAGTCATTTCGAATTTCAACGACTTCACGGTATGGGACAAGCGTTATACGACCACCTGTTAGAAAACACTGATAACATTAACTGTCGTATATATGCCCCTGTAGGAGAATACACTCGCTTGCTGCCCTACCTGGTTCGACGGTTATTGGAAAACGGAGCCTCAACCTCCTTTGTACGCTTAGTGAATCAGAACGTCGATGTTAATTATTTAGCCGAAGAACCCGTGTTAACCATTAAAAATGCCGACAAACTTCGTAACCCATACATCCCCTTACCTTCAAAGTTGTTTAGCCCGGTTAGAAAAAACTCTCAAGGTATCAACCTTGAGTCTTCTCAGGAGTTACGTTTACTTAAAAAAGGCGTTGAGCCTTTCTTAAATAAACAATGGAATCTTCATGATATAGATGAGCCTGGCAACACAGCAGAAAATCAAAACACCGATACAAACGGCAGCAGCAAGATTAACGACTCAATTGACAGCGTTACCCTGGCATCACCTGCTGACAGCAGTGACATCATCGGTTCATTCACCCCATCAACAAGAAACGATTGCCATCAGGCCTTTGATACCGCGCTTGCAGCGTTTAGCCAATGGAAAAAAGTCAATGCAGACGATCGAGCAGACTATTTACTGCAAGTCGCCAACTTATATGAAGAGAATCGGCATGAGTTAATTGCCTTAGCTATGCGTGAAGCAGGAAAAACCATTGCTAATGCCTATGCAGAAATACGTGAGGCGGTTGATTTTTGTCGATACTATGCTCAACAAGCACGCCAACAACTCAGCGAAGGTACGCAATTAAAAGGAGTAACAGGCGAACAAAATACATTAACTCTTGAAGGGCGCGGCCCCGTATTGTGTATCAGCCCTTGGAACTTTCCCTTGGCGATTTTCACTGGCCAAATTGCCGCTGCATTAGCCGCAGGCAATACTGTTATTGCCAAACCTTCAACTCTGACACCGCTAATAGCCCACCGTGCAGTAGAGTTATTCCATCAAGTAGGAGTACCAAAAGACGCTCTACAATTTTTACCAGCAGCAGCCAGCACTGTTGATAGCTCAATACTGAATGAATCAAAACTTGCGGCAGTTATGTTTACTGGGTCAACGGTCGCGGCGACAACTATCAATCGAAAGCTTGCCTTAAGAAATGGCCCTATCATTCCTTTTATTGCCGAAACTGGTGGTCAAAATGCGATGATTGTTGATAGTTCTGCGTTACCAGAGCAAGTCGTAAAAGACGTGGTCGCTTCTGCCTTTGACAGTACCGGCCAGCGCTGCTCTGCATTACGTGTGTTATATATCCAAGAGGATATTAAAGAAACCATTGTTGAGTTATTGGTGGGATACATGAAAGAGCTAGGAGTTGCGAGCCCTTGCCATTGGCACAGTGATGTTGGCCCAGTAATTACTCATAAGGCACAGGTTGAATTAAACTCTCATATAGAGCGATTTCGCCTCAAAAATCAGGTCATTTATCAAACGCCGTTAGCAACCCATTGCAGCAATGGTAGTTTTGTATCGCCTACCGTCATAGAAATTGAGCATATTAATGAGTTATTTGATGAGGTGTTTGGTCCAGTTTTACACGTTATTAGTTTTGCGGCAGATGCGATTGATGATGTGATTCAGCAGATTAACGGGACGGGTTTTGGATTAACGTTGGGTATTCACAGTCGAATATCGGGATTTTGTCAGTATATTTCGGACAATACTCAGGTTGGGAATATTTATGTGAATCGCAACATGGTAGGTGCCACTGTAGGCGTTCAGCCATTTGGTGGCCAGGGTTTATCAGGGACGGGGCCTAAGGCGGGTGGGCCGCATTATTTGTTAAGATTAGTGACAGAGAAGTCACTTTCGATCAATACTGCGGCAATTGGTGGTGACACCCAGTTGCTTAGCGATGAGCACTACAATTAAAATGGTGATACTTATCCATAGGCTGTACTTATTCCACAGATCAAACACGTATACCTAATTTGTATCATCTTCCGAGAAGACGACCATGAGCAGCTCCACCAACAAGGACGACAATCAGCCAACAAACTACATTACGTGGTTTCGTAGCGCGTCGCCTTATATCAACAGTCATCGTAATAAAACCTTTGTCATCGGTTTTGGCGGTGAAGCAATCAATCACCATAACTTTCATCATGTTATTCATGATATCGCGCTATTGGAAAGCCTTGGCATACACCTCGTACTGGTTCATGGTGCGGAGTCTCAGGTACAAGAAAAACTCATCCAACAGGGCTCACAACGAAAGCAAGTTGAAGGTAAGCGCATAACCGGTAACCACCATCTCAAAACCGTGGTGGAAGCTGCCGGCTGTGTTCGCATCGAAATTGAAGCATTACTGTCAATGGGTGTGGCAAACTCACCAATGCATGGCGCTGCGTTAAGTGTTGTATCTGGTAATTTTGTAATCGCCAAACCCTATGGCATCCGTGCTGGTGTAGACTTTGAGCATACTGGTGAGGTTCGAAGGGTTGATACTGAAGCGATTAAACATCACTTAGAAAATGAATCCATCGTACTGCTTTCTCCTATTGGTTATTCCCCTACAGGGGAGATCTTTGACCTTGCCTGGGAAGAGGTTGCGGAAAATGTTGCAACGACGTTAAATGCTGACAAATTGATTTTTCTAGACAATACACCCGGGTTAATGAGTGAAAATGGACAATTAATTCGTGAGCTCACGCTCCAAGAAGCACAACAGCATCTAACTCAGCCCAACGTGCCAGGAAACCCAAATATCAAACACGCCATCAACGCTTGCCAGCAAGGGGTTAGTCGTTGTCATTTTATTAGCTATGAAAAAGATGGGGCCCTGCTACAGGAGCTTTTCACCCATGATGGTAGCGGTACCCTAATTGCCCAAAGCAACTATGAGCAAATACGAGACGCTACAATCGATGATATAGGTGGAATATTGGAACTTATCGAGCCCTTGGAGGCCGAAGGTGTACTTGTTAGGCGCTCTCGAGAGATCTTAGAGAACGAAATTAACCAATATACCATCATCGACCGAGATGGCATGATCATAGGCTGCGCAACATTAAATGCATTTCCTGAAGATAAATCTGGGGAACTTGGCTGCGTTGCTGTACATAAGCATTATCGAGAAGGTAACCGAGGCGAAAAGCTACTTCAAAATATTGAAAAACAGGCTATAAAACAAGGCCTTAGCTCTATATTTGTGCTTACAACACGAACTACACATTGGTTTATTGAACGAGGTTTTAGCCAAGCAGATATTGACCAACTGCCTCAACCCAAACAACATTTGTTTAATTACCAACGTAACTCAAAAGTATTCACAAAAAGGCTTGTCAATCAGTGAGTCACGACAACTTTGCACTATTTGCGTCAGATCAGCCAAATAAATGTCACTTTCTGACATCATTGCAAAATTATCGCTGGCAATAACAGGCCACACACAAGTAGAATCCCTAAACTATTGTAATAAGCAGTGAAACCAGTAACGGAATATGTCATCTAAGAATTTATTGATGCCACACCTCGCTCGTGCGATTACCAGCGATGGCAGTAAAAAGCTTAAGCGAGGGTGGTTTGAACTCAAAAGAAAAGTCTCGCCTTCTCTTAACGTTGTTACCTTTTATCACCGGGTAAACGACCCCTATTCCTATCTGTTATTACAAGCTATCCCTCGCTTTCTAGAAGACTTTAAAATCGCTCTAGAAATTGAATTTGTTCTGGATTTACCTGATGAGTTAAATCCAGAACAAGCCAAACTTGAAAAATATGCATTGGAAGACGCGAAACGTTTAGCGCGTTTTCATAATCTCGTATTCCCTAAAAACCCCGTTCAACCATCCCCTGCCGATACATTGAAGGCAACATCAACACTACTGAAACACAGAGACCGTCCTAAGTTATTACACTTGGTGACCGAAGTGACCAGTGCGTTGTGGGGTATTAGCACCACAACCTTTGCAAGTTGCAGTAATCGATACGGTGGATTGTCTGATAAGGAAACCCGCAAACAACTTAAACAAGCAAAGGATCGTTTAGCTAACAACGGCCACTATATGTCCGGTATGTTACATTACGGTGGTGAATGGTACTGGGGCATCGATCGCCTTGGTCATTTGGCAGAACGCCTCAGCAAACCTGGCGTTCAACGCGATACCGGGGATATTGCCGATTATCAGCGCCAATATCGTCATTCTTTGCAAGGTTACAATACACTTAAGCGGCGCCCTAAGCATGTAGAGACCTTGGATTTTTACTTCTCGTTTCGCAGCCCATACTCGTATATCGCTGCTGAGCGTATTTTCAAACTTGCGGATTTATACAAATTCCCGGTGAATATAAAACCGGTATTACCTATGGTAATGCGTGGACTCAGCGTTCCAAAATCAAAACGCATGTACATCGTGCATGACACCAAACGCGAAGCAAACCGCTACGGTATTCCATTTGGAAAAATAGCTGACCCTTTAGGTGGCGGTGTTGAACGTTGCCTCGCACTCTTTCCATACGCAAAAGCCAAAGGAAAAGAGCGCGCCTACATTACATCAATCACGTCAGGCATCTGGTCTGAAGGGGCAGATGTATGCAAAGACAGCGTAATGGAAGCACTGCTAACTCGTGCAGGCCTAGACTGGAACGATGCCAAAACCTGGATCAATAACGAAGATTGGATTCCATTGGCAGAGAAAAACAAAAGTGACCTTGAAGCTCTTGGTTTATGGGGTGTACCCAGCTTTAAGTACGGCGACACTATAGTGTGGGGCCAAGACCGCTTGTGGGCTCTAGAAGAAGCCATATTGTCATCAGATACATAACCGTATGGCGATAAGCTAGCAACATGGAATGTCGTGCCGGCTGCGGAGCCTGCTGGTGTACGCTGCATTCAGCTTTCTACAGACAATTATTGCCTAATCTTTGGAAAGCCAGAGCGCCCTGATGTTTGCGGTCGCTTTACTGCCTGTCCCGATGTCTGCGGTACCAATCAAGAAGAAGCGATTACTCTCATCACAGAGCTTGAGCACCATACCAACACAAACTCTTAACACACTTGCCTTACCCCTCCCCTTTCCCTAACACCCCAAAAGGCTTGCATCCAAAAGCAGAACATGAAAACCTTAAGCCCATCAATAGACTTAACAGTCTTACAATCAACAACTCGCATCATTTAGTACAATTACTTCGTACCTAATCTTAGGAATCAGGCCATGACAATAAAAACAATCGTTGGCGTTCTTGCCGCCTCCAGCCTCCTCACGTTAAGCGCTTGCACAAACACGGTGCAATACGGAGAAGCTACACGGGTAGAAACCACTAAAATTGATGTCAGCAGCAATGAGCTTGTGACTGTTGCAGAAAAAATGACGCGTAAAATGCTGACCTACCCCACCGTAGAAGAAGCACTTAAAAAGAAACGACCAAAACTCGCCATCAGCCCGCTGATCAACCAAACTTCTGATGACAGTGTCGATGTTAGCTTAATCGAGGACTCCATTGCCAAACAACTCGGGCAATCAGGAAAATTCTCATTTAGTGATAAAACAAAAACCAAGGCGGCGCAGTCTGCAGTAACCAAAGATCAATTATTTGCCAGCATCGATATCAATGTTGCTAAAAAAATCGCATCAAATCTAAAGGCAGACTACCTACTCTACGGCAGCCTAAAGAATATTATTCGCACCAAAGCTACCAGCAAAGAGGTATATTACTCCTTTAATTTACATATGCTGGATACCAAAACAGGGAAGCTAGTGTGGCAAGATAGTGAAGAAATTCTAAAAAGCAGGAAAAAAGCAATTTTTGGTATTTAACACTAAAAACCAAAATAAAAGGGTGTTGATATCAACACCCTTTTATTTTATACGAACCCGTTCAACCAGAACCTAAAACCCACCAAACAACTCTGTTTCTTCAGTAAATGGTGGCTCTCCAAATACTGCAATCACTTCAATTTTACCCACAATGTTGTTATTTAACTGTGTTAAGCGATCTGCATCAATACGATACTCTCGGTGCTCAGGCCCACCCACCATATAAACAGGGTAAGGCTCTAAAAAAGTCCGCTTTACCTTAAAACGAGTAACATAACCCACGCCAGAATTTCTCACATTCCAATCACCCGCCACATGTTTTGCAAAAGACTCATGTAACATTGGATAAAAATACCGCTGACGCACTTTACGCTCTGGAAACCGCGCCCAGCCAGACTCAATAATGCATTGCAACTGTCCCGGCCCCACGGGGCGATACAATGTCGCTACTTCCGATAATCGTGTATCCGATAACCGCATAAATGCCCCCACCACATTAAAACCTACTATTTATATAGTTCATATTATCATCAACTGCATCTCTTTCATGCATTAGATGATAATTCTTCTTGCCGACACTGATTTTTCTTCTGCAACTACCACAAAACGCAACGGTCCACCTGAATTCAATGCATCAAACGGGTAACAGGCAACCAACGCCAACATAGATTGCTCAGAGTCCAAAGAAATACGAGAAGTCCTACTATCCACCACAGCTATATCCACCACCCGGTATTCCAAATACTGTCCATCTGGATATTCAATACTTAAGACATCATTTACCTGTGCATGTTGCAGTACGGAAAAATGTGTATCCCGGTGACCACCAATAACACTTACACCGTTTCTTCCTGGTTGCACACTGCCAGAAACATGGGCCGGAGCAAATGCCAAATTACGCCCCGATGCCCCTGCCAAAACAATCATTGGCTGATCATCAACACCCAAACGAAGTTTTACCAACGGATACGTATCCGCCCAAGGCCAAGGTTTCACTGCTGTAGCTCCCGCCTTCATTTCACCCCAAGCCAGATTCAATAGATGCTGTGCCAGCTCTGCTTTTGCCACTAAATAACCGGCTTGACCCAACTGCCAACAACCCGCAACCATCAATACCGCCACAAACACTTTTTTAATGTCCATAAAATATCTCATAGCGTAAGCCCTCCACAAATAACTCTAGCAACTCGAGTTGTCCTAGAACCTCGACCTCTGGCGTATCTTACGCTCAAAACATATCTATCCTGTTTCAAACACAGCACTATTAAAGCCAAAAATAGAGAGAGCACTCCCGAAAGGATAAGCCCATTTATACCAAGAGCGGTTCTTGGATATGCAATTGAAGGGGAGGGTTGAGAAGGTACTCCCTGCTTCGATCCAGCAGGCATACTATTGGCAATTGCGCGTCGTTTTAGATTCTTACCTTTCGATCGTGAAGGGGCTTGATCGATTGCAACAAAACTCGTATACCGACTCATAATGTTGTAATGCACCCCCAATGCCACAATATCATCACGAAACTGATCCCGATTCCCCTGTCGCACGGCTTCGTCCATCAAATGTTCTATTTTTTGTCGTGCCCATAACGTCGCAACCCCTCTATATCCCTTAACTTCAGAAATAGATTGTCCAGTAGATTCTACGGACCAGTTAGGAACAACATTTTGTTGCCAGTATTGCCCTTCGTATTCACCACTAATCGTCACCGTATCCGAAGGCTCCGCAAGCTTCACATACAATAACAACGGCTCCTGTGCATATAGGTCAGGAATTCTTACGGGATAAAATTCTGTTTCTCCACCATTATGAAATATCACATTAACATCCGTTAATACGGGTCTTTCGATTTTTTCAAATAGCGCGCTCATCGCACTATTCACCTCTTGAACACTGCCAATCGAGACATACACCCCACGCCCAAACTGGGCGGCCTTTTTCATAAAATAACCGTTTGGTGCAGAACCTATAGCGACGGTAAACAAACGGTTTTTCTGCACATTTTTTACAATATAAGCAAATAACGCCTCTTCATTTCCCACGCTGCCGTCGGTAATAAACACCACTTGACGTACTCTTGAATAAGTACTCTCATCATCCACCGATGAAACTAACGCAGCTTCAAGAGCACCTTTCATTTCAGTCCCCCCATTTGCATCCAAACCGTTGACATAACGTCTTGCAACGGCAATATTATTGTCACTGGCAACCACAGATTGATCGAACAGCTTGTGTGTATTGGAATTAAACTCAATCACATTAAAGTAGTCTGTCGCGGTCAATCGCTCTAATGCTAACAACAACGCCTGTTTTGCTTGTTCCATGGATGTTCCCGCCATGGAACCAGAAGTATCAATCACCAGCACTAAGTCTCTCGCAGGTAATTGTTGCTTGTTAATCTGTTGTGGAGGCATCACCATCAACAAACCATGGTACTCATCTTTACCCGCTTCGTTCTCTAAACTTTCATTAAAAAATGCAGCAACAGGCGCTTGCGTTGCAACGGGTCGCCAACGTAGAACAAAATCCCGATTCATTGCCACATTAGGCTTTTTAGTGGTTACGATGTATTGCTCTGAACTTGCCCCCGATTTTTTTTCGAAAGAGTTTTTCTTGAAAGAAATAGCATGAAATGAAGACTCTAATAACGCAACATCAAAACCCGGCGTTAGCACAATGTTAACGGTGGCAACATTAGTGAGCTTGGCGGATTCCATTCCAACCGCATCAAGACCCGCTCGACGATTAAATATTTCTAACTCCGCAACACTGCGCTGCGACGGTGTTATGTCTGAAGCATCCGGTACTTGATCGGTATTAAACGCCCAACCTTGCCCCGCTATTAAAGAAGGTCGCTCGACGACATTATTTCCAGGAATATACCTCGGTGTAATTGTCATAGGTATACGTAACGAAAACTCCCCTGCGATATAGCGCAGTGTTTGTAAATACGCCAACACCACCTCAATACGTTCACCCGGTGCAATATTCGTAACCCTATTGGTAAATAGGTTCGGTCGTTGCTGTTCAATCAAACTGGCTTTTTTACCTTCTTGACGGGCTTTAATAAACATTTTTCTTGCGGTATTCTTTTCCTTAATTTGACCCTTAATAATGCGCTCACCAATACGAATCGTCATACCATTCACCGCACTGCCTGAAGGCAGCGGGAAAACATACTTTCCCTCAATCCATTGGTCACTATCATTGACAAAAACCTGCGTTACTACCGCTTGAACCACCATGCCACTAACTTGTAATGAAAAATCAGCGGTTAAGCGAGGAAGCTCCCTATACCCTCCTTCTACTTGCTCACCACCTGCTTGCGACACTATAAAGGAACCACTACCCTGTTTATTAAGCGGATTGGGGTGCTCTCTTTTAACATTAGCAGCATGAGCCGTTGGAACAACCAACAACGAGCCCCATAACAATACACAAGCTAATAACGCTGAAAACAGTAATTCAAAACGTCCTGACTTATCCCAATTGTAGGTGTTTTTTTCGGTATTACCCGCGATCCAGTTACCATTAATGCCACGCCCAATAAGACCGCTGCTATTTAATTGCTTAGAATGTGTCATGTTACTCTCCCAATGAAATCCACTCGTTTCATTACACAGGGGGAAAAGGGCTTTAGAACGGGAACAATCTGCCCTTTCAATGATCAATTATGGCGAATTGTGGCAATCGCTATCTATCTAAGGCACGTTTGATACAATTCTGGGCAGTAAAAGTGATAATAAACGGAGAGCACAACCTATGGCACGGCGTATTGCGATTGTTGAAGATGAACCGGCTATTCGTGAAAATTACAGGGAATTCTTAGAAAGTTATGGCTATCAGGTAGACGCATTTAGCCACCGCTCACAAGCGATGGATGCCTTTCAACAACAACTGCCAGATTTGGCCATTATTGATATTGGCTTAGAAGATGAAATTGAAGGTGGTTTTGATTTATGTCGAGAATTACGCCAGCTTGCACCCAACTTACCCATTATGTTTTTAACCGCCCGTGATAGTGAGCTCGATGCCATATCGGGGTTACGCTTAGGTGCTGATGATTATCTAACAAAAGACATCAGCTTACCGCACTTAGGAGCAAGGATCATTGCACTATTCCGTCGCATTGATCACTTTAGTCAACAAGCAAAAGTTGATCGAATCGAACGGGGGCAACTACATTTAGATATAGACCGTATGACAGCGTCCTGGAACAATACTCCACTTGACCTTACACTCACAGAGTTCTGGATGATTCACGCCCTAGCGAAACACCCCGGCCATGTCAAAAACCGACAACAACTCATGGATGCAGCTAATGCTGTATTAGACGACAATACTATTACATCTCACGTAAAACGTATTCGCAAGAAATTTCAATCATTGGACAACACCTTTGATGCAATCCAAACCGTTTATGGCATAGGTTATCGATGGCATGACGCTTCGTAAACAACTGATTATTGTTTCGCTTTGCTTACTCGCATTACCATGGGCCGGCTGTCAGTACGTCAAAGAAATGGAATCAGTACTTCGACAAAATCAACAACAACTATTGCAATCTGCTGCAAAACCAATTGCGCATATTGTAAAAAACACGTTAATCGAACAACTTACAACCATAAGCACTGAAACTAATTTTACTCCAACAACCTTATACTCACCGTATCGAAATAGCCCTATCGCCATTGACGGTTATGACGACGAATGGAAACGTTACTCCCCTAACACTTTGGTTTTTTCAGACTCGACAATAACCAACAAAGAAACCAACAGCTATTTCAAGGTATCTACCAACAAAAAAAATCTATTATTATTTTTTCACATAGAAGACAAGAACATTATTTATCACCGCCCCGGGTCACCATCACCGACTCACAACGACCACCTAAAAATAACCCTTGGTGATAAAAAACAACAACAAACTATCGTATTGTACACAAGTGGACAAGGTAGCATTCAAGCGGTCACAAGTAATCATTTTAAGAATATCGACCGTAAAAACAGAGGCCTTAACAAGAAAAAAGAAATCTGGAAAGCACTACCACCATCCCAGCGCATCCAAGGTTATTGGCAAGAAATGTCCACAAATAATAGCATTGGATACAATATAGAATTAAGCATTCCTTTGAGTTTACTAAAGGAAAATATAGAATTTTCGATTTATGATGCAAACAACATTAAAAATATCGCAAACAATCCCACATTCACGTCAGGCACACTTTCATTATTGCAGCCGATTTTTTCACTAACGGAAACACTATCGGCATTTCAACAACCGTCATGGGATATTGCCATTGTAAACAATAGGGGCTGGCTACTATCGCCACAAATCCAAAGTAACAACGTTAACGAAAAAAACAGCGGTACGTTAGAAAACACCCTCACAAAACTATCACCATCCCTATGGGAATCTGCCCTCAGTCGCTTCTATCGATATATAATGAAAGGTGTCGTTGAAGGAAAAAAACCATCAAACGCCTTACCAATTTGGCCTTTTGACTCAACACAGCTAAGTCAATCAAAACAAAAAATTCCAGCACAAACACTTACTCGTTATCAAAGCCAATGGTATCGAGTTGCTCATTCTCAAAGTTCAATCTTATCAGTTATTAATCCGATACATCACAATGACACGCAGGATATCATTGGCTATGTGATATTAACACAATCAAGCAAAGCATTATTATCGCTCACCAACAATGCCTTGCTTCGTATTATTAATCTCAGCCTAACAACGGCTGCTCTTTCTGCTTTAGTCCTATTAGGTTTTTCCAGCATATTATCCTATCGCATTCGAAGCCTACGTAATCAAGCCGAGAAAGCTGTTTCTCATGATGGTAAAGTCCAACCATTTTCTGCAAGCAAATCCAAGGATGAGATAGGAGACTTATCTCGAAGTTATGCTATCTTACTGCAACGCATCCAAGACTATAACCATTACTTAGAAACTCTTTCTGGAAAGTTAGCTCACGAATTAAGAACCCCCCTTACCATCAGCAAATCTTCCATTGAAATGTTAAAAATGGTTGACCCCAACGACAAAGAAAAAACCCAGCGCTATCTACTTCGTGCCGAAGAAGGATTGGAACGATTACGTTTGATACTAAATGCCATGAGTGAAGCCAGCCGTGTCGAACAAGTTATTCAGCACAGCGACATTCATCCAGTTAATATTAAAAATCTAATGAATGAAATGTGCCTTGCTTATCAAGACACATATCCTGATTTCACTTTTACCTTCCATTCTCAGTCCAGCACACATTCACCTGCAGCCTCATCAGAAACAACCTTACACTGCGCACCAGAGTTAATTGCACAAATGCTGGATAAGTTAATTGATAATGCGACAGGTTTTGCACCTAAACACTCTGAAATATTATTATCAGTAACAGTAACAGAAAAAAGTGTACGCTTGACTGTGGATAATACCGGCCCTCTCTTGCCGGATAGTATGCAGCAACAATTATTTGATTCCATGGTAAGCATTCGAAAAGAAAAAACGGATACGCCTCATCTTGGCTTAGGGTTGTATATTGTGAAACTGATAGCACAACATCATCACGGCCAGTTATCGGCTTGCAATAACCCCGAAAATTCGGGTGTTTCTTTTTGTGTTGAATTGCCAACTCGCTAACATTCTGTAACAGCAATGGGTCACAAACCGGCTATACTTTAAAATCTACCTACCTTAAATAACCAGATACCCAACAATGACTGAATCTTATGAGGAGCGCCGAATTGCTCCCCGCGCCGACGTTGAAAACACCTTATTCATTAAGTCCATTACGTCATCCCAAGTGGCGGGCTTTAGTAACGACCTAAAAACCTGCAATACGGTCAATGTCTCTGCCCATGGACTGCAAGTTACCCTGGATTTTGAAGTATTAGTGGAATCTGAGATAGCGCTATGGATTAATCATGAGACCGGTGACGAGCGCATTCTAATCGGTGGAATTGTTCGTTGGACCAGCAAAACCCCTAATGAAAACAAGTATTTAGTGGGTATCGAACTAGACGAAGGCTGTGTCGACGACATGACCCAATGGATGGACTCTACACCTTCTGCATACTAGTACTTGCAATTCATTAGCAAAATCCTACACAATGGGCTCCCAGCGTTAAACTGTTAAGGCTATTAAAAAAATAATAAAAGGGACGCCTCATATGAAAACCACTCAGATTCTACTCGCCTGCATTTTCACACTACTCGTCAGCGGCTGTGCCAGCCTTACCCCTGAAAAGGGCGGCTTTGTATCTAACTCTTTATGTAGCGTATCTATTGGCGACTGTGTAAACCCCGCCATCAAAGAACAAAGCGATGACATTATCTCCATATTAACCGGCAAACCTGTCGCCTTTGTAAAGACACGATTAGGCCTACCAAACCGACGTAATGAGCTCGCCTCTGGTGCTAAAACCTGGGTTTACTTTGACCATTCCAAAGGGATGACTGCCAAAAGCTGCAAAGTATCCCTATCGATCCGAGATAATATGATCGAACGTGTCAATGTATCTACATCTAACAAGTCATTCGCGTCATTCTTAAGCGAGGGTTGTGAAAGAATTCGTAAAGAGATTGGTTAATCTGTTTCAATGCATCATGGGTAAGCGTTTATTTGTTATATTTCAAACGCTTACCTAGCCTTACCTTGTTCTTTTCAACATTGTTATTCAACAAATATCAGATCCGCACAAACCTCACCCAAAAGACACAATTTGCCAACAGTTGTTTACAAACCTATTCGTTAGTATGGAGGCATATAATAAAAACCTCTGACTGAGCGATACCCTATGTCTGTAGAATTTTTAATGCGAGCTATTTTAATTGCTTCTTTAACGTTGCTTACATCTGCCTGTGGTGGCGGAGGTGGGGGTGGATCCGATAGTCCAGCAGCAGAGCAAACAGGCACTGGCTCAGATACCTCAGACAACGAAGATGAAAGCGCCGCGGAAGAGGAAGGTACAGCTGAACCGTATGTATTCACAAGGACTCAGTTTGAATATTTACCATTTACTGATGGCACCTCTATTCAGTACAACGATGGTAGTACCGCTTCAGTAACACTGGACACGAATGAGTTTGCGAATAAAAGCGTTTATGCCGTTGTTAACAATGGCACCACATTATACCTATCCACTACAGCAACTAAAATGGCTCTACACGGGGTAGATGGATCAATTGAAATAAGTGGTAATGGCATTAGCACAACCGTTGAGAAATTAAGATTTCACGATAAAACCAGCGACGAAGTGATCTCTATTCCTTTGCTTTACTCAACAACAGCTGAAGATACAGAGCCAAGCAGTACGCCCATTCAAGCAATAGGTAAAGCAACAACTTCAAACTTTGGCACACGTAACATCAATGAGTTATCAGTAAGCTCGAAATTTGTGAACACAGAGCTAACTTCCCTAACCTACGGAGCCCTACAAGCAAGGAAACTAACGCTAGCAATATCCGGCATGGCAGATGCGGTTATTACCGAAATATTTGTAACCTTCACAGATACGCTCTACTTAACTAGCGGTATCGGGATTGTAAAACACCAATCTACCGACTACGGTATCGACAACGAAATCACTTCATTAACAGGCTTACCGACTACCATCTGGTTTAACAATGCAGCTGGCACCCCCACTATAGATAGCGAGAGCGATCCTACATTTAGTATTGCTGGAATTGGCGCAATCAGCTCCACGACTTACCGTGTTGCCAATATTGATGCTCTTAACGAAACTCCCTGGCTTACAATCCAAGAAGACACCGCTAGCAATACGTTTAACGTCGACATGACAACTCACGAAGACCTACCTACCACACTTACTAGCGTTGAAGTTATTTTCGAAAACAAAGAAACCAACAAACATCTAAGTGGCAACGTTACAATCCAGCCACTTAATTAATATTAAGCCGTAACTATTCAACGAATCTATAAAGCATAAAAAAAGCGCCAACCGGCGCTTTTTTTATGCTTACGACTCTTAGCTTAACGTTTCCAATGACGCTTTAAAGCGGTCCATATATTGCCCTCTAACACCAGGCGCTACAGGCCCAACACTACACCACTCACTCAACGCTTGTAACACTGAAGTTCTTTGGCCGTCATTATGGATTTTACGTCCACCGAGGCCTCCAGACAAGCGAGACACTTGAAGCTGCATTCGATATTGCTTTTCTTCGGCAGGTGTTTCCAAACCCGATTCAATTTCTAAAAGAACCGTAATTTCTTTCAGCTTCTCCGCATTCTCCTGCAAAAGGTTCTCTGCAATCACCTCGCCACTTTGTGCTAACTCGGTTAATTGCTGATAACGCTGTTCAAGGCCTTCCGTACCTTTAGGTAATTCTAATTCACTACCCCACTCAACATCATCACCACCCATTAGGTCCCCTTGAGTATCAGACATAACACTAGCCTCAAACTCATCACATACAGCAACTTTACGCCATAGCTCAACCATTTGGTCTTGCTGCTTTAACTTCTCAGCACCCGCAAATAGAGAAAGACATGCATCACTTGCAGCATTAAAACGCTTCTTAACCTCTTGTATCTTTTCTTTTGGCAACCCACTAAGTGCAGAGAACTTACCCTGTAATTTATCGTAATCCACTTTACAGGCATCCAAATCCATCAAGTCACTTTCTGCCAACTGCTCTAGCTGTTCACACAAATACAATGCATCAGTAAGGTTTCCATCGCGCTCTGCCGTTGCTGCCTGTCGCTCTTGCTCACGTCGTGCAAATACCTGATCACATACAGAGCGAAACTTACGCCATAATTTGGAATCCTCTCGACGAGAAACAATACCAACTAATTTCCACTGTTGCTGTAATCGCTTTGCTTGTTCGATCGCATCTTGCAAATTTTCTTGCTGCACTAAAGCTTCTGCGATTTCGATCAGTTGCTTACGCTTGTTTTCGTTCTTCGTAAACTCTTGATCCAAGCGATCACGTAACTGCTGCAACAATTCATTAAACTGATCTTGAACAGGCTTACCATCCTTTCGATCAACCGGAGAATAACGGCGCCACTCTTGCTTGGCCACTTCATACACTTCATTCACTGCACGCCAATCTGCTGCATTCCAATCTAACTGAGCGATATAATCATTAATCTGCTGCACAACATTTTTACGTGATTGTAAATTATCCGAACGTACATCAGACAATTTATCAAAATATTCCCGACAAGGTTCGTAGGCTTTATCCGATGCAAGTTTAAAACGCTCCCACACTACCTGGCTATCTGGCGATGCCCCCAGCATTTTCCATTCAGACTGCATACGTTTAATACGATTGGCTAACGCTTGAGGATCCATATCCTCACCAACCAACGCTTCCATCGCCTCACATAACTGTTCTTTTTTCGGGGCAGATGCATAACCTTGCCAATCTCGAAGTTCATTCACCTTTGAGGTTAGCTCTCGAACCGTTTGCTGATGACTCGCCCCTTGTTTCATCGGCATATGTTTTATATGTCGATTAGCATCACGTAATAATTTATTAGACGTTTTAAGGTTGCCTTTTTCAACCTCACCGCGCAATTTATCCAAAACACCTTCTAGCTTAGCAACCGCTTCTTTTTCTTTTGCCACCAACTCATTTTTAATGCTCTCAAAATGCGCAGCCGCTTTGTCCTTCAACACAAGCACTTCAGGCCTTGCAATAACATCAGGCCATTGAATGGTAGCGGACAAACGATCAAAGGTTTTCTTTAACCCTTTCATTCCCGCTGGGGGCTGTTCCGCAGCCAAGTCCAATATCTTCCCAATGACCCGCTCTAGCGCCTCACCGTGTTCTTTCAACGCAGCAACCGCGGCAACAATTTTTTCTAATTCAAATAACGCTTTATTAAACCGTTTACGCTCATCTGATGCAGGCGCATTCACCACTGCCGCCTCATCCCAACGAACTTGTTGAGTCCTCAGCAATGCTAACAATGCAGGTACATCCTCTGCATCCAGCGCTGCTTTTTCCTCAATCTGTTTTAAGGCCCCCTCTAATTGATCACAGGCCGCCATACGTTCTTGCGCAGCCTCACGCAATAATTGGTCTGCTTCTCGCTGCTCGTTTTCTTCTGCTGTGCTGGCATCAACTGCCTGACGACAAAGCTCACTGGCTCGCTGAAAGCGCTGCTTAATATCGTCATTCGCGAAATTTTGCATGCGCGACCACTGTTTTTTCAAATGATCCAACTTGGCAATATACATGGGATCAAAGGGCAGTCTTGCCAATGTTTCTACACTTTTACACAATTCATCCAATTGCTCATCACGATTATCTGCTTGTTTCTGTACATCGTGAATAGTGTTAAGTTTATTTTTAATAATTCTGTAAACACTTTTATCTTTACCTTTACTGTCCTTTAAAACCGCTTCCAATACGGCTTCTGTTTCTAATCGCTCTGCCGCGATTTGACGCAACCGGCTTAGTGACAGACTTGTCGCATACAACTGCAAAACAGATTCTTCCTTGATGCCTTCCAATGCAAGCAACCCAAGCTCAACATTTTTTGTTTTTTCTACCAATGACGCCTGTGTCTGTGTATCCAACCCTTTTACAATTCCCTCCAAGCGAGCATCAAGGGCAACATCGTTATCATTCAACAACACTAACAAATGATTGATTGCCGCTTGCTGTGCACTGGTATCTCTTTCTTGTTGAATATAGGTCAGTAATTTTTCCGTATCTACCGTTCGTTGATAAGCAATTGAACGTACACTTGCCTCTATATCTCCTTTTGCTAACAAATCCAACACATGAAGATCATCACCGTCTTCGATATTCAGATTATTAATTGCTTGGATTCGAACTTGTGGTTTTGCACTCTGCCATTTTGGCTTAAAAATTTTCTTAAACATGATAACTAGATCGCTATATTTGGCTGCTATATTTAGTCGTTGCAGTTAGCTGTGAATTCACTATTACTAGTCAATTCACTCTATTGGCTAACTCACTACGTATTATTATTTTTTATATTAAGCTCTATCAGATACGTTGATAGGTTACAAAACAGTGGGCAATATCCCCATCACCCTTAACCCTTTCTATTTCTTGCCATTGCTGAGAGTCAATTTCAGGAAAATAGGTATCCCCTTCTGGCGCCAGTTGTATTTCTGTCATATACAAACGCTGTACCAAATTCGCACTCAAGACTTCTTTATAAATTTGCGCACCACCAATAATCACCGCTTCATCTTGATCATCAGGCATCACCTCTTGAGCCCGCTGAATTGCAACATCAAGGCTTGTCACTGCATAACAGTTCTCAGGCACTTGCAGCTCGGCATCCCGACTGATGATAATATGGGGGCGCCCAGGTAGAACTCGCCCTAGAGAGTCAAAGGTTTTACGCCCCATAATAATGGGCTTACCCATAGTCGTGGCTTTAAAATACTGTAAATCTTGAGGCAAATGCCAAGGCATTTTATTATCTTTGCCGATAACATTATTATCGGCTTTAGCGACAATCAGTGACAACATAACAATCCCCTTACACTGCAATCGGTGCAGCTATTGAGGCATGGCATTCATACCCTTCGATTTTGATATCGTCATAAGTAAAATCAAATATTGATGTCACTTCAGGATTCAATGTTAGTGTTGGTAGCGGCTTACTATCACGACTAAGTTGCAACTCAGCTTGCTCAACATGATTACTGTATAGATGCACATCACCAAAACTATGTACAAAATCACCCACTTCCAAATTGGTTACCTGGGCAATCATATGTACCAACAACGCATAAGAGGCGATGTTAAATGGCACACCTAAAAATACATCGGCGCTGCGCTGGTACAACTGACAAGACAACTTGCCTTCCGATACATAAAACTGAAATAAGCAATGACAAGGAGGTAAAGCTTGCTTGCCCATTTTGGCATTTTCAGTTGGGCTAAATTTCACATCTGGTAACACCGATGGGTTCCATGCACTCACGATCAAACGACGAGAATTGGGGTTGGTTTTAATTTCTTCAATCAGATTAGTGATCTGATCCACCACCTCATTGTCCGGCCCTTCCCATGAACGCCATTGCTTGCCATACACAGGCCCCAGATCGCCATTTTCATCAGCCCACTCATCCCAAATAGATACGCCATTTTCTTTGAGATAAGTAATGCTGGTGTCACCCTTTAAAAACCATAACAATTCATGAAATACAGAACGTGTGTGGATTTTTTTAGTGGTTACCAGTGGAAAGCCTTTTGATAAATCAAAACGCATTTGATACCCAAAAAGGCTTGTTGTACCGGTTCCGGTACGGTCACCTTTTGTCACGCCATTTTCTTTTACATGGCGCAGAAGATCGAGATACTCTTTCATCGATAATACTCAGTGTTGCTCTAATGTTAGGTCAATATTGATCCGCTACTTTTCACTGCTACAACAATAACGTTACGCAGATGCTGCAACCGGCTTGCGGTACGCGATAAATAACAAAAACAATCCTATTGCAATTAATGGCAATGATAATAGTTGCCCCATCGTCAGCCAATTAAACGCAATAAAACCAAGATGAGAATCTGGCTGACGCACAAACTCTACGGTAAAACGGAAAATGCCATACCATAACGAAAACATACCCGACACTGCATATTTTGGACGACTAGTACGGGAGAACAGCCATAGAATAGTAAACAACGCTACGCCTTCAAGTGCCGCCTGGTATAGCTGAGATGGGTGACGAGGATCAGGGCCACCGGTAGGGAAAACCATTCCCCAAGGACCATCAGTAACACGCCCCCATAATTCACCACCAATAAAGTTACCGATACGCCCGGCACCTAAACCAATGGGCACAATAGGCGCGCCAAAATCCAAAATATCAAACATGGTTTTGCCCGTTTTACGACCAAACCACCACATTGCCAACATCACCCCCAACAACCCGCCATGAAATGACATTCCACCATTCCATACCTGAAATATAATTATAGGGTTATCAAGAAAGGCACTGAAATTATAAAACAAAACATAGCCAACGCGGCCACCAAGGATAACGCCCATGGCACCATAAAAAATCAAATCACTGACCTGTTCTTTGGTCCAACCAGATCCTGGCCTTTCTGCCCGTTTCGCCAACAACCAATAACCCGATACAAAACCGAGCAAATACATCAGCCCATACCAACGAATGGCTAACGGTCCTAACGACACCGCAACCGGATCGATTTCCGGATACTTCAACATACAATGTTCCTTTTTTGTTTTCCCACAGGTTGGCGCCCATCATACCCCATGATAGCTGCCCGTAGAATAGATTATGATGCTAGAGATTCTGAAGTGAGACCAAGAAAACACTGGGCAATAGACAAACTAACGGTCTAGGAGTGCACGCTACCATGCATTGGCCTGATAAAACCTCCCAAACCTTCTTTCTCCAAAACATAGTCAAGGTGACTGAGAATAACAGCGGCATTATCCATCTGCCAAATCTCCTCCAACATCTCCTTTGAGCGGCTGAGGCTAATCTTGCGCAATACCCACTTCACACGCAACAAACTACTCGCACTCATACTCAGCGTATCGTACCCCATAGCCATTAACAGCAACGCAGAACGTGGGTCACCCGCCATTTCTCCACAAATACTAACGGGGGTATCAGCCGCTTTGGCTTGGGTAACAATTTCTTGTAACGCCCTAAGCACAGACGGATGATAACTTTGATACAGATTGGCAACCCGGCGATTATTGCGATCCACTGCTAACAAATATTGGGTTAAATCATTACTGCCCACAGAAATAAAATCCACCTGTTGGCAAAATTCCGGAACTTGATATACCGCGGCAGGCACCTCTATCATCACACCAATTTGAGGCATCTCTATATGAGCACCTTCTTCCAACACCTCTAAAAACGCTCGGTGGATAAGATGCATCGCATCCTCAACCTCCGTTATAGAGCTGATCATTGGCAGCATAATTTTTAAATTATCCAGACTTTCACTGGCCCACAACATCGCACGAATTTGTTGTAGAAAGATCTCAGGGTGATCTAAGGTTACACGAATGCCTCGCCAACCCAAGAAAGGGTTCTCTTCGGTAATTGGAAAATAAGGTAACGCCTTATCACCACCAACATCCAACGTCCGCATCGTCACCGGCTTTGGATGAAAAGCCTCCAACTGCTGGCGATAAATTTCCATTTGTTCCATTTCACTAGGGAAACGGTCACGTACCATAAACGGTATTTCTGTGCGGTATAACCCGACACCCTCCGCTCCACGCTCTAGAGAAAGAGTAACGTCTGCCATCAAACCGGTATTCACATGCAACGTCATGCAGTGCCCATCTGGCGTTTCAGAAGATAACTCAGCAACCTCATCTAACTCTTTAGAGAGCTCACGCTCATCTTCCATGATCGACTTATAGTGCTTACGGATTGCACCTGAAGGAGAAACCACCACTTCACCGCGGTACCCATCCACCACAAGGTCTCGGCCTTCCATACGAGACAAGGGAAACTCAGCCACCCCCACTACCGTTGGAATACCTAACGATCTCGCCACTATCGACATATGGCTATTGCTAGAACCGTGGGACGAAACAATACCTGCGATATTTCCCCGATCCATATCAACAAAAACCGTTGGCGTTATATCTTCGCCCACGACAATGGCATTCGGTGGAATTTTATTGCCTGAAGACTTTGCTTCTTGAAGGAAACTTAACACCCGCAATCCAAGATCTTTTACATCCGATGCTCTAGCTCGCAAATAAGGATCATCCATTGCCTCAAATGCTCGAATATGGGTTTGCACCACACCGCGCAACGCACCTTGAGCCCAATTACCTTCACTGACTTTGGCCCGTATCTCTCCCGCCAAAGCGTTGTCATCCAACATTCGTTCGTAAACTTCGAAGAGGCCTTGCTCTTCTTTAGGCAACTGGACCTTAGCTTTGACTTTGAGTCTTGCCATATCCTGGCGAACAGCTTTTATCGCGTCATTGAGTGTACGCAGTTCTTTTTTAATATTAGTAATAGCACGGTCAGGTACCGATTTTAAGTCGGCAGGAGGGTAAACAACATAGGCTTTCCCAATTCCAATTCCAGTAGCACCAGAGATCCCATCAAAACGTGCACTTTCACTTTCCACTCCTGCGAATAAGGTACCATCAATCGTACCCGTTGCTTCAGCGTGTGCGACTACCGCCGCCAACTGAGCCGACATAGTGACCAAAAATGCCTCTTCATCCTGATCAAAACGTCGCCGATCTCGCTGCTGAACAACCAACACACCCAACGTTTTGCGGTGATGAATAATTGGAACACCTAAAAAGGCGCTAAACCGCTCTTCACCCGTTTCTTCAAGATAGAGAAACTTCGGGTGACTCGCTGCATCCTCTAGGTTAATAGGCTCTTCTCGCTGCCCTACGTGGCCAACTAAGCCCTCAGAATAACCCATGCGTGTTTGGCCCACCGCCGACTGGTTTAGTCCTTGGGTTGCCATCAGATAATATTGATTGGATTTGGGTTCTAGCAGATAAATTGAGCACACTTCGGTACCCATACTTTCTTTAATCCTCAGCACCATGACACTCAGTGCCGAAGACAAGTCTTCGGCTGAGTTCACTTCTTGTACAATACGTCTGAGGGTTTCTAACATATTCTCTTTACGTTTAGGCCAATTTTTTTAACAAGCATTTTAGAACTTATTTACGTACTACGGCTGAATCCGTTAATGCGGTTAGCTGTGGGGCTAACTCTTTGAGCGCCTTTCGGTAAACATCACGTTTAAATGTTACTACCTGATTTAATGGGTACCAATAATTAACCCAGCGCCAATCATCAAATTCAGGGGGAGAACCATATTCAAAACTCACGGAGCTTTCTTTACCCGTAAGCATTAATAAAAACCACTTCTGTTTCTGTCCAATACATAACGGTTTGCTGCGATAACGCAGAAAACGCTTCGGCAATCGATACCTCAACCAACCATCAGTACAGGCAATCACATCAACATCATTCGGCG
This sequence comes from Gammaproteobacteria bacterium 42_54_T18, assembly GCA_002163245.1. Taxonomy (GTDB): domain Bacteria; phylum Pseudomonadota; class Gammaproteobacteria; order Pseudomonadales; family Ketobacteraceae; genus 42-54-T18. The sequence goes on along the minus strand of MAAL01000055.1, from coordinate 8,440 downwards.
TTAATCCAACTTCTTCGTGCAGCTCACGGTATAACGCTTGTTCGGGAGTTTCATCATAATTAATGCCACCTTGAGGAAATTGCCAGGCATCCTGACCCACACGACGAGCCCAAAGCACTTGCCCTGACTTGTTCGCTAGGATAATACCTACATTCGGCCTAAAACCGTCCTCATCAATCTCCGATGCACTCACTGTTCTTCTCGTTATGTGTTCGTTCAGCAACATTGATACCGCAGCTTACGCAATTACTCAAGCACCAAGATAACCCAGAACCCGCTCGCTATGTTTTCACCTCTACTAATATAGCTGTATTTGGTTGATTTTTCTAAACTTTTAATTCTCCAGTGAAGTTAACGATATCGTTAGTCAAATCTTAACCACTCCCTTCTTATATGGTACACCTAGCCCTAACATGTCTTGGTGTAAAACTGATACACTGCCTCCTCTGCTAACAGACCTCAATTAAGATATAAACGCCATGAAAAAATTAGCCATCTTCGACTTAGACAATACCTTGCTAAACGGTGATAGCGATCATGCTTGGGGAGAGTTTTTAGTCACCCAGGGCTATGTTGATGGCGCATATTATGAAACCCGTAACGATCAGTTTTACCAAGATTACAAAAACGGCACCCTTGATATCAATGAATACCTAGAGTTCGCACTAGCCCCTCTTACTGAACATTCAATGGATGAGTTAGCGATAATGCACCAACGGTTTATGCAGGATGCTATCAAACCTATGTTGCAAGACAAAGCTGCATCGTTACTAGACGAGCATCGCCAACAAGGTCATTTTTTGCTCATTATCACTGCCACAAATGGCTTTGTGACACACCCTATCGCTAAATTATTAGGGGTTGATGACATACTGGCAACAGATCCTGAAATTATTGACGGAAAATACACAGGTAAAATTGCTGGCACCCCGTGCTTTCAAGAAGGCAAAGTCGCCCGCCTAAACCAATGGTTAACCGATAATCAATATTCGTTAGACGGCAGCTACTTTTACAGCGACTCTATTAACGATTTACCGTTATTAAAGGTTGTAGAAAAGCCGATTGCCGTTGATGCCGATGAAAAACTCACCGAAATTGCAAAACAGCATGACTGGCCACTTATTAGTCTACGGGATACTAACCCACGAAATGACACGTAAAATGACAGCCCCGTTAGGCACTACCCTACCTCGTGTATTATTACTCCTTACTCTCGGCTTTGGCTTATCTGCCTGCGACCAAAACACTCAAGACTCAAACACGCCTACAAAAGAGTCAAACATAACACCCCCCATCACCCTTGCTGAACCCGCATTAGCAGAAGCATTACAACACTATCAACACGCAAAAACCCACGCGTTACGCGCCATTTCATCTTGCATGGAAGAGCTCTCCACCGATATCGAGCACTTTCTTGCTAGCCCCACCCAGCCATTACTCAATAAAAACCAACAAGCGCTACAGCACTGCCTTGATCTTTATATTCCTATCCATACATTAGTGAGAAGCAATTCAAACCAAGCACTGCAAGCACTCATCACACCGCTAATCACCTCCGTGTATAGCACCCCAATTTTGCCTGGCTACGTGGATTACCTATTACAATATCCCAACTCTGGCATTGTAAACGACATCACGTTAGCACTCTCAGAACAATCATTAAGGGATCAACAGGGGTTAACCGATAATGGCGAAGTCAGCATCGGTTTTGAAGTAATTGCATTTATATTGATGGGAGAGCAACGATACAACCAATCCCTAGCTCCACGGCCTGCCATTGATTTTGAGGAACCTCACGCTAACAGGCGACGACAATACCTCACGTTTGCCGTTAGCTTATTACGACAAGACTTAATGGAATTGCAAGCCCTGCTAGAGAGCGCAGCAGTCAGAATACCGCAAGGGGATCAACAAACAGCGCATTTGACGGGGCAAGACAATAACGCCCTCGAACAATCAATAGCACTACAAACGACTAGAAACATACTGAACACAATGCTAGTAAACATCGAACAACAAAGTCTCGACTCACTTAGCATGGGTTATTGGGAGTTATTAAGATATTCCGAACCACACAGTGAAACTATTGAGCGTAACAACGGCAACAATACGGGCTCAACACTCGCAAGCTATCTCAAATGGCCCCAAGAAACACCCGACCTTTCTCGCGAAGCCTTTACAGCACAGCTCAAAGCGTCACTGCAAAGACTTCAATAACCTATCAAAAAAACGTTAAAAGCTCGGCAATACCCGGGCAAAGATTGCCTTTAGGTATTGTGTTTCAGTAATTGAAGGATGTACCGGGTGATCCGCACCTTGACCACCCTGATGAATAATCTGCACTTGGCGATCCACATGACGCCCCGCGCCTCGTACTACATCCAGCAACGCATCATTCGGTAAATGCATTGAACACGATGCAGACACTAACATTCCATCTCGTGATAATAAGCGCATAGCTAACTCATTTAACTTTCGATACGCTGTCAAACCATTCTTAAAATCCTTTTTCCGCTTAATAAACGCAGGGGGATCAATCACAATCACATCAAACTTTTCTTTTTCTTCCACAAGCTGCTTCAAACAATCAAACGCGTTACCTTGCATAGTGCCAACTTTTTCAACAACATCATTTAACGCCGCATTTTTCTCTACAAAATTTAGCGCTAATTCAGAGGCATCAACACATAACACTTCTTCCGCTCCAGCCACTGCAGCCTGAATACCCCAGCCTCCCACATAACTGAATACATCCAAAACACGCTTGCCTTTTACCCACGATGACGACAGGTACTGACGGTTTTCACGGTGATCATAAAACCAGCCGGTTTTTTGCCCATCATTCGCTGGCACCGTAAAGTTAACGCCATTCTCAACCAAGCTTAATGTTTCTGGCCATTCACCGGCAGCAACCTCCACCGTTAAAGGCAAACCCTCCTGCTTTCGAGCACCGCTATCATTTCGAAATAGAATACCGGCAGGGGAAATCACTTTAGTAATCGCAGCAACAACCTGCTCTTTTAAACCATCCATACCTGCGGTGTTTAACTGCACAACAACGTAGTCATCAAAACGATCCACCACTAAACCAGGAAGGCCATCAGAATCACCATAAACCCAACGATAACAGCCCCCTTCATAACACTTCTCGCGTAACGACAAGGCGATCTTCAAACGATGCGTTAGTAATGACTCACTTATTACACAGCTACCATCCCTACTCATCAAACGCGCTGCGATCAGTGATTGAGGGTTAATGTAGGCAACACCTATTGCCTTGCCCTTAGAGTCCTCAACAACAACATGTTGACCTGGCTCAAAATTATTAAGAGGTGTTACCTGTGTATCAATTTCATTGCTATACACCCACAAGTGCCCAGACTTTAGCCTACGCTCCTCATTCTTTTTTAACTTAACCCGCGCTAGCTGACTGTTATCGGTAGGTGCAGAATTGGGTATTTCGGAAGCGGTGCTCATGCAGATGTCTCAACAAAGAAAGTAAAGGGTCTTGAGATACCGATAAAAAATTGCTTTTTTCACGATATCCATAAAATCAGCTGCTAGACTTTATAATAACAGCAGCTCTGAATGCGCCATTATAGCTAAAGCCTCATGCCAGATATACTTAACGATGAACAAGTCACCAAAATCCTTCATGGCATTACGGTTCCACCGCAGCCACAGGTGATTGTAGACATACAAATGGAACAGGCAATGCCTGATCCAGATATGGCTTACATCGCAAAACTTATCTGTCAGGACGTTGGCTTAGCCGGCACCATCTTAAAAGTGGTGAACTCCCACCTTTATGGACTAAAGAACAAAATAACCTCCATTGAGCAAGCCGTTAATATATTGGGCATGGATTCCATCATCAATATAAGTAACGGCTTAAGCATAAAAGGAGAGATGGATAACGAAACCATCATCGCATTAGGCGGATTTTGGGACAGTGCGATGGATATCGCATCCGTATGCGCCACCATTGCTCGGCAAATTGGCTACCAGGCCCCCGATTTGGCCTATAGCTTGGGGTTATTTCACAACTGCGGCGTACCTTTACTCATTAGGGAACATCCAAACTACCCCGATGTGATGAAAGAGTCCTACAATTGCAAAAATGATCGCATCATCGATACCGAAAACCACTTTTTACGTACCAATCATGCGGTTATTGGTTATTACACAGCAAAATCCTGGAAATTACCCCAAGACTTTTGTGACGTTATCGCCGAACACCATAACGTTAAAGATATCTTTAACACGACATTAAACAAACGATACGACCCTGGCAAAAAAACCCTATTAGCCATATTAAAAATGGCTGAACATATATGCGGTTTGCATAACATCTTAGGCAAACAAACCATGGACCATGAATGGGAAACCATTAAAGAAAGTCTACTCGAATTTGTTGGTCTTAGCGTGATGGATTTTGACGATATTGCGTCAGAAATGGAAAGCATGGGTATTGGCTCAGGCACCTCCTATTACGATCAATCAGCTTAAGCTGCACTCCCCCCCTCTTATAAACCTAACAACTCCTACCCAAAACCCACCCATTTCTCAAGCCCAGACTGATCAAACTATAAACACAATCATGACAATTTGGTTACAGTTCGTAACTGTTTAGCGATACCCTTGCTGATATACTCCCCTAATCTTTTGGCCAGAGTTTACTCAAAACGAGAGCAAAACACGGCCAAAAGTTGCGCTAGCGAATCCATAAAAACATAACTCGATCGTCTATCAGCAGAACTAATAATATGAATAAATTTAGCTTAAGTATCTTATTTTCCTCCATTTTATTAGCTACTGCCGGTTGTGGTAGCTCTGGTAGTTCTAGCTCCAGTGATACGGGCTCTAATAACGACACAGAATCAGCTCAATCCAAATCAGGTAAACTACTAGGCCTAAGTGGTTTTAGTTACGAATCTGGTTCCGAAACAGGTACAACCTCAGACGACGGTCAATTTCAGTACCGTACTGACCAAGAGGTTACCTTTTCCTTAGGTGGCATTATATTAGGCACCACAACGCCTAAAGACTACATTACCTTAGAAGACATCGCTGGTGATCACCCTGACGCGTTAAGCAACCTTCAACGCTTCTTGGCGACAGTTGATTATGACCTTTCTCCAATGAACGGTATTATTGTTACTTCTGACATCCGAGAGGCAGCGAAAGACAGTGATAATCTCAATTTCAACCAGCCCAGCGAATCCTTTACAATAGAAGCAGAAGCGCTGTTACAAACAGAACTTAAAAGCCAGCTTCATGCAGACGCACTTCAGCACAGCCTAGAAAATTTATTACCTCAAATTGAAGAACGTAATTCACAGGTACAAGCACGACTACTACGCACCTTTACTTACCCCACTGTAGCCGTCAGCGCCGAGATTGCTGAAGAAGCACAATCTGTTTTTGACTTAATGTTGCAGAACACCGTCAACGAGGGTGAGTCACCGTTAGAACTTATTTTTAGTGCGACGAATACACCGCTAGTATTGTCATCGGATGATCCAGAAGAAAGCACACTCACAGACCTTTATGCTCAGTATAAAAGCCATTTAATCGACATTGGTAAAGAAGCACCGTTTGTTGACCGTGAAGATTTTGCCAGCAAACCCGCTGACGGTGGGGATGTTGTTAGTGCACATCACCTATTAGTAATGAGTGACTTCCAAATGCGTGACGAGGAAAGCCCTCTTAACGTTAATATTCTAAAGTCCCTTATTCCTGCTTCTTATTATCCTGCTAGCGCCCACATCACTTACCAAGTAGATGACATGATCCGCACAATGCGTGATTATGAAACTGATATTAACAAACCCATTGATATGGCAATCTTCACCGGTGACTTGTTAGATATTGGTGGATATAACGAAGCTCGCTGGGGGATCGACATCCTTGATGGCGGCGACATTAATCCAGACAGTGGTGCAGACGATGACCCGATTGTTGGCAACTTTGATGACGGCAAACCTAACGATACTTACGATGCCTTTACTGCTGTTGGTTTAAATGGCCAAGATGAAACCCAAGCTAATATCCCTTGGTATTATGTGCCAGGGAATCATGATGGACTGTTATTAGGTAACTTCCCTATCACCGATAATGATTTCAAATTATTTGGCGTCACGATCAATATTGATACCCGTACCTTTTTTGATTCTCTCGCCACAGGTAACAAATCTATTCTCGGCTTCGACCCATCTCTCTCGCTATCAAGCATTCTTGACGTTCTGTTCCCTAAAATAATTACGTCTGACCCAGACCGCCGCATGCTGCGCTCACAAGAAATCGCAGAAGAAATGTTTATCTCTAAAGACCCTGCGTTTGTTAGTGAACCTATTGGCCACGGTATGCAACATGTTATCGATCAGCAAGGTGAATTAAAAGACGGCAACTTGCATTACAGCTTCACTAGCAATAACGGTTTAATTAAACATATTGCCATTGATTCCAGCATGCTGCTTGGACCAGAAGGTATGCTTGATTTATCGGAAATGGCCTGGATCGTACAGGAACTTCAAGCAGCTCAAGATGCCGGACAATTAGTTATTGTTAGCTCTCATCACAAACCTAAAGATATTATTATCAACGGTGGTTTATTAATTGAAACACTGAACCAATATCCAAACGTTATCGCGCATTTAGTGGCACACTCTCACCAGAACACTATTCTTCCTCGTGCCGGTGCAACGGATGAGTTAGGTTATTGGGAAATCGAATCTGGCTCTATGGTTAACTGGCCGCAACAATTCCGCGTACTGGATATTTCCATCGATAAAGACAGCGGCGTGGGCACGATTAAAAGTACCATGTTAAACCACGAATCAGAAAGTCCGTTACATGTTGCACAACGTGGTCGTTTCTTATCGTATTTAGAACGTTATCTTGAAGATCATATATTACTTCCCGGTGACGGCATTGCTGCAACAGAAGGTGCAGCAGAAGATAGAAATACATTCTTGTACTTTAAAGTTCCTGCTAATGTATTGGCACGCTTGTAACACAGAAAACTGATTGCAGTTACTATAAAAAGGCCCGGTTTTTAACCGGGTCTTTTTTGTATCAATGAGTAATCATAAAAGAGAAATTCCAGAAAGCCACTTACCGTATAGTTCTTTAAAGGCAGTTTGAAGTCCGTATTTTTAACGACTACGCTTGAGCATACTTTTTGATTTTCAATAGATGTGATAGGCAGGAAAAACTCCTGCCTTTTTTACCCCTGTATACTTAAGCCTTCCAATGATTCTTAGTCATTGATCCCGCAGAAATCGTTTCCATACCGGTAAATTCAATATCTCTAACGTAACGCATTTTAGACCAAAGCAATTCATGACCTTTGGTCCAACGCAAACTAGACACTCGACGTAACCAGCGTTGCTTTTCTTGCTCCGTGGCTTCCCTGCGCTCACCAACAACGCCCGTCAATCGAATCGCCCCTGGCTTAGGAAAGCTGCCCATCAATAACGAACGCACCCAGTACCTTAAACCACTATTCACCAGCAAAATAGACACATTTTTATTGGTCTTAAAGCGCTCAGGCATACCGCGGGTAAATTGTTCAAAATAATAACCGCTGCAATCATCATTAAGTATCAACGAACCAATCGGTGTATTATGGGGAAGCCCATCACTATCAATGGATGCAATAGCGCAGTGTAACGAACTCTGCAACGCAGAACGGGTAACAGATCTAATTTCAGACCAATGGGTGTTAATATCCATATGTAATACCTCATGATGTTATTAAGAATCTATTGCGGTATCAATACCTTCACATCGGCACCGATACACTACATCGAACACACTACATCGCGGCTTCATATAATCGTTGAAGCTCACCGTACAATTTAGCCAACCGCTTTCCACGTAATGCAGGAATCGTTTGTTGTGCCCCAACAAATACTGTGAACACTAACTCACCCCACATCTTCGCTTCAGCTTTGTTTTTCGTTAACCCATCACATAATAAGACACAATAAGCCATACGCTTTTTATCGACCTTTTCCTGAAACTCACGCACAACTGGGTCACGTAATGCCCACGCTCGTATCGCCACTTCTAACTGAGGGTTATCGGCATCTACCGTTATCCGGGTTAAGCGCTCCATCCGTTCTTTTGGCGTCACTTCCACATTAGCTTGATCAATAATGCCCTGGGTCATTTCTTGCTCCCAGTAACCTAACAACTCGACAGAATAAGCCGTTCTATTTTTGAAATGATGGTAAAAAGAGCCCTTGGTAACATCTAAACAAGAGATTAACGCCTCAATGGTTAAGCCCGCTTCACCCTGTTCGCCTAACAACTCAAAACCCGCGGCAATGAACTTCCCCCGCTTTGACGGACACTCTTAACTAACAAGTAAGGAGTGTCAAAGTGGCAAAATCAGCCCCTAAGAGAACTTGGAAGTATTCTAAAAGTTTTATCA
>MAAL01000150.1 GCA_002163245.1 Gammaproteobacteria bacterium 42_54_T18 | reverse complement strand
GCTGAACCTTTTTGATCGAAGAAATTTGTACGATTTGTTCTCGCCACCAATTGATGACGAGCCAGATAAAAACAAACAGTTGTCGATGTTATGAAACTGTGGGACAGCAGTGACTTTTAATATACGATTATTGGGGAACGCTTGTTTTATTAGCTCGTCGGAACCCAGGCCATTTTGACAACAGAAAATAACGGTCTTCTGATTCACAAAACTTGCCAATTCAGTAATAACCGAAGCAATTGCCGTGCACTTTACCGTCAACCACAAGAAGTCCGTCACCAACTCTCCCGCAGCAACAAAGTGAGGCGAATCTATTTCAGCGCGGTTGTCATTGTAATCACTTAAGTGTAACCCGCCTTGTAGCTTTTTTCGCACGCTGGATCGAGCGACCATTGCAGCAGAAACCCCTTGAGACGCAAGCACGCCATAAAGGAAGCCACCAATTAAGCCAGCACCAAAAATCACGTGTTGTTGCAGCGTATGTTGTGTCTTCATCCTTTATTCCTTGTATCTAAAGCCCCACTTTTTATTGGGGCATGTATTTTCCATCCCCTTCAATGCGTTCGCTGGTACTGTTTTTGTGCGCTTAGCTATCGTAGCATCAAACGGATTACTAACTCGGTGTTAGGATTCAAAATCTTCCATTCAGCACAAAGTACACTGGCCGGAACCGAGCAAAGCACTGTGTGTTACTATTAAAGATGAGTATAATGCTCGATATTTAGCGGTTTTGGCGTATTTACACGATATTTGTCATCATTTGAATGGTATTCGAAGATAAACGAGTGGTGGAATTGCCTGTATTTGATTAGAATGCGCGTAATCTATCTTGCAGCCTAGAGTAAACCCCATGCAGACGTTCTCCTTCCATTTACAGTGCCATATTAGTGCTCCCCCAGAACCTATCTTTGCCATGCTTATCGACCATGAGGGTTATCGGTTTTTTCCTGGTTTTCTGACCTCGAAATTGATACGCGAAGGTATCGAACACCGCGATGGTGTGGGGGCGCGTCGTGCGGGATGGTTTAAAGGAACTCATGTTGTCGAGGAAGTGCTGAAATGTGAGCCACCGCATCGCATCGAATACCGTACTATTAAGTGCACGATACCGCTGGACCACGATAGAGGCGTGATTGAGCTAGTGGCAAATGGCTCTGGAACTGATGTCAGCTGGGTGACTAGTTATGGTGTAGCGGTGCCGGTTATTGGTGATCTGCTGGGGCGAATGACACGAGCAAGTGTGAACAAGTCCATTGGTAATATTCTTAAGCACGTGAAGCGAGAAGTTGAGCGGACGCAGGGTTGTTTGGCGTTAGCGGAATCGAACAAGAATTAATTCTTTTGGCTGATCTCTCGAGAAAAACGATAACTTACGAATGGTGAGCCTTGTTAGGCATTCAAAGTAAAGGGATGGATCCCGTTTTTAATGATTTTACAATTGTTGAATAGTTGCCTCATTGCTCTGTCGGTATTATCAGTTGCCTGACGAGAGGTGAACATCATGAAATTTGAAAACATAGATATCAATTCATTAACTGAAAAAGCAACAGAAATGGTGTTGCTGTATGCGCCCAAAGTGTTGTTAGCCATTATTACCTTATTGATAGGGCTTTGGGTTATTGGCTTGGTTGCCAAAGCGTTAGAGTTTGTTCTGGAAAAACGCGATTTTGATTTATCTCTGCGTAAATGGCTTACCAGTATATTAAGGGTGTTGTTAAAAGCGTGTTTGATGATATCGGTTATTTCGATGGTGGGAGTACAAACCACCTCATTTATTGCCATTTTAGGCGCTGCTGGTTTAGCGGTAGGTTTGGCGCTGCAGGGGAGCCTTTCTAACTTTGCCGGGGGTGTGTTAATTCTCATATTTAAGCCCTATAAAGTGGGTGACTATATTCAAGCGCAAGGAGAAGAAGGTGTTGTTGAAGCGATTGACGTATTTTGCACGTTTTTAAAGACGTTAGATAACCAGCGAGTTATTTTGCCAAACGGCCCATTAGCCAGTGAAAAATTAATTAATGTGACAAATGAGCCGATTCGTCGAGTGGATTTGGCGGTAGGTATTAGCTATTCAGATAGCATTGATGTTGCTCAAGATGCGTTACTTGCGATGAGTAAAGCTGATCACCGAGTGTTAGGGGAGCCTGCCCCCTTTATTGGAGTGATGGGGTATGGGGATAGCTCGGTGGATCTAACCATTCGATTGTGGTGTAAAACAGAAAATTATTGGGATGTGTTCTTTGATAATAACAAAGCCATTAAGTCTACATTGGATACAGCCGGTATTAGTATTCCGTTTCCTCAGCGCGATGTGCATGTTTTTAAACAGGAATAACGGATAAAAGGGTTCGTTTGTGAGCTTTTGCGGTACTCTCCCGGGGTACCGTTTTTTTTGCCTATTGTTTGTTGAAAGTGCTCTTTTCACGGCTGATTTTACATGTAAATCAATTTAACCACTTATTTTGCAATATTGTTGCATAAATATATCAGCCCCATATAATGAATTGCATCGGGTACCCAATGGAGAGGTAGCAATCAATGCAATCCACAGCAAAATTTGATCAAGAAGTTGATGTATTAGTCGTAGGTTCTGGGGCGGGAGCGATGACCGCTGCGGTTGCTGCGAAAGCGGAAGGTGCAGATAACGTCTTAATGGTTGAGAAAAGTGACGTCTATGGCGGCACATCTGCGATGTCTGGTGGTGGTATTTGGATACCCAACAGCCATTATGCTCGTGCTGAGGGTGTCAATGATTCTGCTGAAGAGGCGCTGACGTATCTTAAAGCCGTCATTGGTGACGAGGTTTCTGAAGAACGATTAAAAGCGTATGTTGATAAGGCACCGGAGATGTTGGAGTACATGGCCAACAACTCAAGAGTGACATTTGAAACGGTACCGTATTCAGATTATTACCCCGAAAAGCCTGGTGGCAAAGAAGGACATCGAACTCACCAACCAGCACCCATGAATGCTGCGAAATTGGGTAAGGAATTCGATTTATTGCGTGAACAGCCTTCACAAGTAAAAGTGATGGGTAAGTTTACGATGACGATGAAAGAAGGGCGGGCGTTTCTTACCCAAGCCAAAGGTTGGATTTTTACCTTATTTCTGATGGTATTACGTTATTACGCGGATATTCCTGGGCGATTAAAAGGTTCGCGCTCACGTCGTCTTACCATGGGTAATGCTTTATCGGGTCAGTTACGTTGGTCGATGTTGGATCGTAATATTGGTCTTTGGTTAAAATCCCCGATGACGGAATTAATTGAAGAGAATGGTGTAGTGGTGGGAGCCATTGTTGATCATGATGGATCACCTGTTCGTATTAAAGCGAAGCGCGGAGTCATTATTGGTGCTGGTGGTTTTGAACACAACCAAGTTATGCGTGAGCAATATTTACCACAACCCACCAGTTCTGAGTGGAGTGGATCTCAAGAGAATAATACGGGCGATGGAATCTTGGCGTCTGAGAAAGTAGGTGCCGATAAAGCATTGATGGAGCATGCGTGGTGGGCACCTTCGGTTCGAATCCCTGGTTGGGAGCGTCCGTTTATTATTTTTGCAGAGCGATCTTTACCGGGTTTGGTTATTGTGAACAAAGCCGGCAAACGATTCGCTAATGAAGCCGCTCCTTACCTGGAGTCTGGTTTAGCATTTTATACAGCCAATACACCAGAGGCGCCTACGGTTCCCTCACACGTCGTATTTGATGCAACCTTTAGACATAAATTCCCATTCGGCCCTATTGTTCCTGGTTATACAATGCCGGATGGAAAGTTATCAAAGCGTATATGGAAAGTATTAAAGAAAGCCGACACCATTGAAGAACTCGCTGGGCTTATTGATGTTGATGCTTCGGCGTTAGCAGAAACGGTGAGCAAGAATAATGACTATGCCAAAACCGGTGTTGATTTAGACTTTCACCGTGGTGAAAGTTATTACGATCGTTATTATGGTGATGCGAATAATTCGCCTAATCCTTGTATTGCCCCGATTGCCAAACCGCCATTTTATGCCATTCCGATTCACCCCGGTGATATTGGTACCAAAGGTGGTGTATGCACCGATGTGAATGGTAGTGCATTACGTGAAGATGGTAGTGTGATCGCTGGTTTGTATGTTATTGGTAATACAGCAGCATCGGTAATGGGCAGTAAATATCCTGGAGCAGGGTCAACTATCGGTCCTGCGATGACCTTTGGTTATTTAGCAGCAAAACATATGACCAGTGGTGATCGTATTTCTGAAGGGCTACAGCAAGCAGCTTCTAAGCCGACTTCCTCAACGGTTGAACCAGCATAAGCATAACGAAAAGGACAGGTACAATGATGCAAGAATTTGATAGTGGTGCATGTTTAGTTTTTGGTGGTAGTGGTGGCATTGGTGCGGCAATAGCGGCGCGTGTTGCACAAGGTGGCAGCGATGTTGCAATTACGTACTGTTCGAATAAAGATAAAGCAGAAGTAGCTGCTGCAGAAATTGCTGAACTTGGTGTGAAGTGTACGATTCACCAAGTTGATATATCCAACAAAGAACAAATCATTGCAGCTATCGCTGATGCAGCAGAAAACCATGGTCGTTTGCACAGTGTTGTGGTTGCGGCGGGTTCTGATATTAAGCAACCCTACTTGGCGGACGTTACCGACGAGCAATGGGATGAAGTGATTGAAAGTGATTTGAATGGTTTTTTCCGAATTGTGAAAAATATTATTCCTCATTTTCGCGCCAATAATGGCGGGTCACTAGTGCATATATCATCAGCCGGTTTAGGACGAACACCACCAAAGGATGTGTTGTCCGTTGCGCCTAAAGCAGCCAACGAAGCCTTGGTAAAATATTTAGCAAAAGAAGAAGGTATTCATGGTATTCGTGCCAATAGTGTTGCTGTTGGGGTGATTGAAACCGGAATATTTAAACGCCTTGAAGCTGAAGGTGTATTTAATGACGAATGGAAAAATGCCGTGCTAGCAGGTTTGCCAATTAAACATTTTGGGAAACCGGAAGATATTGCTGAAGCGGCGGCATTTTTTGCATCGAATCGATCAAAGTATGTTACTGGTCAGCTACTATTTGTTGATGGTGGCTACAGCGTTTAAAGAGCTAGTAGCGTTTAAGAATTGATAAAATTAGGAACAGGAGAATAATAATGAAACGATTTGAAGGTAAAGTTGCGATTGTAACAGGCGCAGCATCAGGAATGGGTAAAGCCGCAGCGTTACGTTTGGCATCTGAAGGCGCTAAGGTTGTATTGGGCGATATTAATGCAGAGGGAAATCAGGCAACAGCAGCTGAGATTGATGCGGCGGGCGGAATTGCTACAGCAGTGACCTTTAATGCGATGGAAGAAGCTTCTTGTAAAGAACTTGTTGTTACCGCTGTTGAAACCTATGGTCAGCTAGATGTGTTAGCTAACGTTGCAGGTATTGCAGGTTTCTATAAGTTAGAAGAATTAACCAATGACATATTTGATCGTTTTATGTCGATTAATATGACCAGTGTGTTTACTCTGTGTCGTGAAGCGATGCCTCACTTAAAGAAAACTAAAGGTAACATTGTTAACTTTGCATCACTTAATTCAAAAACGATGACGGCCTATCAGACGGCTTACTGCGCATCAAAAGCTGCAGTATTAGCGATCACAAAATGTATCGCGCAAGAATTTGAAGCCGATGGTGTTCGTGCAAATGCAATTTGCCCGGGTGGTATTGAAACACCTCTGGTTCAAAGCATACGTTTCCCAGAAGATATTAATCGTCGCTTGTTAGCAAACCTTCAGCCATTAGGCCGTAAAGGTACAGCTGAAGAAGTGGCTGCTTTGGTTGCTTTCTTAGCATCTGATGAAGCAAGTTATATCAGTGGTGAAGACATCTTTATTGATGGCGGATCACGTTCAGCTATCTAATCATATCGAACGACATTTTTCGATATGGGTTGAATAAAAAAAGGTTTTTACTATTTTAGTAAAAACCTTTTTTTATGGATGCGGAACGAGTATTAGATATCAGAGATAGCGGCGAAAATATTGGGCCGCTTACTTTTCCAGGGTTGAGCTATTTCTAGCTGTCGCGCAATATCGAGTAATGCCGCGTCTGATCCCATAGCGCCAAAAAACTGCATACCCAAAGGCAGGTCGTTTTTCCACGATGCGACGGGGACAGAAATTGCGGGTATTCCCGTTAGGTTAGCAATGGGAGTCTGAGGAATATACTTTCTCATCAATTCAAACCAAGATTCTAAGTTGAGATTGCTACTTGATGTTAGATCGCTGCCAATGGGTGGCGTAATGTGGTTTACCGTTGGTGTGAGTAATAAGTCGTAATTTTGAAAGAAGGTTCCTAATTTCCGAGCAATATGGTTGATATAACTCCATGCCTGGGCATGTTGTTTTATGGATATATTTGACCCTGCTTCATAGACTTGTAAAGTGATGGGTTCTAGGTTATCGATGCTTGGATCGCGACCCAAAAGATCAGCCCAAAAGTCTATTTGTAGATACATGAAACAGTAAATGATGGTCTGGAAATGCTGCCAATATTTTCCGTTTACCAAAGCCGTTGGCGTTACCTCTTCTACGTTATGCCCTAATTCAACAAGAAGGGTGGCAATACGTTCAACTTCACTTCTGGCATGAGGGGCCATTGGGCTAGCGCCCCAAGCATCACAGCTATAAGCAATGCGGTATTTTCTTGGTGCGCTGTTTAATTGTTTGAGAAAGGAGGTGTTGCGATGCATGCCTTTAAAGGTTGCTTCTCCCTTATTATTTGCACTGACAATATCTAAGAATGCGGCGGTATCTCTGACCGTTCGAGAATTGCATAATTCAGATGTCAGCGGGGATGTTAATTCGTTAGCATTTGGTGCTTGGCTCACTAAACCTCGAGACGTTTTAAGTCCCACGTTGCCACACATGCTGGCTGGAATTCGAGATGAGCCACCACCATCATTTGTATGAGCGATTGGAACGGCACCTGCTGCAACAAGCGCCGCGGAACCTCCGCTTGATCCACCTGCGCTACGATCAACATCCCATGGGTTTCTTGTGCTCCCATTGACGGCAGTTTCGGTAGATATTGAGGATCCAAATTCTGAGCTAGTAGATCTACCCAATAACTGAAGGCCTGACGTTAACATACGTTTTGAGAATTCATCCGTGATGGGTGACTTTATTCCTGTCGTTAAACGTGACCCGCTTTCATAACCATATCCTGCGATAACGGTACCAAGGTCTTTTTTGAAACAAGGGACACCTGAAAAAACAGAGCTTAATGGGATGTTATTGTCGATGATGGGCGTTTCGAATATTTCAACAGCGGCATTTAATTTCTTATTTACAATATTGGTTGCAGTGTTGGCAAGTTTAGCCAGTTCACTCGGGGATATTATTTTATTTCTAACCAAGTTTCCTAATGCAACGGCATCGAGTGTTACGTATTCATCTAGTTCCATGATTTTTCATCCAGCAGATATTGTTAGTGATTTTTATTGAAGAGCTGGATTCTAATCTCAACTAAAAAAAGCGCCAGTCTGTGAGGCTGTTTGAATTAGTGTTATAATTTCTTGGTCGGAGTAGAGTCTTCGTAAAAACACCCTTACTTTCAGATTTTTGTTGTGGATCGGTGAGATTGTCTTTAGAGTAGATGTACGACTTTTTAGATGCCCTTTATTTTTGATGCCTGGATTAGTTTTTCTGTTTTTATATATTGTTAGCTTTTAATTTTACCCATATCTATTACTAAAAAATCTATGACATAAGAATGATTCTTTTATATTTTTTGAATATTTTTGATTTTATTTTGGTATTAAGATCGTTTTATGATCATTGTTGATACACCTTTTTCTTTGTCTCTGTGATTGTTTGCAATTAGTGTTTTATCTATCTATACCTTTTAAGGTGGGTGGATTTAAGGCAGGTAGTCTTTAAGATAAATGGATGAATTGATCTCGTTGGATCATGGAGGGAAGGATGGCTGGTGATAAAGTCGATTGTGATGATGTATACAAGGATTATGTAGATAATATTCAGGCGCTTAGTAATATTTTAGAAGGCCGCCCAGAACGTCAACATATTACTCATAAGCACGTTGAGGTTCGGCGGTGCTTGGCGCGTAACGGTCATTACCTCAAAGAACTTAGTAAAGACCCTGATGAAAGTGTGCGTAAAATAGTGAAGAGTGCACTAAGTCGTTCAGTGTAAAGAGGCCGTTCAGTATAAAGGGCATTTTTTGTAGCATTGTGTCTGCATGCCCGGTCAGGCTTATTGTTACGCAGATGACCTGACAATCTATTAGCGATGTCCCTTCCTGCAACCCCCTAACATATCAAGCAAATTGACTTAGTTCACTGTATTTACCATTTTGATGGTGCAGAATCCAAAGGTTATTTCTATTAGGTCAACAGAAATACGCGCTGAAATTGCCCAATGATACTAATTTGGTCTGTCCATTTATTAAACAGGGAATGAAATGTTCAAACTCATCACGCATCACACCTATAAGTTACAAGGGGAGGCTGTTGATATCTCAAGGAGTGGGAATCACGGTTTTCGAACACAAACGTCGTACGAACCTCACGGCATATCTGGAACTAGTGGATTGTTAAGATTTGATCAAGCGAACAGCCAAGTGCGTGTACCAAACACTGCGATTTGGAAAAACTTAAAGGCCGTTCGCATTGAACTCCTGGCATTTGTAACAGAACCTACAGCGGGCCCGCGTCGACTCAATTTAGTAGAAGGTGAATTATCGTTCGCTTTTTTTATCAATGCAGATAGAACTTTATGGGGGACTTTTCTTGGAGCCCCTACACCTGGCGCGTCACCAACGTGGCATGGCGCAAACTCTGCAAATGACACAACCGATGGAATCCCACGCCTGGTACCATTCAATCAATGGGTGAAATTGACCTATGAACATGACGGTATTTCTACCTTGCGGTTATATATAAATGATCAACTGGTCGCCGCCAACTATCAATTGGTGTCCCCTATCGATTCTGTCAAAAATAACGGCGTATTTATTGGACACTGGGTTGGTGACGATCGATATACTTTCGTGGGGAAAATAGATGATGTAAAAATCTGGAAATACGATCCAGAGTCCCTTTACAAACAGTTTTTTTGCCGACCAATGTCCACGGAGCAAATGCTCTGTTGGAAACATATTTTTGACACTATGAAGGAGTTGCTGAAAGACAAAAAGGAAAGGGAGGAATTTATACAGCTGATGAAATGTATCAGGCAGGCACAACTAGAACTGATGCGGGAAATTCGCTCTCATGGAGAAGAAGGCATAAAGCTCGGTAACGAATATAGGAAGCGCTACCAGTCGCTTTGGTGCAAAGGCATTATTGACGGACCTGAAATGGCATCACTCTACAATGACTGGGGAACAGCGGTTGTTGAGCTGGTGGGCACCGACAGTTTCAACAACTACAAAAAACACGTCCAGCATTGCTGGGAGGAACATGAATCCGTCGCGAGAGTGTTCAAAAAAGTCACTGGCAAGTTGATTGAATGTGACCCTACATTTGCCGGGTATATTAACCTATTAAAAGAATTTGAGCCTAAAACTATACCCAGGAAACATAGTTACTCCCATTTTCCAATAAGAACCAAGGGAAGGTTATCTCGTCTCAAAAAAATGATAGATAAAGGAATTTAAGGGGATATATCATGGCGTTAACGAAAGAACAAAAACTAAGTCTTATCAAAGCATACGAGCCGATACTTTACTTTCATCCAGACGAAGCGTGGCAACCGATTCATCCACAAAAATATATTGAGACTTCCGCGCTTTGGGTAGCTCAGCCCGGGGGGGACGAAAGCCGCCATTTAAAACAAAATTGGGGCAATGGATCTGCAGACCAAGCCTTCCCAAGAAAACCCATCATTCCCAAAAACGGCATTTCCATTGACAGCAGAGAAGATGTAGAAGGAGCTTCCGATCCCGATAATGACGGTGTTAATGAACATTATCTGGGACATCAAAATGATGACGGCTTTATCCCGTATTTACTCAGTGATGAAGACCGTATGCTGTTTTTGGATAACGCCGCATGGCGTGACAATGACGAGGTCACCAACAACTCCGACAACAAGGAAGTTTCACAGGAGAACGCAGAAAAAAAATGGATTGAAGATGGTCTAATGGAAAATGCCGGCGGTTGGTATCACGCAGAAGTACACCAGTTTGACACCCTGCAAGAAATCCTACTTGCCATTCAAGAGGAAGGGTTAGATCTTATTCATATTCTAGAGAAGGTACTCACTGAATCCTATATTATCTGGTATTACTTTTTGCTTCCTATGCACAAAGAAAACATGCGAGGTTGCGAAGAAATCATTGGTGCCGGAAGTCATGGTAATTACGAAGGGGACTGGCAAGCAATCGGGGTTATTGTCCCGAAAGTCCCAGATATTGATGATATCAGTACCTTCCCTGATCCTGACTTTGTTGCCTATGGCAGTAGGGCTAGGGGTTTTGTTGAAGACTTTATTCCATTTTTTCGACAATATACCGATCTGCGGGACTGGTCTGCTTATGAAGTTCGACGAATTGGGTTACACCCGAAGGTATTTGTTTCCAAGGATTCTCATAATTTTTACGCTAATACCGGCCCTCATGATGTTCCGGAATTAGGCATTAGTGCGACGGCATGTGGTATTGCCGATGACGTTGATGAAATTATTTCAGATCTAGGCGAATCAATTGATGACGCCGTTGCAACCGCCGTCACCGTTGCAAAAATAGCAGGTGGATGTGGTGTCGGAGCTATTTTTGGTGGGCCAGTGGGTTGTCTGGTCGGCGCAGCCGCCGGTGCTGTTGCCGCACTTCTTGAATCGGATTCATTTGGCACTGGGCAAATTGGAGATCCTCCCGCAGGAGTCCCTGTCGATGTACAGGGAGATTTCTCCGCCAATGAAGAAGACTATGGGTTGATTTTAATTCCTCAAGAGCTAGAAGGTAACTTTGCCGATGAGGAATTTGCAGCGGTAGTTAAACCCTGGTCAGGGAGCATCGAAGAGAGAATGGTGGATCGTGAAACTCAGCCTTGGTGGCCACCTGAAGAAAAGTTTTTGGGTTATCGCGGGCGCTGGGGGATTATGGCTCAAGACGATTCGTTCGATCGGCGTAGTGGCATGGAATTCCCGGACTTCAAAACAGCCCTTCTATTGGAGATGGCGATTAATTTGTCAGAGCAGTGAGTTAATGTAGAAGGCTAGCGATTTATTCTCGCGAGCCTTCTACATACATACATGCAGCTAGCGTCCCATTGCGACACAGTCGTATTGTATTTGCATGTCCGGTCAGGCTTATTGTTATACTACTGGCCTGACAATTCATTCGAGATACTTTGATATGCCCTACAAACTTAATGAGAAACAATTCACCTCCATTAGCAATCTATCAGAAGCAGAGCGTTATGATTATTTTATGCGCAACGTGGCGAAATGGGAGGAGATTTGGAGCCTACATAGTCCTGAGGGCTGGGTAGAGTTGTCTGTTGATGATGGTCAGGCTTGTTTGCCTATTTGGCCACATCCAGACTTTGCGGCTGCGTGGGCGGTGTCTGAATGGACTGATTGTAAGCCAAAGGCGATAAAGCTGGCTGTGTGGTTAGAGCGATGGACTGCTGGGCTGGAAGGCGATGATACGGTATTGGCGATATTCCCAGTCAATGAAGGGGAAGGGATGATACTTACCCCCGCAGAGCTGGAGGCTGCATTGCTAGCGGAGTGCGAAGAGTAAGAGAGCTATAAGCTGGAAGGGTAAAATAAAGCTACTACACAAAAACTGTCTCTTAACGGTCATTTTTGTTAGTCTTGCCATCCTTATTGATGTTCCTTTGTATACAGCTGTATTGGCTGTAATAAGACTGCAGGATTTATGAAATTCCCCAAACAGGTTACCAAAGTAATTGAACACTATTTACCCGTTAATGTGAGCAACAGGCATGGTTCGTCTGCTCCGACCCCTGAGCCGGGCAAAGAGTATACAATTGATGAGCTGTCCAGGGAGGCCGGTGTTACTGCTAGGAATATTCGGGCCTATCAAGATAAGGGGATTTTATCGCCTCCACTCATTCGTGGTCGCACAGGTATCTACAGCAATGATCATTTATCTAGATTGCGAATGATTATTAGCTTATTGGACCGAGGCTATACGGCCGCTAGCATCAGGGAGCTGTTGCATGGAATTGAGGAAGGGGTGGGTATTCAAGAGCTAATTGGCGTTGAAAATGCTGTCGTTAGCCCTTGGAGTAATGAAGAGCCTGTCGTGGTGAACATGGCAGAGCTTGGATTGATGTTTGGTAACTCATTGACACCTGAAGCGGTAATGAAAGCTGTTCAGTTAGGTTTGTTTAAGCTTGAAGGAACAGATATCCGCATTACAAGCATGAGCACAATGAAGGCGGGAGCTGAGCTGACCAAGCTTGGTATTCCGTTATTAGATATGCTTGATATTGTTAGCATGATGCGTGGTAATGTAGAACGTGTTGCTAATGAAATGGTAAAACTGGTTGCAGATAATGTATTGGAGCCATTTGATGAAGGGGAATTGCCACCCAAAGATGAGCTGCCTAGGATTGCTGAACTTATTTGGCGGTTGCGTCCTTTAGCAGAAATTGCGGTAAAAGCAGAACTGGCAAGAGCGATGGAAAAAGCGGCGACTCAATTTTTAGCTGATAAGCTGGAGATGATCATGCAGAACATTTCAACCGAGCCGCCGAGCGGCACAAAAAAACCTGATAATGAGTGATAGTTGGTTTTTGAATATATCTGATTATTTGGATAGCACGTGTGGGGTTTATCGGCCTATCCATTTAAAGGATGATGTGACGAGTTTTTGATAGGTAACGGGCATGCTGCGTTGCATCAAATCTAGTACAACGGCATCGGGCCCAATTAACACCCTTCGCTTATTTTTTAATACACCTTTTAGAATGGTGTTGGCCGCCTGTTCAGGTGTTGTCATAAATAGAGATTCGAATTTATTTCTCATATTTTCAGACGTTGCACTTCCAGTTAGGGCTTCCATGCTGGTACTCATACGAGCATTACGAGCAATATTGGTTTTGATGCCGCCTGGGTGAATGCTTGTTACTGATACTTTTTCATTTTCAATGTCCAATTCTTGGCGCAGAGATTCGGTGAATCCTCGCACAGCGAATTTTGACAGATTGTATCCACTTTGTGTGGGTTGTGAAAAGAGCCCAAAGACACTGGATACATTGATAATATGACCTTCTTCATTTGCTTGTTTTATGTAAGGTAAAAAAGCTTTTGTACCGTATAAAACGCCCCACATATTAATATCAATAATCCATTTATAGTCAGCATATTCTGTGTCCTGAACGGTGCCACCAAGAGCGACCCCTGCATTATTAAAAACGAGATTAACCTTACCGTGATCATTGACGACGTTGTCTGCCCATTGGTGCATCGCTTCTCGATCGGCAACATTGACTAAAGCACTGGATATCTTAATGTTTGCATCCAGAGATTTTATCTCGTTTACAGTGTTCGCGAGACCGTCAACGTCAACGTCACTTAATGCTACATTGCAGTTTCGTTTTGCAAGTTCAATAGCAAGGGATTTTCCTATTCCTGATGCGGCACCTGTAATTGCTGCGACTTTACCGTCAAAGGTTTTCACTTAATATTCTCCTGATCGATTTAATGGTAGCGTTTTATGAAACGCGTAATCTTATTTATATCTCGGTTTGCCTCTGGCACAAACGGAACCATAATGGGCCATACATGGAATACCCCTGAGCGTGCCAACCATTCTATTTCGACCCCGGCCTCTTCGGCTCGGTTTTTAACTTTAAGCGCATCACCATAAAGAACTTCGTCTTTACTAACGGTTATCATGATTGGTGGTAGTCCTTCAAAATTTCCTTTTGCAGGGGATGCGTAGGGATGGTCTCTGTCTGACTCGTTAGGAACATAGGTCTTGATAACATTGCGAACAAAATCAGCGGTAAGCATTGCGTCGGTTTTACAATGTTTTTCAATCATTTGTTGGTCTGGAAAACAACATGAAGCTGGCGACATTGTTATCGCGCATCGCGGCATGGGCAATTTGCAATCTCGTATTTTCAGTAAAGTAGATAAAGTTAACCCTCCACCGGCAGAGTCACCTGCGATAACAATGTTTGATGCGTCTTTACCTTGTGAAAGCAAATATTGGTATGCTTGTAGACAGCGGTCAGATGCAGCAGGAAACGTGTGTTCTGGAGCAAAAGGGTAGGTGGCTAAATATACTTCTGCATTTAATTTTTTTGCCAATCTTGATGCAAAATTGTGATAGGTTTTTGTTCGCCCGCCTACAAAAGCGCCTCCGTGAAAATATAATACCGTTATCTCTGGATTTCTTACGGTTACGCGTTCCCCTCGGAATTCTGGGGTGTTGATTCTGTGTACTCGAATATCTTTAGGGAGAAGCGTAATGTTAGGAACATTATTGAAAACAAACCTAAGGTGTTTGACGGTCTGTTGTTGATCTAGTCCCTGTCTTTTTATGGAGTTTCTAGACACCATTTGAAAAACGTTAGATTGTAGACTCATGATAAGATATCTCATTAAAAATGAGACGTAACAATATTGTTACGTCGAGTATAGATTGAAATGAAATGAATAAAGAAAATCTAGATCTATCAAAGTGTGGTTGCTTCACAAGTAGCTGGTTGCCATTGATGGTTGTGTTATGCAGCCGATTTTTCGTAATTTAAGTCTGCTTTCTTTGCAAATTCATCGATATTGTTGAATAGATAGCGGTTGTCATTTTGCCAAGGGTGAAAGCCTGGGCGAAAATATTTAACTAACTCCAACATGATTTTTCTTAACGCCCCTGGTTTCGTCCACAGGTATTGAAAACACTTGTACCAACCTTTGACGCCGCTTTTCTTGTTTGATTTGCGAACAAGGTTGATATGGAAAGGAATTACCAAGCTCCAAAAAACCAAATGAGCGATAACATGAGTGACGACTCGAACGGTATAGGTGTATGGATTGTTTGGCATAACGCTATTCCAAACATCAAAGGCGACACCTTTGTGTTCTATTTCTTCCATTGCGTGCCAGAGCCAGACGCTCTTAAAGTTCTCCTCAGCGCCTTCCATTAATGCTGGGTCTTTAAGCAAGACCTCGCCTAAGCTTGCCGTAAGATGTTCCAAAGCCATGGTAACCGCTAACTGAACATGTTTAGGAATGAATTTCTGAACGTTTTTTAGTAGCTTTTCCACTCGATTCATATACATATCAACAGGGAAGCCGGCGTCGATAAGTGCTTGGTTATAGACGAGGTGCTCGCGTGTGTGCATTGCTTCTTGACCGATGAATTGATGTATCTCTTTTTTAAGCTGTTCGTCTTCAATATCATCACGGTAGTTACGAATACTATCGATAAAAAAGCGTTCGCCCGCAGGAAAGAATATCGAAAGGGCGTTCATAAACTGCGTAAAGGGTACTCCTGCTGGATTCCAGTTATCGGCGTCTTCTTTGGATAGCCGAAATTTTAGATTCCTACGGACGGGTTCCACCATGTTTTTAAATGTAACTTTACTCATATTAAACTCCTTCACCAATAGCTCTAAAAGGGCGTCGCGCTATGCGTCTTTAATGTATGTGACATTATTAAATGTCTCATAGCGAACGGTTTGTATCAAGTGTTTGTTGATAAAATTACCAATGAATAAATTATCTACGCAAAATCAATGGGTTATGTGGCGGCTGACTGTCGGTGTGAATATACTGTTCATGATAAAAATGCGAGCCTATCTCAGCGGATCTATAAATTCTGCTAGTTGCAAGAAATTGGAGGTCCGCTGGGCAGCTGAAAATGTTAACTCGAAAGGCTTGCGCGTATATTGCTGAACAACCCTTTTTGTTTTCTCTTCTTACTTTCGGAAAATAGAAGTATGCCATCGTCTATCTGGCTGTATTTAAGGATAGGGATATCGTGAAAATAATCTTGAACAACTTTCCAGGGTGTTGAGTTCCCTTGGCGCGGGAGTTTGTCGGCAGCCCGAACGACGTAACCAGACTGCAAGTCCAAAAATGGACCAGTAGATATATCTGTTGCTTTAGCTTCTGGCACGCAGTATGAAATGCCTTCTTTTTCCATGTGATTTAAGAGCCTACAGGTAAATTCATTAACCATGTCGGCTTTTAATGTCCAGGATGAATTGGTGTAGCCGAATATCATCGATAAATTGGGTAATCGGCTTAGCATTGCGCCTTTGTAGATCAAAGACTCAGAGATTTTTATGTCTTTGCCATCAACCGTAGGGGTGATTCCACCCAGCATTTGTAAATCTAAGCCTGTGGCTGTCACGATGATGTCGGCATCTAGGGCTTCACCAGAGGTTAATAAGATACCTGTTTCTGTAAACGTTTTAATGGTGTCAGTAACTACAGAGGCTTTCCCTTCTTTGAGTACCTTAAATAAGTCTCCGTTTGGCACTGCGCATAGGCGCTCCTCCCAAGGATTATATGTGGGGGTAAAGTGCTTCATGTCGAAGTCTGGCCCTAATTGTCTTTTAGTAACAGCCAACAGTAGGCTGCGCATCGTTTTGGGCCGGTGCTTCGATAATTTATACACAGCGCGCTGTATGCCAACATTTCTGGTGCGAGCCATTTTATATACAAGTTTCTCAGGTAAAAACTTGCGTAGCTGGATGGAAATAATGTCTTTTTCTGGAACCGTAGCGACATAAGTGGGTGAGCGTTGCAGCATGGTTATGTGAGAGGTGGCATCTGCCATTGCTGGGATTAGTGTTACTGCGGTGGCTCCGCTGCCGATAATGACGACTTTTTTATTTGAGTAGTCAATATCGCTGCTCCACTTTTGAGGGTGGACGATCTGCCCCTTATAGTTATCTACACCAGGGAAATTAGGGGTAAAGCCTGCATCGTAATTGTAATATCCGGTACACCCAATTAAGTAATTACAGGTGAAGATCTCTTGTGTACCGTCTTTTTCTTGCTCTGTTGTTACAGTCCATAAAGCTTTTGGGGTAGACCAGCTAACGGATACCACTTTTCTTCCATAATGAACGTGATCATCAAGCTTGTAATCTGCTGCTGTTTCTTTGATGTAGTTAAGTATTGATCCCCCGCTTGCGATGCTTTTTTCTTCTTTCCAGGGCTTAAATGAGTAACCCAGGGTAAACATATCTGAGTCAGATCGTATTCCTGGGTAACGAAATAAATCCCAAGTCCCCCCCATAGAAGAGCGCCTCTCTATCAGGGCGAACGATTTTTTAGGGCATTCTCTGCGTAATTGCGCAGCGGCTCCGATGCCAGAAAGCCCGGCTCCAATGATTAATACGTCTAAATGTTGGTTATTCATAAGTCAAAATCCACGCTGGTTGTCTTATCTCCCAGGGTAGTGAGAGCGGTTGGGTGAGTAAATATAAGACAACTTTACCAGAATTATGTTGCATGAATCAATGTTACATTATTAAATGTCACATAGCGGCGAGGCGATAGAGCATCTGTTTGCGCAATACCGATATACAAAAGCGTTGGTTGGGTGCCATTTTTCGTTGCAAATTGAACACACTGTTTAACAGACGTTAGGAGTAGAGGTAATCATGAGAAAATCTATCATGCCCACCCGTAGAAGTATCCAGTTTAAGCTGCCAGCTAAACGAATAACAAATTGGCATAGGGACGGAGTCAATGTATCTCAATATATGAATACAATGAGCATTTTCCTTCCCGTAGGAGAGCGTTTTTTTATCGATTCTGTACGCCATTTTCGTGATCAAATAAAGGATCCTGAATTACAGAAAGCGGTCACTGCATTTATTGGTCAAGAAGCGATGCATGGAAGAGAGCACGAGGAATTAAATGATTTATTAGAAAATACCAACACACCGGTGAAAAAGCAGGAAGAAATTGTTGCGAGATTGTTAAATTTTGGACAAAAAATATTACCCCCAGAGCATCAGTTGGGAGTAACGATAGGTCTTGAGCATCTCACTGGGTTACTGGCAAATGCCTTATTAAAAACCCCAGAAAGTGTAGAGGGGTCTGATCCTAATTATGTCGCTATGTGGAACTGGCATGCACTTGAGGAAACTGAGCACAAAGCGGTTGCTTATGATGTGTATCTCGAGGTAATGGACCGTTCTCTTAAAAGTTATGTGATTCGCTCTTTTTGGTTGGCAGCGGCGACAGGTGTGTATTTTTCACTTCAATACCCATTTTACATCGAGAATGTTCGACGAGAAAAAGCGTTGTTTGATATTGGACAGTGGCGAAGCGGACTTAGTTTTTTATGGGGAAAGAAGGGATTGAAAAGCCAGTGTGTAGGGGATTGGCTTGATTGGTTTCGCCCCGGTTTCCACCCCTGGGATCATGATAACGAACACCTTCTAGCGAAATTTGATGAATTGTTGGGGGCTTTTACAAATATGCCGCTCAAGTCTGCGGCATAAACTTCTTCGCTGTCTGGATAGAGGTCGCATCATGCGGCCTTTTTATAATAAATGTATTGAGGCGATGAAAGGGCTGCGCGTTAGAGTGTCAGAGTTTGCAGAAGATCTTCTTGAAGAGCAGTTAAAGCCGGATCCAGAAACACTGGCGAAGTATGATGTCATTTTGAAGTAAGGAGTTCAGCCGTTGGTTGGGTCGATTTACTGATGACCAGTGGGTAATATCAACAATATGGCGGTTTTGCTTCTTATGCCGTAGCACCAGAAAATGCTATTCGCAAAATGCCTGAAGGTATTTCATTTGATCAGGCCTGTAATTTGTTGGGCAGTTACAAAACTGCGTATCACTGCCTCGTGGCATGCGGTGAACTAAAAGCAGATCTGATTAAAAGCTACAGGTCGTAAAAGAGCAGGGTGCAGACCATGTGATTAACTGTAAACGAAGTGATGGACGTGGTGTTGATATGGTTTACGATGGGGTTGGAGGAGATATTATTGGTGGGTGTGTCGTTAACCCTGCAGAAATCAGCTAAATATTTCTTATTTTTTTAAATCAATGACTTATAACCTGTATCAGGTTGTATGTTTTAACATGACTAAGCTAAGGCTTGCATTGGTGTTGATGATCGTTTTAGAATGATCGCTCTAAAACAATGTAGTATTTGATATGGCTCGACCTAAGTCCTTTAATAAAGAGCATGTACTCGGGCTCGCGATGATGGTTTTTTGGAAGCAAGGTTTTGATGCCACTTCAATGAAAGACCTAGAAGTGGCAACTCGATTGACACCGGGCAGCATTTACCATGAATTTGGTAGCAAGCTTGGTATGTTTGAGCATGTATTAAATCACTATATCGATACGGTGGTAGCATTTAGAGTCGCTCATTATTTTTCGCAGACAGAAAATCCGATGCAGTCTGTGCGTGAGTTTTTGGTTTCGTCTTTTAAAGGTGTGCCGAAAGAGGTTCGAGGAGATGCATGTTTGTTAGTGAATACGGCTACGGAATTAGGGAAAACTAAACCCAGTGTTAGTGCTGTAGTAAGTCGCGGGTTTAAAACAATAGAAAAAGGTTTGTACAAACAATTACAGTTAGCACAGGTTAGTGGCAATGTTCGAGAAGACCTAGATTGCCAGGCTGCAGCAAGGCAGTTAACACTTCTGATGTCAGGTTTGCTGGTTGCGAGCAAAAATCAGAGTAGTGTAGATTCATTGGAATCAACGGTAGATTTCACGTTGTTGGCGTATCAGTAACTTTTGTTGTCAATTTTTTTGCTCGATAGTTGAGCGATCATTCTAAAACTAGTGAGAATAGAATCATGGTCGAATTTGTAAGAACATCCGATGAACGGTTTAAGAAGTTGCCGAACTATACGTTTGAGCCAAATTATGTCGATATTGATGGTTTAAGAATGCATTATGTCGATGAAGGTCCCACATCTGCAGATCCAATATTGATGTTACATGGAGAGCCAACGTGGTCGTATCTATACCGTTATATGATTCCGGTTTGTGCGGCTGCAGGGCATCGAGTTATTGCTCCAGATCTTATTGGTTTTGGAAAATCAGATAAACCAACAAAAATGGAAGACTATACCTATCAAACCCATATGGATTGGATGCTGGCATTTATTGAAAAAATGGATCTAAATAATATTACCCTGGTATGCCAGGATTGGGGCTCGTTGATTGGCTTGCGTCTTGCTGCAGAAAACTCTTCTCGATTTAAAGCGATTGTTGTTGGTAATGGTATGTTGCCAACAGGAGATCAGGAAGCACCTGCGGCATTCAAAATCTGGAAAAATTTTGCATTGCATAGTCCCTGGTTTCCTATCGCAAGAATCATTGAGTTTGGATCATTTAAGTCGCTAAGCAAAGATGAGCGACGGGCTTATGATGCGCCATTTCCAACCTCAAAG
This sequence comes from Gammaproteobacteria bacterium 42_54_T18, assembly GCA_002163245.1. Taxonomy (GTDB): domain Bacteria; phylum Pseudomonadota; class Gammaproteobacteria; order Pseudomonadales; family Ketobacteraceae; genus 42-54-T18. Next base: position 36,104 of record MAAL01000150.1, on the reverse strand, counting down.
CATAAGATGGGTTCAAGAGCATTTCCACGTTTGGTACCTACTGATACTAATAATCCTGCAACGGAAGCCAATAGGGCGGCATGGAAAGCGTTGGAGAAATGGGAAAAACCTTTTTTGACTACGTTCAGTAATGGCGACCCTATTACTAAAGGTGGTGATAAATATATGAGAGATCGTATTCCTGGTTCGAAAGGATTAAATCACATTACGTTAAAAGGCGGGCATTTCTTGCAGGAAGATTCAGGCGCAGAATTTGCGAAGGCGATTAATGAATTATTGGCGGATGTGTGATTTTTGTGCTGAGTAAAGTTGGTTTAATTTTCTAAGGTGATAATGAGGGGAAGCTATCTGGAGTAGCTTCCCCTTTTTGTTTTCGGCAGTTTTACATGAATTGTTTTCGTAACCAACTTACCATTATCGAATTTAGTTCTTCTGGCTTTTCTTGTTGGGACCAGTGACCACATTCTGGGATTACTACTTTTTCCCAATCCGTGCAATAGTCATCAAGAATGTCGTAGAACACATGAGAGGCGATAAAATCTAACTCGCCTCCAATAGCAAGTACCGGCTGTTTGATTTTAGGCAAACCATCAGGGAAGGTTTTTTGTTGTTGCTCAAAGTCATAAGGCAAACACCGATACCAATTTAGTGCTCCTACAAAACCATGGCGAGCATATGAGTCTGCGTAGTACTGAAGTTCTTTTTCACTTGGGATAACTTCTCCAGGCCAAGTGCTTTCATTGTCATGTATCCAGTGAACATGAGACATGCTTTCTGGATCATGTTTTTTATTGCGAGAAAGGTTAGTACCGTTGCCAGTATCCTTTCGCATATAGAAGCGAAATGTACGGGCGGGATCACTGTTGAATTTATCCTCGCACTCTTTTGTCTGGAAATAGGCAAAGTAATTCTTTGGTCCGTACATGATCTCATACAGTTCAACAGGGTTGATGGGCATATCTGCGAATGGAGAGTTCATTGATATTAAACCAGCAACACATTCAGGATAATAAAGTCCCATACCCCACACAATGGCCCCGCCAAAATCGTGTCCGACAAAAATCGCTTTCTCGTAACCAAAGTGAGCTAGTACGCCTCGTAAGTCATTAAGTCGAATGTCGAGTTTGTAATCTTCTTTATTAGGTGGTGCATCGGAGTGACCAACACCACGCATATCAGGAGCTATTACATGAAACCCTGCTTCAACTAATGCATCAAATTGGTGGCGCCAGGAGTAGGCAAGTTCTGGCATACCGTGGCACAAGATAAGGGGGTACGGGTGCGCGTCACCGGAGGGCTTTCCTTCGTAGACTGCCAATTGAATACCATTTGTATCGATCATGGTGGGCTTATTGAAATCTGGCATCATCACTCCTAAATGCATTTGTTTTGTCGAAAGTTTTCAGGGCGTTTTCCGCGGTGTTGATTGGATCAATAAGTTATATTTGCAATGCTGTTGCAAAATATAACTTGCGTAACCATAGCAATTCCAGTATACATTGTATACTTGGTTTTTTATCAAATTTAATAAAACAGTTCTGGAGAAGGCAGTATGTCTTTCAATTTTGACGGTAAAGTGGCAATCGTAACGGGTGCAGGTGGTGGTCTTGGGTTCGCCTATGCAAAATATTTGGCTGAACATGGCTGTAATGTCATCGTTAACGATTTAGGCGGCGGTACTTTCGGGGTTGACGGTAAACCAACATCAAAAGTAGCTAATGATGCTGCTGCAAAAATTAATGCGCTTGGCAAAGGTAAAGCGATAGCCGATGCCCATAGTGTTTCTGACTATGCGACAGCAGAGAAGATGGTTGCAACGGCGATTAAAAATTGGGGCCGCATTGATATCATCATCAATAATGCCGGTATCGCGAGCACATCGGTATTTCCAAATGTGGATAAAGATGAAGTAGAGATGCATCTTGGCGTGCATGTGATGGGTGCCATTAATACGATGCGTGCTGCATGGCCTCATATGGTGAAGCAAAAGTACGGTCGTATTATTAATACTGCGTCTGATTCAGTATTAGGTTTTAGTCCTCAGGTTACTTACCCTTCAATGAAATCTGCATTGATTGGATTAACACGTAATGTTGGTTTATTGGGTAAGGAACATAATATTAACGTTAATGTTTTGTTGCCTGCAGCGTTTACACGCTTATCTGCATTGTTACCCGATAGCGAATTTCGTGATCATCTAGAAAAAGATTTTCAACCTGATCGTTTAGCACCGGTTGTATCGTACCTATGTCATGAAAAGTGCGACATCACACGTGAAATATTCTCTGTAGGTGGAGGTAAATTTGCACGAGTAATGATGGTTGAGACACCCGCTGTTGACGTTGGTATGACTATTGAAAGTGTTGAACCTGCCATCAAGCAAATGATGGATGAAGATATTACAAAAGCGTTTCGAGTCGAAAGTACTTTTGATGATCTGAAAAACCTAGGTTTCTCTGAAGAAGAGTACCAGTTGTTTTATGATTTAACTGCGACACAAGAAAAGCTAGACGATATTGACGCTATTAAAATCGACACCGTTGATAACGTATGGGATATCACCGTTAAATCCCCGGTTGGTGATCAATTTAGTCGTCTTGTACTAAAAACGTCGGGCGGAGCTATCAAAGGACATGTGTTAAATGACGAGCACGGATCGCAGCAAGTATTAAGTGGTGTGGTGACAAGTGGCGATACCATGACGTGGAAATGTAAGTTATCCAAGCCAGTGCCAATGACACTTTCTTATTCTGCTCAAGTAGACAAAGATCAGAATTTACAGGGATCTGTTGTTGGTACCATTATGGGTAAATCAGTAATGGATTGTGCGGTAATTGGGAAGTCTGTTCAGGGTGAAAAAGCAGAAAATGCAAAGGCAGAAAGTGCCAAAGCAGCAGAAACAGATGGTCAGAAGAAAGGGTTCTTTGCGAAGATCTTTGGATAGTCCCTTTTTATAATTTTACGTATTAGATATAAATGGATAGGAGTTATTATGTTATTTCGATTTTTATTATGGATATTGTCTTGGCGTATTAACTCTCTTTCTAAAAAGAGTGAGGGATTTAAAAAGGTCATTGGTGATTATCAGGTTGTTCTACAATTTAAAACAGAGGATTTAAAAGTTAAGCGTTATTTTGCCTTTGATGCAGGAAAAACCTATTCCAAAGGACAGGTTCATGATAATCCAACCATGGCGTTTGTCTTTAGAAATTCCAAAAGTGCTATGGAATTGATTAAGAAAATGGGTGAGAACCCGAATGATAAAACTTTGTTTTTAATGGGTATCAAGGATGGTGATATTAAAATAGAAGGAGATATGGCGTATATGACATGGTTCCAGGCGATATCGAATTACTTCGGGCCAGAAGATAAGGCTGCATAAACACCTTTTCGATGAAAACCAAGCCATCTATGATTATGTGGCTTGGTTTTCTTTATCGTGATGCTTATACGCGATTCTCTGGAGACCAAAAAGCCTTCATTGATTGTACTTTTCCTTCGTTATTAAATTCGAATACATCAATGATTTCTAAGGTGTTGCCACCCACGGTTGCAGTAAAAGGGAATGCTGCAGAGTTACCGGCACAACGAACGGAGCCTGTAAGTGCCAATTTTACTCCCATGCCTTTTAATCGTTGGTAAAACGCTAGGATAGCTTCAATGCCTTCGTTAGGCTCAGATCCTACAGGATCTTCGATAGTAGCATTGTCAGCATAGATGTCTTTGATGGCATCAAAATCATCATTACTCAGAGCGTCGATATATCTTTTTACTGTTGCGATTTTTTGTTCGTTTTCCATGGGGTAACTCCTTGAAAATATGCTGATTTTTTAGGTCGTAAGAGTTAAAGGTAGTCGCTTTGTAAGAGACTGCAATTATCTTCATTTCGTTATTTTAGAAGTATATTTGCATTATTGTTGCAAAATAACAAGCGCCTTGATATTTTATGCTTATCCGACTACTTCTAACAGGGGTAGCGAGAGCACTATTAAGCATTCTATATTGAGAGCTAAGTTGAGAGGCTAGAGAGATGACTAAGTACGCTAAAATCGAAGCGGCACAGGTAGAGGAGCGTTATGCTCGTGGTTGGCACTGTTTAGGAAAAGTTGAAGAGTTTGGCGATAAACCGGTGCAGCTAAAATATTTTGGTACGAACCTCGTTGCCTTTCGTGGTGAAGATAAGCAGTTAATTATCCTCGATGGGTACTGTCCACATATGGGGGCAGATCTTTCTCAAGGTTATGTGGAAGGTAACTCGTTACGTTGTGCAATGCATGCATGGCGCTGGGGTGAAGATGGTGTATGTGATGATATTCCTTACGCTAAAAATATTCCTAAGAAAGCCTGTATTAAGCCGTGGCCAGTATTAGAACGTAACGGATTGGCTTTTGTGTATAACGATCCTGAAAACAATGCTCCTTTAGAAGACGAAATGCCTCCTACAATTGAGGCATTTGGTACTGATGATTGGTCTGGCTGGGATGTTTCGTTAATACCCATTGAAACTAACTGTCGAGAGTTAGTTGATAATATGGCGGACAAGGCGCATTTTGGCCCCGTACATTCTGCTGAAGCTATGACGTTTGAAAATACGTTTCATAAACATATTGCCGTTCAGTTTATGGAAGGAAAGAGTCCTCGCTTGGCGGGTGATTCAATTCTAACCACTACTGCGACGTACTATGGCCCTGCCTATATGATCACCGAGATGAGCGGTGAAATGAACGGTGTTCCGGTAGAGTCTAAGTTGTTGGTATCACACATACCAACCGGTACAGAAAGCTTTGATTTGCGTTTTGGCGTAATGGTGAAATTGTTCCCAGGCATGTCAAAAGAAGACAGTGATGCCATGGTGGCAGGATACGTTCAGTTAACACAGGCGGCTTTCTTCGAAGACGTACACTTCTGGCACAGCAAGGTTCGTGTTGATAACCCTGTGTTGTGTGATGGTGACGGTCCAATCTATAAGTTACGTCAATGGTATAACCAGTTTTATGTTGATGTTGCTGATGTCTCAAATACGTGGGACGACGCAAAGCAGTACTCCGTTGAATCCATTAATCCAATCCCTGTGCAGAAACAGGCGATTGATGAGGCAAATGCGGCGGCGATGGCTGCAGAAATGGCGGAGGCAGAAGCGTAACTTGCCAATAGATCTAAGGAAGAGGTGTCTTAGGGCACCTTTTTTTTGGGCTGATTTTAGATTTTAAACGTATCACTAACGGTTTTTTTGGGGAGAGCGTATGTCGGATTCACAAGGTGTTTTACCAAATCTTATTTCAAAAGTATTGATATTACTTGGGGTTACTTTGGTTGCAGTTTATGTTGTTTATTTACCGATGCCTGATGCATTTCAGTCAGATTCACTTCCTGGAGGGGCGTTCGCAAATTTAGGTATTGTTTTATACGGCTTAGCCAGTGCCGGTTCTGCATTTGTAGCCTGGGGTTTGATTGTTGGGCATACCAAAAATGATGCTATTACAAAACAACAGATTTATAAGGCCAGTGCAGTAGGCTTTGCATTGTTAGGATTTATGCGACTGGTTACTGCCATATTTCCACCTGAACAGTTTGTTGAAATGATATTTTTACCCATTGGTGAATTTGTTGCTTTTAGCGTGATTGCCGTAGTGTTGTATCGATCATAAACAATGATCTCGTAAGCGAAAAATCGAGGGGGAAGCATGAAACAAAATTTAGCAGGAAAAACAGTTTTTTTAACCGGTGGGTCTAGAGGTATTGGGCAGGCTATTGCTAAACGTTTTGCACAGGCTGGAGCCAATGTTGCGATATGTTCTAAGTCCTCAGAGCCTCACCCCACATTGCCGGGTACTATCCATGAAACGGCAGAGATTGTAGAGAAGTCTGGTGGCAAAGCGCTACCTATTGTACTTGATGTACGAGATGAAGATAATATAAACGCTGCCGTTAAACAGACCGCAGAGCATTTTGGTGGAATTGATATTTGTGTGAACAATGCTGGGGCGTTCTGGATTCAGCCCTCTATGGAGACCACCACAAAGCGTCACGACCTGTTGTTTAATATTAATGAAAGAGCCGCGTTTTTGGTAACAAGGGCCTGTCACCCGTATTTGGTTAAATCAGATAACGCTCATGTGTTAAGCTTGTCACCACCACTTGATCTTAAGCCTGTTTGGTTTCAGCACACTTCTCCGTATTCTGTGTCAAAATACGCGATGAGTTTATATGCTTTGGGTTGGTCAAAAGAGTTTGCTGAAGATGGTATTGCGGTAAATACATTGTGGCCCAGGGTTGGTGTGGAAACTCCTGCTGCGGTTGTTCATGGAGGGGAAGACTTACGTAAAGAATTTCGCAAGCCAACTATTATGGCTGATGCAGCTTATGCCATTGTATCGAAGCCATCGAGAGAGTTTACCGGAAATTTTTGTATTGATGATAGTCTGCTGTTTGATGAAGGAGAGCGAGACTTTGAGCAATATAGCGTGGTTCCTGGTTCTGAATTAGTGCCAGATTATTTTGTGCCAACGGATGTTGCTGCACCTCCTGGTGTGAAATTGAGCAAATTCCGATTGTACGATATTTAGAATGTTAGGAAGATAAAAGTAGGAAGTGAAAAGAATGAGTGATAAGAAAACAGCGTTTGTTACAGGGAGTACCGGTTTTTTGGGGTTGCATATTGTAAAGCAATTAACCGAAGAAGGTTGGGATGTAATTGCGTTGCGACGTAGTACCTCACGAACGTCTGATCTGGATAAAATGCCTGCGACTCAGGTGGAAGGAGATGTGTTAAATATCCCTTCTCTGGAAGCCGCTGTGCCGGATAATGTTGATGCGATATTTCATGTGGCGGCAGATACCAGCATGTGGGAAAAAAAGAATGAATGGCAGAATAAGGTCAACATTGAAGGAACACGGAATGTTGTCAATATTGCGTTAAAGAAAAATGCCGGTCGTTTGATTCATACCTCATCTATTGGAGCGTTTGGAAAGCCCGGCGGAGAAGAAGTTTCAGAAACAACACCTTCTAAGGCGATGGAAAGTGGCATTAACTATTACAAATCCAAGTTTTTTGCCGAGCAAGAAATTCATAATGGCATTAAAAAAGGATTAGATGCGGTTATCCTTAACCCTTGCCAGATCGTTGGATCTTTGGATTACAACTACACGCCGCTTATTTTCGAAAACCTTAAAAAAGGCGCTATGAAAGGTATACCTCAAGGTTCTAGCGTTATTGGTCATGTTCGAGATTATGCAAAGGCTCACGTAGTTGCCTATGACAAAGGGCGAACAGGTGAGAATTATTTGTTAGGGGGAGTGCATGCTACCTATCAAGAAGTGTTTGATACGGTAGGGGGGTTACTAAACATAAAAACGCCGACACGCCCTTTACCTAAGTCGTTGTTAAATTTAGTGGCATTCATTCTGGGTAAGGTTTCGCTGATTACCAATGCTGAGCCGCTATTAACTCCGGAAAAAGTCACCTTGCTGAACGACACTATGGCGGTTAGCTCTAAAAAAGCAGAAGAAGAGCTTGGGTTTAGTACCTGTTCACTGAATGAAATGTTTAACGATTGTTATCAGTGGATGTTACAAGAACACATGATCTAAATGGGTATTTTGTAAAAAACGGGAAGGTGGCTGTGTGGCCACCTTCTTTCGTATGACTTTCCTCTTCACACTTTTGGCCCCCATTGCCCCCTTTGTTATCTTCCGATTTCTTTCAAAGCTTGTTAGTCTTCGTGCTATCTATCGATCACTACAAAGGAACTTCTCATGAGCACGCTTCAATATGATGTGATTATTTTTGGTGCAACCAGTTTTGTTGGTCAAATACTCTGTAAATATATAGCTGATAATTTTAACGTGGAAGGCAAAGAAACCTTGCGCTGGGCTATAGCGGGTCGTTCCAAAAGTAAGCTAGAAGAAGTAAAGCAGCGTGTTGGGTTATCTGAGGTAGCGGTTCATGTGGCAGATGCTAACGACGAAGATGCATTGCGAAACCTTTGTATACAAACCAAGGTTGTGGTATCTACCGTCGGGCCGTATGCGTTATACGGTGAAACTCTTGTTAAAGTTTGCGCCGAAAACGGTACCGATTACTGTGACTTAACCGGTGAAGTGCAGTGGATTTACGCCATGCTGAATAAGTATGAGCAGAGTGCTAAGAAAAGTGGCGCTCGTATTGTGCATTCTTGTGGTTTTGATTCTATTCCTTCAGATCTTGGTGTGTATTTTACCCAACAGCAGGCGAAACAGTCTCAGGGAGAGTATTGCCAAAATATTAAAATGCGCGTAAAAGCCGCTAAAGGTGGGGCGTCTGGTGGCACCGTTGCAAGTATGGTGAACATCACTAAAGAAGCGGCTAAAAATCCTGTTTTACGTAAACAATTAGCGAACCCTTATTTGATTTGTCCAAGCGAAGCGGGGTACAGCGCCCGACAATTTAATACCAATAAGCCAACCTGGGATGAGGCCTTTTCTGCGTGGACCGCCCCTTTTGTAATGGCAGGTATTAATACCCGGATTGTTTTTAGATCCAATGCTTTGGCAGACTCTGAATATGGCACTGACTTTACTTACGATGAAGCGATGTTGATGGGTAAGGATTGGAAAGGGTGTTTGGGAGCATCGGCCATGGTTGCAGGGCTCGGGGTGTTTTTATTAGGCGTGTCGTTGAAACCATCGCGTTACCTGTTAGAGCGCTACATTTTACCTAAACCTGGTGCCGGTCCTTCACCTCAGGAACAAGTTGATGGGTATTATGATTTACGCTTTATTGGTGAAACCCCTACAGGAAAGACAGTGTCAACGAAGGTGACGGGACAGGGAGACCCGGGTTATGGGTCTACCGGTAAGATGTTGGGGCAGGCGGCAGCGTGTTTAGCGTTAGATTTTTATAAGGGAGAAGAAAAAGCAGGTAAGGGCGGAGGTTTTTGGACACCAGCCAGTATTTTTGGCGATAAGCTTGTTGGCCGTCTAATTGAGCATGCAGATGTAACGTTCGAAGTGTTGTAAATAGTGTCGTAAAAAGAGTAAACCACCTATCAAATTTTTGTTGGTAGGTGAGTCAATCTCTTCTGAGTTGGAGCTTCTTAATATCTTTACATGGATAAAATGGGGTGGGATTGCGTTGATTTTCTCCTTGCAGTTATTGCTTTTGTTGATCGATCGTTTGTTAATGAAATGCTTTCAATGTCGGTTATCCTAGTTTTTGTTGGGCTTATCCTTTTTTGTTTTACGAATAGCCAAACCGAAGCCTAAGTCTCTTTGTTTGGTTGTTAATTGAACAGTATTCTCAATCATTCCCATCTGTTTATCAAAAACCTGTATAATTCGCCCTCGTTTTTTGACTGTAGCCAAAGTCTACACAGGAATAAGCATGAAATTTTCATCATTGGATTTAGCCCCTGAGATACAGCAAGCTATTGATTTGTGTGGTTATAGCAAGATGACCCCTGTTCAGGTGCAAGCAATTACACCTGCGCGTCGTGGTAAAGATATCCTGGCAAGTGCACAGACTGGCACCGGCAAAACGGCGGCATTTGCGTTACCGATACTACAACAAATGGCTGATAAGCCTCTGGCTACTATCCCAAGCAGCCCTCGAGCGTTGATTCTGACACCTACTAGAGAGTTAGCGGAGCAATTGGCGAACACCATTGGTACCTATGCTCAGTTTTTACCCTTATCGGTGGATGCTATATATGGTGGCGTAAAGTTGGGTGGGCAAGCTAATAAGTTGAAGGCGGGTGTCGATATTTTAATAGCAACCCCCGGGCGTTTATTAGAGCATATGACATTGTGTAACGTTAACTTGGCAAGTGCTGAATTTGTTGTGCTGGATGAAGCAGACCGTATGCTTGATATGGGCTTTATCGATGATGTGCAAAACTTGTTGCAGCATACGGCAAAGAAACGCCAAACATTGCTGTTCTCTGCAACGATCTCACCAGCAGTTAATGAGCTTGCCCATAAATTATTAACACGTCATACAGAAATTCGTGCTACCAAGCTGAATGCCGCAGCCGACACGGTAGAGCATATTATTTATCCCGTGGAAGAGCGGCGGAAGCTGGATTTATTTGCCGAGTTATTTGAAGAATATAATTGGTTTCAAGTATTGGTATTTACCAGTACTAAAGAGCAAGCTGATAGGCTTATGGCAAAGCTTCGAGCCGGTAAGGTACAGGCAGCGGTGTGCCATGGTGATAAGAGTCAGGGTTCTCGTCGTCGGGCTTTAGCTGATTTTAAATCCGCCAAAATACAAGTGCTGATCGCTACTGAAGTTGCTGCACGTGGTTTGGATATTCAGGGGCTGGATTATGTTATTAATTATAATCTACCCTATTTGCCAGAAGATTATGTTCATCGTATCGGTCGAACGGGTCGAGCGGGTAATACAGGTTACGCGATCTCTTTTGTTAGCCGAGAAGAAGAGAAAACGTTAGATCGTATTCAGCGCATTATTGGTACGCCAATTAAACGTGTTATCCGTGAAGGGTTTGAAGTGACCAATCGTGATGTGTTGCTTAAAAATATTTCTCGAAATAAGCCCTCTGGTCTTGGCAATAAAACCAGTAAGACGCGTATTCGTCGTACCAAGTCAAATGAAGGTGCACCAAAAGCGCATAAAGCGAAAAAAACAACGTCAAATAGAACAAAGAAAGCGCGATAACAATTTTTAGGGGCATAAAAATGGAATGGAATATTTATCTTTCCGGTGAAATACACACAGACTGGCGACAAAAAATTATAGATGGTTGTGCTTCTTACAATCTGCCAGTGGTTTTTACATCTGCGGTAACGAATCATGAAGCAAGTGATAGTGCCGGAGATTTGTTGGGCGCTGAAGAAAATAGTTTTTGGCGAGACCATAAGTCTGCAAAAGTGAATGCATTAAGAACCAAAACACTTATCGAAAAATGTGATCTTGCGATTGTACGTTTTGGTGATAAGTACAAACAGTGGAATGCAGCGTTTGATGCTGGAAACTGTGCGGCTTTGGGTAAACCCTATGTGACGCTGCACAGCGAAGATATTATACACCCTCTTAAAGAAGTGGATGCAGCGGCAATGGCTTGGGCTACTACACCAGAGCAGGTTGTTGAAATCTTGAAATATACAATTACCAATGCGTAAACGAGGCGTTGATGTACGTTGTCATATTTAGAGCGAAAGCATCAAATCTTGATGAAGAATATTCGTTAATGGCAGAGAGAATGCAAGATCTTGCCATTAACGAATACGGTTGCATTGAGTTTAGTTCCTGTACCGAAGGTTCGAATGAAATTGCGTTATCGTATTGGCATGATTTGGATGCGATCACGCGGTGGAAAAATAACATAGAGCATTTAGCTGCGCAGGAAAAAGGCGGTTCTACTTGGTATCAATCCTATAAAGTTGAAATCGCTAAAATAGAACGCAGTTATGGAGGAGGGGGAGACTAGTTGCCTCCCTGTTCGGTTATTTTTTTGTGTCTTTTAGTGTGGATTAACGAGCCATCTTAAAATCATCGCTTCGAATAATTTCAACAGGTCCAGCAAAACCTATATTTTCTCGCCACTCTTCAATATAGGGCCATGTCCATTCACCTGCATCAATAATGTCGTATTCCATATCAAAATATTTTGCAGAAACACCAATACCTTTACGGAAATAACCGATGATTTTTGCAATATCAATCGCTGCGTTGTATCGATAATATTTGGGTGAATAGTGGCGTTCAATCGCAACGATAATATCCGTGCAGACGGGGATAAAATCCCATAGCATTTTATAGGCGGCATGGATGCGTGTTTTATAGGATTTATCGACTGCTGATAACAAATTAATTGATACGGAGTGGTGCTCTAGTTCTTCACACCAATGCCACATAAACACTTTTAGCACCTTAGGGTCTAAGGTCGGGTCGCGATAAAAGTTGGTGTCGATAAAGGTCAGCTTGATGACTGAAAAAAACAGATGTTCCAAGGCCGCGGTCAGTGCTAAGTTATCCAATTTGGATTGTGATTTTGTTAACGTTCGCATTGTCTCTTCAAGTTTAGAGCGTAAAGCGATTGTGTGGATATCCAATGACTTATTGAGTTCAGTGTGAATGGTTGTATGTTCTCTTTCTTGGGCATTAAATTCTTCAATCAATTCTTCAAGCCATGGGTTTTCTTTTACGATGGGTTCGTTTATATAAGCGCGAACGGAACGCATAATGTATTTTTCAGCTTCTGGAGTAATAAGGGATACAGCTTCCCAAAAAACGCGTAGATGTCGAGATTGGCACCAGTTGCTGTCAATGTTATTAAAATCAAATACAGGTTGTTTTGATGCGAAGGCAATGGACTTGATATGGTTCATTTGGGAGCGCTCCAATAAAAATGATGGTCGGACAGTTCTCTCTATCTGTCCCAAATTAAACGCTTATCGGACAAATATCAATAGATGTCCGATAAAAAAGTAGTCATAATTGTTCACATCACAGGGGAATGGCATTCGGGTATGCCGTTTGGCCTTAAATTTTTAATAATATGGTTTATGGAATATGACTGAGTATGACGAATAGCATCGTAAGAAAATCAGCAGCAGAAAGGGCAATGATCGCAGCGATCACTTGTTTCTGTCGATCTGGTATTAACAACTCAAGCATGGAAGATATTGCAACGGAAGCGGGAATGGCGCGATCGACGTTATATCGTTATTTTAAAGATAAGGATGAGCTGATTATTGGAGTGATGGAGCAAGAGGCAGTATCGTTGGCAAAAGAGCTTGCGATAAAAATACCCATTAAAAAAAGCTTCTCTGAGTTTATTATCGAAGGCATGTTGCTAGCGCTTATTTATGTGCCTGAGCATCCTGTATTGGGTAAAATGTTTGCCCCCGATTCATTAGAAACGTCGAGCCGAATTGTGTTAATGACAAATCATTTGAGTCAGGTGGGTATTGATGTCGTAAAACCAGTGATTGATGCTGCGCGCTTAGCAAAAAGAGTGTCGCCGAATTTATCTGCGGAATATCTAATGGACTGGCTGATACGCATATTATTTTCCCTACTAACGATGCCCAGTGATATCACCCAAACCTATGAGCAGAAAAGAAAGCTATTAGAAAGTATGCTATTGCCTGCGTTGTTGCCTGCTAAGTAGTGAAGTTTTAGGTAGTGCAATGCTGCTGACGCGAGTTTTTAAACTGAGCTTGAACCATCTTATTGCGGCCTGTTTCCTTGGCTTGATACAGGCTTTCATCTAGATATCGGGTGATATCTTCGAAACTCATGTCGCGTAGTTGCTGATTGGTTGCTGTTCCAATGCCCCCAGAGACGGTAACAACGACTGCTTCACCGTCAATGTTTGCAAAAGGGGTGTGAGAGATAATGTCGCGTATTCGCTCCATAATCGTTGCCAAATGACTGTTATCGCAACCGGGAAGCAGCAGCATGAACTCCTCTCCACCCATTCGCCCAATATGATCCGAGGGGCGCAATACTTGTGTGAGTAGTGAGCACAGTTGCTTAAGTATTCGGTCACCACTGAGGTGACCATGGGTATCATTGATTAGTTTGAAGTGATCTATATCCAGTAGTGCAAATCCTAGCAAAGACTCTTGGCGTTTTGCACGGGCCACTTCTTGTTGAAACGCGTGGTGAAAGCCTCGGCGATTGGTTACTTCCGTTAATGGATCTGTGTAGGCAAGGCGAGCAATTTCTTCGGTTTGCATGACAAGCTCAAAACAGGCCGCAATAATGGCGACAAGGTGAGCTAGAAAATCCGTGCCCATGTCAGGTTGAAAGCGGTCCTTGTCTCGTGATAATAGCCGGACATGGCCGAAATACTGATCCTGTTTAGGTAGCGGGAGTTGTAATCCAGAAGCAAATCCTAAATGGGTAAGGTCTCGTTTTTGTAACATTCGTCTATCGATATCATCTTTATAGAGTTTTTTCTTGAGAACTAAAGGCCACTTATTGTTACTGAGGGGGCCGAGCTGACGTTCAATAGAAGCTTGGGCCCTTCGGTCAGGGTCAATAATGGAGATTTCTAGTTTTTCGATATTAAATGTGTGAGGTAACTGATCGAATAATACGTCAAACAAATCTTGCCATTGTCGACAGGCGAGCAATTTTAGCTCCATGGCTTGAAGTTGGCGTAACAGCTCTTCGTTCCGTCGTGCGTTTTTGATCAGTGTTTCCAGATCCATGGGAAGAGCCCTATTAGAACTGTGAGAAAAGGGGAATACGATGAGTTACGGCATTGATAGGCTTCAATATAGCGTAGGAAAAGGGATAGGAAAGTCTACAGAAGCTTTTTTTTGTAAAGGATATATTACGCATAACTCCAGTCTAGGCCATTAAAACCCTTGTGACTATTGCAGAAAAGTTTGACAATTAATACTGTATGAATGTACAGTGTATGTTGTAGTCTTTTTTGTGAAGGTTAATATGCGTATTCTTAAGTATACAGCATCAACTGAAAACCAATTGGTAGCTTTGGTTGATGATAGAAGCATCCCAGTTGATGGCTATTCCAGTTATTACATCACGAGTGAACTTTGCCTCGATAACCATTCTATAAATACCATGGTAAAACATGTGTATGAGTTGAAGTTTTTTCTAGAGTGGTTGCAGTACATCCAGATCGACATCATTGATCGTGTAGAACGCGGCATATTTTTGAGCGATAGTGAAGTCTACACATTTGTTGATGCCGCGAAGCTAAAGCGTAGTGAAAACTTTCAAGACAAGGATAATGTTGTGTCGATAGACGGCATAACCGACAAATACGTTAGCAATGAAATTATGGCGACAGCGGCAGCCAAGCAACGTGTCGATACCAAGACAACCAATGGTAGGGTCACTATGGCTGCATGTTATATTGAATTTCTGAGCCTTGAAATCCATACGGGTATAATGCCAGATATGGCTGTTGAAGCTCTTAATCGTACTAGGGTGCGATTACAGAACAATAAATTACGGGTTTCTGCACATGCAGCAGCCGGGAAAAAATACGATGGTTTTAATTCGGTACTGGCGGATGAAAGCTTTCAACTATTACTCAATATTATTCAACCACAATCCCCTAAAAATCCCTTTAAGCACAGTCAAATACGCAATCGGCTGATTGTCGAGATATTGGCGGATACGGGGATTCGGCGCGGAGCACTGTCAAAGCTAAAGATTTCTGATATTGATTTTACTAAGAGCGCTAATCGACTGTACATACGTCGTTCACCTGAAGACCCTTCAGATTCACGTCTGCACAAGCCTCAACAGAAAACCGCAGAGCATTCGACTTATATTAACCCTGTTTTGGTTGGCGACATCGAGTCGTACATTAACAATGTTCGATCATACATTCCGGGTGCATTAAGCCATGAGTTTTTATTTATAACCGAAATGGACACCAAAGGTACCATTGGTTCCCCCCTATCAATCTACAGTATCGATTATATTTTTAGCACCCTGTCGCGAGCAATTGGTGTACGAGTAAGTTCTCATATTCTGCGACACAAGTGGAATGAAGTGTTTACCGATAAAACAGCACACTTAACTGATTCAGAGGCACGTAAGCGCCGTATTGATTCGATGGGGTGGTCAAAAACCAGTGCAATGCCTGAGCGATACAATCACTTCAAAGATCTTCAAAAAGCTTACAGCACTCAGCAAGATATCCAGCGGGAAATTCTGGCAAGAAGGGAACGTGATGAATAGGGAAATTGATTTAAAGCAGTCGCATGCTGTGTTGGCAGAAAAACGCAAAGCTGGCGAAGGTGATATGACCACTAATAGTAATTATCATTTTAATTGTTTCAGTGATGAGTGGACGCTGGGTTATCAGAAAAATATGATAGCGGATGTCAGTTTCCTTCATGCGTTACCAACAAGCGTACAGCTCGACTTACGTTTGGCCTTGGCGAATATTTGCCGTTGGACGGCGTGCCCTTACAATTATACAAGTCCATTGCGGTTATTTTTAAACTTGTCTAATTACAACCTGTCGATAGAGGCGTTGCAGGCCTATATTATTCATGTGCGAAAAAACAATAAGACTGATGGACAGGTTAAGTGCTTAAAGACGGTGATTGATGCACTCGCGCTAGAAAATATCCAGTATCTTCCTCTTCTGGAGTACTTTAAAAAGGTAAAATTTAGAAAGGTTCAACGCAGTTTTTTTGATTCTGAAAAAGGGTCTTTAAGTGATGCGGAGCATGAGGCTTTGGCATTGGCTCTGAATAAAAAAAGACACCTACTGTTCAGTAATGAAAATAAGCTGACATTGTGCGATATACGGCGATTTATCTGTTTACGCCTGACTCAAGCGACGGCTCGTCGACCAGTAACACTTATGCAGTTGAAATGGTGTGATATTTCGGTTGAGCCACACCCTATCGAGAACAACTATCACCTAAGAGTGCCTTTGGGTAAGCAAGGGGGCGATGCCCCGTTTCGTTCTGTTTTTGAAGATCTACCCTTTCCTATTCTACCTGAGCTGTATTGTGAATTAGAGGTTTACCGAGATCGTTACTGGAATGATTTTCTGATTCACCTGAATGCACAAGGTATTGAGTTAACAAAGATAGAGAAAAATACACTGCTATTCTCTTTACCTGTGTTATACGATTCAAGCCTTTTTGAAGCTCTGTTCAGTAGTAAACAGGCATTATTGTCGTCGGTAGATCAGTGTTCTGAAGCATTTCATTGTACGTCACAAATGATTAAGGACTCTGTGAAAGTGGAGTTTAAATCACTAACGGTATCTAGCGATCGTGTTGGACGGCTGAATTACTCAACAAACCGTCAGCGCGATACGGTCGCAACTCGTTTGGGTGTTAGTGGTTCAGATAAGGCGATTATTGCTAGAGTTTTGGGGCAAACTACAACACGATCTGTAGAACCTTATGTTGATATGACGACTGATATGATGCGAGCTATCAATGCTTCCGTCGAAGGTATGCAGCGCCTACAGCATTTTTTTGAAGGTAGACTGGTTGAATCTGTTTCGTCTGGTGAGATTGCGATTCAAGGCTATTTGCCGGGTAAGGGGTTGGATGATGTGGGTGTCGGAACATCTGGTTGTAATCACTGTAGCCAGGAAAGGCCGCTGCATTGTTATGGGTGCCCAAGTTTTAGACCCATCAAAACAGCAGACCACCGCAGTGTCTATAGTGATGCGTTGAGTTGCTATGATCAAAAGATAAGGGGGGGCGTGACGGAAAACGGTCTGGTGGCGCTTCGTAATGCAATTAAGGCGGTCGCCATAACGATTAAGGCCTGTGATGACGTGTTGGCAAGGCCTTACGTGTTGGAAGGAGCTGAGCTATGAAATCATTACCGAACCGTTTTGAGCAAGCTCTAGAAAAATTTGTTGTAGAAATGAGAGCCTTGCCATTCCCGTTTGATCATTGTACCTGGGAGGACTGGAATTGGGGGGACAGTATTCGATTTGCTCGATGGGGATATCGAAAATCAAAAATCACTGTATCCACGGATCTGTTGTCGGTGGAACAGATAGATATCGCGAAGGCATATTGTGTTTATTTACGCGTGGATGATCTTATACATGTAAATGATATTTCAAAGAAGTTAGTGGTGATCAGATTACTTTTCTCTATTTTGAAAGAGAGAAAAGTATCGATAACTACGATAGACCATCAAATTTATGAAAGACATATAGCAACCATTGGTAAAGAATATTCTGGACATACCAGGGTAGCATTTCTTGCATACACCAACCTTTTCCTTCAAACGTTAAATGCACGAGGTTGTCTATCCAAGCAGATTAAATTACGCCAAGTATTTCGGGATGCAGGTCTATCTAACTCGACCCTACCTCATAAAATAGCACAAAGAAAACTTCCAAGCGAAAAAGTGATTTTGGCAACTGGGCATATTTTTTCCCAAGTTATGTCGATATCTGGCGAACCGCTTGACTATCTAGATAATGCAATGGATCGAATGATTTGTTGCAATATGGCGCTATCATTGGCTGCGCCAGAACGGGTCGCTGAAATTCAAATATTGACAAAGCAAAAGTTGACTGAGCAAGTCAGTGAAAATAATGGCGAGCGTGAAATATTTCATTTTATACATTGGCGTGGCAGCAAGGGTACGCAAGATTTCCCTAAGCTGATTCATCAGGCGATGGTACCTACTATACAACGAGTTCTTGAATATTATTCAGACGTCTGTGAACCAGCGCGCATTCTTGCACGATATTATGAAAACCCTCAAGACCCCTTATCTCATTTGTTAGGGAGTTACATTGTCGACGATCTACATGGCCTGAACTTGGATAAATCTGTCACTCTTTGGCAATTAGGTGGTCTGCTGGGTTTTTATGACGAGATGGATAACAAGCGTGTATTGCGCGGTATTCAGGGCTTCCCATTTGTGCCCGAGCCGGGGTACGTAGTTAAGGGTGTAGGCGTTGCGACTAAGAGTGCGTTATTAGGTGTAAATGTACGTAAAAATGAATTACCCCTTGCGCTTCAAGTCACCGACCTGACCCTCGCCGAAATAGAGGGACACTGGGTTTCTTGGGTTACTAGTAATATCGAGCATTTCCCCTATCGTCAACATGCGAATGGCAAGCGAGTACGTTTGTCTGATGCTTTGTTGGTTTACACCGGAAAACAATTGGTAACGACTGGAAGTGGATACAGGCTAGGAAAAAGCCCTTTTGCGATTGAGTCACTGAATCTCGGTGATGCATTTTCCAAACGGCTTCATGATCGTCATTCTGGGACATCCATCTTTAGAAAGTATGGTTTTGACGGAGAGGAATACCAACTGACAAGTCATCAGTTTCGTCACTTCATCAACACTCAGGCACAGCGTGGCGGAATGTCCGAAACTATACTTGCGGCGTGGTCTGGTCGTGCTAGCGTCGCACAAAACGTAGTGTATGATCACCGCAGTGATGATGAGAAGCACGCAGCTATAGCCGAAATATATGAACCTGAAAGAGAGATTATCGTAATACCTGTCGATGAAGTTGAGTTTGAACTGAAGACCGGAAAGACTGCGAGCAAAATGAGTACAGGCTATTGCATTCAATCGCTTTACATTAATCCTTGTACACGTTTAAACAACTGTGTCGGTTGTACTAAGAGTTGTCATGTCAAAGGTGATGACAAGGCGTTAGCGTTGATTGAGGCAGATCTGAAAGTCCAGGAAGCTCGCCTTTCAGAGGTCTTTCAGCTTCTGTCGGATCAAAATCGGATTGCTAATGATTGGTTTCGCTTGCATACAGAGAATGCTAATCGATACAGAGCATTGATTGAAGTGTTAACTGACCCAAAGGTTGAAGAAGGTGCCGTGGTGCGTTTTACCGGTGAGGCGTACAAACTCAGGGTTACTAATGCAAATGTCACGGAAAGTATTGAGTATACGCCATTGCTTATGGATCAGAGCAGTCCTGTTAGTCCAAAAAAAATAACAGGAGAACAAGCACAGGGCGAAAACGACCCTTTAGCCGCACTGAATGCACTAATCGATAATATGGTTGAGGATAATGAAAGCCCTATCGATTCATCTCTGGATGATATTCAACAGTTTTTGGAGGGTTAATGTATGACAAATAGACCAGATGCAAAAAAGGCTCTAAGCAACAAACAGATAGGTGACATTTGTGAACTCATTATTCACTGGAATAAAGATAAGCTCACTTGGCATGGTCTGACAAAATCCATTGAGGATATATTAGGGATCAAAGTCAGTCGCCAGACGTTATCGTCCTATTTTGCGATTAAAAAGGAATATCAACTAAAAAAAGGCAGGCTGCGTAATATTGGTGTAGAGAATAGAACCCCTTGCGCCTCAGTCAGTGAACATGATTTATTAGAAAAAGTAGCACGATTGGAGCGGGATAAGGAATATTTGCAGCGACAGTGCCATGCTCAATTGGAAAAAATTCAATGCATGATTCATAACGCCCAACGGCATAATCCCCGTATTGATATCCGTGAATTAATGGCGCCGCTGTTAAAGACGATTAGGCAGTGAGTAACCGCTAGATGAATGGACAAGCCAAGGCGAAAGCTAACGTAGCGACGTTTCAGCGATGGACATCAGAGCGATGGGTAACCAATGATTGGGAGCAATACCTTAGACGTAATCAACTAAGTCGTACTGAGATAGCTCGAGAATGTAGCTTTTCGGTTTCCGTTTTACGCCAGAACCCTGCGGTAAAATCGGCTCTGTGTGCGTTAGAGGATAAATTACGGGATAAAGGCATCATTGTTGAACAGGTAACGGCAGCTCCCGCTGTGCAATCCGCAGAGCGGCGTAAGACGTTATCAAATGCGATGGACAAAAGCCGAATCAAAATATTAGAAGAACGCAACGCGGTACAACGAGCTGAAATAGAGTCACTAAAACAAGCGCTCAAACGCTATGCCGTGTTTGATGAGCATCTGGCGACAACGGGAAGGTTGATTAAATTATGACGGCGGCAATTGATCTGCGTATTACCTCAATTAGAAATCGTGGGGAGTTTGGTGGCGCTATCGTTGCAGGGGAACATGCTGATACTAAACGCAAGTATGTCGTTACACTCGATTATCCGTTACTTCGAGATGCTAACAGTATTCAGAAGGGTCAAACCTGGCGTGTGGAAGGCCCTGTAAATGATGTTCCACTCACCTTGCCTCACGGCCAGGTCATCATTGAAACCAACCTTTCTGCAAAAACGGCTATTTTATTGTCGCCTAACGCAGATAATCTCATTGCATACCTTGCAGAAAACCCAACCATCACGGGGGTTGGTCAAGTAAAAGCGAGCAAGTTGTATGCGCGCTTTGGAACTGAGCTGTTGCCCATCATTCGAAGCGCTGACATTGAGCGACTCCAAGAGATCGTTACTGAAGCGTCGGCACTGGCCATTGTAGCCTCATTCAAAGAGCTGGATTTCACCTCTTCGTTACTTTATCTGGATACTGTTGGCTTACCGCGTTCCATTGGCCAAAAGGTATTGGCAGCCTTTGGTACGGACACACAGGAAAAAATCAAAGAAGACCCTTACCGGTTATTGTCTTTTTGTGCCAACTGGAAAATCGTGGATGGCTTCGCCTTGAATCAGTGTGGTGTTCAAGTGAATTCATCAGCGCGCTTATTTGCAGCCGTTGAGGAATCGCTGTACCGATGTTTTGATAGTGGCTCCACAGCAGCCAATAAATCACAACTGACAGTGAAATTGAGACAACTGCTGAACGATGCGGGTTTGGTTCGACAAGCCTTAAATTTGGGTGAGAGCAGCGGTCAGTATTATCGTACCGAATATCTCTACCACCCTGCAGGTGCGTGGTTGATGGAGCGTTTTATTGCCGAGCGCATTTACACGATACATAAAAGCAACACCCCGGCCCAGCTATGTTTGACCAATAATCTAAGCTCAATTGAATCGATCATTGATAATTTTGAAATGCATGAGGGTTATCAGCTAACACCCGAGCAACGTGAGGCTGTGTTGACCTCTACTACTAACCGATTCTCGTTAATACTGGGTGGTGCCGGTGTTGGCAAGACGACGGTGCTCAAATGTATATACACCACTATTCAAGTATTGGAACCGTTCTGGACAATTTATCAGCTGGCTCTCAGTGGTAAGGCTGCGAAGCGCATGCAAGAAGCGACGGGTATGGACAGCTATACTATCGCGAGTTTTCTCTGCCATATAAAAACTGAAGACATACCTGAAAATGCTTGGATTGCCGTGGATGAAGCCAGCATGGTGGATGTCATCACCTTTTATCGTTTGCTGCGTCATATCCCTGAATCTTGTCGTATTATCCTTATTGGTGATCAATACCAGCTACCTCCCGTAGGTTCTGGTCTGATATTACATGCACTGGTCGATAGCGACTTGCCTCAGACCACCTTGAAAGTTGTTAAGCGTCAATCAGAGGCTAGTGGAATACCCCTGGTAGCAGCCGCAATTCGAGACGCTCGTTGGCCGGCACTCTCCCCTTACCCTCACAAAGCGAAAACAGGCGTGAGTTTTGTGTGCTGTCCAGAAAACCAGATCAATCAAACTGTATTGGATGTGTATGGTGAACTGGGTGGTTCGGGGTTAAATCATGATATACAGATTTTATCCCCGACTCGTTCGGGAGTTGGAGGTGTCGACACCTTAAATGTCAGTTTGCAAAATACGTTCAAAACAAACGAACCCTCGATCGGCTATGTGGATGAGGAATTTGGTTCAATTGATTACTTGTCGGCAAGTGGCAATGTTAAACTGAATGATCTGGTGATTTATACCAAAAATGATTACAAGCGTGGTTTGAGAAATGGTAGTTTGGGTAAGATCATTCAGCGATTTATCCCTACTTCGGTAGATTCTGCTGTGTGCTTGGTTCAATTCGACGAGCTAACTGTTGAGCTTACGGCGTTAGATCTTGCCAATATTGAGTTGGCTTACGCTATCACTGTACATAAGAGTCAAGGAAGTCAGTTTCGGCGAGTGATCATTCCGATTCGTAAATGCCGGTTGCTAGACCTAACGTTGCTTTACACCGCGATTACCCGTGCGGTAGAACAGGTGGTATTGGTGGGCGATGAAAGTGTTGCAAGACATGCGCTGACGCATGTCAGTGCACAGGCAAGAACAGTTGGGTTGCAATGCTTGGCCAACAAATTTAGACAATAGGGAAATAACCGTCGATATTAAATAGAGACTCCGTCACCTTGAAATGTCAAGATTCCTTTCGTTTCCTCTGCCTATTTGTCTAAGCGCTACCCCAATTAATCGTTGGCGACAATTTATAAAATCACGATTGAAGTGGTGGGCCGCAATCCTTGTGGAGCTTAATTTACTGATCAATTACTGGTTGAGGGTTTTGTAAAGTACCTTTTGTTATTGTGTGTCTGATTCGGTTGTGGTATCTTCGCGAGGCTTGATAGGATGGCCTTTTTAAGTATGTGGAACCAAACGGATTTGAAAATGGATTTTTGATAACCATCAGCATTTTTCAGGAATTAATTAATACGTCTCTGTTAAGTGATGGTTATTATGTAAACCTGTTTATCTCACTCACTGTGTATCCATACCTGTTTCTAGGTTGTTCTTAGGTCATTTTGCATGTGTGTATTAAAGCGTAAAAGTAATTTCAAAGGCGCTTTAGTTGGGTGTTAGGTCTATTTTTTGGGAGTGTATTCGATGAGACGTCGATCAAACGGATTCTGTTTTGAACTTTTTTCTGTAGAAAAACTTAAGTTTTTTGTTATCGCAATGTTGGCGTTACTGTGTGTCGCCTGTGGTGGCGCTCCTGTGGCAGAAGATCAAAACGATGTTACGGTGCTCCTTGATACACCCACTGAAATTAAATTGGAGGCAAGTAATGCTCCAACAAGTTGGGTTGTGGATATACCTGCCCACGGAGACTTAAGCGGTGAAGCCCCGGATTTATTATATTCCCCCGAAATCGGTTATGTTGGCCCCGATAGCTTTACGTTTACAGCTACAAATGGAAAAGGAACCTCCACTCCCGCGACTGTATCTATTAATGTAGTGAGTGACATCGTTGAAGATGCGGTTATCGAATCCTTTTCTGCTAGTTCTTTGGGCGTCATTGAGGGATCTTCGGTTACTTTAGAGTGGACAACCCTCAATGCAGATACAGTGGAAATTACCCCAGGGATTGGTCAAGTTGATCTCTCTGGAACAATAGATGTAACTCCCTCCAATACAATTACATACACTTTGGTTGCGCAAAATAGTGCTAATACTGCTGAGCAATCATTGAGTATTACCGTTTACCCATCTGATCCAGAATTACCACAAGATCCAGGCGAAATTGCCCCTGAAATTGCTGTAAACACCTCAGATTTTTCTGATGCTGTTGATTTTCTTTTTACCGGCGGTAACCCGATTCAAACGGGTGTTGTTGATGATGCGATCAAAGATGACAGGGTGTCGGTTATTCGTGGCCGGGTGCGAAAAAAGAACAATGAGCCTCTTTCAGGGGTTACTATTTCTATAGTTGGAAATACGAAGTATGGCATAACAAAAACGCGAGCTGACGGTGTTTTTGATATGGCTTTAAATGGGGGCGCTAGTTATGTGGTGCAATACACAAAGCCTGGTTATATATCTTCCCAAAGAAAAGTGGATGCACGCCTTCATGACTACTCATGGGCTGATGATGTCGTTCTTGTCGCCTACGATGGGAGTGATAATGCAATAACCTTTGGCAGTAACAGCATGCAAGTTGCACAAGGTTCCGTTGTAAACGATTCGTCGGGAGAGCGCCAGGTAACAATATTACTTCCCTCAAATGTAACCGCTAATCATGTAACCAAAAATGGCGTCAATCCACTTGATTCGGTAACTCTTAGAGCGACTGAGTTTACGGTTGGTGACAATGGGCTAGATTCGATGCCAGGAGATCTTCCATCGTCTAGCGCATATACATATGCTGCGGAATTTAGCATCGATGAAGCGATCACTGGGCCAGGAGAGTCCATTGTTTTTAGTCAACCTTTACCTATATATTTAGATAATTTCATTGGTATTCCGACTGGAGGGGCTGTACCTGCCGGTTGGTATGATTCCGAACGTTCAGCTTGGATTGCGTCAGAAAATGGCAGAGTAATTGAAATACTGACAATCGAGAACGGCAAGGCATCTGTCGATCTTGTTGGAGAGGGGGTGGCTGCAACGCCACAGGAACTTATTCAGGCAGGAATCACTGATGAGGAACTGGTAATGTTGCCAACTCTGTATACAGAGGGAAAGTCTTTGTGGCGAATTCCTATTAGCCACTTTACTCCGTGGGATTTTAATTTTCCATACTGGGCCCCTGATGGTGTACGACAGCAATTTGCACCGATAGGTGATGGGAGGATCGATGACCCTTGTGAGGCGTCTGGATCCATTATCGAGTGTCAAAATCAGGTGCTTGGTGAGCGTATCCCACTTGTTGGGACTGGGTTGGCATTAAACTATAGAAGTGACCGGGCATTTGGGTACTCTGCAGGAAGAACGATAAAAATCCCCCTGACAGATGATACTGTCCCTGAATACCTTCAAAGTATTGAAGTCGTATATGAAATCGCAGGGAGGCAGTTTTCAAAGAGTTATACTCCAGCTCCAAATCTAACCTTTGAACATATTTGGGATGGGCTTGATGGATATGGAAGAGAGCTTCACGGCAGTGTTGATTATAGGGTGGTTATCGGTTTTGAATACCCTTTGTTTTACTCAATAGTACCAATTGATTCTACTGACACTAATCTCTTTGGGGCTCCTTCTGGCGCGGGTTCAAGTGCCGACCCTGTTGCTATGGCTGCACTTGAGCGATCATTTACGGTTACCACACCCTGGAGCGGAGTATTAAAGAGTAATCGGCTTAAACATAGTGCGGGCCTTGGAGGGTGGAATTTAGATCAGCATCATACCTATGACCCAGAAAGCGGAGCGCTCTATTATGGTGACGGGAGGAAGAGAATTACAGGAAGCTTGGAGGATAGTAATGCATTGGTGAAAAGTGTTATTACGATGCTTGCAGGCACGGGAGAAGTATATCCTGATGGTTTTGACCCTCATGGGTTGTTGGCGAGTGATGTGCCAGTTCAGGCAATGAAGCTAGATGTGGGGCCTGATGGTAGTATTTATTTTACAGACCCCTTGTCGTTCAAGGTTCGTAAGATTGCTCCCGATGGCCGTGTATATACAATAGCGGGAAATGGAGACGAAGCGCCTGCTAATACAGTTATCAATGGCTTAAATGCCACTAGTGTGGGGTTGGAAAAACCATGGGGTATCTGTGTAGATGATTTTGGTAATGTTTTTTTTACAGATAAGACTCTTGTAAGAAAAGTAACGCCAGAAGGGGTGATATCAACCATTGCAGGGGGAGGTATAGATTCCGAAAGTGAGGGTATTCTGGCAGTAAATGCAAAGATCGAGGAAATGTTTGATGTTGATATTTCCAGTGATGGCAGTTTATTTGTTACAGAGGTTGGCAAATTAAGAATAAGAAAAATAACTCCCGATGGATATATCTCAACTATTGCTGGAAACGGTGCCCCTCGAGATCTTTTTGATGATACTTATCATGGTGGGCCGGCCCCAGGGGATGGCGGACAAGCATTGGACGCACCTATCGTTCCTGCATTTTTAGCGGTAGGCGGCGACGGGAGTATCTATTTTTCAGAGTTATATTTTAGACGGATTCGAAAAGTAGATTCGTTTGGTGTGATAACAACGATAGCTGGGAATGGGGCCTCAACTGATACGCCTATAGGTATCGATATGGTTGGTGGGGTTGCAACTGAAACCCCAATTGAAATCTCTGAAGCTGTGCATGTAGATCAAGATGGCACCGTCTATTTTTTTGCTCATGGCCAGATTATGAGCGTGTCAAAGAATGGATATATGACGAGGATTGCGGGGACAGTAAAGGATGGGAGTGCCAATGATAGCGATGGAGTTTATGCACGAGAAGCCAACATTGGTACATGGAGTATGGCGACAAATGCCAACGGAGAGTTGCTATTTGCTGATGTGGGGGTTGTTGGGATTAGAAAGCTAAGTACGATTATGCCTGGGGCAGGCTTTGATACTTATCAGATTCCATCGGAGGATGGTAGCGTGATATTTGATTTCGATGGAGATGTGCGGCATGTGAGTACGAGGCACAGCTTAACAGACAAAATATTACTCTCTTTTGGTTATAGTCCTCAGGGTTATTTGACATCCATAACCGATGCTGATGACAACATCTTATCTATTATTCGAAGTGGTAAAACTCCTTCGGAGATTGTTACGCAATATTCAACAACAACGCTGATACCGGACAGTGATGGATATATTAAGCAAGTGATAAACCCAAATGATGAAATTTATGACCTGACCTATGATGTTGCTGGAGGCGGGTTGCTTGAGGTATTTGAAGATCCAGAACACAATATATCCACAATGAAATACGATAATTTGGGTAAGTTGATTTTGGATGAAAACCCTATTGGTGGCTCATGGGTGCTGGATAGGGAGGATAAAGCCAATAGATACGAAGTCACCCTTACTTCAAAGCTGGGTAGGGAAACAATGCATAGTGTGGTTGTTGATCCTAGTGGAGAACGAGAAAAAATAACAACGCAGCCAAATGGTGCTGTATCAATAAGTAAGTTGTCGCCTGAAGGTGATTCTGTGGTGGTACTGGCAAATGGACTTGAAATTACAACCAAGAAAAAGGCTGATCCAAGGTTTGGCCTGTTGGCTCAAATACAGTCCAATATGACGATAGAAACGCCTATAGGTAGAACGATGGAAATCGTGCGAGACAGGCTTGCTAACTATGTAGATGTGCTTGGCCTATCTGTGCTAAGTGCGCTCACAGATACCTATAGTATTAACGGAAAAACAACGACATCTGTTTTTGATGTGGGCAGTAGAACTTATACAGTGACATCTCCGGAAGAAAGGGTTATTCAAATTGTAATTGATGATAGTGGGCGAATTAAGGAGAAAAAGGTTACCGGACTTCATAGTGTTTTTTATGATTATGATGACAAAGGGCGGTTCAAATCAGTTACGCAGGGAGAGGGGCCAAATATTCGTAGCACTGTGGTTGACTACAGGTTATCTGATGGTTTTGTTGACAGAATAGTAAATGACAATGGTAGCAGTTGGGCAATGTTTACAGATTATGACTTGTCGGGTCGACCTCATCGTGGAGAGGCTAGTGATGGTAATGTCTTGGAACTTGACTTCGATGCACTGGGTGCAGTGACAGGGATAACACCACCAGGGAAGCCAAAGCATGAATTTGTTTTTAATGGTGTTGGTATGGTTAGTGACTATATAGCCCCAGAAGAAGGTGCTGTTGAGCGAAATACCCATTACGAACTTGATCGCGATAAGAAAATAGATTGGATTGATCTTCCAGATGGTACAAAGCTGGATTTTGGTTACCACCCAACAAAAGGGTACCTTGAATTATTAGCTTGGGAGGGTTTGGATTTTAATTTGGGTTATCACCAGTTTACCGGACAACTAGAAACAATCGGGTCCCCTTACGGTGTTATAAACGAATTGGGATACGATGGTTCTCTGCTAGCAAGTGAGGATTTAGCTGGGGATGTTAGTGGTAGCGTTGTTTTCGAATATAACAATGATCTCCTTATAAATTCGATAAAGGTCAATGGAAGTGGAATAGTATATGAGTACGATGAGGATGGTGTCTTAATTTTGGCAGGGGGGCTTGTTCTGGTACCTGATAACAACAACGGGTTACTGAGAAGTACCACTCTCGACAATATATCGACTCTGACTACACCCAATATGTTTGGAGAAACCTATAGTTATGACGCCAAGTATGGAGGAAGCACTCTCTATGCTTTTGAAGTGTCGAAGCGCGATGACTTTGGACGTGAGATTGATAAAACTGAAACAGTTGAGGGTATTACGAAAAACTACCATTATGACTATGATTTGAGTCATCGCCTCTGGAAAGTTTCTGTTGATGGGGTTCTGGTGCGAGAGTACGGGTTTGATGATAATGGAAATCGTACGCACGTGGATGGTGTACTTTTAGGCCAATATGATAATCAGGACCGTTTAACGAGTTACGCGGGTAACAACTATCAATATACAGATAATGGCGAATTGAGATTTAAAACGAATGTTAGTACAAACCAGGTTACTGAATATGTCTATGATGCATTTGGTAATCTGGCTAACGTAAAACTTCCAGGTAAAGACATTGACTATATTATTGATGGACGAAGTCGCCGTGTTGGTAAAAAAATTGCTGGTGCGAAAGTGCAGGGATTTCTTTATGCGGATCAGTTAAATCCGATAGCGGAATTGGATGGAAGTAATAATGTAGTTTCTCAATTTGTGTATGGAGATAAGGGGAATGTCCCTTCTTATATGGTGAAGGGTGGAGATACCTACCGGATAATAAGTGATAGTCGAGGTAGTGTTAGACTTGTTGTTGATGCCGATACAGGGGCTGTTTTTCAACAGTTGGATTACGATGAATTCGGTAATGTATTGAATGACACTAATCCTGGGTTTCAGCCTTTTGGGTTTGCTGGTGGTATCTATGATAATGATACTAAACTTGTACGGTTTGGGGTGAGAGATTACGACGCGAGCATTGGTCGTTGGACGGCAAAAGATCCTATTCTGTTTAATGGTGGACAGACCAACCTCTACATTTATGTGAATAATGATCCGATTAATTCTATTGATCCAAATGGTTTATGCCCTTGGTGCGCAGGCGCTGCGATTGGAGGTATTGCAGGTGGTATAAGCTCTTTTGCCGGAGGGTTAGCTGCGGGTCAGCGTGGCATGGATCTCTTTATAACTACGACAATTGGTGCTGGGACGGGTGCAGCATTTGGCGTTTTCAATCCTTTTGCAGCTGTATCTTCTGCTTTAGCGCGAACAAGTCTCAATGGTGCACTCGGTAGCGTAGTAGGTCAATTATCGGCAATGGCGCGTGATGAATGTGTAGAATTTTCATCTTTGCAAGTCGGTCTTAGCGCTATACCTGGACAGCAAGCGTATTTGGGTGGGCCGCTTATTGCTCTTCGTTATCGAACGGGAAATATAATACATAATGTTGTTGGTTCTAGTATCGCGGCAGGAGTACAATTGGGAATGTTTGGCGTATTAAGAGGTTCTATTCAAACGGGAATTGGGATATTAGCCAACCAAAAGTAATGGACGTGGATGTTAAAAAACCTAGGGAGTTTAATTGGCCTATGGATATAGGAGGTTTTACTAGTTTCGTGGTTGTTGTTCTAAATGTTATTTTTTCAATAATAGTATTAGAGCTATGGCTGAGAATGGAGAATAAAATTAAGTCTAGATCCTGGATGGCTATAAGCGGCATATTAATTTTATTGGTTTTTGGTGGATTGCTAGGTTCTTTACATTATAGCGTTAAAATATTTGTTCCAAACCTATCCTCGCGTGAATTAGGGTATGCCTGGTTAGGCTGGATAGGTATTATGTTAGTATATTTATTGAAATTCTTCGCTCCTAGACGAATGTATTATAGTTTTTTTAAAGAGAAAACGGGGTCAGAGGATATATAAATAAACCAACGGGGTAAGTTACGCTATGGGGGCAGACTTCAATTTTTGACTTTAAGTGGCTAGTGCCCGCCCAGAAATAGGTGTTTTGTAAAAATACCTATTTAAGCGAACAACATGTTATTTACGAAGCCTGTAAATAATTCTGTGTAACTGCTTGATTTACATGTAATCAGTTAAGCGGTTTTCGAATTCAATCATAAACCGGTTTAATGCCGGTTTTCAATCCCTTATTGGCATCATCCATTATTTTGAAGCTTGCTGTCACGCACGATAAACAACCTTCTTTGCGGAATCATCAGTTGGAAATAGCTTACGCTTTTTTACCGCTTTTCGAATAGCGCTATTGAGTGATTCAATGGCATTTGTGGTGTAGATAACCTTACGGCAAGTTTGTGTGACTTCAACAAACGGCTTAATTTACACTAAGACCTCCGCAAATGGCAGACAGGCATCATCGCACCCAAACAAAATGTTACAGGGAGTTTCATTCGTCATTGCAGAGTTGTTTTCGAATCAGGTTGCCGTTTTTGAATTTTTCTCAAGGGCTGCCTGATAATTCTACGGTAACAACCGTTCTGGCTCACATGAGCCCTGAGGAGGCGCGATCGGGTCACTAAAAAGGTTGCAGGATTAAAATGAGCAGAAAAATTCAAGCTGGAGTTTTAAAAAGAAAGCTACAAATAGGACTTGTTGATATTGTCGAGGTTATAGATTGGGGAGGGGCTGAGCTATCTTTATGTGATGAATTGGATGAGGACCTAGGTGAATTGGCGTCAATGTCAATGCATTGTTCTAAGGACGAAATTACAATACTCAGCTTTCTTGAAAAAGGAGCGCCAGAATTATCAATTCATAAGGAGTTATTTCGTGATTTCTTGAGTAAATCAACATTCGATGAAGCTAGTGCAAGAATGGTAGCTGGATGTATGGAAAGCCTTGAACTTATAGGCCCTTCTTTGTTTGGGAATAAGGCTGGTTATTTTAAGTGTGCTTTTGAAGATGCCGATTTGGGAAATTATAGTGATGCTAAAACAATTCAAGCAGAGCTAATTGACTTTTTGACGCAGAGGTTATTATTTATGGATGATGGTTGACTCGGTTGATTGTATTCAATGATGCTGGTCGAACTAAGGAGCGAATAGTTACCGGGCTCCATAGTGTTTTTTATAATTATGATGCCAAAGGGTGATTCGAATCAGATACTCAGGGCGAGGGGCCTTATGCTCGAAGTACTGTGGTTGACTACCATGGATATGGTGGGGGGCATGCGCAATATAATAAGCATGCTTCAAATTTGTTTAGTCAATATTGCAAGCAGAATAATATAAATCCTTCGAAGATGACTGTTGTACAGGCAAAGGACTTTTATAATAATTTCTTCAAGAACAACCCCCATATAAGGGAGTTTAATATGGCTACCCGTGGTCCGTATCCTGCGAAATATAGGATGACCAATTCTCCAGTTTTTATAAGGGGCGTTGGGGCGATGATGTTTATTGATATATTTATACAGTCTTATAAGATGTATAAGGTTGATCAAGGGTGTAGTCCACCATGGTGTGCTTAAATATGGAAATTAATCGTTATCATTTCCCGGGTTATTTTTTAAGGCCTAGTTCGTCTGGCGAGTGGTCGCACCTAATTGGTGGGGACTGTAAGTTGCCCGGTGCAATTTTTCCAGGTTCAAATAAAGCACTTATTCAAATTGCATCGCTAGATTTGACTGATTCTCGACTGTCTGACTTAGGGTTAAGTACGGACGTTCTTCCTTTATTATATGGGGGGGCATGCGCGGCAGGTGAGGGGCGGCTTTGTTATTCGGTAAAGGGCGGCAGCATCCAAATATTGGAGTATCAAGAAGGGGCTGTGTATGATGATTTTCCGTATTCAAACTACCCTGTTGCATTCGAAGGCGTTTCAGCAAGCTTGCATTTGTTGACAGCGCAGGAGCAGGCCGTGTTTACACAGTTAAATTGTTGTAGCGATGACGACTGGTTTGAGCTTACCCAAGTAAAGCATCAAGATATGTCGCTTCCTCAGCATATGGTTGGGGGGGAGCCGTATTTGATAGGAGGGGTAGAAAATGCGTCTGTTTGCCCCACCTGTGCACAACCTATGGCTTTACTGGCCACTGGCGGAAATGCCGCGTACGTTGATAGCAGAGGTTTTTTGGGGAATGATTTTGTTCAGTTGGTATACGAGTTTTGTCTCAAGTGCTCGACTGTTGTGCAAAATATTTACTCGGATTAGAGGGTGAGATCTGAGGAGAAGTCCATCGAATTTCTATTTTCTAGGCTGGATAGTTTTCGTTGGACGCTGAGCTTGACTTCGATGCACTGGGTGCCGATTCCAGTAAATAAGGTTATGTAGTGCTTGTTATGTTGAGGATCTAAAATGGATAATAAGTGGGTTGATCAGTTGAGTGCTATCAAAAGACTTAGAAAAGATGCGTATAGATTAGATTCTAAAATCATAATTATGCTAGCTGCTGGTGTTGTTTTATCTGGTATAAGTCCGGGGTTGGCGTGGATTGGAGGTGTTCCAGCATTTTTTCTATTTTATAGAAAAGTAGTTAAATCGGCACATGCTCCATGCCCAAGGTGTAAGGAGCCTTTTGGGGTGGCGCAGAAATGGCCTTTAGGGGTTGGGGGGGATGAGTGTCAAAATTGTGGGTTAGAGTTGAAGTTGGCTGAAAGCGATAGTGAATCCGATGGTGGGCCGTAAAGTGGGAATGTTGGTGTGGTTGTTGTACGGCGGGAAATAAAATAATCACATTAATCCCCAAGGTTTTTTCAGTTTTTTAAAGCAAAAATATGCAGAACAATTCAATCGTTTTTATCAAATAACGTTCGATATTTGAGGCAGGTTTACACTTTTCATATCTTTTGTAAGATAGCAGGCCTGTAACTTGTTGATACTCCTGAGTTATTCATTCACTCACTCATTCGTTTATAAAAAAGCTTCTGTATAAAGGAAAATAGGTGATGCATAAATAACCTATTAACAGGTATTATGGCGCTCAATTGATTAGGGCTGTAATGACAAATCTAGTGATAGTAAAAGGTAAAATACAAACGTGAAAGACTGCAATCAGTGTGGCAAGTGTTGCACGAAATACAGCGACGGCGGGTTGTCTGCATCGGCAGAGGAAATTCAATCGTGGGATAGGTATAGGCCAGATATAGTCCGTTATGTTAAGAATGGAGAAATTTGGGTGGACCCAGACTCAGGAGAGCCACTAACCTTGTGTCCGTGGCTTCGAAAAGAGCCCAATCAACCCAAATATACCTGTGATATCTATGAGGACCGCCCCGACGATTGTCGATATTACCCTACCCGAATAGATGAAATGGTTCGGGATGAATGTGAAATGATCGAGGTAAGGGATTTGGCACAGCCGAAGCGTGCCCAAAAAGCCCTAGACAGACTAATGGCGGACAGCCGACCTCCCTGTGGCTGACCTGGATCTTAACGTTGCGTTACGTGGTATTAGGACTTTTTCGCTTGCGCAATATCGTAGCCAAATCGACCTTTACCACTGCGAGCGTTGGTTTCACCGGATTCAGTGAATGCTACTTCAAACTGTGAGAAGCTTAGCGAGATGGTCTCACCCGGCTCACCATCGCCAGAAGCACCAATGGAATAACTGCTGATAAGCGTGTCTTCTAGTGTATACGTTAGGAACTCTTCTAACTGATCTCCACCCGTAGTAACAAAGTGGATAAGTACTTTTTTACCTTTTGTGCCAATGGTTGACTCTTGAACAAGTAACGGTGTGGCTTTATCAACAACTTTGGTTAGCGTTATTTCGCTAACGCTAGGGCGAGAAGCTTCGCGGTTTGCCATGCGACCTGCATTTTGAGAAATTGCGCGGCCTACACCCCAGTTAAAACTTGAAATTTCGATCATTTTCTCGAAACCTTTCGCGGTAATGTTTCCTTCGATGCCTTCAATTTCTAAGTAAATAGCCATGGTAATAGTCCTGTTATGGTTAAATTGGTATTTAATGTTGATAAGATAGGTTGTTCTTGTTTGCTAATTTATGGTGGAATTATTACAGACGTTGATGGCTTTCGAAAGGTGTATCCATGTGAATATTGCCGCTAATTAGAGAGTAAAAATACGGCCTCAGGTTTGATAAGCGTAGGTAAAGAGATTTTATGAATGAGTTTAGTCGTGAATGTTGAGAGTAGATACAGTGGACCTATTTGAGAGTGAAGCAGGGCAGCTATGCAATAGGTTACCAAAGGATGGCTGTGTGAAATATTATGGCACTATAATGTCTTCTTCCGATGCAAGCAGATATTTTGAGGTTTTACTGCAAAGCATTGAGTGGAAAAATGACGAGGCCGTTATTCTGGGGAAGCGTATTACTACTAAGCGGAAGGTCGCATGGTATGGTGATGAGCCGTTTGAGTATACCTATTCGAAGACTACTAAACGAGCATTGCCCTGGACTCCTGAGCTATTGCGGTTGAAAGCTGTTGTGGAAGAAGAAACTGGAGAGGGATTTAATTCGTGTTTGCTCAATCTCTATCACAATGGTTCAGAAGGAATGGCTTGGCATAGTGACGGTGAAATCTATTTAAAGAAGAATGGAGCGATTGGCTCGTTAAGCTTTGGAGCGGAACGAAAATTTTCGTTTAAGCACAAAGAAACGAAAGAAAGCGTTTCGATGGTTCTACAGCATGGAAGTTTGCTTATTATGAAAGATGAAACGCAGCGCTTTTGGTTGCATCGGTTACCGCCAACAAAAACGGTAACAACCCCAAGGGTTAATCTTACGTTTCGAACAATTGATGTGCAAAATAGCCGCCAAGGAAAGTAGTATGGGTA
Source organism: Gammaproteobacteria bacterium 42_54_T18 (assembly GCA_002163245.1). Classification (GTDB taxonomy): domain Bacteria; phylum Pseudomonadota; class Gammaproteobacteria; order Pseudomonadales; family Ketobacteraceae; genus 42-54-T18. The sequence continues at coordinate 1,255 of MAAL01000150.1, read as the reverse complement.
ATCTATTATGAGAAATAAAGCGGTGCGATTAATCTGCCCACGATGTTTTTTTATATTGATGAAAGAGGACGTGAAAGGTCAGGAGGTTGATCACTGCATTCGTTGTGGCGGGACATTTATTGAAAAAGGCAAAGAAAACATTGTTCTTGGAAAAACAGCATCGCCTGATATTTGGAAAGGAACTGAGATTTGTGAAAAAAGAGCTTCAGAAAAACTGGTTTGTCCTGTCGATTATCATACCCTAAATACTTATCGAGTAGAGTTTGATAAAGAAAAAGTAGAGGTTGATACCTGCCCAGAATGTGAAGGGTTATGGATAGATCCTAAAGAAGGTAAAAAGCTTCTCGATATTGTATTGCATGCAGGTCAAAGTGATTCGTCAACATTAAATGAAAAACCTGGTGTTACGTCGTACTTATTTCAGTTATTCAGTGGAATGCCTGTCGAAGCGTGGAACCCAGTACATCATAAGCCTGTATTAACGTTTGGCCTTATTGGAATATTGATTGTAGTTTTTATATTACAGCTCACCCAGGTAGAAATGCACTCATTATTTGTTCTTGTTCCTGCACGATTCCTGTCAGGTGACCAGTGGTGGACACTTATCTCAGCAGGCTTCTTACATGGCGGTATTGCGCATCTTTTAGGTAATCTTTACTTTCTTTATATATTTGGCGATAACGTAGAAGATTATATTGGGCGGTTGCGATTTGTTGTGTTGTATATGAGCAGCCTAGTGCTTTCAACGCTGAGTTATACCTTGATAAGGTCGGATTCTGAATCTGGATTTTTGGGAGCTTCTGGAGCAATAGCAGGATTGATGGGGGCGTATTTTGTGCTGTTCCCAAAAATAAAACTGTATTTTACCATACTGTTTATTCCTATTCGGCTCAATGTTGTTTGGTACCTGGCGGCCTGGCTGGTATTTAATGCGGTGATGATGGCATCTGGTGTCGCGGGGATTGCGTGGTCGGCGCATATAGGTGGTTTTGTGGTTGGAATAATGTTTGGGGTATTGTTTCGGTTTCAGTCGATTCAGGATCATATTCAAACGAAGTGATGGCTGAAGGCCTGGAACTGTTTTTATCTAGTGTTGGTTTAATACTCTTATAAGTTGCGTGGCTGTGTCGAGTTGCATCAGTATTTTCTAATACAGGAATGAGTCTGAAATGGATATAAGTCGACACCATAGTGGAGTGTTGGTTAATTGAGAACTAGATTGTAACCGAATCACTGTTGCCTTTCATTCTGTTCA
>MAAL01000129.1 GCA_002163245.1 Gammaproteobacteria bacterium 42_54_T18 | reverse complement strand
GCTGAAGGGCGTAAAATTGGTCACGATCAACCGAAATGACCGTTCACGATCGTCCGTAATTAGCGGTCACGGTAGAGCGAAATGGTCGGTCACGATGGGCCGAAATACGCAGCTGAAGAGAATGTCGTCCAAAATAGCAGAACTGAACCGACATTCTCAGGTTCTGTATGGATATTAAGACCGCTTGATGATGAGCACTACTTAATAATTTCAAAACAGACTGGTCTAGCGCTAACAGTTGATGCTGCTTCCTTTGATGATGATGACGTTAACATTAAGCAGAGCGCTCTGACGGGCAGTGATGCGCAACGTTTCAGGGTTATGCGTGTTTACCCGCTGTTGGATAATAGATACATCATATTAAGCAAAAGTAATGGGCAAGCCTTAACCGTAGAAGGCGGATCAAAGGAGCATGGTGCCAATATTATCCAGCAAGACTTTACCTTGCTGGATAATCAATTGTGGCGAATCAATGTCTACAACCCAGCGTTGCCAGTGAGAGAATTGGTCACGAATGCTGATGCCTGGGATGTTTTCGAAGAGGCAGGACAACCTTATATTGGTCCGACTTATAGACAAGACTTCACTAAACACAACATCAGATCTGCGTCGAGTTTGGATCCACGTTCGGTATTACCGGGTACTGCTATACCCGGAAGAGTTATTGTCGATGGTAAGCCCTTTGTAGAGTATTACCCAGGAACATTGCCCTTTATAGCGGTCTGTATTCACAACAAGGTTTCTGTCACTCAGCAGATGCGAGATAATTATCCCGTAGGCTGGAGAGGGTGCAGTGGCGATTGTGATTCCCTAAAAACTTCTATTGATTTCAGAGACGGAAAAATTGGAGTTGCTGTTGGGGACTCCGGTTCTGGGGAGCTTTGCAAACGCACAGTGCAATATTTAGAAAAAATCACCGGCAAACGACCCCATATGATTGTTCCTAACTGGCCAAAAGGTTTGTTGGACATGAATAGAATACCACGAGACACGGTGATCCAAGTTTTACCACCTCTTCGACAACACCCAGATCTTATAGCAACGTGGGATGACTTTTTGAGTTTTGTTCGAGAGGCGAGGGATATCGCTTTCCAGGAGTGGGGCGGTGGATTACAAATTGGTTTTCATGGTCAGGTAAGTCGTTCAGCTCGCAATCATATTGGAACCGGTATTTCTGCGAATACGGTGAATGTACCGAAAGCGGTTTTGAATAATTCATCCAGCAGTCAGTATCAAAAAGTGATGAAATATTCTCGGATGAAATTTAGTTTATTGCAACGACACCTCTCTCCTTGGGATGCGTATAAGGGACAATACTCGCTTGGGCAAGGTGTTGCTGTGCGGGGGATTCCAACGTTTCCAAGTGAAACAATGAAAAATCAGCAGGGACCATTTTTTTCAACTGGAGGCTCTTTTGAGAGAAATAGCGTAAGTAAAAATTTACAAGACAAAAAAATACAAGGCCGTCCGTACCCTGATCATCATCCTGATTATTTTGATAGTGTACAGCTTGAATCATATTCCAACTTTATGCGAGGGAGTCGGCTTAATGCATACGCGGCTTAACTCGGAGAGGCTATTTACGCAAATCTCGTACACAATTTGGGATTCGATATACCTCGTATAAGAGGTGGGGATGGTGCGATGACATCTGAGGAGCTATCCCCGATCACATCGGCTGCTTCAGATTGCAAGGGTAACCCTATCAAATCTACAACAAAGGGTAAGGTAGGAGATCATTTTCACCTTCCTCAAGCCTGTTTGCAATTTTGTCAGGAAACGCCTGGTTGTAAGTTTGTCTCTATGTTTGTAGATCCCTCTTCAGACCCCAAAAATATACGTATTAAAAATACGCGAATGTGTCACGCCTACGCGTCATGCGAAATTGAACAAAGGAGCGATTATAATATTTATCACTTGCAATAGTCTTAGGTCTATTCAATTAATTTTCACATACAGAGGATCTGTTTGAGTCTCCATTTCGATATTTTAGTACAAATCAAAGCAATAAAAACAAGGTAATAAAAACAAAAAATCAATAATGAGGTGGCATCATGATTTTTGGAAAATCAATAACCAACAATGGTTTTTTAGTCCATTTAAAACGAAAACAAATTCGGTTATTTTCGACTATGTTAGTAACTATTTTAGTAACGGTGTCTTCGCAGAACACGTATTCGTATGTGTATACTTGCGGAGACGCAGATGCTGGTTGTGTAGTGAATTATAATAAAAAAGCGATAAAAGAAGGTGCAGCGGCTCAAAGGTACAATTTGGTGAGAGTGGTTATGCCCGGAAAAACGACGCCGAGTATGGGGGGTATAAAAAGTAGCGGTAGATGGTTGGCTAATTTTTTTAAAACTTCCTCTCAAGGGCAATTACGAGTGAATCGAAATAGAGCCATAACGAAGGAAGTCTCAGAAGGAACGTGTAAAGACGCGAAAGCCGAAGCCAATACGATTGATGGCACGGGAGTGTTATTTACGGTTCGAGTATTTCCAAAAGGTTTGTGTCGCTCTTCTAATGCAGGGAAGGGGAATGCTAATTTGGTTGGCACACTTAAAAGAGACTTTGCTCATGAAGTAGGTCACTTACTGGGCCTTAAACACGGAAATAAACTCAATCAGAAAACAGGGGAGGTTGAGGGATATAAAGATCCTAGTACATTTATGGGTAGGTACTCATCCCAGAATTACTCTATACCACAACTGCATTGGTTAGGCTGGACAGAAAAGGAAGATGTCGTTCAGCTTGATTCTGACGTATTGGAAAGTGGTGGGATTGTCGAAGCAAAAATTAGGCCTATCGATAAAAACTCAGATAATGATAGTGAGGTTCCCTTAGCTTATGTTTATGACTTACCAGGTGATCAAAGACTTTTTATCAGTATTCCTAAGTCCGTAAAAACAAAAGGTAATGGTGTTCAAGGCGGACAGGTATTTTTTTACAAAGCTCCAAAATGTAAAAACTGCAGAGGGATGTCGATGAGTGATACTGTAATTGCCAGAATTTTTGATCCGAAAGAGAATAAACAATACAAGGTTGCTGGTCTGGTGATAGAGCCTGTAAGTTATGAAAGTGAAGATGTTAGATCAAATAAGGGTTCTGCTGAAAAATTCAAATCAGTAACCTTACACATCAGTAAAGATGTTGAAATTGTACCATCAGAAGATGATCATGCCGATGAGCCAGGTGAGGAAATTGAAGAGATTGAGGAGGTAGTGTTAGAAAATAGTCTGCCACCTAAGAAACCGCGTATCGGTACCTACAAAGTTGGTCTTAAGATGTCATGCAATGGAAAATCGGGATCTAAAGATAAAGTGCGAGGGGAGAAAATGGTTAGATCTGCTGCTGATTATTATATACGTAATTCACGGGGGCGATTAAACGTTGTTTATACAGGGCACAGTAGAGTAGCGAATGATTATGTGTTTAATGTTAATACCAGCCGCACTAATAGTAGTGTTGGCTGTCTTGGTTCGTTCCAACACGATGTTGCGGCCCACGAAATGGGACACGCGATGGGGATGGGGCATGCCACCTGGAAGTGGGAAACAATTACAACGAATGTTGGTAAAGGAGACAAGAGACGAAAGTTGACGCTAAGTCGGCCTGACATAAATACCGTTATGAATAATAGGGCTCAAGGAGCGCCATATCTATCAGCCCCGCATTATTATTTGAAAGATTGGCTTCCGGAGGAGGAGGTGGCTCTATTTGATGGTGAAACAGTAACGTTTGAGCTAAAAAGAATCAGTGATTTTGACGGCGAAGGCTTATCAACGGTCATCATTAACTCTTCTATGTGGAATCTGGACAATCCAGAAGAAGGCGGTTCGGTCTTTATATCTTTCCCTCATGATAAACGTAATCCGACAGCCAAACGTTTTGCAATGCACATGGTTTCAGGAAAGCGTGGAACAGGTACGGTATTACTTGCCCAAGAAGGAGGAACGCATATTGAGTCAAGGCTTACAGGGATTGGCGTTGAAATGTTAGAAAACGCTGATCCAGATAAAATTACAATTTCCGTTACATTGAATCACTAATGATATAGTAGGGAAAGTAATGCGATGGGGCTCAGATTGCTGAGTCTCATCTTTTTGGTATGTGTTAATCGTTGGCTTTTACAGTGAAAGCCTAAGGTTCGATTCAATCTCATCTATTAAAGATGCTGGGACATCATGTTCTGTTGCGAGCTTTCTCCACTGTGAAACATGGCTGATTGTGTCATCAATCATGCTGTTGATTTTATCCCGTGAAAAGAGCGGGCTGAGTTTCTCAAGAGAGTAAAAGTCTTCGCGTGAAAAGTCATCTCGCTTTCCATTTAAGCTCATCCAGTGGCTGTTTACCCATTTACTACCTGGTTTATAGCTGTAGGCTAAATCATAAGCTGGTGCTAATTCCCAATTTTTGTCGTTTAAAATAAATGCAAAATTCTTAGAGTGGTCATCATGGTTTCTTGTGATAACGTTAAATACCATGCGTTTATAGAGTTGTTCTGCTTCTATCGCAGAGAGTCGAGCTTGTCTCGCAATCCCTAGTAGTTCAGCATAGGAAAAGGAGCCAGGTTTTTTGTAATCTACATGAGCCATCCCATTTAGGGTTTGTACATGGACTTTTTCATCGCCTTTTCGGTCAAATCGTTGTGTGATGAAATGACGGCGATTGCCCTCATTCAGTAGCTGGCAGGGCATCATGTTTATGCCACAGTTTTTGGCCATGAGGTGATAAACGTATTCCATTGCACCATAACCAAGAGGGTCACCGAAGGTTTCTTTATGTTTGTTGTGTTCACTTACTCCATCAAACTTTATTAAGTAATGTGAAAAACCTTCGGGGACATTGGCCTGACCTGAACGAACCTGGGTGAAGTCATCATTGAATGCTAGGACAGCTTTCGGTCGTGCACCCCCTGCGCTCATACCTACAGATAACAGAGCCATCATAGCTTCGCGGTTTTCTTGCCCGTCTTTATTTAGCTCGACAGAGAAATCGCCACGGCTGCCCACTACTTCTTGAGCAATGTTGATTAACGATTCTATTTCTATCTGTTGTGATGCGTTAAGGCTTTTTAGTCTAGTTGCTGGAGCGTATTCAAGTGCTCCCATACCACGTGTACCTGTATATTGCAGTCTTTGCAATGGTGTAATGTCGTTCGGTTGCTTCCCGTTGCCTGCTACCCACGCGTTAAGGACCGCACTGCCAAAGTCGTCGGGCAAGGAGTCTGCAATCAAACCGGGTAGCCCTTTGAATGTATCGAACCCCAGCTCTGGAAATGAATAAATTCTTTTGGCGAGAGGCATTTTAACGGGGGCAAGTTCGATTCCTTGTTTGATGAACGTTGGATCATATTCGAATGCGCCTATGCCTGTATTGGTATTAAAACTTACGGCACCAACTTCGTAACTTTTGTATTTTACATTGATAACTTCCATTACCATTCAGAGGCCCCTTCATCTTTGCTCTTTCTCTGGCCAGATGCTCTTTGGCGCTTCTTACCTTGTAGTTTAGAAAGTTGAATAGGTGAAATCTCTTGCTTAGGCAGGAACATATTTAACGTCTCAGTTAAGTTGAGGGCATGCATGATGGCTATAAAGACCTCAAGTTGGACTTTGCCTTTTTCTGCGTTAAGAACCGCCTTTCTGCTAATGCCTGCAAGTTCCGCTACCTTTGCTTGGGTTAGGTCTCCATTTAATCGCGCTTGCTTTAGTCGTTCTCCAAGATCTTCAGAGATAGCGGCTGGAGATGAATTATCAATGTTCATAGAGTGACCTTTTCAGGACATAGGTTGTATATGTAGGCTTTATGTTCCAATATTAGCACATTATGGGGTAATGTAAATATGCATCTATAGTGGTCTATATATCGGACATTATGTTGCTATATCGCGGTAAAGTTACGTTTTTTGCATATTAAATGCATTTTATACGAATGTTGTTTTCTGAGTCTGCTTTAGCATGACAGCTATTAGCCACATAAATACTGCAAGCTTATGGTTATCTATTTCTAAAATGAATTGCTTGTTTGCAAATTGCTTGTTGCAAATTGCAAACAACAAAACGGCACATTACTAATTATTCCCATAATAACAACATGTTAGCGCTCACTGATGACGTGGCTTGATAATTGCCAGCAGTACATACACAAACCGTAACCTTAATAAGGGAACATTAGTATGTGCATGAGATACTTTTTATTACTTTGTCTGTTTTTTTCAAACCCCGCATTATCAATTACCTGGAGTTGGGTTGGAGCTACTCAAGCAACCGTAGATGAACCTACCAATAACTATGGTGCTAACAACGGATTACCCCTGACATTATTGAATATAGACGACGAGCTTGACTCTGATATGCTTGATGATTTTTATGGGATGGTTCCCGAGCAGCAGCAAGTTTCCCCAGAGTTGTTAAATAGCACTTTTGATAATATTTCCATTAAGGAAGATTTCCCTGATGGGGAGTATGCAACAATAAAAGTCACTTTTCTAAATGAAGGTGCAGGCTATAAAAATGCATTGGGTTATTTTATTTATGATACAGATGTACCTCCAACATCACCGGATGAAATTGAGCACATACTTATATTTCCTAATGGATCAAAATCAGGTTCTGGTGGAGACCTATTACAAGGAGACCAAGTTGATCTAAAAATCCAACTATATGCAGGTCAAAGCATTGGTTTTTTTATCAACTCAAATGGATGGAATGGGAATTATGGTTATCAAAAGGAAAGTTTTCTATATGGCCAACCGTTTTATACGCTTCCTAGCCTAAACCCTACCGTTGGCTTAGGGCCAAGGTATCACGTGATACTGAACGATACCGAAAGTGCCACAGCCGAAACAGGGTACTTTGCTTACGGCTTTGAGGACATAAAAACATCAGGTGGAGATAAAGACTATAACGATTTGATTTTTAACGTCGCAGTAACACCGATATCGGCAGTAAAAGATGTAGAAGACGCCATTGAGCTAACGCCTGTCAGTGATGAAATAAATTCAAAACAAGGAACGTTAGCTTTTGAAGATAACTGGCCAATGGCTGGAGACTATGATTTCAACGATGCAGTATTATCCTATGATATTACTCAAACAAATAATGGTGAAACTGAAAATCAATATGTTAAAGAAATACAGCTAAATTATGAAATTAAAGCGATCGGGGCTACTTTCCATAACGGAATAGCGGTCTCCATTCCAGGTCTTAGTTCATCTATGATCGATTCGGTTGAACTGAAAAAAACGAAAAACGGTGTAACGAAAACAATAAATACACTAACGGAAGTAACTACCTATATATTCTCCGGTGGTACAAATCATGAAAAAACCTACCTCTATCCTTTGATAAAATCAGAAGAATCATCTAGCAACGCAGTTTCATTTACATTATCTGAGGATCTTTTTGAAGAACTTAGCTCATTTGATATAAACAAACTTGTATATGAAAACCGTGGCTGTTTATTTAATACCAATAGATTTTCAGGCTGTAATAGCAACGTTACGTCATCAACGTTACAACTAACCATAGTATTGGCTGTTGATGCTTTATTGGTATCGGAGCTAGGAGAAATGCCTTTTGAGACTTATCTTTTTGGAAGCTATAAAAATGATATATATCGTTTTGCACGAGGTAATGGATCGGTTAATGACTGGTTTACGCCATGGTCAGTACATAACACTCAGTACGAAAGTGCAGATGGACCGGGACCTGGTGAGTATCTTGAAATTCATCAAAAACAGTTCTCGGGCACTTTAAAATTTGAAACCCGGTATACCGATGATGATTTTGAAAATGCTAAATCTATTGATGCTCAAAATCAGATAAATGGCGGAAACCCGTTTATTTCTCGTCAGATTAATCACAGGGGTACTGTTACCGGAAACTTACCTTGGGTTTTGGACTTGCCGGCCGATTGGAAGCACCCCAAAGAGCGGGTTGACATAAGTTTGGCTTACCCAAATTTCATTAGTTGGGTTGAAGATAATAATTCTAATACAGATTGGTATGAAACCGATGTTCAGGAAAATAGACTTTTTAATAAGTAACTCAATTGATAGGGCCACCGTGATGAGAATACGTTTCCCAGTAAAAATATTAGCTGTATTTATAATAACTAGCACCATAGCTGCCTGTGGAGGCGGCGGAGGCAGTGAATCTGATGAGAGTGGAAGTCAAAATGTTGATCAAACAAACGAAACCCCAACGGTACCAAGCGTGCCTAGCAAAGGAACTATTGAGTCACTTGCAAGTCCAGATGCGGAGTTTCGCACTGATAAGCCGATATCCTATATTGCCTATAACCTAAGTTCACATGATGTAACTTTGTATGTATACGATAATAGGAATAACCTTCTTCATAGAAGCTTTATAGTAAAAGAATCAGATCAAACAATTACCTATAATGTATCTATTGCAGATAAGGATGTTAATCATACCTCACTTAATGCTGCATCCTGTTGGCTTTGCTGCCACGCGTAACTTGCAATTGACCACGACTCTATACCTTTGCCAGTTCTAATTTTCATTAAATGGCGAGTCTCAACTTTAATTTCGCTTAGGGTACCATCTGCGTTTTTGATCTCTTTCCGAAACTCCTTAAAAAATTGCGTTCCCACTGGAAACACCCATCGATCAGCATCCGTAGTATTGATCTGTGTATTGGGAGGCAAATAAATCCATCGGCTTTTATCCGCGCCATCACTCCATAGGGGGTAGTTGGGCGTGAAATAGTGTAATTCCTTGGCGACTGTATAGGAGGAGATCGCTGAATAAAGACATGTTTCAGATAGGTACCGTGGAACGCCCCTTTTTTCGGCTTCAGCACAGGTTATGTTGGCAAATGCCCCTTGTATATTGGTGATTATCAACCATAGAGTGAGTAATGACCCGTAGGCTACACGGATCATTAACCTTCTATGCGATGATTTAACTTCGCTAGTTACGACAGAACCCATAATGCCCCCTATGGTTTGCGTTTTATTTGCTTGCGATTGATCATAGGTTATCACACCCAGTTGATCGCAGATTCATGTGAAAGATCTCGGTTAAATATATCAAAATGCACTTCATTTTTGTTGATTATAGTCTAGTGTTAAATTTATAGGAGGCCCGATTTTCATGCGGAAACAAGGCATTAGTGGGCATTGAAGAGGCACTTATGCAATACAAGCAGCAAGACGGCGACAGGGATTTGCGCATTGATTTTATGCGTGGCGCCGTTATGGTTGTTCTGGTAGTGGTGCATATTGAAATATTTTCACTTTTCAATTTTTTTGCTTGGGAGAGGGTAGGGTTAATCTCAGGCGCAGAAGGTTTTGTTATCTTATCTGGCGTTGTCTTGGGAATTGTACACAGAAAAATCATTCAGAAAAGTGACTTTAGTATTTCGATGATGAAACTGCTTGATAGAGCAGCACAGCTATATAAAGTTAACTTGACCATCATAATAACAGTTTATCTTTTGTCCAAGATAGATTTGGTAGATCTAGAAATCATTAAAACCTTCATTAATTGGGGGAATGGAGAGGTATATAGCCTATATCCTGGTGACGGGACTGCGTGGGGCCAATTGGTCACTCAGTTTGTACTATTAAGGCATGGCCCCCATCAAATACAGATTCTCGGGTTGTATTTTGTATTGCTCGCTTTCACACCTTTAGCGATATGGTTTTTTAAAATTGGGCGACCGCATTCGCCAGGTTTTAAGGGAGTCCAATGATACTGAAAAACGACTCAAAGCCGTTTTAGCTACTAAGAGGATGAATAAGCGAGATGCGATTGAGATATTACAAAATGCCTTAAGTGATCGAGTCGATGATGTGCGTTTGCTAGCTTATTCAATGTTAGATGGAATGGAAAAGGAAATTAGCAAAAAAATTGTCAGTTGCTTGGAAGGCGTTCGGAAGTCAACAGGGGAGAAGCAGGATGCGTATAAACGATCCCTTGCCCAAAATTACTGGGAGATGTCGTATTTGGGGTTAGCAAAAGGGGGTGTGCGTCGTCACTTTCTACTATCTGCAAAAAAGGTTTTGGAAGAACTTTTGGAGGATATAGAGCAACAAAATCCGGACAACCTTAAAATAAAAGGACGAATTCATTTAGCGTTAGAAGAGTATGATGATGCTATAGGTACATTGTACCAAGCTGTCGCCACGGGGCTTCCTCGCAGTCAAGTATTACCTTATTTGGCAGAAGCCGCTTTCTATTCGGGCGAATACGATCATATGATGCACCTTTTAAACGAATACAACACTAATAAAATTAAACCCGATATGTTTACTCCCGTATTACATTACTGGCTTGGCAATTCAAAAAATTCTCCCAGCGATGAAATACCCCAATTATCCATAAATCCTATACAAGAAATGTCTGGTGAATAGCGTGTTATCTCTATTATCCTCAATGAACAGTAAACGTCAGAAGACCACGTCTGAATCAGGAGAGCCCATTGCAGACATTGCTTTGTTACTTGAAGGCACTTATCCCTATATCCGAGGCGGAGTTTCTTCTTGGGTTCACCAGATAATATCTGGACTGCCAGAATACACCTTTTGCTTGATTTTTTTAGGTGGAGAGAAATCTTCATATGGCAGTGCACAATATGAATTGCCATCCAATGTTGTTCATCTTGAACATCATTACTTAATGGATTTATCTAAGGATTCTAAGCCAAAAAAAACAAAGGGGAATAAGGCGGAATTCGCTGATATCAGAGTTCTCCACGAACAATTTAAAACGGGAAAACCTATAAAAGACGATACAATGATGTCAGTATTTTCTAATTTAGGAAAACCTAACGGAATACCCAAGCATGATTTTTTGCACAGTGAAGAGTCTTGGGGAATGATATCCGATAGCTATGAAAAATATTGTACGGAGCCTTCTTTTATTGATTATTTCTGGTCCGTTAGGATTATGCATGCCCCATTATTTATGTTGGCGGAAGCTGCGCGAAAGATGCCGCATGTCCGTTCAATACATTCTATCTCTACTGGGTATGCTGGTCTTCTTGGTGTTATGGTCGCTCAGCAGCGCAATATTCCATATCACTGCTGTCCCACAGTTTGACATAAAAAAGGCCTAATTCTCGATAAGTGTTACAATGCAAGTGCGAACAAACAACGTAATACAAAAGGAAAATTAGGCCTTGGCACATAATAA
>MAAL01000097.1 GCA_002163245.1 Gammaproteobacteria bacterium 42_54_T18 | reverse complement strand
TCGCCGTATGTTTAACGAGAGTGTGGACGGTCTTATCAGACGCGCCGATAAATACTCTCGTATAGCCCTAATTTACATCGATCTGGATCACTTTAAATTTGTTAACGACAACTACGGGCACAAGGTAGGGGATGTGTTGTTGCAGGAATTTGCTCAGCGTCTAACGAATGTGGTGCGGTTAAAAGACATTGTCATGGGGGATGACAGAGACCTGGCCCGTTTGGCCGGGGATGAATTTGCCGTCATCGTTCATGATTTTCCTGATGATATGGTGCTGAATAAAATGGCCGATCGTATTCTGGCCATTTTTTCGGCGGGTTTTAATTGCTCGGCCGGACACTTTCCAGTGACCGCCAGCATTGGCATTGCGGTTTACCCAAAAGACGGGGACAACTCCACCGATTTAATTGTTAACGCCGATGCAGCCATGTATCAGGCAAAAGATGCCGGTAAAAACCAATACGCTTATTATTCACAAAAGTTGGCATTAAAAGCACGCAGAGAACAGCAAATAGAAACCGAACTTAAGAAAAAGGACTTCTCTGAATTTGTTTTATATTACATGCCGCTTATCGACGCAAAAAGTGGCAATATAATGGGGGTAGAGGCCTTGTTACGCTGGTTTTCATCAGAACTAGGCGTTGTATCTCCAGCCGAGTTTATTCCCATCGCCGAGTCCCGTGGCTTGTTTGAAGACCTGGATTTATGGGTGTTTAACCGTGCTCTGGATGACTTGGATAGTTTGCAGGGTATTTTGGGGGAAAGCGGCAAGCTTTCTATTAATATTTCCTCGGCACAATTAGGCTCCAACGTATTTTTCTTAAACTTAATGTCGGCCCTGCAAAAAAAGGGATGTCTTAGCCAGTACCTTGAATTGGAAATTACCGAGACATTTGAGGCCATCATGTCCAGTCAAGTGGAGGCAAATTTAAATCTGTTTAAGCAGGCGGGTTTTAGCTTGGCGCTGGATGATTTTGGTGCAGGCCATACCTCGTTAATTCAGTTGATGGATTACCCCATTGATGTGATTAAAATTGATAAATCCTTAATCGATCGCATGATGGGGGGCGGACTTAACCTGGTGATTGCGCTCATCCATTTTTGTAAACGACAGGATATCTTTGTCACCGCCGAAGGGGTTGAAACCGCTGAACAGGCCGAAGCCTTGCGCGAAGCCGGTGTAGATGCCTTACAGGGATATTATTATGACCAGCCTCTGGCCCTGGATAAATTGTTAGAAAAATATTCAAACACGAATAACTAGATAGCCGTTCTTAATTAATTTTATTGGAAGCCTCATGATTCGTTCACCTTTTTGGCAAAACCTGTTTCGGCCCGCACACAAACAAAAGAAACATGTGTGTGATTTATGGCTGGCCACCCCTATTTTTTCAGAGGTGAGTCATGGGCAATGCCTGCAATTAGTGAATGATATGGCCATACGGCGCTATCAAGATGGAGAGGCTATTTTTAGTCTTGGGGATGTGGGCATAGGCACAGGCTTGATCATAAGCGGCTCGGTGAACATCAGTGTGGGCGACAAGGTATTGGCCAACATGGAGGAAGGGGACTTTTTTGGCGAGGTGGCCTTGGTGATCGAAGCCCCGCGCACGGCCACCGCCGTGGCAAACGGGGATACACAAATCGTGTTCTTTTTACGCCCCCAGCTGGAAACCTTATTATCACGAGCACCACGCCAGGGAGCGAAAATCATGCAAAATCTGGCGCGGGTCATGGCCAATCGTTTGGGCTCCACCAATACATTGTTGGAGGAAAGCCATGTGGCTGATTAAACAAATCTCGCCCATGGGTAAATCCTTATTAAGTTTTGTATTTTTACTGATGATCACCAGCTTGATGGTTTGGG
>MAAL01000132.1 GCA_002163245.1 Gammaproteobacteria bacterium 42_54_T18 | reverse complement strand
GCTGAATACAACTCATATCCAAATCTGGTAATTTTTCTAAATATAGACACAACTTGGCTAAATGTAGCCATACCTGTCCATATTTAGCCATGTATTTTAGGGTTCATGTTGATCATTCTTGATTCTAGCCCCATGTCTTTGACTTTATAACAGCTGATTACAGAAGGGCAACCATATAATTTTTACACTAAGATCAACCTTATTTAGTACCGAATGTTATTGCAGTCATCTAATTCTTAGTAGTCTTCCAACTACCGATTATCTTACCTGTTTTAAGATTTATGAGTTTACCGTCGCTTTGGTAGGCTAAATAGGAAGAACCTTCTCTCGAAACGGTAACCAAACCGTTGTTACGTGACCACTGAAATTCGAGAAAATCAGGATGAAATAGAGTAAAACCAAGATGCTCTCCATCTAAGTTTTTCAATACAATGGCTCCTGGTTTATCACCCGCCACAACGGCACATCCTATTAAAGAAAAACTAATAACCAAAATCTTTATAGTATTCGTCATAGTTCACATAAATTAGTAACAGCTGAATACATGGCACGCTATACTTTCCCCACACCGCACGTCAGACTTAAAAAACGCTTGATGAAAGTATACCGCCAAAATCACTTAGCGTATTCCACGGTACTCTTCCAAAATCCTTTTTGAACGCACAGCATCATCGCCCTGCTCCGCTCGCTGATAATGCGCTATATTTTTCTTTAAATAGGCCTCGTGATCTTTGTCGTTGGCATTCCACATTTTGCCAACCGAGGATACTTTTACATCGCCATCTATCTCCGCCCCAGCACGAATATGTATTACTTCATAGTGACGCCCCTTCTCAGAGACAATCCATTCATCCATCAATGAAACACGCGCATCTATTAGGTATTCACGGACCTCAAACACGCCATGTGTCGGGCACAGCAAAAAATCAATAGAATCACCAGCATAAGCTTTCAAAATAGCGCCCATGATAGCCGTAACCGTACTGCCACTCACGCCAGCCAGGATGACCAAATGCCGTTGCTTCGCGTCAAACACCAAGTCTGATGCATCACCAGCAATCAAACTAAAGCGTTCTTTCGGAAGCGCTTCCAGCTTTGAATCTAACCATTGAATAATATGAGGCACTTGATCAACAAAAACCAGTTTCTCGCAAAGCTCTGCTTCGACAATTTTTATTCCCAGGTAGCCGTGATCACAACAGCAATCCCAGATGCGATCATAACGATTCAGCGGTTGTAACTGAGCGGCCTCAATCAAATCATAAAGTGATCGTAATCGTGCCCCTAATGGCCCAACTAAACTAACTGCTGACATCGTTTACGTCCTAAACCAAAAAAACAACATTACCAATTGGCTCACTGCCAACACAGCACTCAACCCTTTCCAAAACAATAACGGATTTCGTTCAATCAAAGGTTTCATTTCAGGGCTTAAGAACGTTTCATTAGGGTATTTTAAGTCGTTTAGAAATTCCGACAGGCTGTCGTAACGTAAATCAGCATTCACTTGCAATGCTTTTCGTAACGCACCATCCACCCAAATTGGTATCAACGGATTATGAACGTATGCCGGTGTATAAGTCAGAACACTGAATTGCTTAATGTTCATGGACTTCTCATACGCCTCACCATACGGCACCTTTGCAGTTAACATTTCATACACCACCATAGCTAATGAAAACTGATCACTACGTTCCGTACGAGGACGATTCAATCGATATTCCGGTGCTGAATATTCTAACGTACCCAGTGGAATTTCATCTTCAGAGGAGCGGGTCATTTCATCAACACCAGCAACAAACACTGAACCAAAATCAACGATTTTTGCTTGGCCGTTATGAATCACAACATTGTCAGGTTTAATGTCTTGGTGCAGGGACTCGCGCCGGTGAAATGCACGTAAACCTTTGATAATGTGACCGGTCAACGTCACCACTTCTGTAAGCTCCATCACTCCTGCTTTTTCTACTCGATCCATAATGGTTTCACCATCAACCATTTCAATTAAGTAATAAAGGAAGGTCCGCTTGCGTTCTGACTTAACAATTTCAACAACATGTGGGCTTGAAATCCTTGATCCAACCCATTCCTCCATAACAAAACGCTCAACGTAACCAGGGTCCCCTAGGCATAGCACTGACGGTGTTTTCATGACACATTGCTTGCCGGTTTCTAAACATTCAACATGATATAATTGGCTTCTAGCACTGGCATGAATCTGTCGTAACACCTTCCATCCATCTATTTTCATTCCGGCATTAAGGTCAGGAGGGAAAGGTAAGTTGGCTAATTTGTTGAGTGCATCATCATGATTTTCTGCACCGAGAGTCAACACTCTCAATGCTTGGCAACTCAAGTTATCAGTACTGCTATGCGATAACGCGTGTTCTACCAAACGTTCACAGAGAACATCCAAATTTAGCATCTCTTCTACTACTACCGACTTAAACTGAGCACGGCTCATCCAGTCGTGAATGCCATCTGTTGTACTAATAAACAAATCGCCTTCTTCTACTTCTATTTTTTTATAATCAATTTCCAGGCTTAAACCAATACCCATTGCCCTGGCCAGGTAAGTGGTATCTTTTGATACCTTCACCACATGATCTTGCGTTAGCTGCTCCAGCTCACCATCACGTAAGCGGTAAATCCGAGAGTCTCCAGCATGGAAAACATGAGCACTATGAGATTTGATGATCAACGCACTAAAGGTTGTTACGTAACCTTTTTCTGCATCAATGTAACGCTGTCCTAAACCGTACAACCAACGATTTAACGCGACTAACACTTTATGGGCAGATTGTTTTACGCTCCATGAATCTGGCGTTGAATAATAATCCGATAAAAAGCCACGAACACAGGTCTCACTGGCTTCTTTACCAGCTTCAGCAGCACTAACACCATCAGCAATCACCATAGCCACGCCTTTTGACGATAACTGTGTACCTTCTGGTACATGTATACCAATGCTGTCTTCATTTTGCGGCTTTACACCCGCAACTGACTTTTGTCCTGCATCTATTGTTAACACGTTATTCTTCAAGGAAAATTCCGCCGTCATTGAGATCCATGCAGCGTAACACATCCAAAGGGGCAGGAAAAAAGGATAATGCTACACCAATCACCCCTTTAATCAGCCCTCACCTGCCTCATGACAACGACAAACATTAGCTCCAAGTTAACACCAAATTGTTGCGCCTCATTCTTCTTGCGCACCAATGTGACGCACCAATACAGTGCAGCACCATTGTATCTCAACAACTCCGGCTCCGATCGAAGCCCCTTAGAACCCAATAAAGAAGGGCGCTCAGGGGGTATAACTCACCAAACACAATAAAAACCCCCATGCCTTTCAGTACTTTATGAAAAATGAAGAATTTCAGGCACGCTAATTGCTATGTTAGGGACAACCACATCGTAATACACAAACTTTATGATGTTTTAACTGCCAGCAGTGAATCCTCGGCAGGTAATACACAAAAATTACGGAGTCAGCAGTGAGTAAAGAAAAGATAATCGTCGTAGGTAATGGCATGGTAGGCCATAAATTCTTAGAATTTTTATCCGAACACGACAACCGTGACCAATTTGATGTCATTACCTTCTGTGAAGAGTCAAGACTCGCCTATGACCGCGTGCAACTCTCCGCATACTTCAGTGGCAAGACGGCAGAAGACCTATCTTTGGTAGAAGATGGCTTTTTTGAAAACAACGGCTTTAAAGTTTATCTAGAAGATAAAGTTGTTTCAATTGACCGTGACAATAAAACGGTTACTTCGGAAAAAGGTGAAGTTGTTGCATACGACAAACTGGTTTTAGCCACCGGTTCATTCCCTTTTGTGCCACCAATCCCTGGTAAAGATCGCGACGAATGTTTGGTATACCGAACGATTGAAGATCTAGAAGCCATCACTCATGGTGCTAAAACAAGCAAAAAAGGCGTTGTTGTTGGCGGCGGCTTGTTAGGCCTTGAAGCGGCTAAAGCGCTTCATGATCTTGGCTTAGAAACTCATGTAGTAGAATTTGCTCCTCGCTTAATGGCCGTTCAGGTTGATGATGGCGGTGGTGCAATGCTTCGCAGTAAGATTGAAGCACTTGGTGTTACTGTTCACACCGAAAAGAACACCAAAGAAATCGTCAATGGCGACGACAGCAAAATGCGTATGGAGTTTGCTGATGGGGAGAGTTTAGAAACCGACCTTATCTTGTTTTCTGCAGGTATCCGTCCGCGTGATGAACTCGCCCGTGATTCCGGTTTAGAAATGGGCCCTCGTGGTGGTATCACTGTTAATAACAACTGCCAAACCTCTGATGCTGATGTTTACTCTATTGGTGAATGTGCGCTTTGGGACGGTCGTATTTTCGGTCTTGTTGCTCCAGGTTATCAAATGGCGAAAGCTGCTGTTGATGCCATCGCTGGTGACAAAGAAAGTGAATTCGCTGGCGCAGACATGAGCACCAAGCTAAAGCTTATGGGTGTTGATGTTGCTAGCATCGGTGATGCACACGGCAACACACCAAACTGCAAATCCTACTCCTACAACGATGAACACAATGAAGTGTACAAAAAGATCGTTGTAAGCGAAGACGGTAAAAAATTACTCGGTAGTGTACTGATCGGTGACGCAGAAGCTTACGGCGGTTTATTGCAGCTGATGCTCAACGACATGGACCTTCCTGAGCACCCTGATAGCCTTATCCTTCCGCAACGAGAAGGTGGCGCACCAGCGGGTTTAGGTGTTGATGCATTGCCAGACACTGCGACCATTTGTTCGTGTAACAACGTAACAAAAGGCGATATCATCGCGTCAATCGATGGTGGTATCACTGAACTTGGTGAACTGAAGTCTTGCACTAAAGCTGGAACCAGCTGCGGTGGTTGTGCCGCTTTAGTCGGTCAAGTTCTTAATGCTGAGTTAGAGAAGAAAGGCATTGAAGTTAACAATGACCTTTGTGAACACTTTGCTCACAGTCGTCAGGAATTATTCGACATTGTTCGTGTTGAAGAAATCAAAACCTTTGAAGAACTGCTGGCTAAACACGGTTCTGGTAAAGGTTGTGACATCTGTAAACCAACAGCAGGATCTATCCTTGCATCTTGCTGGAACGATCACATCATGGAGCCTAGCCTTGCAGGCCTTCAGGATACCAATGATTACTACATGGCAAATATGCAGAAGGACGGTACTTACTCCGTTGTTCCTCGTATCCCCGGCGGTGAAATCACCCCTGAAAAACTAATTGCCATCGGTCAGATCGCTCAAAAATACGACCTTTACACCAAGATCACAGGTGGTCAGCGTGTTGATATGTTCGGTGCCAAAGTTCACGAGCTTCCTCTTATTTGGAAAGAACTTGTAGATGCAGGCATGGAAAGTGGTCACGCATACGGCAAGTCTCTACGAACCGTTAAGAGTTGTGTTGGTAGCACCTGGTGTCGTTACGGCGTACAAGACAGTGTTGGCATGGCGATTAAACTAGAAGAGCGTTACCGTGGTGTTCGTTCTCCTCATAAGATCAAGCTGGCTGTTTCTGGTTGTACTCGTGAATGTGCAGAAGCACAGTGTAAAGACGTTGGCGTTATTGCAACGGAACATGGCTGGAACATGTACGTAGCGGGTAACGGTGGTATGAAGCCACGTCACGCTGATTTATTTGCTTCAGATCTAGATGATGAAACCCTCATCAAATACATCGACCGCTTTATGATGTTCTATGTACGCACCGCTGACCGTTTACAACGTACTGCGACGTGGATGGACAACATGGAAGGTGGCTTAGATTACCTGAAAGACGTTATCATTAATGATTCTCTAAACATTGGTGAGGAGCTTGAGAAGCAGATGGGTCACTTGGTAGACACTTACCAGTGTGAATGGAAGTCAACTATCGAAAACCCAGAGAAAGTAAAACGTTTCAACCACTTTATTAACTCTGATGAAACCGACAACAACGTGGTCTTTGTAAAAGAGCGAGCTCAAATTCGTCCTGCAACAATCAAAGAAAAATCCGACCTCATCGAAACCGTCGAAGCTTAAGGAGCATAATTATGAGTGATAACAATCAATGGACCTCGGTTTGTGACGCATCGGACCTAATCAGTAACATCGGTGTTTGCGCCCAAATAAACGGTAAACAAATCGCCATATTTCAACTAGAAGCCAATGGTACAACTAACCTATACGGCATCGACAACCAAGACCCCTTTAGCGGTTCAAATGTGTTGTCTCGTGGTTTAGTGGGTGATTTAAAAGGGCACGATGTTGTGGCCTCCCCGATCTACAAACAGCATTTTGATTTGTCGACGGGAAAATGTTTGGAAGATGATAGCGTTACACTAAAAGTTTACCCTGTACGTAGTAACGAAGGAAAGATTGAAGTCGCTGCCTAGAGCTATTCAGAAAAGCCAGGGAAACTGACAATACGTCTACCACCCCGGCTTGAGAGTCACTGCCCCAAGCCACCCAGGGGCAGCTTTGCTGCCCCTTTTTTATGACGCGAGGATATTCTTCAGCAATTTCTTTCGTGTATGAATCAACGACTTAATCGTAGGAATAACGGAAATACTACCCTGCTGGGCGTTTTGCTGATTCTCTAACCACACTTCCAATTGCTCAATTTCAAGGGTCAACTTACTAGCAAGCGCTTCTTTTTCTGGGGGGACTGAGGCTTGGTGAGAAGTAACACTAAGAAGAGGTGGTTCGTTACCTGCACTAGGTACGTGACGTGATAAGGTGTTTTTTACGCCTGACTGGCGGGAGTGTAAGGGCTCTTGTTTATACCCTTTTTTATGCGCCTGCTGACTGAACGGCTTCATATCCATTGAACTATCCTTGTTATCCATTTCTTACTATTATTGTTTCACGCAGGAGACCTATCAACCTCCCCCTGACATACTCCATTACATCCTAATGTCAGTAAATCTGGCGATATAATACGTCAAGTTAAGCCTAAGAAACCAGCAAGTTCAACGTAATTTTTTGTAAAATCTAGTAAAAAACAACCAATTAGCCATTTTCAGCGAGGCATAATGCACAAATTGCCCGCACACGACTGTTTCAGGTATAATACCCCACCGTTTTTGTATCACCACACAAAACACGTTAATAAGTTTACTTTAGAACACTTACTTAAGAGTTCTACTTAAGAACATTGACCCCTGACCAAGAAGAAAGGTTTACATATGAGCTTTGACAAGATCCCTGCAGGTAAAGATTTACCGAATGATATTTATGTTGCTATCGAAATCCCAGCAAACAGCACTCCTATCAAGTACGAAATTGATAAAGATACTGATGCATTGTTAGTTGACCGTTTTATGGCAACTCCTATGTTTTACCCTGCAAACTACGGTTATGTACCTAACACATTGTCTGACGATGGCGATGCATTAGACGTATTGGTTGTAACTCCTTACCCAGTAGTTCCTGGTTCTGTGATCCGGGCTCGCCCAGTGGGAATTTTGAACATGAGTGATGAAGCTGGCCAAGATGCTAAAATTCTTGCGGTTCCTCACACAAAATTGACCAAAATCTACGATCACGTTGAAAACTACACAGACCTTCCTGAATTGCTTATCAAGCAGATCGAGCACTTCTTTGAGAACTACAAAGATCTAGAAGCGGGTAAGTGGGTTAAAGTTGACGGATGGGCCGATGCTGATGCAGCACGCGCTGAAATCATTAAGTCTGCAGAAGCTTACACTGAGTAAACTGTAGTCTTAGGCGAAAGCCCATAAAAAAAGCGCCTTCTCGGCGCTTTTTTTATGGGCTGCCACTTATTGCAACCCGATGTCAAAGATCGAAATCAACCTTGAGAAAGTAACTCTCGTAGATCAATAATCGCAGCATTGGCTCGTGAAATATAGTTTGCCATCACCAAGGAGTGATTTGCCAACATTCCAAAGCCATCACCATTTAATATCATCGGACTACCAATGGATTGCTGAGTAGCTTCCAACTCACGAATAATCTGCCGAACACTCACTAGCGCGTTCTTTTTCTGCAACACATCATGAAAGTCTATTTCTATCGCTTTAAGTAAATGAACCAACGCAAAGGCGTTACCCCTCGCTTCATAAAATATATCATCCAACTCAAAGAAATCAGTCTTTACAGTTTGTTCAGAAGGTACGCCTGTAGATCGCTGTGCTGCTGAGTCGCCCGCTAAATCAATATTGAGCTGCTCCTTCCCTACACTCGCACTCAACCGTTGAGACAAACTACCCAAACGTGTCTCCACATCAGCCAACCAGCTTCTTAAATTATCGGAGCGAGCAAAAAACTGTGCTTGAGCATTAGAGGGGTCGGACAAGCGCGCCTGATAACGTTCCAAATACTTTAACGCCGTGGTGTACTCCCCTTCTGTGGAGGGCAGCCAAAATTTATCATTGTTAAAATGCAACTGCGGTTCCGCCTTTGCCAAATCACGGTCTTCTGCTGACGTAGATTGCGATCGCGCAAAGTCTTTACGCAATGCTCGAGACATATCTCGTAACTGAACCAATACGCCAAATTCCCAATTCGGTATATTATCCATAAACAGCCCTGGAGGCATAACATCGTTAGTTATATAGCCACCAGGCTTATTTAATAACGTCTCAGTTAATTGTATTATCGTTAATGTTGTCGCTGCTCCTATTACTGTTTTTTCATTACCTGCATTGGTCTGCTGCTGTTGCTCTAGCGCTGCTTTGACATCCCACACATTGGGCTCATCACTCCAATAAATACCAACACCGCATATTAATACCAACAAAATAACTATTGCTGCGCCAATACCTTTCGCCGCAACTCCGGACGAATTACTGTCAACCATGTATCCTTCCCCTGTAATAGGATTCGATGCCCACGTAACACTTTAGCTACGCAGCAAGATCAGGTGATCTTGGTTCCCCCAGATAATAACCCTGTGCACCATCTAATTGGAAGCTTCTTAGCAAATCCCATTGCGCTTGATGCTCTACCATTTCCGCTGTCAGCAAGATATTGCGGCTATGAGCGATACGCACCAAGGACTGTACGAAAAACTGATGATCCAGATTGTCTTGAATATCTCGAATATAACTATGGTCAACCTTAATGGAATACAATGGCAAACCACTTAAATAGCCAAAGCTGCTATTAGTCGTGCCAAAATGATCGATAGATAACTTTGCACCGACCGTTTTTAACCCCTCAGCTAAACGCTTTAACTTACCGTGGGCCGTTCTTACCGTCAGCTCTGGGACTTCAAAGATTAAATATGGTGCTATATTTTGATGAGCAGACACTCTATCGATTAACCAATCAATAAACGCTTCGTTACGGACAGAATGTGATGATAAATTGATCGCAAGCGCAGCGCGTTTATTGGCATCCAAATCGGTCAGCCGTTTAATCAACGCAGATACCGTTAACTTATCAAACGCTTCCTCAAGATCAAACCGTTCAACAAGCGGTATAAATATGCCCGCATTTAATAATTCACCACCAACTCGTATCCTTGCCAAGGCTTCATAATGCATCAGACTTTGGTCAACACAAGAAAGTACGGGCTGGTAATGAAACTCTACGTCTTTTCTATCAATTATGTCGCTTAAAAACTCGTCCCAATTCTCTACTTGAGCCAATTTCGGGGATAACGGATCACCGTGAACCTCTTCATCAAAGAGCTCAAAATTGCCTCCTTTGATATTCTGTGCTTTCTGTAATGCAATATCTGCCTGGGCTTCCATCAATCGAGCGTCTTCCCCAACTTGGCAAAAGCTCATACCACCATAAATTTCCAACCCACTACCGCCTTGGCACACGCCATCCAATGCTCGAATATCATTAAGAGCCTGTTCAACAATCAATTCAGCGACATCACGCTCCACATGGGGTAACAAGGCAGCGAAACGCGCTCCAGAAACCCTAGCAACACAGGAGCCTTCAACATCCTCCATCGCCTTTTGCCAAATCTTGCCCACTCGTTTCAATATCCTATTACCATCGTCACGACCAACACGCTCGTTATAGGACAACATCCCTTTCACCTGCATTCTAGCAAGCCCACCCACATAGGGTTCCTCGGGGGAATGTATACGAGCTTGTAGTTGTGCGTTAAAAAAACGTCCGTTTCCTAACCCCGAAACAGAGTCAACATACGCTTGGTTCCTCACCTGCTCTATCTGTGCAACCTGCTCATCAAATAATATTTTGAGCTGTTTTGTCATCCGGTTCATCGCCTGAACAACTCGACGCAACTCTCGAGTTTTTGGTAATGGTTGCTGAGATGAAAAATCCTTATGGCAAATCGCCAACGCTTGCTGCTCTAGGTCCGCCAACGGTCGAAATAATTTGCGCAGTGTCACCAACAATACCAACCAGCTCAACACGCCTGCACTAAGGAATAGGTAAAATGCCTGCTTCGCTCCTGTCCACAACTCTCGATATGCTCCATCCGTATCACTTAGCACCCGCAACTTACCGATAATTTTCCAATCATAAGTAATCTCTGCCACTCCCGGCAATGGCTTCAACGACAACCAATTAATAAACCAGGATGGTACTCGGTGAGGAGGCGGGTCCATATGCCGGGATAGAATCAGACTGCCTCCGGCACCCTGGATACTTAAATCTCGGTAATAACCGCGATCAAAAATCGCATCCACCATAGAATCCACTAAAGCTATATCCTTAGTGCCTAACCCGGACTGCAATGACAAACTTAATGATGTTGCCGTATCCTGAGCATGAGTGTGTAATTGCTGTTGAAAGTAATGCCTAGAATTGCTGATAGTTAAGGCCAAAATGCCTACCAAAAGCCCCGTCAACAATATCGATAGCAATATGAGTAGTTGTCGCTGTAATGTCACGTATTTTCCCCTCATCAAGCGTTCTAACGTTTTCTATGTTTTTTGAATTTTTATCTTTTTTATACTTTTATTTTTATGGTTCTATTTTTAGTGCTCAAACCATTATTGAGTATTTTGCTCTATTCGTGTTCTTAGCTCTTTCCAAAGGATAATGTCATCTGCATCACCTAACCGAGAGTCATCGCCAAGCAGCTTAGCTTTCCACAGACCATCACCATTGAAGCTATATACCGGCACCAGATCGGATCGTTGAGACGCTGGTAAAATATCATTCACTAAGTTATCCAACACCATTGGCTCCTGGCCTAATGAAGCATAATAGGTCAACACCATATGTGCTTGATTTAATTCCACGGCTTTAACATATGTAAGGCGCATCTTGCCAACCGGCACTCCTAGCCATTTAAGTGAGAAATATTTGGCAATAGCAAAATCTTCACAATCACCACC
>MAAL01000151.1 GCA_002163245.1 Gammaproteobacteria bacterium 42_54_T18 | reverse complement strand
ATTTCAGGATGAAATTGCGCAAAATCGTGACTATCAAATTATAGAATTAGCGGCTTATCTGGGAAAACACCAGGCAGATAACAGCCGTATACGCATTCCACTGTCGATTAAAAATATCACACTGAATGATGAGAGCTATGCGCGCTTTTTTGAGGGAAAATTGCTTTATTCATGGAATGCAAACGACACCCGCCTTAGTTTTAGTCAGAAATTGGGCTACCGGGATTACGCCAGCTTTAACCCGGACCGGGAAAACAGCACCTTGTTGGCGACTCGTTTAGGGGTTGCCCATCCCATCGGTGACCGCTTAACCTTTAATGGCACAATCAGTTACGATTTACTGGATACTCTTAATGAGCCTTTCAGGTCTTATGATCGCTATACATTTGCTGGCGCCTATAGCTATCGCCATTCCAGCCGTGCGCAGTTCAGTGCCGGCGTAAAATACCAGGCGACAAATTATAAAGGGATTAATGAGCTATTGTTTTTCAATGGTTGTGAAGACGAGGATGAAGACGAATGTGATGAGCCAATTTATGATTATAAACGCCAAGATAAAAATACCAGCTGGTATCTGCAAGGCCGCTACCAGTTAAACGAACACTGGGGGCTTAAAGGCAGGATAAGCCGTTCAGACCGTGATTCAAATCAGCCTCTATACCGGTATCAAAGAAATACCGTCAGTGTAGGCTTGGACGTGAAATTTTAGGGGGCATGGCCACATGACAACACAGATTTTATTGGTGGAGGACGACCAGGGGCTGGCCGAGATCATCAAGGAATATTTGGAATCCAAAGACTTGGCGGTAAACATAGTTAGCGATGGCCTGCAGGCGGTGGCGGTGATTATTGATACCCAACCAGACCTGGTGATACTGGATCTCATGCTGCCAAGCCTGGACGGTATAGAAGTTTGTAAGCGTGTGAGGAGCGAATACAGTGGCTCTATACTTATGTTAACCGCCTCGGCCGACCCCTTTGACCAGGTGGTAGGGCTGGAAATTGGCGCCGATGATTTTGTACAAAAGCCGGTGGAGCCCAGAGTGTTACTGGCACGCATACGGGCCAGGTTACGCCAAAATAATCATGAACCATCATTGCCCAGCGCTGCGGCCCAGGTGCCTGACAATGATTTAAAGTATGGCCAGCTCACCATCAAAAAGGCTTCACGCCAGGTATTGGTGGCCAGCCATCAGCTGACGTTTACCGGCCCAGAGTATGATGTGTTGCTGTGTTTGGTGGAAAACATTGGTGAGATACAAAACAGAGACGCCTTGTTTAGAGCCATTCGCGGCATCGATTACGATGGCAGGAGCCGCATGATAGACATCATCATCTCGCAAGTGCGTCATAAATTAAGTGAATTTAATTATGCCAACCAGCATATAAAAACCGTGCGCAATCGCGGTTATCTATTTGTACCCCAGTTATAGGACAAGGGTCTTAAAAACAAGTATACAGTGTAAAGTTAATGTTGTAGTTTTACTCATATAGTCGGTGTGCGTCATAAGGGGCTCAATATATGAGCTGTAATTTGTGAACGATGCAAACACCAAAATGGTCTGCTACCCATAAGGATACAAACATGAGTCAAGAAAATCTGGATCGTTGGCATCAGGTGGTGTTTAACAAAGACATGACACTGCTACGAGAATTATTAGATGAAAATGTGGAGTTTCATTCCCCAACCGTGTGGCAGGCCAAGAAAGGCCGTGACATTACCCAATATATTTTAAAAATGGTTATCGATATCTTTGAGGATTTTGAGTATCACCGTGAATGGGTGGATGGCAATAACCTGGCCCTGGAATTTTCAGCCCGCGTGGATGATAAAAAGGTGAAAGGCATAGACCTTATTCGTTGGAATGACGAGGGTAAAATCGTACACTTTGAAGTGATGTTGCGCCCCATTAATGGC
>MAAL01000001.1 GCA_002163245.1 Gammaproteobacteria bacterium 42_54_T18 | reverse complement strand
CTGCACTACAATTTGCCGCTTCTGTTGCAGGTTTAATGCTAACGACTGAGGCTATGATTACTGATGCACCTCAAGATGCAACTCCTGCTATGCCTGATATGGGCGGCATGGGTGGTATGGGTGGCATGGGCGGTATGATGTAAGCCACCTATCAAGCTTTCAGCCCTTTAAAATCAATGGGTTGTAGATCTTTGTAGACACAGATGTAGACAGGGAAGGGTGCTTAGTTGAAGACAACGGCACCTTTTTTTATGTCTTAAATACTTTGATACGTTACAAAGTTACAGCAAGTTCCAAGTTTGTAGCAGCCTTAGCACTAGGCTTGAAAAGGGCTAGAGGTGATTTGTAACTTTGTGACGTAATTTTTTAGGGTTATACACATATATATATAGACACCTATGGTGGGTAACTTAAAAAAGATAATAATTAATCATCATCTTCGTACTTAGCGATAAAAGAATCGTAAAAAGGCCTTGTCCAGCTCTGAGATTTAAGCCAATCAAGACCCTCATTTAGCTGCTCTTCACAGAAGTGTTCCATGTGACTTTCATAGGCAATTGCATCATTGTATGTAGCGCTGTGCTCTGTCGGCTCAAGGTTCCATTCGATAAAGTTAAGAGTCGGCCACTCTCCGCCGTGACATTCGCCCATGAAAATATACTCTATGCTTTTATCTCTAAACTCGGCGGCCTCCCACTCACAATCAAACTTATCTGGATAAAATCCCTCAAAAGGATGCATTACAATGTAAATTGCAGGTTTATTACTTTCTTGATTGGTATGACATACACCAATTAAACCAGTGTTTAACCTTTTGTTGGTTCTACTATTTCGCTTAGCAATATTGTTTTGCTTGGCAGAGCATTCCCTTAAGTTACTTAATCGGTTATCAAGTGGCGCGTGGTTGATGTGGTCGACTTGTAATGCATTGCTAGGTTTAACAATAAGACGGTGTAAATAAGATCTACTTTCCCCATTTGCCCTAGCGCAAAGTTGCCCATCATTTCTTCTGTGAGCAATGAAGGAGTTTGATTCAAGCAAAGTAAGACTAGCTATGTCGATTACCGTAAAATTTATGTCATCGAGGTAGACTTCGGCAACAGGCTCACACTGGTAAACGGTTAGCACTACCTTTTTCTTATGCTTGCCATAACCGTTTGGGTATTCGTAGCGAATGTCTTTATCTTTGTTAAAACCATAGTGTTTAAGTGCTTTGCTAATCATTACGCTAAGCCCTCTTGCTTCAAAACCTTGCCAACAGTGTTGCGGTGGCAGCCAACCTTTTCAGCTATGTACTGATGTGCGTAATTCTGATCTCTTAGTGCAATAATTTGCAGTCGTTTTTGTCTGGTAATTCTCTTTGTGAACATAGTGTTCTCCTATAGTGATTAGTTGTTCATCTATATTTTAAGGTCTGTTGAACAGTAACGACCTTCAAAGAAACCTAATGCACACGTTCGGTAGTGTTAATTCAATTTATTACAACAACTTAGCTATAAGTTAAATAAGGTAGATTTACCTAAGTTTGTAGTTGAAAAGCGAACAAACACTCGAAAATAGCAAGCAGGCGTTGAACCTAAAAAACGACCAGCTTGTAAGTCGAACACTAATAAAAATAGGATACAGATATGAATGAATCATTAATCAAAATAGTAGTTGCAGCAGCAATATCAGCATTAGCTATCGTGATAGAAATACTGGTTAATTATCAAGGCCGGTGACAATAAGTAATTATTAGCAACATAACTAATATCTAATGGGGAAACTAACCAGCCTAGAGCTGGTTTAAGGGAAATTTATGACAGTCGTAGGCTATGCAAGAGTTAGTACCGCAGGGCAATCGTTAGAAGCGCAAATGGTAGCACTTAGAGAATGCGATAAAGTGTTTAAAGAAAAAGAGTCAGGGGCTAAAACAGAGCGTGAGGAGCTTGAACGCATGCTAGATTATGTTCGCGATGGTGATATCGTCAAAGTGACTAAGCTATGCAGGCTGGCGAGGAACACCAAGCACTTACTTGAAATAGTTGAGTACCTTGATGAAAAAAAAGTATCGCTTCAGGTGTTAAACCTCGGTATTGATACTTCATCACCGACAGGGCGCTTGATGTTAACCATGATAGGTGCAGTGGCTAGTTTTGAGCGCCAGCTATTACTAGAACGCCAAGCTGAAGGTATCGCATTAGCTAAGAAAAAAGGTAAGTATTTAGGTCGAAAGGCAACAGCAATGGCGAAGGCTGACGAGATATTAAGACTACGTAATGAGGGGGCGAGTTGCAGCTATATTTCAAAAGAGCTAATGGTTAGCGTTTCAAGTGTATATAGAGCTTTGCGTCTGATTAATATAGAATAATATTCTCAACGGATGATTATAGCTTGTGAGACTATGGCAAATAAACAATATCAAGAACAAAAAAAACCCCTGCAATTTTCTAAAGGTTCTATTGATCGAGCTGGTCGAGATATTCGTCATGAAATCGACGGGAATGAAAGGGTTGAAGCTATTAAGAAAATTCAAAACTTTCGAGAATTTCACTTGTATCCTTTAATGCTTATGAAGAACCACTTGTCTAGAACGTCAGATAAAGTCGGAGGTAATATTGTTGTTGCTAGGCGACTAAAGCAGCTTCCAACAATCATAGATAAACTTGAAAGACCTGCGTTGAACCCTGATATGAGAAATAGTACTCGTGTTACTAGTATGCAAGATATTGCAGGCTGTAGAGCTATAGTAAAAAACCTAAAACAGTTAAATGAACTAAAAGAGAAGCTCCTAACCAGTCGTTCAGTCCATCGCGTTGTCAGGGTAGATGACTACCTCTCTCCTAAGGACTCGGGGTATGGAGGAGTTCATCTTATTTATAATTGTTTTGAAGCTAGCAATGAGATCAGTGCATGGAAAAACGCTAAGGTTGAAGTGCAATTAAGAACGGACTTACAGCACTCGTGGGCTACTAGCCTTGAAATTATAGATACCCTTGAAGAAATCAAGTTAAAAACCAGCTTAATCGGTCACACTAGATGGAGGCGTTTTTTTTCTTTAGCTGGTTCATTGGTTGCAAACGATGAAGGAGCAATACAATTACTCGAAAGTGAGGTTTCAAGTAAAAGGAGTGAGATGATTTCTCTAAGTATAGAACTTGATATTTTAAATAAGTTACAAAATTATGCAATGGCAATTAGTGTGGTCGGTGGGTCAGAGTTAAAGAAAAAATATAAATATCATAAAGGATTATTTTTAATTTCGATTAAAAGAGAAAATAATATTTTCAAGGTTAGGCTTAAGCCATTTAAAATGGGTGAAAGTAACCTTGCATTAGAAGCTCTTAATGATGCAGAGTTGAATAAAGATAACGATAGTAACATTTTGGTTGATGCTGAGAATGCTAGAACTCTTCGAAAATCATACCCTAACTATTTTGGTTCAACTACAAAGTTTATAAAGTTTATGTCTAAGCATATGTTGCAAGCACTAGACTCTGCGGTTGTCTAATGACTATACCCTTGTGACAACTGAAAAAACTACCCCAAAGCAGGTCTTTAGGGTAGTTTTTGTTGTTTTGGCAAGGTATTGTCACTAGGTCGACCCTAAAGGTAATGCTTACCAAATAATATACTCGAAAGCTTGATCGTAGAATGCCTTGAGTTCTGGCAGTGTGTAACCATCAGAATAGTAACCATAGGTCATATAATTACCTCGGGCATGTCCAAGAATTCCAGCTGCATCTGGTTCAGAAACACCTGACCGTTGCATAGCTGTCGAAAACATTCTTCTAAATGAATGAAAGCTTTTAGACGAATCAGTTGATATATGCGCTACCTTGATTCTTGAAAACCATCGGCTCATTTTCTTCCCGTCTAGTCCAAGCAACAACTCATTTTCATCTTTAGTTTGTGCTAATGTTTGAAGTCTTCCGCCAAGTTCATTTGCTAGTGGTATTACCCGTGTTGCGGCGCTTGTCTTTCCTTTTTCTATAAATATAGCGTGAATTTCTTGCTCATATGTAACGTGTTTCGCTCGTAAGTTACAGAGTTCTGATATTCGACAGCCAGTAAATACAGCTAGCTCAACCAATAGCTTGTGTTCAAGCACCTCATCACTTATGAGTTCTCTAATTTGTCTTATTTCTTGAGCATCAAAAGGTAACCTTTTCTCTTTTTCAGTGCCGCCTTTAAATGAGTGCCCATCAAACGGGTTCGGTGTATTTACTTCACTTAATTGCTCACAATAGTTCCAGATAGTGCGTAATCGACTAATGTATCCTCTTGCCGTTGAGGTCGCCTTTTTGTTTAGTAGTAGACCTATGTAGCCGTATACCTGTTTTTTGGTTATATCTTCAAGCTGAATGTCAGATAAGGTAAGGTATTTAAGAAATTCATCAATAGACTTTCTCGCCTTTTTTCTACTATCTGACGAGACAGCACTTCTCTTTTGATTGCTCCAGTTGTACAGGGCTTCTTTGAGGGTAACCCCGTACTTGTGGCTTTGGTCTTTACGGCCATTCACTGTTGTGTATGCATGAATTAGCTCAATGTTATTATCGCGCTCAGCTCTATCAAAATCATAAGGTTCGTCCCAGTAAATAGGGTCTTCTTCTTTTCTAGTTGTCATTTCTTGTACGAAAGTAAGAAACTTATGTCGGCCGACGTTTGGAGCATTAAACTTACGCTCTTGAAGCTTACCATTAATGATGTCACGTTGAAGTCTTGCATCGCGGACGTCACCAGTACCAAGGCTTTCAGATATAGTGGTCTCACCATTAAACTGGTCTAACAGATCTTTTGGAATGCGTCTTTGATACCACCAGACGTTGCCGCGTAGCTTGAGGTGTTTTGTATCCGTTGATGCCATGTAGTCAGCTTTGTAGTCATAAATGTAGACAGGTATGATGCCACAAGGCTTTATGTAACGCTACCTTAAGGGGGGAGTGGTGTTTGGGGTGGTATGATGTAAAAATAGAGTTTAAACTCTATTTTTACACAGTTCTAATCATTTAAAATAAAGCCCGAATAGAAATATTCGGGCTTTTTGTTTGCCATTGCGAAACTCTGAACTAATGGAGTAAAGAGCTTATCGGTTTGAAGTGCTGATATGATGAAGCGAACATTACTGATTTAATCATACATGTTTAGTTTTCTAAGGCGCAAAGGGGCACAAACCGAGATAGAAGTTATTATAATCTAACGTGTTTCACTGTTCCCATAAATAGCTGTTTTACGATTTTATCACTGGCTTAAACATGATATATCTTGACATACTTTAATCGGCACCACAGCCCAGTCAAAAGGTAATCAGCTTAGTTGGAGAAAATGAATTTAGCTTTTATGAACAGCAGAATAGAGGTTGCCTTTTAAAGTATAATGATTATGTTCGTTGAGGAATATATGGAGTCAAATTTGCTGGGAAGATTGGCAAACAGCTATTTTACTTCTAAAACCTTGTTCATTTAGACTAAAAATAAAATAAGTCATACCGTGATCTTATACGACAAAAGTTGTAGCTTAAGTTGCTTGACAGAAACTTTCATTTTCTAGTATTTTGGAGAGAATATAATGAGGGTATTATGTCACAACCTAACAAAAAACCACTTTTACTTCGATATTATATTGACTTGTTTACTAAAGTAAATGCTGACCAACCACCATTTTTAAAATCTGCTATTATCGAAAATCCTTTGGATGACTTCTTATTTATTCCATCTTTTTTGGCTGATAAGGTGCTGGATCAATCAATTGAAATATATCAAGATATGCCAGAATTGGCGGTATCAAGTGGTTTTAGCTTACATAAAGATCATACTAATAACTTTTTTATCTGGTTAATGGCTTCATCAGGAATCATTGAACTACTGAACAGAATTAACACTGTTTGTCAGGAAAATCCATTTACTGTTAGCTATTCAGATCATAGAAGTATCACGGTCACAATACCTACTATTTACATCAATGATGAGCTGGTTATGCTGTTTTTCCTCTCATTTTTAACGGGGCTATTTTCCACCGTTCTACCTGAGGCCATATTTTATGTTTCTGTTAGATTTACTAAAAATGTTAAAAATCAATTTGTAGAGTCTATTCCCAATGCAAAAGTTTCTTTTGGGTCTGATTATAATCAAATTACAATTTCTCATCCTAATACCTTATATGCACCTCTAGAAACATCTAACTCAATACTCAGTGATTTGTTATCAGATCGTTCCGCTATCCGAGACATAGTGTTAAAACCTGACATTATTTTTAATGTGCAGGAAATTATCAAACACTCTATTCATAAAACAAGTTTATCAATAAGCGATGTTGCCGATGAGCTATGTGTAACCCCAAGAACATTACAAAGAAGACTGAAGGAGAAAAATGAAAGTTTTCAAAGTCTACTGAATTACGAAAGGAGAAGTAAAGCACTTGAATTGATGAATGATAAAACAATTTCGAGATCGCGTATTGTGGAAATGATTGGTGTTCAAAACTTACGATCTTTATACCGCATTGTCGGAAGACCATAAACAGTCACTTTTAACGCCTCTAAACATTGTTTGTAAATGGTAAAATTTTATACCGTTACACCTATTATTATCACTTTATGTAATTCTTATTTAAATGTATTTGAAAAATATTAATTTTTACAAACTACATTCCCATAAGGTTATATTTTCAAAACGTCACAGACTTTGTCGTTCTACCAATAACCTTTATTTACCCCCGCAGACATCATCAATGTTTCAATCAGTAATCACTTTCTAGCAAGTACATAGTTGTATTATGAGCATATAGAGCCCTTTTAATCAATTAGACTCCACTTCCCGTTGAAAACAGTTGTTAGCCTAAAGTCTAAGCACCGTCAAATATTGTCGTTTTGTGTCGTTGTCAGCCTTATGGATGTTTTGTTTGAATAGTTATAGGGAGCAACACAACAATAAATATAACTACAATAAGGTTTTTTAAAACATGCGACATAATAATACATCTATATATTTACCCATTTGTATCGGGCTTGGTTTGGTAATAACAGGCTGTAATGATAACAATGATGATTCACCAGCAATAATCGTCGACCCACTGACACCGCCTAGTGTTGAGTTAATTCGCTCTGATGCACATCCCGGTATCATTTGTGAACTTTTGAGCATTCCGATGCGAGATGGCATTTTAACAACAGGTTTTGTTTATCGCCCAGATGAGGAATCAAGTCAAGAGTACCCAACGGTAATAACGCGGACTCCTTATGCAAGAATAAACTTTGGTAAAGGATGTTTTATTGAAGGTGATGGCACACTTGCTGATGGCACGGCATACGCGCGTGCAGGCTATGCTTATATTGTTCAAAGTGTACGCGGAACATTTACTTCAGATGGGGACTTTGATATGTTCCGTCAGGAAAAAAGTGATGGTTATGATTCTATCGAATGGGCGGCAGTACAATCATGGTCTGACGGAAATGTCGGTATCAGAGGTGCGTCCTATGTTGGTATGACTTCTTGGCAAGCAGCTATTTCTGCGCCTCCCTCGTTAAAGGCTGCTTCTATCTCTATCTCGTCTGAGGACTATCATCGTGAATGGGTTTACGATCAGGGCATTCCTCATCACAGCATGAATATTAGTTGGCCTGAGTCAGCTATTACTGAGGATCAAATTATTCGCAAAGAAACCGAAAATGGCACAGCACAAGAAGTGATTGATCAAATGGTTGCTGATCGTCAGGTATTGTCTTTTACCAATATGTGGAGTGACTGGGTTTGGCAATTGCCACTGACATCATTCGATCAGTTTGATGGTTTGCACACCGGTTACCAAACTTGGATGAAACACCCTTTATATGATGAGTTTTGGCAAGCACTGGATGTTGGTGCAAATATTAAAGAAGTGAATTTCCCTACATTGATTCATGGAGCTTGGTACGATATTTTTGCTGATGGCACGTTTGCCAGTTTTGAATCCATGCGTAGCCGTTCAGGGTCAATTGAAGCTAGAGATAATACTAAGCTATTAATTAGCCAATACGGCCATGCGACAAATCATTCTACGCCTTCTTTTGGTGATGCTGCTTTTGGTGGCAGTGTTAATGCAGCTACTCAAGGAGATGACTTCAGACCCTATGATATGGACTATTTTGATTACTACCTTAAAGGTAGTGAAAATAATTATGAGGAAAAAGCAACGGCAACATTAGCGATTATGGTGCCCCCCGATTCAGGACAAGAAGGTAGCCATTTTGTTATTGATGCATCAGAATATCCATTAGCGAATACCGAGTACCAATCTTTTTATCTAAACAGTAATGGTGATGCTAATGATCGTACAGGCAGTGGCGGCTTAAGCGTCTCACCTGACTCACGTGATGCTGGCATAACTGAAAGTGGTATAGTAGAAAATACAAGTTTTGCCGCTGATCTATTTGATTATGACCCACTTAACCCTGTACCAACAATGGGCGGGAATTTGTGTTGTTTCACAGATTTTACTGGTGGACCACAATCAGGTGCAGTTGAACAAGCAGAGGTTGAAGTCAGAGACGATGTATTGGTTTATACCTCTGAACCGCTTATAGAGCCTTTATTTGTTATAGGGCAGGTTACGGTTGAGTTATTTGCTAAGTCGAGTGCCATGGATACTGATTTTATGGCTAAATTAGTCGATGTTCGCCCTGACGGTTCAACGCATAATATCCTTGATGGAGCGGTACGAGCGAGTCTTCGACAGGGGTCAAAAAGCCAACCTACACTAATAGAAGCTAATAAAACTTACGAATACAGCATTAACCTTGGTCATACCGGAGTAGTTTTCCCTATTGGTCATCGCATTCGTTTACAAGTTAGCTCTTCAAACTTTCCTAAGTTTGCCCGTAATTTGAATACTGGCGCTTCTAATGAAACAACCTCAGAAACTATGGTTGCTAAGCAAGTGATTTTGCATGATGCCCTTAATGCTTCGCGGTTAATATTACCAGTGGTTGATGATATAGACATTCCAGAATAACTGTTGATAAAATTGGAAAGCCCACCGACTAGGTGGGTTTTTTATTTATATGGTTTAGATATATTATTTGTTAACTTTATTTATGCTCTATAATAAACGTCTGCTAAAACGTCATTAGCCGTAGAGTTAAAATCCAATATCATTAGATGCTCCAATTGAGGGAAAAAGCTTTGTTGTTTCAATGATGGAATTATAATTGGAGGAAGAAAGTGAAGAAAGTGAAGAAATAAACAAAACTGCGTAATGCGTAATGTGTATACATTTCTGCAATTTTTCTTAACCGAGTGAAACTTAATTATTCTAGTTGAGTGAAACTGAGCATCGTTTTATAGGTTTCCAAGTCGTCTGGAGGGTGCGTTTTCGATTTAGCTTTCTAATTCGCCATGGGGGCGATATGCGCCATAGAGTAAATGCCCTAATTTAATATAGCCTTGTTAAGCCTAAAGCTGATTTTTCCATGCTATCTTTGATAAAATAAAGCCAGTTATGGCTATTGAAACTTTAACCGTTATATTGAATTTTTTGGGAACAATCCAGTTATTAAAGAGCGCTAGTAGTTCAAGGGTATAATGCAGGGTACTTTATTTTACAGGTGTTTATTTTTATTTAAAATTAGTGAGTTACAGTGTTGTGGCGGTATGATGTAATTTATGCTTGTCTAAATAGTTAATTACATCGTTACTGTTTTACTCGCATAGAAAAGACTATGCTTCGTTTACAGCGCCTTGTACTAAACAATTTATCCTACGCATAAAACATTAAATTTGCTTATTATACTAAAAGCTCACCTCGGTGAGTTTTTTGCTTTCTACAGTTTACTTTACGGATAAAGCATTAAACTTGCTTGTAGCAAATAAAAAAATCGAATTAATCTACCAAGCCATTTCTTTTTAAGCCTCGTCTTACATTTTTGCAAAGTTTCCCCAAACTCGATATTTCACCCAGTTTTGGAACAACCTCATCGCTAAGTTTTGCTTCCCATTCACAAAGTTCAGTATCGACAATTTCTAACAACTTCTTAGGACAACCAATACAAGAAATTCCGCAAATATTTGCCTCAGGTACATTAAAAGGAAAATCCTTTCGTACTTCGGTAATGAGGTTTTGCATCGCACTAACACAATCGGGTTTTTTGCACATACTCTAAATATCCTGAAATACTCATTCGTTCATTTTAATGTTTGCAAGGTAAGCAATCAATATTGATCGAAACAAAGTTGCTTTGTCTTTTTTGCATGGATGATTTATTCTTTAGTTATTATTTAAAAGTACGAGATAAAGCAGAATGAGTATGTTGACTAGGCTTCACTACTTTAACTGTGTGGTAGAAGCGGGTAGTATTTCTAAAGCAAGCCGTATGTTTGATATTCAGCCTTCATCTATATCGAGACAGTTAACTGCTCTTGAAAAAGAATTAGGGGTACTATTACTCAACAGGACCAGTCGTAATATAGGGCTGACTGAGGCAGGTGAAACCTACTACCAATACTCACGGAGCATTGTCTCGGATCTCGAAGAAGCAAACCGTGCAGTGAATGACTTGCAACAAAAGCCCAAAGGCAATCTAAAGATTAGCATGACTGTTGGTTTCGCTGAGTGTTGTATTTTGCCATTAATCCCTTCTTTTACTGCACAATACCCTGAAATAAAATTATCACTAGAAATGACAGGCCGAGTTGTAGATTTGGTTGAAGAAAATGTTGATATTGCAATAAGGACTGGTCGGTTACGAGACTCTAATTTAATTGCACTTAAATTAGCCAGTAATGATTTTTTGTTATGTGCCAGCCCACAATATTTAGCAGATAATGGATCACCTGACTCACCTTTTAAACTGATTGATTTTGAATGTATTCGTTACGAATATGCTGGCTGGAGAAATTGGTTTCTCATGAATGAAAAGCCAATAAAATTAGCAATGAAAAGTGGCTTAACTATTCGTTCGATAAATGGTCAAAAACAATTAATTCTAAATCATGCCGGACTTGCTTTAATGCCAAAATGGGCAGTCAAAGGTGAACTTGAAAATGGCTCATTAATACAAATACTTGATCAACACACATTTAGTCCTTATGAAAGTCTAAGTTCAACGTATGCTATTTATTCAAAACGAGAACTTGTCTCACCAAAAATAAGAGTCTTTTTAGATTATATTAAGACGCATATTGATAACGATTAAAGTTTCCTTAACGATAGAGGGCAGACATTTTAAAGATTCTCACATTGGATAAGTTGATTGTTTATACTTAGAACATATCTTGTTTAAAGAGGTTGTAGTGAGGTTTTTACTGATCAAATTAGTTCATTTATATTACATTCTGTCGCAGAATTTAATTGGATGTATTTATATACTTAACTCCATAATTAAGTCAGTATTGAAGTGTTAATACATATTTCTAGGATAGAATAATGAAGAAAAATATTAGTTTAGCTGTGGCTCTGTTTAGTAGTTTATTTGTTAGTGCTTGTGTGACT
>MAAL01000051.1 GCA_002163245.1 Gammaproteobacteria bacterium 42_54_T18 | reverse complement strand
GAACCTTTTTGATCGAAGAAATTTGTACGATTTGTTCTCGCCACCAATTGATGACGAGCCAGATAAAAACAAACAGTTGTCGATGTTATGAAACTGTGGGACAGCAGTGACACCACTTATATCGACCGTATATGTACGGTGGCTGTCTCGAAACTTCAATAACAAGCTGACAATCCCCGTTGCAATCGCCAATAACACCGGTAAAAGCCAGATCCTTCGGGATTCTCTTAGCATTTCCCTTCATGCAAACACTAGCCGATTAGCGCAGCGTAAGAACCTTTTCCCTGCCGAGCATATTGATGAAATTAATGAATGGAACCAACTCAGCGAGAGCATACTTGATATCCTTCGTGTTCGCGCAAACCCGAGAATGAAACAGAGCAGAGACTTACAGCTAAATAATTTACCTGCGACTATTCCCACTAGCGTAAAGCCACTATTTCTGCCCTTATCACGCTACGCGTTAAACTATTTCGAAAATAAATACCCGTTACAATCCGCTGACCACGACCAGATCCTCATCGATGGACTGAATAAAATACGATCTGCTCTGGAGAAATCGGGTAGTGGCTATATTTTAGATCAGTTCAGTTACGCCGACATTACTACGGCCGTTATCTTTCAAGCAATCAGTCCCGGCGCTAATAAGTTCGTTGAGTTAGATGATGCCACTCGAGAATGCTGGAAAGACTACCAGTTAATCAAACAGTTTGGCGATTTAATTGAATGGCGCGATAATATCTATGACAAACATCGTTTTTAACCTCCACTAGTCCTGAGAAAATTTTCGCGTAGATACTTTTAATATAAGATGCCTTTAGGAAGAGGGGTCAACTTTGAATTGAGTTAGTAGCTGGTTCATTTGTTCTGCAACTTGTTTGAGAGATTGCACTTCATTTAAGGTGTTTTCTGCTAAATGATAAGAATCGTCAGCCATCTCATTTAGGTTGGATGCGCTGGACGCGACATTTTGAGAGGTTACGGCTTGTTCCTCTGATGAAGTTGCGAGCTGCGATGTGAGTGAAATAACCTCGTCAACAGAATTCGTGATAGCAGATAACGCGTCTCCTGATTCATTGGCTTTCGCTCGTAGTATTTGTGAATCATCAAGGCTTTGGCGCATAGATACGACAGCTTTGGAAGAGCCTTGATTAAGGTCTTCTATACTTGTATTGATTTGTTGAGTCAGCTCTTGCGTTTTTATCGCAAGGTTTCGCACTTCATCTGCAACAACGGCAAAACCTCGGCCTGATTGACCCGCTCGAGCAGCTTCTATGGCTGCATTTAGAGATAGTAAGTTGGTTTGTGACGCAATTTCACTGATATTGGCGCATACAGAGGTGATGTTTTGCGACTTACTGTCAAGATCGAGAATGACATTGGAGGTGTTGTCGATACTGTCAGTAATATTGTTAATGAAGTCTAGTGACTCGGAGGCAATGTCTTGGCCTTTTTTGGCTAATTTTCCGGTGATATTGGTTGTATCCGTTGTTTTTACTGCAATACAGGCAACTTCATTTATAGCCGCTGACATTTGCTCCACAGAATTTGAGACGAGTGAGTTCTCTTTTTGTTGGTTCTGGGTTGAATTTCTTAATGAATTCATGTTTCCACCAATATGCGACATCTTTTCAAGAAACGCATCCATTGCATTTTTTGTTTGCCTAATAAGAGCGGCTTGTTTTTCTGCAAACTGATTAAAAGCCAGGGCAACTTCACCAATTTCATCGAGCCTACCGGTGTTAAGCCGCTGCGTTAAGTCGCCATCACCGCTAGCAATTTGTTGTAAGCGGCGAGTGAGTTCAGTTATTGGTTTTGCAATCCCATTGATCGAAAGAAGTGTTAATAGTGACCCTAAGAATAAAACGACAATAAAAACACCAACGAGGAGCGACGTGCTATTACTGCGGTGTTTGTTGGCATCAATTACGACAGTGTTGATGGTATCAGCAAGAA
Organism: Gammaproteobacteria bacterium 42_54_T18; assembly: GCA_002163245.1. GTDB lineage: Bacteria > Pseudomonadota > Gammaproteobacteria > Pseudomonadales > Ketobacteraceae > 42-54-T18. The sequence goes on along the minus strand of MAAL01000051.1, from coordinate 9,780 downwards.
CCGACGTGTTGGCGTCAAGTATGTCATGCATAACGGCGAAGGACTGTGTTGCGCCATTTAGGCTAAGGTTTATTGCTTCTTTTCTGGATCCTCTAGTGTTTGATTCTCTTAGAGAAATAATGTTTTTTGTAATATCTTGCCATTCCATTAACAGCCCTTGATAGGGTTGTAGTTTGTTACTAATATCAGTGGTCGATAATATGCGGTCTACTTCTTTAAGCTTTGTTACCGCCGTCTCAATATTTTGTTGATGATAGGTTTTTAGGTTGTTATAGCGAGGCGAGCCGACTTTAACAAAAAGTAAGGTGCGTTCCGCAGAAACAGCGCGGTATAAGTGGGTGTCAGCTTCGAGTAAACGTTCGTTGGCGATAAAGTATTGATTTGCCAGGGTATCTACGTCATTTGCGAGTTGTGAGGACACCCATAAACTCACGGATAAAATAAGGCTAAGGAATAGGAAAAACGAGCCGGTGGATAGCCATAGCTTTTTTCCAATAGATAAGTTGTTGAACCAATTCATGAATTGCCTGCTGACGTATACGGCGATAAACTGACCTTATCTAATAACGCTAGCTTAGAAAGAAGGATGTATCAATTTGCAGGCGATACTGATGTTGAATCAACGGTGAGGTTATGGCGGGATTCGTGCTGGGGTGGGCTGTTCATTGAGGGTTAAACGAGAAAAGCCCTGAGATATCAGGGCTTTTTATTTTTATTTACGCCGCTGCTTTTAGCGTGCTCGTGTAAGATACTTCTTGAAATCCCTTTATGCCACTTCGCTGATTGGCTTCATCGGCAAGGATAAGTTCTTCTTTGCTGGCGTACTTTTTGTCCCATTCTAGAACCTTAGGTATCATTAATGCATTCCATAGTGGTGGGATAAGAGTTAAGAACATCGTAGTCAGTAGGCCATTTATCATCATTGGAGCGTCGGCATAGGGCTTTAATTTATGAAACGGTACATCGCCTTCTGCGTGATGATGTGAGTGTCGAGTCAAGTTAAAGGTTCCCCAGCTGCTAAAGCGTTTGTTGCTGTTCCAGCTATGGTAAGGCTGAACGGAAGACTTTGGGTTGCGAACAATACCGTAGTGCTCCATAAAATTAACCATTTCTAACATTGATTTAGTAATTAGTGCGGAAGCGGTGAAGATCAATACACCTTCCCATCCTGCTAAGGCAAACGCTCCAGCTTCCAGTACGAGCGACATCATTAGACCGCGAATATATCGATTGTGTAGGGACCAGACGCCTTGTCGCTTTTTCTGTAAACGCTGCGCTTCAATCTTTGCCGCGCTTAAGTTTCCGCGGTAAGTGGAAATTGCAATATGTTGATATACATTGCGTCCCCTAGGTGCTGTTGCTGGATCTTCCGTAGATCCTACATAAGCATGATGCCCGTAGACATGCTCGATGGAAAAGCCTGTGTCCCAACTAAAAGCCAATAACCAGCGACCAATGAATAGCGATATAGGATCCCAGGTACGATGGGTCAGTTCATGACCGACAATGGTGCCTACAATTGCTGAGAGCAGTGAGCATCCTAAAACTGCACCAATGATTCCAGGGATCGTATTGTTTGCTCTGGCTGCTAACGCATCATGGCCTGTTAAGGACTCAATCAATGCACCATAGCTTAGAGGGTCGCTATCAGAGATGGACCACATAAGTAAAAAATTGACGAATATGATCAAAGGCAGTGATACCCAGAGCTGTAAAGTTAATATTCCACTTTTATTAAATTCAGGTGTAGAGTCATCATCGCCGAGAAACAAGTCTCCAAATACGATGATACCAGCGGTACAAATAAAACCTAAATATAGGCCGTTACCACCTATGGTTAAGCCAATTATTAAGGGGATGGCGAGCACATGAAATAAGGTATATTTAATATAATGAAACATGGTTGTTCTCCTCAGTAGAAACAGTTATGCGACGGCGCTGGTGTGGCTCTGATCTAAAAACTTATCAAAGTAGATCTGCGTTGCAAGGATGCCAAACGGTTGTAGTGCGGCAACGGTGGCGTCAATCATTGGTGGCGGGCCACACATATAGACTTTTTCGTTGCCGTCGACACGGCCCTCTATTGCATCGGTAACAAAACCACGCAGACCTTGCCAATCAGAATTTTCTGGTTCGTCAGAAAGTACGGGAATAAAATGAAAGTCAATTGGCCATGTGTTAGCGAGTCTTTCGATATCGGCAACGCAGTAAAGATCAGCTTGGGTACGGGCACCAAATAAAAATGTGACTGGGCGTTGGATGTTTTGCGTTGCGGCTTCTTCTAATAGAGATTTAAGTGGTGCTAGTCCACTGCCTCCAGCCACACATAACATAGGTTCCTCTGCTTCCCGCAACCAGAAGTCGCCATGAGGACCTTCAACGTTAACAACGCTACCGATGACAGTATCGTCCTGCATATGGTTGGACATTTCACCGCCGGGCACTGCACGAATAAAGAAGCTTACCGATGTACTTTCTTGGGCGGTAGATGCGGCAGCGGCAAAGGAATAAGCGCGAGGTTGGCCGATGGTTCCGGGCAAACTGAGTTGTGCATATTGGCCGCTGGCGTAGGCTAATGGCTCTGGCAGGGCGATATCGATACGTACAATATCGTGAGTAAGGCGATCGTGGCCAACGATTTCGCCCTTGAGGTTTTTCACCTCATGATTGGGGCCGTTTGTCTCTAGGCGGCTGACTTGGATCTCGATATCGGTTTTAGGAACGCTTTGGCAGGCGAGAATGTAACCATCATCCAATTCTTCAGATGACAGAATATAGGCACTTTCAGTGAGCTCTTTTACCTTACCGCTGACCAATTTACATTTGCATTCAGCACAACCGCCAACACGGCAGTTGTGAGGTAGGCGTACATTTTGGCGTAAGCCAGCTTGGAGGATGGTTTCTCCTGGCTCTGTCACGATATGGTTGTCCCCGTTAATGGTGACAGCTCGTGGTTTTTTACCGAATTTTTCTTTTAACATCATAAACATAGGAAAACCTCTCAGTGCGCTCTAATAACCTGAATGCTCTATTGGATGCGTTTGGTGTGATAGTAGTATCTGGGGAATCTGATTTTGAATACAGATCAGCAATGCACCATCGATCGGTCATTTTTGGCCATGACGGGCTAAATAGGTTACTCTGGCGAGAATACCCATTGAGAGCTTGTGCTTGTTATGCCTGATATAGATAACCTAGATTCTTTGTTCTTGCCTGTGAGTTATATGCGACACCTACTAGATATTGTGGAATCTAGGGGAGGTAGCCGAACGAAAGTAATAGAGAGTTGTGGTGTTAGTGCTGAGTTATTGAATGACCCAGACGGTCAGTTCAGTTATCAGCAATTTAGCGCGTTAATATTGGCCTCAGTAGAAGAGAGTCAAGAGCCTGCTTTGGGGTTGTACTTAGGCAGCCAACTGACGGTGATGACCCACGGTAACTTGAGCCAGGCGATACTCAGTAGTGCAAATGTAGAGCAGGGAATGGATTTGGCGATTCGTTATTTTGAAACTCGAACGCCGTTGGCGGCGCTTACTTTGGAAAAGCGGTCGGACGAGTTGGTCATCACGTTCAACGAGCGTTATGTTCTAGGGGCAATTAGGATCAGTTATTTGGAAACAGTGGTGACTGGACTGGTGGCGGTCATCAGTTTTATTACTAACCGTCAGTTGAGTTTAAAGAAAGTAGAGCTTGCCTTTAGCCCGCCGGCTTATCAGTTGATGTTTGAGCCAATCTTAGGCTGCCCCGTTGTGTTTGATTCAGAGGTGACTCGCTTACATTACCCGGCGATTGGTCTCGATACTCCGTTAGTAATGGCTGATAAGAATGTTCATATGCAAGCAGCGCAACGTTGTGAGGAGGAGTTGGCCTCCGTCGGTAAGACCGTGTCGATTGAAAAGCGTATTGAACAAAACCTGCTTAGGTTTCAGGGTGGATTTCCTAGCTTCGAACATATAGCGGGTGAATTGGTGATGTCTCCTCGTACTTTACGGCGTCGGTTGTTGGAAAGAGGTACCAGTTTTAATGAGATACTGGATGGGCTTAAATACAGGCTTGCGGTACAATATCTGGAAACGTCTGCGCTATCGATTCAGGAAATTGGCTATCTATTGGGTTACTCCGACCCATCTAATTTTGGTCGTGCATTCAAGAAATGGAGTGGCGTTTCACCCATTTCCTACCGGGATATATAAGCTAAACAGCAGTCTTGAAAATAGAGAGTAATGCAGCGGATAGCGTGGTAATGATAGATTTTTAAGGGTTTTAGATTATACTTTTGGTACTTACTAGTGCCTTAGGTTAGTGATATGCGAAAATCATTAATGTTATTTGTAATCCCTATTTTAATTTGTTTGTCATCTTTTTCCGATGCAAAAGGTGAGGATTCAGAAAACATCTCCCTAAAAGTCGCCACAATTGATTGGTGCCCTGCAATTTGTGTCGATTCTAGCAAGCCGGGCTTTATCCGAGAAATAGTACAGGAAGTATTTAATGACACGGAGGTAACCATTACTTTTCATTTTATGCCTTGGGTGCGAGCAGTTCGAGAGGTTGAGCGGGGCCTGTTTGACGCGCTATTATCACCGGTTAAATCTGAAGCGCCAACATTACTTTATCCCGAATTTGAGTTGGGCCAGCAAGCAACGTGCTTTTATGTTGATAAAGATGATCCATGGAAATACCAAGATAAAAATCCTTCGTTTCAAAATAGAAGGGTGATAATAGTTAAGGGGAATTCACTATTGCATCTGGATCAATATATATCAGAACACCCAGAAATATTTATTTACTTAACGTTTTCAAATTTTATTGAGCGCGCGATTAATATGCTAAATTTTGACAGGGTTAATACCTTTGTTTATACCAAAACAGAAACAGAGTTTCAGCTAAAAAATATGGGTATGAGTGAAGATTTTAAAAATGCAGGTTGCGTGAGTACAGTGAATTTGTATATGGCGTTTGCCAATACTAACACTAAGCGTTCAAATAGCTTGATTGAATTGTTCGATAGAAAGATGGCGGTAATTAGAAAGACAAATAGAATCGAGAGTATTTTGGCGAAATACGGTCTGCATGATTGGCGGTAAAAACCAGTTTTTAGTGTTTTTTTGACACTTGAGATGTTATGAAAAAAAGACATAACACTAGAATTTATCATCATAAAAATTCTAACTAAATATATCTAATAGACCTATTTTTCTGTGATTTTTAGATAATTCCACTAATCTTATAGGTTAGACGACATTGTTTGGGAGAGGAATGATGGCTAGATTATCGTTAGTATTGATAGCAATGGTTATGCTGTTTGGTGTAAAGGCTTACGCAGAAGATTTGGCGACGCCCAGTTTGGATGATATTGATTATCCGGAAGAAGAGGCGCCTTCTGCAAAAGAAGTAGAGCTTGGGAAAGTATTGTTTTTTGATCCACGCTTATCATTAAATATGAAGCAGTCTTGCGGTACTTGCCATAATCCCGACTTAGGCTTTGGTGATGGTCTTGCAACGGGTTTAGGTACTATGGGTGGTGGTCTTGGTCGGAATACACCGCATATCTATAATTTGGCATGGAACGTGACGTTTTTCTGGGATGGACGAGCAGGAACTCTTGAAGAACAAGCCTTGGGTCCGATTCAGGCAGCTGGTGAAATGAATCTCCCGCTAGAAAAATTGATACCTCGATTACAAGCGGTAAAATATTATCAAGACACTTTTAAGGCCGTGTATGGTGACGGTATAAATAAGGCTAATGTCGGTAAAGCCATTGCATCCTTTGAGCGCACATTAAATGCTATGAATACACCTTTTGATCAATACTTGGCAGGGGATAAAATGGCAATGGGGCCTGAGGCCGTACGAGGTCTGGCATTGTTTGAAGGTAAAGCCAATTGTGTGGCATGTCATGATGGAGCGAATTTCACGGATAACTCCTTCCATAATATTGGCCTAAAAGGAGATGATAAAGGACGGGAAGGTGTTGCTGGCGGTAAAGATATGCGCGGCGCATTTAAAACGCCTGGATTACGAAATGTGATATTTACAGCGCCCTATATGCATGATGGTTCTGAAGGCTCATTGGAAAGTGTCGTGCAATTCTACAATCGTGGCGGGGACCAGGATACGAACAAGTCCTCACAAATAAAAAAGCTAAATTTGACCGAGCAAGAAGTCTCAGATTTGGTTGCATTTTTGGGGGCTTTAACCGACCCACTAGAAATAAAACGACCAAAAATACCGTGACAGTAAAGGAGGCTTTAAGCTGATGAAAAAAATAAAGATGGGTTGTTTTATTGGTTTAGTTGTTACTCTGTTTTCCACGCTGTCGTATGCCGATACTATCACAGGAGAGCTGACTTTTATGAAAAAAGCGTCTTTTGCAGGTGTTGTCTATATGGAGGCAATCGAGGGTTATGAGGCACCTTTGATAGTTGGGGCCAGCGTGGATCAGCTAGATAAAAAATTTACAAAGAAAATTGTGGTAGGAGGGAAGGGAGGAGCGGTAAGTTTTAGGAATTCTGATGCCATTGATCATAATATCTATTCAAATGACTCTCTTAGTGGTGTGAAATTTGATGTTGGATTGATGGTGCCTGCAGGGAAGAAGGTTATCGATGTTACTTGGGAAGAGAAACTGCTGGTTCGTTATGGCTGTAAGATTCATCCGAAAATGAAGTCCTATATTTTTACCAGTCCAACGTCATTTTATCAGGTTTTGGAATTTGAAAAAAAAGTTAAAAGCTATACCTTCGTCCTAGAAAATGTACCTGACGAGTTAACGGAAGTGTCACTAATGATTCCAAAGTATGATGTGGCAACACTTAAGTTAGCCGAGGGTGAGTCAAAAGAAATAATTGTTCTTAGGAAAGGGAAAAAGAAAGCGATATTAACTGTTTCACGAGTAAAGTAGGCGGTTCGGATGAAATGTTTATTTGGGTTGTTTTTCTCTGTTTTGTTGGTGTTTTCTTCTTCTTCATTTTCAGATGAGTCTAATCCTTTTGCAAAAGACCTGTTTAAGATACCCAACAAGTACCAAAAAGACTTTGGGGGCTATCGTGCGCGCCTTAAAAGGCTTAGTGGATTTGAGTTTTCCGGGTTACATTGGAATAATTTTGTTGTGGTGTATGCTGGATTTGATAATGGGGTTTATAAAAAGAATTATTTTGAGTATCTTAAATTTATCAATATGGATGAAGAGGACGAAGAAGAGGAAGAGGTTGAAATCAACTATAAAGACTATCCGGTTGGTGCCATTATTATTAAGGAAAACTATGCCAGCAAAAACTCTCTTCCTAGTGAACCAGAATCATTGACTATTATGAAGAAAATGCCGGCGGGTTATGATACGAAAAACGGGGATTGGTTTTATCTTCAGACGGACAGTGATGGACGATTGTTAATTGAAGGGAAGCATGGTGATCCTGTTGTTACGGAGGTGTGCTCAAAATGCCACAGTAATATCAAAGATAGGGATTTTATTTTCTCGACGTTCTTTACTGTCAATTAGTATGAGCTTCGGTATAAAGGGAAAGGTTTGGTCCGGTTACGGGTTGGTTGTTCTTGCCATTATAATTAATGTGGTTGTAACCAATGTTAGTTTTTTTTACATTGAAAATAGTATTGATAGCGTCATTGAAGAAAGTCAACCAAAGATCATTAACGCATTAGAAGTTTCCAGTAATATTCGTTCTGGGCTCACATCATTAAGCGGTTATATGTTGTCGGGCGAATTGAATCAGAAATCAAAATACCTTGAATCCATTCGGTTTGCTAGAGACAAAATATCTCTATTTGATGGTATGTTGCTGTCTGATGTTGAGACTGAAACTGTCGGTAATATTATGAGCTTGCTCAATGAATCTGATGAGATAAGCAAAGAAATATTTGTCTATGTTGAAGATAAAGAAGCCAATTTGCCCGCGTTAAAAATCACCATTGATCATCTAGACCCTATCTCTACTTCCATTATGAATCTGCTGAACGATATGTTGCAGGAAACAATAGTATTGCAAGATGAAGACGGAGGGTTCGAAGAGGTTATTAGTAAGACGCAGGAGTTACGTTATTCATGGGCTATGTTGATTAGCCAGGCTAGAAACTACCTAGCGCTGCGGGATAAAAGAAATTTGTCCGAGGTGTCGTTATATACGCTAGGAGTGCAGCAAAAGTCGGGTGAATTAATGGCCGACGATGAAATGGATGATGATGTCATCGAATTTGTTGAAGAAATAAAGGAGCAAGAGACGTTATACATTAAGCACCTAAATGAGATGCTTCGTGTTCATAAAGCGGATGATTGGAAGCGAGATAATTTTGTTTTTAGAACACGTCTTATCCCATTGTTTAAGGATTTAGATGAGTCGTTAAAAGTGTTAATAGGTGAAAGTCGACAGGAAATCCTGGGGTCACGAGAGAATTTAGTTAACAGTATTAATGTCTCTTCACAAACTAATTTCTTGGTGTTGGCTCTGTCGTTGATAATTGCCGGTTTATGCATGTATTTTAGCGGAAAATACATTATCGAACCGATTTATAAAATTAGAGATGTGTTATTTGATGTAGCGCGAGGGGACGGTAACCTCAACGCTAGAATTGATGTGAAGCTGTCGGATGAGGTGGGAGAAGCTGCAACCTATTTTAATGAATTACTGTCTAATTTTTGTGATACAGTTTTAGTTATTCAGCAACAAACCAATGCCCTGTGTAAAAAGATTGAGGATACCAATCAAGTAATTGAACAGGTTATTGTTAATATTGTTGAAGGTTTTGAATTGTCTGACCGTATTAGTTCTGCCAGCGATGATATTAAAACTAATACTGATAACATTATTGATAAGACGTCCGAGTCGTCAGTAGAGGTGGGTAACACAAGGGGAACCGTTACAGAAGGTGTCAAAACGATGGGGCTGTTGAGCAATCAATCAGATGCCTTAGGTGGGGAAATTACCACTTTGCGAGTAGATGTTGTCAATCTATCAAAAAAAGGCGATTCGATGTTGTCGATGATTGATGTGATTAAAACAATAGCCGATCAAACAAATTTGTTAGCGTTAAATGCCGCCATAGAAGCTGCGAGAGCAGGAGATAGTGGTAGAGGTTTTGCCGTGGTAGCGGATGAAGTTAGATCTTTGGCTAGAAAAACACAAGAGTCTGCAGATCAAATAGCGGTTATGTTACAAGAAAATTATAAGATTGGTCATGAGTTAGATACAAAAATGGAAACGACAGTTAATAGTACCGATGTGCTGTCAACGCAAATGGATACTGCTAAGAATTCTATTTTTGAAATACGAACTTGTGTGGAAAAAATAACAATGCTATCAAGTGAAGTGGTTGAATGTGCAAAAATACAGGGAGTTCAAAGTGCCAGTATCTCAGAGATACGTGAACATCTAAATGAGATTGGTGAATATAATAACCATATGGTGCAAGTGATGGAATCTAATATGACTGAGCTTAACTCGGTTGCAGAAAGGTTAACGGAAACCATTTCCAGTTATACGGCTAATGCAAGGGGAGATTAATCGTTGTGGTAGAGGCCATGGCTGTGGATTTGACGTCTACCGCAGCATTCCAGCAGCCTCCAGCAAAAAGAATTTAGGCGCCAGCAGATAGTTAACTCTGCCAGGCGCCGTTGCCGTGGCGCTTTCACAGCATGTTGGTAGGTTGGTAAAGAGTTATCTCTAGTTAGAATAATCCCCCATAAATTGTTCGAATGCATCGAAGGCTGGCTTTTTAATATATATATTGTCTTTTAACTTATACAGCCCTGATTCCCAGTGAGCA
>MAAL01000196.1 GCA_002163245.1 Gammaproteobacteria bacterium 42_54_T18 | reverse complement strand
CTTTGAAGTTAATGTCTATAAACCGCACTTTGAAGTCATCCCAATGCAACTTCGTGACTGGCGACAATGGTGGCTTAGTTCTCATTCAGCCTGAACGACTCAATGACAAAAACCTTCATCAAAAAAGCATATCTTTCAATCTATGGCCAAAATTAGTTGACCACTACACAGTGGGCTAGGTCGCTCTTCAATTTACAAGTTTATGGAAGAAGGACGCTTTCCTATGTCTATATCTTTAGGAGAAAGGGCAATTGCTTGGGTGGAAGGAGAAGTTGAAGAGTGGGTACAAATAAGGATTGATAGTCGTCGGGATACTATCACAGATACGCCAAAAGAGAATGCTCGCAATATTTCAGAGGCTGATGCAATTACCTTTATTAGAATTAAGTTTCAACAACTCACTATTACTGATGCAATAACATGGCTAATTCAAATAAGTAAATAAATTACAAGATTAATTGTTTGTAGTAATGGTCATTTTTAATGCTTCAAGGGGACGATATAGGCTGTTTAGTGAAGCTCTGATTTAATTTAATAGTTTTATTGTGGGGTAAGGGGAGTTGCTGTAAGGTGTTGATTAAAAGGTTAATAACTAGCAAACAATGTTTTTCTATTTATCAATACCAATAATTAAGGGAATAATAATAAAATGATAATTAACAATAGCAAAACGTCTAGGTCTAGAAATTTGGATGATAAACTTACAGCCAAAGAGCAATTAAAAAAGCACCCGAAAGCCTTTGCTTTATGCACAATGACGATTGAGTACCTAGAGTCAATTTATACAGAGACGCCATTTTGTGGATGGAATAATACTAAAGATCCTGCCTATTATTTTGGCTCTGTGGGGAGAGGAATGCTTAGTGTACGTCCGCGAAGTCAAACTGGAGAACACGCTTGGGTGAAAATAAGAGAGGATCACGAGAATGTCCCTGAGGATTTCAAAAAATATGAGGTGACACACGGGCCTAGATCAGCGGGTGACGATAGGGTAGAAGGAGTTGCCTTTAGAATACGCAGCCCAAAAGATTTATCTTTTTTGAATAAATACTTAAGGCACATGAATTACGCTCGGTTCAATAGACCTAAAGCCCCAGCTTGGAAAGGCTTCAAAGTTTTAGTCGATGAATCAGCTGAAGCTATAGCAAAACACTATAGGAAGGCTATAGAAGAAGGGTATGCTGAACAAAGAGAAGAAAACTTGAAACGTACGTTTCATTCTTGGCTTAAAAGTAAAGGAATGAAAAATATTGAAGAGGAAGAAGATATACATAAAAACCATACCTGTAATCAACGTAAAAGCTTTGCTGATGTTACATTTGAGTCTCGCAATAAAAAGATAAAAGTCCTTACAGAATTGAAAATCACTAAGGACACGAGAGCTGATATAGAGAAGTCATTTGGACAACTTTTACGGTATAAATATTATGGTGAGGGTTATCCATGCAACGAACTTTGGACTGTCTCAGGTCATCGACCAACAAGGTCTGATATAGAGTGGATAGATAATATTTGCAAGGTAATGAATTTAACCTACAGGTTGGCTTGGTTAGAGGATAATGGGACTTTTAAAATTCATCCTACCCCAGGCTTTATTTAAATGGTTCTAGAGTTGGAAAACATATTTCAATAGGACAATAAACAGGTTGTGGATAATCAAAACTACTACGATAAAAAATTTACAAGCTGCCTTGCCACAGATAAATCAAAAGGAGAAGCAGCCCAAATTGTCATAGATGCTTACCTTGATAATAAACCCTCGGGCTCAAAAAAGAAGAAGGTGTCGCCGCAAGAAAGACATCAATTATTTTGGTATAGTTCAGAGTCTTTTGCTCTAGCACTAACTCGGTACTTCAGTCAGGAACTTGTCAGTAACTTTCCCTTGCAACAAGTCATTGCGTCTAAATCCCCTTTGTCCGTTAAAAGTGCTGTTCGGTATTCAGCGTTAGCACTTAAGCCCAATTCCAATAAATGGCACGAATTGCAGCAACTAGAAGAAACCGGTGCTAATGAATTTGATGAATTAATCGCTATCATCAAGTTAATGCACAAAGAGCATGAAAGACTATTATTTTTCTATTGGTCTGTGACCTAGCTTAGGAAAAACGTGATTTTCAAACTTACGCCATAGGCTTTTAGCGGTAACATCGGCAATAGTGGTCTTCTTAATGGCAAACCAATCTTCAGCGACACTCTTTAACGTATGGCTAGCTAAAAGCAATTGCTCTCTGTGCTGGTCATCTTTGTATTCTTTAGGGGCAATATCTTTTGCTAAAAGCTCTCTTGATGCTACTCGCTTCTTTCTGGCCTCTAGTATTGATACTTCTGGATAAGCTCCAAGACTTAATGATGTACGTTTTTTTGTGAAAGGTTTGAAGTAATCTAACAGCCATTGTTTAGTGCCGTTTGGCATAATACGTAGTTGTAAGCCGTCACCATCAGATAGCTTATAAATCTTATCTTTAGGTTTTGCCTGTTTTACTTGTGTATTGGTAAGAGGATTTACTTTTTTAGCCATTTTAGTAGTACAACTTTTGTTAGATAAATGCTGTACTACTAAAAAGTGCAGATGTCACGGGACAGGAATGGATGCTAATGGACATAAAAAACCCGTAAAGCTTGTTTTATAAGGCTTTACGGGTCTTTAATGGTTCTTAATGAACCTGTATTTGGTCGCTACGGGACTCGTTAGTATGTTTTATATTATTGTTAATTAACAATAATATATTTTTAATTTTTTTTGGTACCGTTTGTGGTACCGCTTATTCAGTGGGTCATTCTTACTAATAGGTATTATTTTGTTAAACAGGAGCGGGGGACATCTTGATGTGTGGTTGCTTTGCTTCTGGTGTTACTTTGGAAGGGCATCACTTAGGTTAATTGAACGTAGTTTAAATCTCTTAACCACACCAATAAACTTAATATATAGCAGTAAAGATACTTTAACGTGTGGTTCTGAAAATAAGCATACCAATACTGTTATAAAGTAAGAATATTTATCTTTTATAAATAAGTACTTATCTCACTACTAAGTGGAATTAAATAATGCTATTTTAATTAAAATAAATGTAACTTTGTATCAATAAGGATGTTGTATGTATTTGCAGTCTTTGGAAATCACTAATTTTAGAAAATTTGGAACGAAAAATAACATAATTGAATTTGTTCAATCAGATTATAAAAAAACGATCAGTACTTGTCAGGACAAAGAAAAATCTAAAAGCTTTGTAGCTTGTGCCACAACTCTTATCATTGGTAAAAATAATGCAGGAAAAACAACTGTAACTAAAGCTCTTAAACAAGTTATTGAGAATGAAAAAGTAACAGGAGCTACATTCAACTTAAGTTACATCAAAAACTTATTTGAACAATACGTTGAAATATTTACTAATTTTAGTGATGGTGACTTAGATGAACCTCACAAGCTTGAATTTGAAAGAGTTGAACTTCCAGTGATGAAGTTCAAATTAAAAGTTGGACTAGACTCTGATAGCAAAACCACCTCAGTTCAAAACTTAAAAAATCTTATTCCCGTGGAAGATAATAAAGTTCAAGAAACAATAGTTTTAGATGTTAAATTTTATATTACAGAAGAAGAACATTTCAAAGAACGTGTATATAAAATATATTCAATTGCCGCAAAAAGAAATACAACAGTTAAATTTAATGAGTTCCTTAAGTTAATCGACAATACAATATTTTCTAGACACATATTTGATATCAAGGGTACAAGGATTAGTAGTTCTCTTTTTAACATCAATAATTTATTCGACCTTAAAACAATCAAAGCAAATTTAGATGATGGAGATACAACATTATCGTCAGTATTCAATAAGATCGTACAATATCGCCTAAGAGATGAAGATAATACAAGTCGTATTGAGCTAGAAGACGAAATATCAAAAATCAATGATTTTATGGATGACCACATTGGCAAGTCTCATAAAGACGCTGTAAATAATGTAGTCAGTGAAATGACAGATAAGAACAATATGCTCGTGAGTTTAAGATCTAATTTAGATTTTGAATCATTATTTAAAAAGCTTATTAGCTATGAGTTTGAAGAAAACAATAATTTCATACCAGAAAATCAATTTGGTCTTGGTTATTCAAACTTAATGAAAATACTAGGTCAAATAATTGATTATGTTGAACAATATGATGAAAGTGAAACTCACGATAAAGTGAATCTTATTTGTATTGAAGAACCAGAAAACTTTATGCACCCTCAAATGCAAGAATCATTCATTAAAAATATTGATGATGCACTTAGCGTATTATTAGGTGATGCCGATAAAAAAAATATCAATAGCCAGCTATTAATCACAACTCATTCACCACATATTGTGAATAGTAAAGTACATAGTAGTAACACATTTAATAACATCAACTATATAACAACCAACGAAGAAAATTTTAGCCATGTCGTCACATTAAATGATAATGCAATTAGTAATAGCAAACTTTCGACCAAAGTAGATGAAAATAGATTAAATGAACTGAAGTTCTTAAAAAAACACATTAAATATAAAGTATCAGAACTGTTTTTTTCTGATGCAGTTATTTTAGTTGAAGGAATAACAGAAGAACATCTACTACAACACTATATCAATGAATCTGAAGAGCTACATAAATATGGTATTTCAATATTTAATATTACAGGCGCTTATGCCCATATATATAAACCACTTTTAAATTTATTAAAGATTCCTTGTTTAGTTATCACAGATCTCGATATTAAGCGCTCTAAAGCAGACAAAGGTAAAGAAACACCCGTAACCTTCAAACAAATATCTAATTTAGAGGGTCATGAAACAACAAATGCTGTTTTACATAAATATGTTTGTACAGGCGTATTGCCTGATGAAGAACCATTAGATGAAGATGAATCTAAAAGTGTATTACTTCCGAATGAAATAAATTATTTTAGTAAAGATAACTTTAAAGTGGTTTTTCAAAAAGATCCGATAAATGGTTTTATAGCTTCAAGTTTTGAAGAAGCTTACATTCTTCAAAACTATGATAATGACATTCTTAATGCCACTCTTAAAGATTTAAAGCCAAATATATATAAGCGAATAGTTGGCTCTGAGGGAGAAGAAAATACAGATAACTCCAAGAAAAAATCATTTGAATGGCAATGTAAATTGGCCTCTAGTAAAAGCGATTTTTCAAATACACTTCTTTATAAAATTATCACCTCAGATGGCAAAGCACCTCCTTTACCTAATTATATTAATGATGGCTTAAAGTGGCTGAAAGAAAGGCTAAGTAACCCTTCATCTCCAAGCAAAGGGGTGTAATATGCAGCCACTTATTGAAGTTGTAAAAAGGTTAGCTGAGGAAAAAGAAGTTCAGCGTACTATCAATAATGCGATTGATGAAA
The DNA here is from genome assembly GCA_002163245.1 of Gammaproteobacteria bacterium 42_54_T18. Lineage (GTDB taxonomy): Bacteria > Pseudomonadota > Gammaproteobacteria > Pseudomonadales > Ketobacteraceae > 42-54-T18. The sequence continues at coordinate 8,657 of MAAL01000196.1, read as the reverse complement.
ATGAACATTTTGTCTTCGATGCGGGGGCAGGTTCAGGGAAGACTTACGCCTTAATTGAAAGCTTAAAACACATTATTAAACAGCATGGGAAAAAACTTTCAATAAAGAATCAAAATATACTCTGCATAACTTACACAAATGCCGCAGCTGATAATATTAAGTCGAACTTTGGGAATAGTGACATTGTAAAGGTGTCTACAATTCACGAACGAATATGGGAACTAATCTTCTTACATCAAGATGCTTTGCTTATTGAACATGTGATTAAGATAAAAACAACACTAGCTAGTTTAAATGAATCTTTTAATGGTAGTCCTAATGATGATTGGCTTAATAGTGGAGATAGAGATAGTTTTGTTAAATGCTTACTTCAAGAAGATGTAAAAGCTCTTTTTTATAATTCAGAAAACATACCTAATGATTTTAATAGTCTACTTGAAAAATTTGGCTACTCTTTACATAGAAATTTAGGGAAATTTAAAAAGTCTGTTAAATTTTTGTATAGTAGCGATAAGCTTGTTCAGTGCCTTGAAGACATTAAATCAGGTAAGAACAAAAAAGTTAAATATAACGCTAATTTTAACAGTGATAGACTTCATTATATGACAATCAGTCATGATACTCTTCTGGAGTTTAGTGTAGCCCTATGTGAAAAATATCCAACACTAAGACGGATAATTATTGATTCATATCCATATATATTAATAGATGAATATCAAGATACGAATATACATGTTGTTAGATTTATGTCTGAATTGGCTAAAGGTAGAGAGGATTCTAATGGGATACTGATAGGCTACTTTGGCGACCAAATGCAAAGTATATATTCTGATGGTGTTTCAAACAGACTTAATGAATACCATACTGGGCTATTTCGTATTGAAAAAATATACAACCGCAGGTCACGTAATGAAATTATTGATATTGCGAATACTCTTCGTAATGATGGGTTAATGCAAGAAAGTATCTTCGATAATAATATTGGAGGTTCATTTTCTTTTCATCAACTTGTAAATGTAAGACCTGATGATTCATCGAAGTTGGTTAGTCAATTCATAAAATGCGAATTACCACCTTCAAATGAAGACGAGGTTCACTGTTTAGTATTGAAAAATGAGATGTTAGCTGAGTTAAGTGGTTTTAAAGACCTATTCAACAATTTTAAGAATTTTTTCTTTTTCAATGAACAGGCTCAGAAATTAATCAGTAAAGACATGAATAAGCTTGATAGTGCAATTCGTATTATTTTTGGATTAATTAATTTTCGTGAATTAGTATTAAAACGTCAAAAAACACTTGAAGATATTTTACCAAAAGTAAAAATACCAATAACAATGTTTGATGCTCAAAATTATGTCACAGAATTAAATGGATTAATAAGTGATGAAATTAAAACATTTGAGGATTTTTTAACTGCAATATTTCTTCTATATAAAGATGGCTCTAGTCTTTTTAAAGATAAAATAAAAGAATTTTTTCCTTCTGATGAATTTGAATATACGTTCAATGGTTTTTGTCAGCTTTTAAATAATGAACTATCTAGAGGCGGTACGATAAAAGAGGAGGATCGCATTGACAGAATCAAGCAGGCTATCAACCTTAATCTAGCAGATTATATTAAATGGTATGAATTTGTCAGTGATTCTAGTAGTGAACTTGTGAAATATCACACTTATCACAGTACCAAAGGGCTGGAATATAAAAATGTAGTTATTATTATGGAAAATTCTTTTAGTAGAAATCGTGAATATTTTCCTGAGTTCTTTAAATCACCCGATAATACTGAATTTCAAGAACGTCGTAATTTATTGTATGTAGCTTGTTCAAGAGCTATTTGTAATATGAGAATATTATACTTGGATTCTATTGTTTCTTTTAAAGACGATATTAAGCCATTTTTTGGTGATGTACAGGAATTTACTATGACTGATACTGTTGAACAATATTGATTGAAATATATCACGTAATGATTGAATTTATTGATCATTTAGCCAACTATACATTCAAATTAATGGAATCCTATGTATTTTAATAGCTTAATGAAAAGCTTGCATATAATACCATTAACTCAAACTAACGACCTAAATTAGTATAAAGGTAATAAATGAATAACCGAACGCCATCTATAGCAGATTTAGCGCAACTCGACAGAGATGAATGGGAAAATTTTTGTTCATTAATTTGTGTATTAAATTATTCTGCTCATCGTATAGAAGACCATTTAGGAAAAGGGAATGGTCTTGATGCGTTTAGAGAGACAGACAAAGGGATTGAAGGGTGGCAAATCAGGCGATTTAATGACCGTCTAGGATTAAAACAAGAAAATCGTATAAAAGAAAATATCACTTTAGCTCATGAAAAATCTATTTCTGAACTAGACCAGCCACTTGTAATGTTCACAATTATATTCAATATCGACCCTGAACCTGGTCATAAAGGGAAAATAGGCGAAATAGAAAGGTTAAATAAAATAAAACAATGGGCTAAAACAAAATACAATGTGAAATTTGAATATAAGGGGATCAGCTGGGTTCTTCTCATGTTATTAAATAACCCAACATTAAAGCCTGAATTATTTGAGGATATAAATAAGTCTCTTAAAGATGTGAGTAACTCACTTCATGGTGAGATTTTTGACTTAAAGAGCCAAATCACTTCATTAATAGAGGTGAACACTCTTACCGGAAAAGTTAAAAATATGTTCAATATTTTATTGAACGAAGCTAATGTTCATTACAAGCGAGGTTTAGACTTTGAATCTGAAGAAGAATTTAGAAAATCAATTTTAAGTTTAAATGACGCCTTAAGGTTGATTGAAGATCAAGATATAGATATCACTTTAGAAGGTAAAACACTTTCACTTCTTGCTGGTTTAGAAGGTACCATCGGCTATTTAGAAAGAGCTATTCAGCATTCCAAAAAAGCTATCAACCTATTAAAAAGTGACACTGAAAATGACTTCTATATATTTGCTCAAGGTAATTTAGCTCTGTCTTTGTATATGAATCAAGAATATCAACAACCCAAAATAATTCTTAATAATATTCTTAATCATTTCGAAAACAAAGGGAATTTATTAGAAATTGTTAGAACATTAACTCATTTACTACAAATTGAAATATTTACTAAAAACTTCAAAAGTGCTTTCGAACTTGCCGATAGAATTAGAACATCTTCAGATGCTCTTGGTAAAATACTAGGCCCGAGTGATGTTACTATTAGTTCATTAGGTACCGTTGCTAATCTATATACTGAAATAGGGATTCAAAGGCAAGATAAGCGATTTTTAAGAGAAGCGGTAGACTTGTTTACTAAAGTAGAAGCTATAACTAATTGTACTAGTTTAAAAAGAATAAATGTTACTACTAAGGCAGCGAGAGCTCGATGTCTTTGGAATTTAGATAAAATTGAAGAAGCAATTGACCTATTCAAAGAGGTCATAATTGAAGCAAAAGATTTTTTACCTAAAATATCAACTGATGCGAAATATAATTTGGCGTTGCTAATGAGAGAGTTAAAACAACCGGATAAAGTAAGGCAATATCTAAGTGAAGCCATAGAAGAATATAAAAAAATGGGAGATTATCCATCAGCTGAAGACGCACAAGGCCTCTTATTGTGACTCTAGGTTAATGAATAACTTGTAATTATTAAGAGAATATAAATATGACACATAAAGCCAACGAGTCAGTGCAAAGAGTATTTATTGAAAGATTTGAACCACATCAAATGCCATCTATCGGAACAGTTCAACATCAATATAGTAGCACTGTATCGATTGAACAAATAATAGGTATAGTTCAACGTACAGAGGAGCTTAATCAAGAAACTAAAGACTTTGTACTTGAGGTTATAGATAAACATAGCGAAGATAAGTTCAGATGTTTGCAAGATTTTTTAGATATTGGATTTTCAACAGACGTGATTGAATCTCTTCAGGCTTGTCATGACATCCTTCAACTTTTTATGTAATTAAAGCTAATATCAAAAGTTATAATCACCCTTATCACTTTACCTTTCTCTTCATAAGTTTAGTTCGCTCATTTATATTGGAACTATCCTTCCACCCATTTAAATAGACGAATTTAATAAACGTGATAAGCTTTTATTTTAACAGTGAAAGCTTTCTACGTTTTTTAATAACGATGATCGGTTCTTTTTTGACTTCTGTTAATAGTTTACTGCTTATCTTCATTTTTTTAATATCTTTAGGCGCAGGCATGTCTTTAATGTTTGTGATCTCTTCTATCTTGGTAATACAGGCGAGCTTATCATTTTGACTTATGCAAGGACCCCTCGCTGACTCCACCTAACACCCTAACAAATTGTATTTAAAGCAATTAAAAGACAACCAACCGCCGAACTGGTACATCACATGGTACATAACAAAAAAATCAATTCAATTTTTTATAATTATTTTTATAATTTTTTATATACATAGGCGGTTTAAGCCTATTTCTCAAGAACACATATGAGTAACTTGGTTTTCAAAGAGCTTTGTACCTTAGCTCTTTGTTTGTATTCCGCTCTATTTCGAAGGTAACACCATAACCAACCTAACTATATTAGTTGTGCTTTATAAGTATTTGGAACTATAGAAAGCTTCTCATCAAACGGGGCTTGTATACGTCTAACTTTACTTCCTGTCTTATATTCAAGATTATATACTCTGTAAATCCAGTAACTAGAGCCATATTCATTAGATTTTTTTATCTCATTCTCTGTTATATAAAAATCCGAATACAAACTCCCGGTAGTACTTTTAACCTCAATCTGGATTGGATTACCAGTTATATGGTCGAATGAGAGTATATCGTACCCTGCTGAGTCATCTACAGCTGCTACATGCTGTATCATATTAGCTAAATATTCACAGTCAGCATCAATCAACCTTTGGCGCTCAAACTCCAGTATTAGAGATTCTCCTCGACTTCCTATTTCATTTTGTCTTAACCATTTAGACTCCCAATCAACTTTTTTGGGTTTAGGCTGCTTCTTTGAAGTAGATATTATAGTTTTTCTAGGTTTTTTATTATCATCTTCAACAGGGGTTAACCTAGGGGCTGAACTTCCTGCTATAGGTTCACTTAGGTAACCTGTAAATTTTTCGAGCACTCTATTAGGAAAATGCTTCCTTTCCAACTCCCAATAAATATTAACGGGCTCGCTTCTTTTAGGGTCATAGCGGCTAAATATAACTTTGCCAAAGAACGTATAACTGTCATCTTCTGTAGGTCGAACAAATAGTAATATGCTATTTTTATGATGATCAAAATTTATGAAAGATTTTATCATTGGATCAGATAGTTTTTGTTTTAATTGAGACACCCAAAACAAATACCCATCTTCACTTAACCTATCATGATAAACATTGGTTCCTTTCAATGTAACTAAGAAAGAATAGTCATTTAAACTAGGATTCAACCTAACAATCCCCTGTAAACCCCACTTACCAGAGCCCGCTGTAAACTTTGTATTTTCATCAAAAATATTATGTAAACTTTGTCGGGAATAGTCTGAATAAATGAGTAACTCGTCTCTAGCTTTGGCCAAATATTTATCCACAATATTATACCCAAATAATTCAAACAACCTAAAACAATCAGACCCTTTACCACCACTAAAATGGCTTGAAAGAATAGGCTCTCCTAAATAGTTACTAGCTGCTAGACCTAATATAGCTTTTGGTGGAAATAATTTACTTCCAATCTTTAAATCAAAACCTGTCGAAGCTCCATAACTTTCAATTATTCCCTCTCTATTTTCATAATCTATTACAGCATTTTTTATATAGTCCGGAGACATTCCCTTTAAAAGTTGATAAAACTGCAAAATCCTTCCTGTGGTGCCTAATGGTAATTTACTAGTAGATTTTGTTTTATCTTGAAAAACCATGGGGTTTTTGCTAATAGTATCTATGATTTTTTGTTCTAATTGTTTCTTCGTAGAATTCAAAGGTAACCCAAGGTTTGCTAATAAAGCAGCACCTTCTTTTTTTCTCAATATAGGGATATCTGCTGCGTTATTAAAAGCACGATTTAATATAGGTGATTGCTCTGTATTCAATCTAACAGGGGCTGTTTTTATCCCTAACGCAAGCCAAATCGCAAATTTAACATCCCATATGTAAGGGTTATCAGGCAACTTAAGGCTAGATAATAATGTAGCGAACTCTCCACTTGCTGCTTCATTATTTCTTTTTTTGCACTTGAAACGTAAGTTAATAACATGGTCATTACGTGCATCATCAAACTTACCTTCAATATCATCAAATATACTCATAAACCATACCTACAATTCATATATAAAAAATAAAATCACCATATGTTCAAATAGTGGTGCCAGGAAAACCTATAAATATAAGTGCGTACTCATATGGCTTTTTTATCATTTTAATTCTCTTTACTAACCCCTATCAGCATTTTCGATCAAGTGATAGATAAGATCTTTCTGTTTCCCTTGAGCGTTTTCCGCTAGAGAAGCTATATTTTTAGCTGTTTCTAAATGCCCCTTAACAACTTCTATTTTTTCTTCTCTAGTGCTCATAAATTTAATCCAATATCGTTATTTGGTGATTTCGCCATTAGAATATTCCAATGGTATTGCACAGCTACTTTAAGGCTACTTAAACGCTTAACCCAACTCTCGAGTCATCATCAATACTAACTAATATTTCTATATTATTTAACGTCAAAGCCTCTTTACTGTCGATAATCCTAATCCGATCACGTATAGGAACCCCTTTTTTAGAACTAATCATTATATATCCCACAAACTCCATTTGTTCTGTTAATTGAGCAAGAGTAAATTTAGGTTTAAGCCCTTTTTTTCGCCAGAATATCATTTTTTGATCCGCATTCTTTTTTAGCTTTAGATAATAATCAGATCTTGGCACGGGGGATAAAATAAGGTTATCGATGGTTACTGGTGAGTTTTCATTTTTGAGTGTGAAATACTTTTTCTTGATATCAAGCTTATCTCGAATTATTTGATAAATATCATCAATGCTAACGAGGACTGGCTGGTCAAAACGGCTTAACGTTGTATGAAGTGCTGTAGCTTGATTACGAGCTTTGATATCTAGCTTATAAGTATTATATTCATCTGCAGATAAGCTTAGAAGGTTTTTTAAGGTGATTGCCCGTGTCTTATCAATAATCACAAGCTTACCTCGTGGACTCTCAGCATAAACTGAAAATAGAGGCTCTAACTCATCGAGTGAAAAGTCACATTGCAAGCCCGTTCTTAGCCATCTAGATCTAATTTGAGCAGCTCTGGTTCTGATATTCATATGCTTAAAATCCCTTTTAATGCAGTTTGCTACTTACACTAACACTTAAAATTTCTAATGCTCTGGCAAAATTAGCCGTGTTACGACACTATTTACCACATTGCGGACATTAACCGATGGAGGTTTAGAGTTGATTCAGGTTAGGTCTTGTATCGATAACGCCTAATTAATAGGCAAAAACTTGTTGGCTAAAATTGGTGCAGAAAGACCAAAAGCCAACTGTTTTTTGTCTTTTTAAAAGATTTATAGCTTTATCGGAATTTTTTTAAATATCTAGAAAATACCCAACCAGTTACTTTTACATCAGTATCGGGATCATTCCACTCAACTAAAGTCCAATTTTTTTGTTTTTCAATAATCAGTATTGATGATGAAAAATATAAATAGCCTATAACCTCTGACTTGCTAGACGCAGAGGATCTCACATTTAAAATACTCGCAGAAACATACCTTAAAGAACTTAAAACATTTTTATTGTCAATGGTTGAGTTTACTGTTGATTTTAATTCTTTGACTATCGTTCTTTTGTCACCTTTTAAATAAGGTTTTATTTTATTGTCTACTATAGGATTAATAACGGATGCACAAATAATTATTATTAACGGACAGATAAACCACATTAATAATTTTTGAGTCCATGGATCTCTTTGTAACCTAATTTCGTTAATTAAATTATTAATAGACTCTTCTAAAGAATTAGACTCATTAAGTGAAGCGTTATGAATAATTTGATCTGATAGGCTTTGCAACTCGGTCGCGACTATTCTTTTGGATGAAAGCGAGACTTCCCCATAAGAGTCTACTTTAAGACTATCTTGAACTTCAAGTGCAACACTTTTTATCAATTCAAACGATAAGTTATTGGTAAACAAATTTTCTATATTTTTTAACGGGCTTGAAATATTAGCCATCATCTCGCGGTGTTCTTTCATTGGGTCTGATATCTTAGCCATCATCTCGCGATATTCTTTCATTGGGTCTGATATTTTAGCCATCATCTCGCGGTGTTCTTTCATTGGGTCTGATATCTTAGCCATCATCTCGCGGTGTTCTTTCATTGGGTCTGATATCTTAACCATCATCTCGCGATGTTCTTTCATTGGGTCTGATATCTTAGCCATCATCTCGCGGTGTTCCTTCATTGGGTCTGATATCTTAGCCATCATCTCGTAATATTCTTTCATTGGGTCTGATATTTTAGCCATCATCTCGCGGTGTTCTTTCATTGGGTCTGATATCTTAGCCATCATCTCGTGGTGTTCTTTCATTGGGTCTGATATCTTAGCCATCATCTCGCGATGTTCTTTCATTGGGTCTGATATCTTAGCCATCATCTCGCGATGTTCTTTCATTGGGTCTGATATCT
>MAAL01000041.1:2403-2586 GCA_002163245.1 Gammaproteobacteria bacterium 42_54_T18 | reverse complement strand
TAATTTCATACCTTGCCTACAAGGATATTCAATATGAAGCCATTCATGAGTGCCATCTTTGCAATGCTGATGCTTTCTTTAGGCATAAGTGCCTACGCCGAAGTCTCCGTTATTGTTCACCCCTCCAATAGTAATAGCTTTGACCAAAATGCCATCAAACGGATTTTTTTGGGGAAAAGTCGT
>MAAL01000041.1:0-2256 GCA_002163245.1 Gammaproteobacteria bacterium 42_54_T18 | reverse complement strand
TGGCCCAAAACCCAAGTATTATTGGTTTTGTGGCCAGTGGCAGCGAGACCGGCAATGTGAAGGTTGTGGGTAAATTTTAAATCACTCAATGCTTTAAATTTAATTTGTGAGGAATAGTCATGAAAAAAATATTAGTCATAGCATTGAGTACGTTCTGCTTGATGTTCACCGCTTACGGCCACGCTGAGATTACCTTTCAGGGGTTTGCATCCTTTGTGGGTGGTACCACCCTGGATAGTGATGAAACCTACGTGGGTTACGAGAATAAACTGGAATACGATAAAAACAGCCTATTTGGTCTACAGGTATCCTCCAACATGGGAGAGGGATTAACGGTAACCGGACAGCTGATTGCCAGGGGCAATGAAAACTATCAGCCTGAATTTGAGTGGATGTACTTATCCTATAACGTCACTCCCACGCTCAATGCCAAGATGGGCCGTATCAGAACGCCCTTCTATATGTTCTCGGAATATTTAGAAGTGGGTTACACCTACCCTTGGATTCGCCCCCCCGTTGAACTCTATGCAGCACAGGTTACCAATATGGACGGGCTAAGCTTTCTGTACGATATGCCCATAGGTAAAATGGATACTCAGTACATGATCGTTATTGGTAATCGAGATACCTTCTCAAATGATCCAACGGCCACCGTTTCCGATTACAAACCATTGGTAGGCATCAATGCCCAGTTTGAATATGAAGCCTACACCACTAAGCTCATTTACACTCAGGGTGACATCTCTTTTGAGTCAACCGCCATTGACGGTACGGTAGCTCTCTTCAATACGGATACCGCTTTTAGAGATAAGTATGTTGCCGTTAAAGATTCCACGGTTGTCTTCGCCGGTGCCGCTTTGAATATGGATTTCTACCCGTTCAGTGTTTTACTAGAATTCTCCAGCATCGACTTTGACGATCTGATTCTAGCAGCCGATGAAACCCGTACCCTGGCATCGGTCACCTATAATTTTGAACCCTGCGCCGTGACCTATTCTTTGTCGGGTAACCAAAAAGAAAGCGATTCGGCCCTGGCTAATAAGGCCACTGGGGCAGTTCTGCAAGGAACCGCAGCAGCAATTTTGACTTCCACCGACCGTGATGTGATGACTCATACCCTGGGTTATCGCCATGATTTCCATGATTCAGCCGCTTTTAAAGTGGAATTAATTTCCACCGAAGATAGCGATCTTAAAACCGAGGCAACCCTGGTTCGCTTTGCCGTGGATATGATATTTTAGTCCCACCCTTAGGATGCACTAGAGAGAGTCTCAAGTGCATCCCAAACTCGCCACACTCTTTCCCATACCGCACTCCATGCTTATATTTTATGGGTAAATATAAGCACTATTAATACTGTTCACTTATATAGAAAGGCGGTTGCCACATTTTAACTATAGGCCTATAGTTAACCTACCTATAAGGCTATAGTTGATATGAATTCCAGTCCAAACCTGCGCCAACAAGCAAAAGCACACACACGTGTAGCCCTTAAAAAAAGTGCCCTGAGGCTATACAGCCAACAGGGGGCCAGCGGTGTGAGCATGAACAAGGTGGCCAAAGGCGCCGGCATTGCTCAACCCAGTTTTTATAATCACTTTTCTAATCTGGATGAATTACTAGAGGAGTTACGCAGCGAATTAACCGAGCGTTACATGGGGCCATTACGGCTGGCGGTGGTCGACATGCTAAGTAAGGTGGACCAATTAAGTGACCAGCAGTTTAAACACCTCAACCGCCAATTTTTGCGTTTAATATTTGATGCCGCCTTTCAAAATATAACCCTGTTCCAACGCCTCATTGAAGACCGCCCACGTTTCGCGGCCAAAAATGCAGGTTTAGCCGGCATGTTATTGCAGGTTCAAGATGAATGGGCACAGGCTTTTAATCAGGGTTTAAAATTATCGGGGCGCTGTGTGCGAGCCAGTACGCTTCACCTATTTCTGGACAGCGTCAGCGCGCAAGTCCACGAACTCATATTAGGTTGCCATGGAGAACGCTATTCACAGGAAGAAGCCATTGAAACCTTAAGCAGTAACATTGGAAAAATGTTTGATGAGCTATTAAGTAAAAAATAATAAAACCAATAAAACCCAATAACAAACACGAGAGAACTATGGCTACTAACGCGGATAATACCAAAACCCATTTTCGAACCTGCAACCTGTGTGAAGCCATGTGTGGCTTGGAGATCAAGCATCAGGATGAAAAGATTCTCTCGATAAAGGGTGACAAAAACGACCCGTTTTCAAAGGG
>MAAL01000034.1 GCA_002163245.1 Gammaproteobacteria bacterium 42_54_T18 | reverse complement strand
GGCAGCGGCAGATATAACGCCAATGTCTCTGGCTCAATACAAACCCGCCGTTGAGCAAGGGGCTCCCTTAAATGATGCACGTTACTTGCTGGCTAAAAAGGCCCTGTCTGATTTGGAGTTATTAGCATGACCCCTTGGTTGGAATTGCTGGAAATTTGGTGGGTGAAGGCCCTGGCAGTGTTTGTGCTGGGAATTGTCGTTTATGGCTTGGCCCTGAAGCTTGTGCAAAAATTAAAAATCAAGGCAGGCCATACTCGAAATTTGTTTGACGATGCTGTGGTGGGGGCGCTGGAAAAACCACTTAATTACGGCATCTTGTTGTTTACGGTCTTGGCCGTGTTGAATGTATTTGAATTGCAATTTGACTTGGCGCTTTTACCTGAATCGTCCAGTACCGTCGCTTTGCCTTTTGCCGGGTTGTTTTCCTGGTTTGTGTTGCGCCTTATTCGAATACGTGAAAATCAGATATTAAAAGGCGTGGTGGAAACCAAGTCCGATAAAACCACCATTAGTATTATATTTAAACTGCTGCGAATTTCTGTGGTGGTGTTGACCTTATTAGTGGTGTTTCAAACCCTGGGTATTTCCATTAGTGGTGTCATTGCGTTTGGTGGGGTAGGGGGCGCAGCCATCGCATTTGCGGCCAAGGATTTATTGGCCAACTTCTTTGGCGGCTTAATGGTGTTTTTAGATAAGCCGTTTAAGGTAGGCGATTGGATTCGCAGTCCAGATCAAAATATTGAAGGCACGGTAGAAAATATTGGCTGGCGAGTGACCCGTATTCGTACGTTTGATAGGCGCCCTTTGTATGTGCCTAATGCCGTGTTTACTCAAATTAGCATCGAAAACCCGCAACGCATGCACCACAGGCGCATCTATGAAACCATTGGGGTACGCTACTCTGATTTCTCTCAGGTAGAAAACATCTGTAAAGACATCGAGCGCATGTTAAAAGATCATGTGGACATCGACAGCGAGCAAACCCTAATGGTGAATTTTAATCGCTTCGCTGATTCATCGTTGGAATTTTTTATCTATTGCTTCACCCATACCACTCACTGGCAAACGTTCCACCGGATTAAGCAAGATATCCTCGTGGAAGTGGGGCAGATTATACTGCAGCACGATGCTGAAATTGCCTTTCCAAGCCACAGTGTTTATGTGGAAACACCCGGGCCAGTGGTGGAATAACCTATTAAAGATTTAAGAGAAATATCATGAGTCAACCAACATTGACCGCCATTATTGGTGGTACGGGATTAACGCAATATCCAGGGCTTGAGATAGAGCGAGAAGAGTTGATTGATACGCCCCTGGGCGCTCCCAGTGCGCCTTTAATCTTCGCATCCTTGCATGGTCAACCGGTGGTGTTTATTGCTCGTCACGGCCATCCTCACAAGTTTCCACCGAATAAAATTAATTACCGGGCCAATATGTTGGCATTGCAACAGGTGGGGGTGACTCACATCATTGCGGTAAATGCGGTGGGAGGCATCACGCCTGCCATGGGTGCAGAAGCCATTTGTATTCCCGATCAAATTATCGATTATACCTTTGGCCGTGATGACACCTATTTTGATGGTGTGTTCAAGCCACTGGATCATGTGGATTTCAGTTATCCCTATGATGGCGCGCTTAGTGAAAAGCTGTTTGCTGCCGCCAATAGTATTGAAGAAAAAGTACAAATGGGAGGAGTGTACGCCGCCACCCAGGGGCCCAGGCTCGAGACTGTGGCCGAAATTTTAAGGCTGGAAAAAGATGGTTGTCATGTGGTGGGTATGACCGGTATGCCGGAAGCGGTACTGGCACGAGAACTGAGTATCCCATATGCCTGTATTGCTTTAGTGGTGAATCCAGCTGCCGGCAAAAGTGAGGGAGTGATTACCATGGACGATATTTACCTGGCGTTGGAGCATGGCGTGAGCAAGGTGCAAAAAATAATTTCGGCCTATCTACAGCAGGATTAACGCCGCGTCCATGCTGCGCCTTTATGTTCAGGATGAACGGTCAGAATTGTATTCCTAACAAATTCTAAGTGCCTACGTCCAAGTAGGCGATGGCGCGATGCTAAGGAGTGATAGAGTTAAATCCTTTCATTTAGGACGGAGTTTACTTCCGTATTTTCTGCTTCTTCTTCCAGTTTTTTGTTCAGTGGGTGTTCTACCGGAATAATGCGTATCAGGGCGGCCACATAGGGGTGGT
>MAAL01000165.1 GCA_002163245.1 Gammaproteobacteria bacterium 42_54_T18 | reverse complement strand
CCAAGGCCTAATTTTCCTTTTGTATTACGTTGTTTGTTCGCACTTGTATTGTAACACTTATCGAGAATTAGGCCTTTTTTATGTCAAACTGTGGGACAGCAGTGATTTTGACTTTACACCCTCAACGGTATCTCCCGTTTCCACACTAACCTTCTCTATATAGAATTTGTCTGCCTCAAGTTTAGAATAATCGAGTATATCGTTTATTAGCTGCAACAATACTCGGCTATTATTTACGATAACGTCAACTGCATCCATTTTCTCCATCGTCGTTATATTGGGTTCAGTGAGTGATTCGCTGAATCCAATAATGGCTGTTAATGGCGTTCGAATTTCATGATTCATGTTAGAAAGGAACTCGCCCTTTTTTCGCATAGAGTCTTCTGCAATCTTCTTCTCGCTAACTTCTGCCTCCCTTTGATTTATCGCGATATTTTTTAGTTTTTGCTGTGTAATATTATGAACAACTCCCTCAACGTGGCTTTTTTTCCGTTACCCCCCCTAATAATTTTCGCCTTATGTGCCACCCATACAGTTTTTTTATTACCATGTTGTAGGCGAAGTGTGTTGCTTGTAACCCCCTTCTCCAATAATTCATAGAATTGTTGGTTCGGATCCTCAAATAGAGTGTTTGCTATTGCAAGATTGCTCTTCATTAAGTCTTTAAGCGTTTCAAAGCCAAACAAATCAACCATAGAAGGATTTGCGTGTAGAAGTCGCCCCTTTATGGTCATTTCGTACATCCCTTCCCGGGCATTGTTAAAAACAGATTGATAACGCGCCATATATTCAATCGTATCGCGATCAGATTTAATCCTTCCTGCCTGCTCATTCTTGATTCTATTTGCCAAAGCGAAAGACAATGTTATAGCTTCAACAATTATTCCGACAGGAGTTGCGGAAAAGGTCAACGCGTTTGCTGGCAATATTTGATAAGTTACTCCGGTAAATATCAGAAATCCTATTACATTCGCTATCCATGCGAGAAAAAAGTACTTGGCGTTCTCGCTTCCGTTAATCCATAAGTAAAGAGCAACACCTATATAAGTCGGCATAAAAATGGAATTGTACGATGCAGCCCAATTTACACTAATTTTATAGTCAAACAATAAGGACACAAAAAAGCTAGCAATGGCTATCGCCAAAAACATGTTCAATACAGAATTGAGATTAGGGTGAGTTTCCTTTAGCGACATGAATATTTTTCCAAAATAAGCAGACGCAAGTGTAATTTCCCATATTATGAATACAATGTATTCTCTATCGATTGCCCCAAAATACTCCTCAATATGAATGAGCCCATGCCCGACCTCAAGTAACTCAAAGATGGTAACCCCACCCAAATAAAGCACGTAATATAAATAACTTTGATCCCTTACGGAAAAGTAAAGAAACGCATTGTAGACGAGAAGAACTAGCATACTTCCGTAAAATAATCCGTAGGTAAACTCCTCTATCGCGATCTTTTCTATAAAGCCCTTAGGGGTCCATAATGTTAAGGGTAGTCTCATAGAAGTGGATTTTTCCAGCTTCAAAAATAGCGTTATCTCTTCGCCAAGATGTAACGTTATCGGGAAAACGCTATTGATATGTCTGATAGACCTGTTCTTATGCCGTGTTCGTACATCTGAACTTTGCACAATATATTTTTCATCTAAATCGGGTAGATACAGTTCTGCGACATCTAGTTGAGTGCTAGCAACCTCCAGATACCAGTCTTTAAGCATTTCGATATTGGGGGCTACGTTTGGATAACTTAGTGAAACTTTTATCCAAAAAGTAGAATCACTAAGGCCAATATTTAACACTGGCATATCGGTAGAGTAGAACCGTTCGATATAACGTTTGGACCTGACTTGATCGATTGTTAACTGATTGGTTTCATCTTCTAGCACTAACATACTCGATGTTAGTGCATACTGGTCGCTAGAGAATATTCGAACAGCATCAATATTTTCATTAGAGAACGTATTTGAGCTACTGAAAAATAGAAAGATAGCTAAAAAAAATCCAGCCCGGAACTTATTTAGAAGGCGCGCATAGCACTCAACGTATATTTTTGAAATATTCTCACCTGATGCAATGAAGAATACTAGGAGTTAAACCCTCAATTTATTACTCTTATAAATATGGCTAAAAAAATGATATTTCTAAAGGTTATAGTAAGTCGATTTTAGGTGATTTCACGTCATCTTACGTAAGTAGACTTTTGCAATCACAAGGTTCTTTGTCGTTTTCTATACTTATTGGGAGTTACACCCTCATAAGCCTTAAAAGACTTAGAGAAATTGGATGCATTATTGAAACCCAATTGTTCTGCGATTTCATCTATCGACAGCTTGCTGTTCAAAAGTAGTTCTCTAGCAGCAAACGCAATCTCCTCCGACTTGATGGACTGATACGTTGTATTTAGTTCTTTTAGCTTTCTTTGTAATTTGCTAGTTGACATATGTAGGTAGGCAGCCATTTCATCCAAAGTTGGCTTATTTTTCTGTGCCGATTTTAATATTTTACGGATTTCTGGCACCACCCCCTTTGAACCAGCCTCCGACAACTCTTTCTTACAGTGCTCTTCTGCCAGTACAGTTAGGTCAGAGTTAATCGATGAAAATGGTATATCCATCCACTCCCGTGGTACACAAATCTCAATATGTGGCTGTGAAAAATTCAACTCAATTATGCTACTGAGTTGATTATCCAGTACAATTTCTACATGTGGGCAATCCATATTGATCACGAAACGTCCACTGCAACGTGTATTGCTAAGCAGTTTCTCGCCAATTAGAGCCATATTTATCAGTGTCGAAAAAAAATAAAAAAACTCTACATGATTAGCTATTTTGTAGGTTCCAGCTGAATGTTCTTTCATGCGTAAATTTACAAAATCACCTACAGATAACAGCTCGAACTCTATAAAATTCGACCTTGTTTGAATATATTGCACTAACAAAAATGCGACTTCGTTTAAGTTCTTTGCACCACTAATCGCTAAACCTAAAGGGCCATGTGCATTCATCGCTAGACATTGTCCATATTCTATCGAGGCACTATGGAGATTATCGACTTCATTGATTAGATTGCTTCCTAGGCGATACATGCTTTCTTCGCCAATTTTGGACGGTGGATATAGCAATGAATCTATGGGGATTTGTGTGCCATTTAATAAAGACTTCGCACTAATCCCCTTACTGATTGCATAATCTCTAATAGCGGAAAGGTACTCCCCTGCAAGAAAGTACTTTCCCTCCCCAACGATATTCCGAACCATTCCATCTACCCAAATTAATGTAATTGACCAAAGCGAGTTGCACGATACCTCACTATCAGCAGCCTAACCAGGATAGATGGTCGGTTTTCGTTTTAAATCATCTATAATGATAGTTCCTTAGACCAAGTAAACCTTGACTCCTTGCATGGCTCAATGAGGGCAAAATGAAGCTCACGTTAACGTTGTTGATATCTTTCATTTCATACCTCCTCTTGTCCTCCGGATTCGCTGTAGGAGCCGAAACATCACAGAGCAACCCGAATGTTGTCCGTATTGCTGTAGATGAGTGGCCACCCTATGAAACTGAATCGGCTGAACACTTTGGAGGGGTTCTACGTATTATCACGGAATCATTTGCGCACAATGGGCTGAAGGTAAAGTATGGCTGGATGCCGTGGAAGCGCTGTTTGATTGTTGCAGAAAGGGGTGAGTGGGACGGCGCGGCTGTCTCTCAGAGAACACGCGAACGAGAAGATAACTTCTTTTTTTCTGAATCTATAATGACCGTTAAGAAAGTTTTTTTTCACCTGAAGACGGTTGACTTTGACTGGCATAGCTACGAGGACTTAGGTGACTTTCGCATTGGTATACCGCGAGGGAATGTTTTTGGCAAAAAATTCCAGGAAGCAAGAAAATCGGAAAAGTTGGACATTGAAGAGGTAGCGACGCAGTTTGAGCAAAACTTTAAGAAACTTCACGCTGGGCGAATTCAATTATTTCCTGCAGAAATGGAGGCTGGATATGATTATCTGCGAAAGCATTATGCGTCCGAGTTCGACTTGTTTACTCACCATCCCACCCCGGTTCAAGTGGTAACCTACCATCTCATTTTATCTAAAAAAGTTGAAAAAAACCTAAAAATGAAGTCTCTCTTCGACGTAGGGCTTCGCCAGTTAAAAAAGGAGGGTAAGGATAAACGCTATTTGCTCGACTCCATACAAGGAAAATATCGCAAGCAGTGAATACACGAATCCAACAAGAAACCCCTTGAGATCACGCGTAAGGTAAGCGAACCACATTAATTCCTCCATTAGACCTACGATGCCTTCCCAATAAGCCGAAACCTTCATCTTCGCAGCCCTTATCGATAAAGGTATCCCAAAAGACGAAAAACAAAATTCTTTTCGTCCTTTTTACTCCACCCTCGTCTTATAAGAAAACAAACATGAAAAGGAAAACCAATGCGACAAAATAACGATACTATCAACAACACGATTAGCAACACCATTGTAGTCATCGGCGCAGGACCTGTTGGCCTTGCTGCTGCCGCTCATCTTATTGCAAGAGGCCTAACCCCAATCGTTTTGGAAAAAGGTCAAAGTGTAGGGTCGGCTATGCTTGAATGGGGACAAGTGAGAGTTTTCACTCCTTGGAAATATCTTGTCGATTCCGCCGTAGAAAAACTCCTCAACAAAACAGATTGGCAGTATCCTGATAAAGAACACATGCCAACCGGTCGAGAGATTGTCGAGCAATACCTAGTGCCCGCCGCAACCAACACCCAACTTGAATCGACAATTATTTACGGTGCTGAAGTTGTTGCTGTTGCCAAAAACAACTTGAGCAAATCCTCATCCAACAATCGTGACGAAACGGGTTATACCGTCCACTTTAAAACACAAGGTGGCCAATACCACAGTGTAGAAAGCGACGCAGTTATTGATGCCTCTGGAACCTGGCATAACCCTAATCCCATTGGCCTTGATGGTTTACCCGTACCTGGTGAACGAGAAAACCAGGCTGTCATCCGCTACGGCATTCCTGATGTCCGCTTCCAGCAAAAAGTTGACTATATGAACAAACGCACATTGGTCTTAGGCGGCGGTCATTCAGCCATTAACGTTGTACTAGACCTATTAAAGCTACAAGAGACAAATCCGAATACTAAAATTCACTGGGGACTCAGAACAAATAATCTCGAAAAGCTATTAGGTGGTGGCCTTAACGATCAACTGCCCGCACGAGGTGAGCTTGGTCTGGCCGCGAAGCGTGCCATTGAGAGTGGTGCATTAACGTTACTAACACCTCTGAAAGTCCATAGTATTACCCGAACCGAATCAGGCGTATCTGTAGAGAATTCTGTAGAGGGCGTAATTGATACCCTCGAAATTGATAGAATTATTGTCTCTGCTGGTTTTCGCCCGAATCTGGATATTCTGCGCGAACTACGCCTGGATATTGATGAGGTGGTCGAAGCCCCCTCTAAGCTAGCACCACTGATCGATCCAAATTTGCACTCCTGTGGCACGGTAAAGCCACATGGTGTTATGGAATTGTCCCATCACGATAAGAACTTCTTTGTCGTGGGAATGAAGTCTTACGGTCGTGCACCCACATTTTTAATGTTAACGGGTTACGAACAAGTCCGTTCAATTTCAGCAGAGCTAGCGGGCGACCACGAAGCCGCTCGCCGAGTTGAATTGATACTGCCGAAAACCGGAGTTTGTAGTACTAAGAAAAGTAATGCCGGCTGCTGCGAAATAGCTTTACCTGGATCTGAGTCTGAATCTGAGTCTTGCTGTTCTGCTCCACGCGGCACAAAAGAAAAATCAAGTACATCCTGTTGCGGATAATAAGACCGATAAATTATCTATTACAGCTTTAGGGCTTACACAAATCTGCTCGTGGGGAATGCTGTATTACAGTTTCCCTCAACGTAAAGGAACAATGATGGCAGAATACGATTGGAATAAGTCTGAAGTCTGGGGTAATTCAAACTAACTACAGCCACGACAGCTTTTTCCTTTCTGCTGAAATTCAATTATATTACCATTCTTATCCAGGGTTAAATGACAGCAATCTTCAACCAGTTCACGCAACTGTTTGCGCGCTTTCTGAACCCTGGTTTTGAGTGTTGAATAGTTTATATTGTTCGCTGCTGCATAATCTTTCTGCGTCATATTGTTAAGCTCAATTTCTTCTAGAATATGAGCACTTTCATCAGGAAGAGCTCTAATAAACGGCGCAATACAGGTCGATAATTCACGCTTAATATTGGGGGCATCATCTTCGTACCACAAGTCGTCGACATCAAGATCTCTAGCCCTTCCCTTTTTACGATAGTGATCAATGATGACGTTATTTGCAATCTGAAACACCCAAGATTTAACACTGTTCATCGATGCTAAACTATGCAAATTCAAGTGACTCTTAAGCAAAATATCTTGTAATAAATCATCAACATCAGCAGGGTTAGAGACCCGAGATTGAAGAAATCGTTTCAGTGCCGTGCTGTACTCGTCCCAGATAATTTCGATAGTCATAATTAAAGATGGCTCTGATTGATAATCCTAATATTATAGTATGAATAGCAATTCTGAGTAACCATTCTTAGCGGAACAAATCTATTGAATAGGTTAATTTATTAAAAACTTTACACCTAGAATGGCGCTTATTCTTAGCTAAGAATGAGCGATCGTAATGATCACTTGGGTTTTCTAACTCAACTCATTAGCCCGACGATAACGCCCTTCATAATCGAATATTTTTTCAGTAATTCTCCAGAAATGTTCTTTTTTTCCTTTACGCCCTATTACAAAATCGGGTGTTCGAAAGTTTTCCTTCTTAGCCAAAACATCAGCCACAGACGTTGGCTTGAATACCGGCTCGCGCTCCTTAAGGTGGTATTTACAAAATTGATGGTAGAAAGCCCCCTTCTGAGCGGTGGTGTCGAGTGCAAAGTATTCATTCATCTCTACCCCCTCTTCATCATGATATACCACCTTTAACCGTTCACCACCTTTAGCCTCAACAACCATAAAAGTCATACCAGAACAACGTAACACCCTACAATCGCGTAATGCTAACGCCTTCTTTAGTTGATCATCTGGGTCCACAAGTAATTCATAACATTTATGGCATTGGCGTGCGGCGATATCATTTTGATCACCACAAAACCCACATACTTTAAAACGCCAACGGTAGTCGCACTGCTCTAGAGGTGATTGCAATGATTGCTCAACCAACCCTTTACAACGTCGACCATAATGTTCCACTAAGTGTCCATGATCATCCATAATCCCCCAAAACTGATTACGATGGGCGCAAAGCGGACATACCACTTCAACCACCTCACTCTCACCGTTTGGTTTGGGTTCAACGATTTTCGGGCGATATAAATCATGTCGATTACCGGCATAATCCAGCACCAAACAATCAACCTTACCTTCACTTAAACGTAAACCACGGCCAATGATTTGTTGATAGAGCCCAACGGATTCTGTAGGGCGTAGTATAGCAATCAGGTCCACATGAGGAGCATCAAAACCCGTGGTAAGCACCGACACATTCACCAAAAATTTTATCTGTTGCTGCTTGAACGCGTTAATAACTGAATCACGCGCCTTGGCTTTCATATCCCCTATTATCATTGCCGAATGCGCTGGCGGTAAGTACGTTATGATTTCTTTGGCATGGGCGACAGTAGCTGCAAATATCATCACACCCTGGCGGTCTATGGCCTTATCTACCACCTGAGCAATGATGCGCTTAGTCGCCCGTGTTGCTCCTTTGAGAACTGTGTTTAATTCCGCTTCTGCATAGGAGCCAGAAGCACTGGGGCGAAGCTTCTCAAAGTCGTACAACACCACAGGGGCATCTAGCAATGTGGCGGGCGTCAGGTACCCTTCTTCCATCATATATCGTAAGGGCAGTTCAAATAGGCAGGCTCTGAAAGGCTTTGGGTCAAGGGAATGCTGGCTATTCTCTCCTAAATGCTGCTGATAAATCCAACCACTATCCAATCGATAGGGCGTTGCTGTCAACCCCAACACTTTTAACTGCGGATTATGTTTTTTGAGGCTACGAATGATTTTCTGATACTCGGAGCTCTCATCTAGAGACACTCGATGGCATTCATCAATAACTAACAACGAGAAATTATTTGCAAAAGCATCCAGGTTTCTAGATACAGACTGAACAGAGCCAAAAGTCACCTGAGAATCAGCCTCTTTTCGGCCAAGACCCGCGGCAAAAATAGACGCATTATGGCCATAACTTTCATATTTACCGCAATTCTGTTCTACCAATTCTTTTACATGAGCCAGTACCAAAACACGCCCTCGTGCAATACGGGCCAGCTCTGCTATCACCAAACTTTTACCTGCCCCCGTAGGCAGCACCAACAAGGCAGCGTCATCGCTGCTACGAAAGTAAGAAACAACCTTATCAACAGCTTGTTGTTGATAAGGTCTAAGCTGAAATGTTTGCGATTTTGAATTAGAGGTAACCTGAGGCATGGGGGGATTATACACACTCGTATCAGAGATATCAGTACTGCTGGGTAATGCGTCTAAAGATGCTCAAAAATCAAAGATTGTAGAATATTGCTTTATAGGTATAAGATAATGAATACACGCTGATGGTTCTCCAGCCTAAGTTTATCAATCAGCCAAAGAGGTGATAATGAAACGTCTCATCAGTTTTATTTCAATCAGCATATTTATTATAGGGATATCCCATGAGGCTCACGCCCGAGAGGTTTGGGAGCGAGTTTGGACGCCGGAAACTACTCAAGAAATCTACGACGAGTTTACCGACTTAGATCGAGAATCCAAATTTAAGCTCATACAGCGAACGGCGATTTATTACCATGTGGTAGGAGAAAAACAATTTCTAATAGATCTTAATCAAAAACCTAGATCTCTTTATGAATCAGTAACTCGAACCTATACCCATTACTCCAATGCTGTAAGTTGTGAACGCGATATGTTTTTAACCCACCCTGTGGTCAAAAAAATTGTTGGTAAAAAGGGGCTGTTTACTAGTTTTAAAGATGCAAAAGGGCTATCCGTAGGATTGGGCCTTTGCAACCGTATTAAAGCGCATCCTAAAGGAGCTGCCGTCAAGATTGATTTTTTCTCCGCTGGTGTTACAGGAACGATGCAACAGTATTTCGTCGGTATAAAGGTCCCAGGAACCGATGTTATCATGACGACATACTTCAACATCCCCGACAAGTCGGTTGAGGAGGTCGAGACGATGATGATGAATTGGCACTTACCAACCTATAACCGACTTTACGAGCAAATGGAAACAAAGTAGAACGTCATTTTTTCATGTAAATGTATTTACAATGACATAGGCAAACGAACGGTAAAGGTTGCTCCTTTGCCGGTTGTGCTTTCACAATCCAGAGTACCGCCTAATTGGTGATGGACCAGATTAAAAACAATATGCATACCTAACCCAGTGCCACCCATCGCTCGTTTTGTGGTGAAAAATGGATCGAATATTTTCTTTAGATTTTCTTTCGGAATACCGACTCCATCATCTGAGTACTTTACAACGACCTCCTCTTCTTCAGGGATTATCTCTATGGTAATAGTTCCTGTATCCCGCCCTTCAAAACCATGAAGAAGTGAATTGGCGACAAAATTAGTGATAATTTGAGAAAAAGCACCTGGATAACTATCCAACTCAATAGATTCATCACATCGAATAATTATTTCTGGATTACATTTTTTCAGCATATAGTGCAGGCTATTAAAGATATCTTCAAGGCTCTTTTTCAGGTTGAATTTCAATTGATCGTAATTCGTTTGGTCCACAGCCACTTGCTTAAAACTTTGAATTTGCTTTCCAGCCTTGAGTAGAGTTGACACCACAAGCACTCCAACCTCTTCTCCTTGCTTTAAATATTCTTCAAAAGACTTTTGGCTCATTTTTGAGGCTTCATGCTGTTTTTTTAACGTCCGTAGCAATTCCAAACCATGAGAAGCACCAGTAATTCCGATTCCTAATGGCGTATTGACCTCATGAGCCACTCCTGCCACCAAATTACCCAGAGAAGCCATTTTTTCCGATTCAATTAACATCTCCTGAGTATTTTGAAGTTGATTCAATGTTGCCTCTAATTCCACGTTTGCCAATTCAAGCTGAAGATTCTTATGCTCAAACTCCTTTTTATGCTGTTCCTGGGCTTCAGCTCGTTTTTGACGCTCTTTTATCTCCACCTGAAGTCGTTCCGCTTCCTTGATGGCCTGAATGGCTTCTTTGATTTTTAGATGGGTTTGCACACGGGCCAGTAGCTCATCTTTATGGAACGGTTTAACCATATAATCATTTGCGCCCGCTCCAAACCCTTCAATCATATCTTCAACCTGATTTTTTGCCGTCAACATAATTATTGGCAAGGTATTCATATCAAAATTTTCTCGCAGCTTCTGACAAACTTCATAACCACTCATCCTCGGCATCATTAGATCCAACAAAATCAAATCAGGAAGCCTAGATTTCAGTATTTCTAATGCCTGAAACCCATTGGAAGCAGTAAGCACCTCATAGTTCTGCATGCTGAGCTGATTCTTTAAGAGCTGAACATTTACCGGCTCGTCATCCACAACCAGCACTGTTTTTTGTGCTCCTGACTCCTGAATTTTACGCTCTTGATTTCTATTCTCTTGATTTTTAAGTTCAGCATCATCCTCGTTAGCTTGGGTTACTTCCAGAAGATGCAGTTGCCCCCCTGTCCTAGACACTGATGCTTGATCTTGATCTTCTAAAACTTTTCCCTCGATCACTGGCAGTGTGAAGTGAAAAGTAGAACCTTGGCCTTCACTGCTTTCAAGAACAATCGTTCCTTGATGCAACTCGACAAGCTTTTGAGTCACCGACAAGCCTAATCCAGTTCCACCATATTCACGAGCGGTAGAACCATCCGCTTGCTCAAAAGACTCAAAAATACGCGCCTGTTTTTCTTTAGGGATACCAATACCTGAGTCGGTAATGGAAATTTGAATCAAGCCTTTTCCCCTATCCCCCTCCACTGTGGATAGTGGTGTTCCGATTACAGCAGCAGAAATTATAATCTCCCCTGCATGAGTAAACTTAATTGCATTACCAATCAAATTCATCAAGATCTGTTCCAAACGGTTCTCGTCAGCCTCTACCAAGGGAAGGTCACTGGGTACTTGATTAACCAATCTGACAGATTTGCTAGCTAGTTACTAACGAATTCGAGAGGGCTAGTACCAAGGTTACTGAGCTCCGAATATCAACGGGACGTAGTTGGAGCTGTAAATCCTGGTTCTTCATTTTTGAAAAGTCTAAAATATCATTGACTAAATTTGCCAACCGCTTTCCACTTTGGACAATCATGGATAAGTTGTCGATGGCCTCGTTTGAAAGAGGACCCGCAACACCGTCAATTAACGAATCTGAGAGGCCAATAATGCCATTAAGTGGCGTTCGTAATTCATGGGAGGTATTTGCCAAAAATTGATCCTTAATTCGATCCATTCGTTGTAACGATTGGTTTTTCTCTTCAATCTCTTCAATCTTATCTAAAATCTCTTCTCGCATTCGATCAAAACTTCGCATCAAAATACTTAGCTCATCACTTCCGTCTAACAATTTACGCTCAGCTTCATTTCTGCTTTCTTTCATTTTCTCCAACTGGCCTGGTTTCATAGCCTCTGTCGCGCGAGCCAATACTGATAGAGGTTTTGTGATAGAGCGTCCCAAAAAAACACCTCCCCCCAACATCAAAATCATGTAAGCGCCAAATACTCCACGTCATTGATGCTTCATCTTATTTAAGATCTATATTCCAAGGAAGAAGTTTTTCAAAATCCTCAACATTCCCCGCATAAGCCAAGCGCGCAAGCATT
>MAAL01000166.1 GCA_002163245.1 Gammaproteobacteria bacterium 42_54_T18 | reverse complement strand
GGCTTAAAGAAACAAAATCCTTGTCGGCGCTTGCATTGTAATCACCGCCATCAAACATCTTGTAAGCCAAACTGGCGCTGTACATTTGTTGGTAAGAGGCTTCCACTGTTCTGGTCTAATAGCACCGGACACTTTAATAAGAGACAATAATCGTCAAATATTAAGGTGTCATTATGAGTCAAAAACGTACTTATAAGCAGTATTCAAAAGAGTACAAAGAAGAAGCCGTGGCGCTTGTTCTCGAGCAAGGCTATTCCGTGCCAAAGGCCTCTGAATCACTGGGTATTAGCCCTAATATGCTTTACAAGTGGAAAGAAAAAATGGAAGAACAACAGAAAGGTGTACTGCTTGATGGCAGTGAGCGTGACGAGCTAAAACGCTTACGTAAAGAAGTGAAAGAGTTGCGCATGGAGAAAGAGATTTTAAAAAAGGCCAGCGCCTTCTTTGCGAAAGAAATGAAGTAAAATTTGACTTTATTCAGTCCGAAGCAGGCGCGTACCCAATTAAAGTATTATGCCGAGTCATGCTGGTCAGCCGCTCCGCTTACTACGAATGGCTAAAGCGCCCCGGTATGGTTATCTGTGCCGATACACTGCACTTATACCGTCGCGCCAAGAAGCTGTTTGAATTGAGCCGAAACAGCTTGGGCAGTCGAGAATTGATGAAAAAGTTACGCAAAGAAGGCTTTCAATTAGGCCGCTTCAATGTTCGAAAACTCATGGCCAGGCTTGGGCTGAAGGTCACTCAACGGGTGGCCTACAAGGTGACCACTAAGCGAATGCATGGCGATGATGTGGCAGACAACCTACTGAATCAAAACTTTAACCCAACTGGATCAAATCAAGTTTGGGCTGGCGATATTACCTATTTGAAAACAGGCGAAGGTTGGATGTACTTGGCCATTGTGATGGATTTATATTCTCGTCGAATCGTGGGCTGGCACATTGACAAGCGAATGACCACAGACTTGATTAGTAAGGCGTTGATAAAGGCATACAATTTACGCCAGCCACCCAACGGGCTGGTGTTTCACAGTGATAGAGGTTCTCAGTACACCAGCAAACGCTTTGGGAAATTACTGGTCAGTTTTGGTATTCGGGCCAGTATGGGGGATGTAGGTGCATGCTGGGATAATGCGGTAGTCGAGCGATTTTTTGGCAGTTTAAAACACGATTGGATTTTTAAAATTAGCCAGCCAACGCGTGAGCATATGAGCAAAGATGTCGCAGCCTACATGAGGTATTACAACCTCGAAAGACTGCATACTGCGAACGGTGATGAGTCACCTGTTAGCTATGAAAACTCTCTAAAGAAAGTGTCCGGTTGGAGTTGACCAGAACAATGATTCATGGGAATTGCTAGAAGGGCAGGCTTTAAAGGCAAGATAGAAATCGAACGCTATCGTCTTCTGTTTTTTATGACTTCGACAGTTAACCAGGGGCTTTAGATTGAAGCAAAAAAGCCGAGCAAGATTTAAACTTGCTCGGCTTTTTAAACTAACTTGGGATGCCTTATGGCAGCTAAGTTCAGTTGCTTCAAATTCTAATTAAATAGCAATTAGAATTCTGTAGAGGCAGTCAAGAAGATCAAGGTATCATCTTCAACTTCAGAGTAATTAATGTTCGTTACAGTTAGCGCAACATCAACAACATCAAAACTAGTGCTTACAGAAGCAGACATGTCGGTGAAATCTTCACCCCAATATGCTTCGCCATCAACCTTACCGTCTAACGTCTGACCGATAGCAACGTCTAAAGCCAATTCTTGTGGCAATTCCATAGAGTACGCTAATGCTAAATAAGTTTGATTAACAGAATCAATATCCTGAGATACCGAGGCAGTGATACCGGCTGTAGTGATGTTGGCATACACTTCAGCTGTATTCCAAGAAGTTAAATCAACATAGTTGTAAGTGGTATAACCTAGGTCAATTTCAAAATCACCCGCTTCCATCCAGTAACCAGCATAAAGATCGTATTCAATTTCAGAATCGCCATTTTTACCGTCAAGATTACTCACGCAAGCACCAGCATAAGCGCCAGAATCGTGAGAGTAGTCAGCACCACCTTGCAGAGCAGGGCCTTTATCAGTATACGTCTGACCACGGAATACAAAGTCAGATACTAGTGAAGCGTTAAAAGATACTTCAGCGTTGGCTACATTTGCAGACATTACGCCGGCAGATAGTAGGCTCGCAACCGCAACAGCTTTAGATAGAGTTTTCATATTATATTTCCTTCATTGAGAAACGTTTTTATTATTTCACGCCAGAAGCTTGTGGCTTCTGTTTTCGGCCTTGCTGATAATTAGCTCAGGCTAAGCGCACCAATTTGGTTAACACCAAAGGGTAGTAGTTACTTTAAACTAGCTTATTTCGCGTTTTTGATTGCGTAAAAACAGTATGAGTATGCCAGCGACAAATGAACCTGCTGCCATTATTAATGCAACACTTTCTAGTGCCAGACCGGCTGTAAATAGAAGGCCCGGAATTATAGGGCCAAGTACAGCTCCACCACGACCAAATCCAAGTACAACTCCTGATCCGGAACCTAATAATGAGGAAGGGAATGAAGCAGAGAACAGACCGAAAAAACTGGAAATTGCTGCAAAAATAAACGCCCCAGTAATGAATCCAATTTGCTTCATGCTTTCCAAGGAATCCATGAATTTAGGGAAAAGGCCAACGCCTATTGCCGCACAGATAAGACAAATAAACACCAAAGATCGTATAGGTACAAAGCGTGTAATAATACTCATGCCTATTGAGCCTAATACTCCTCCTAAACTAATAACACCCAACACCTGAGTCGCTTGCGAAGCCGTGTAACCAAGGTCAGTCACAATGGTTGGAATCCATTTTACAAAATAGTAATAGGTACCAATATTTGCTAAATAGGCGAAAATTAATATCAGTGTAATTGGCATCATGCCGGATTTAAATAAACTTGATATTCCTACTGAATCATTTTTCTGCTCTGTGCGCGCTGGCATTTCTTCGGGAACAGGATGTCCCAAGTCTCGCATAATTTTTTGTATACGCTCTAGCGCACCTTTAGGGCGCTTACGCTCAAGATAGCTAATTGTCTCGGGTACAAAGTAGTAGGTGATAGGAATGAAGATAAAGCTTAAAAATGCCCCCAAATAGAAAGTTACACGCCAGTCGTATAGCTTAAGTAAAGGCGCTAAAAAAGTAGCTCCCAAATAAATACCAAACGCAAAACCACCCGCAACAAGTGTCACTGCAAGAGATCGGTTTTTGTCATTACAAAAGTCTGACGATGTTGCTGCTACCGTTGCCAATAAACCACCAATGCCTATTCCTGTAAAGATACGGGCAGCGCCTAGCACATAGATGTTAGGTGCTAAACCGGCAAAAATCATTCCGCCAGTTAATATGAAAAGGCCAAGTAACATAGTAGGTCTTCGCCCACGACTGTCTGCAAAGCCGCCCAAAAGGATAGACCCTACCGCCATTCCTACCAGTTCAAGAGAAAGAATAACGCCTAACGTGGCCTTAGAAATCCCCCATTCTGCTGTAATGCCCGGTGCGGCAAATGCGATTGACATAACATCATAGCCATCTAGCGCTAATATGCAGATACAAATCGCAACAACATACCATTGTCCAAGTCTCATCGTTTCTTGTTGAAATTTCTCAACAATCCCTAATTCAGCATTCATGGTTTTCTCCAATGTTATATTTATATTACTTGCTCAATCCATTGTCTCTTATCAGGGCACCTATCCGTTGCACTAGATTTTAAGAGATTATTTGGCCGCTAGGGTTTTTAAATGATCGTAATTTTTAAACGTAAAGATGGTGACGGTCAGATAGAAGATGGCGAGAGGAAAATTGAAGCCGGCAATATTCATAAACTCTTTTAGGTCACGAAATAAACCGCCATCGGGCAAGATGTAATTAAGCGCGGCAAATGCAGACATGATGCCCAGAGGGCTTAGCAAGAGTAAGCTCAGTGGCACTATCGCTCGATTTCTAACGATCAGTGCAGTGATCAGTGTGGTCATACACATAACACCGGCGATCATTGAGTAGGCGACAAAATTCCAATAACCCTTGGTGGCAGTAATCAGCGCCTCGTCTCCGGTATTTACCAGGGCGCCATAGGGCAGAATCGTTGAGTGGAAACCCGCGCCTATGGCGCCGCCATAGATAAATGCGGCAGCCAGCGCGATGGAAAGCTTGCGGTCAAAGGGGCTAAACAGGCAGTAACATAATACGGCCCCCAGAGCGGCGTGTATGGGAATAAAAAACTGCCCCAAGTAATTGCCAATCACCATTTCTTCAATCGGTTTATCCAACATTATTAGCATGACGTGATCCAGACCAGCGGCGAAGGCTGAATCCATGGTGTGTTTACCCGTCCATATGGAATAAACGTCTGCAGCCGCGCCCAGTAGCCCGGCGAGGGTCGCCACTAAGCCTATTAACAGTAGGGTAGGTTTTGAAAGTATCATGGTCATGGTTCCTTAAGTCTTTGTTTTAAAGGGGGTTGGGACGAGTTTCTCGCCCCTGGCTGCCCGCCTGTACAAAATACGAACAGCACCAATAAAAAGTAAAGTATCACATTGTAATAAAAAGCGCTACTTTATTGTTGTGTCTGATGTATCTGCCAAAGCGGGGTTTGTGGGCCTGGTGTTATCCTCGGCCAGGCCGTTATATCAAGTGGCTATGGTATGATGTCAACGAACTACTGAGTGGCTATAAGCCAAGGATTGATGGGCGTGTCTGAAAATAAAAAAACTCCGAGAAGCAGAGTCGATTTAAAGGAGCAGGCGATACTCAATGCCGTCAGAACACTGGTTGCAACCCAGTCTTTTTGGGATACCTCGACACGTCAGATTGCTGCGCAAGCCGGTGTGTCGGAGGGCACGATTTACCACTACTTTAAGAATAAAAAGCTGCTGCTTGAGTCTGTGGTACAGAAAAACTACAGCGACCTGGCTCAGAATATTACCAATCAATTGATTGGCGAAGCCTCGTTTAGCACCCAGATGCTGACCTTTTTAGAGTTGTCTCTGCTCGAATTCTCTGCCGTCAATGGTGTCTTTGTGCATTTTGTCGCGGCCTATTGGGTGGCCTGCGAGCCAGATTACGAAAGTTTTTGGTCGACAATAGAGCTCAGATTGGGAGAGGATTATGTCAATCTGTCGAAAGGCATTTTAGAGAGAGGCATAGCCGCAGGTGAGATAGAACCGGAAATGGATGTGGCCGAACTGAATTATATTTTTATGGGTATCCTGGAAAGAACGACCTATTATCTGATCGACGGCGGCAATGCTCAGGTGAATGTCAGGGGCGTGGTTGGTGAGGTTTTAGACTTTCTTTCACCGCTAATGGCCACGAATACTGACAAGATGACGGTTGATGCCAGTGACATGGAAAACCTGTGTCAGCGGCTGGAAAGCGGTCTTTTTCGGCTTAAATCCCTTAAAAACTAATAAGAGTTACAGCGAGCCATGAACAATAATCGGCTAAAAAGTGCCAAGCGGGATGCCATGCTGGACGCGGCGGGGGTTGAGTTTTTGAAGCGGGGATACTTAAAGACATCGACAAAATCCATCGCCCTGGCGGCGCAAATTACTGAAAAGACTTTATTCCAGTATTTCTCCAGTAAGTTGGATATTTTGCAGCAGCTGATCATCAGGCAGCACTCAAATCTGGCGGAAAAGTTGCGCGAGCAGGTACAGGGGGTTGATGATGCATACCAGCAGTACCTGCGGTTTAGTGAGTGCTATACCCAGGAGATAGAAGAGCACTGGCAGTTCTATAGCCGGCCGGCCGACATCTACCGTGGATTGACCAGGGACACCTACAGCGAAGAGAGTCCAGCGCTGCACAACCCTGTGAATGAGGTGTTGGAAGGCATCATTAAGCGGGCAATAAAAAACCGGGCATTGGCTGAGGGCTTCGATCCCATTGTTTTTGTTTATACTTATTTAGGTTCTATCGATTATTTCAATAGAAGTCATCAGTACAGCCCAGCCGCGGGCAGCCCAGCTGAGCGGCAAGAGCGAATGTTGAACTGTGCCCAGCAGCTTTGGAACGCTGCCGAACGATTTAACCCCCAGAATCAGGGGGCCAGTGAGGCTGAATTAATGGAGCGCCTGACACACATCGCCGATGAAATACAGCGGCTGGGCAATCGAAGCCCCCGTTAATTCTTGCCAGGGCCGACAGGCTCAGCTTGGGCTGTCAGGTAAGCAGCCCTCAAACTTCACCGTTATTCATAATAATCACCGTTTTATCAAGGCATCAGTCGCTGTTCAGTGGCTGATGTTTTCCTGTCTCACTCTATTTTCTAGCAGTCTCGAAGCTTATTGTGACTGCTCCCCAGTACTTATCCTTAAAAATAACTTATTTATCAATAAGTTAGATTTCTGCGTGGCTTTTTTGACTGGTTTTAATAACCCGGTTGGTGTTTTTCTGTTGACGGTAAAGTAGCGCTCAATATATCATCGCGATCATTACCTTATGGTTGTTAATTGAACATGTTGCTAGTGGCCTTGAATAAATGAGGCCGTGAGTTCTGTCAATTACTTGCCCTAGATCATCAAAACCTGAAGGGAGTTGAAAAATGGCCCGTGCGCTCTACCCGTCTTTGGAAAGTGTAGTGGCACACTAGATTTGGCCACCGAGTTAGAGGTGATACTATAGTCACCATCAACTAGGTAGCAATATGACAAAACGGCATTTTAAACCAGAATTCAGACAAGAAGTTGCTGAACTGGTGCTCGATAAAGGCTATTCCGTTCGTGAAGCAGCTGAAGCCATGAGCGTTGGCAATTCCACCGTGGATAAGTGGGTGCGCTTATTGAAAAAAGAACGCAACGGCATCGAGACCAAGAGCACACCTATTTCCGATGAACAGCGAAAAATCAAGCAGCTGGAGCGTGACATTCAAAGGCTTAAAGAAGAGAAAGAAATTTTAAAAAAGGCTACGGCTCTCTTGATGTCAGACTCAATGAACGGTTTACGTTGATTGATCAATTGAAAGAGAGCCATGCTGTTAAATTGTTATGCGCAGTGTTCAATGTGCAGCGTAGTAGCTTTCGTTATTGGCAAGCGAGACCCAACGAAATTAAACCTAAAGATGTGCTTCTTCAGGCGCAAGTGAAAGCCGCGTATAAGCTAAGCGGCGGCTCTGCTGGCGCAAGAACCATCGCCACCATTGTCTCACGAGAAGGTGAGAAATTAAGCCGCTATCGTGCTGGTAAGGCGATGAAACAGCTTGGCCTGGTAAGTTGTCAGCCACCAAAACACAATTATAAACCCGCACCAAAGGTACACACGAATATTGTAAATCATTTGCAGAGGCAATTTAGTCCAGTGCGTCTAAATCAAGTTTGGTGTGGTGATGTCACCTGCCTTTGGACCGGAAATCAATGGTCTTATTTGGCAACGGTTTTAGATTTATATGGACGTAAGATTATCGGCTACGCGATATCCGATTCGCCCGATAGTGAATTGACAAAACGTGCACTTAGCAATGCATTTGAAAATCGTGGCCGGCCACGGGATGTGATGTTTCATTCAGATCAGGGCTGTCATTATACAAGCTTGGCTTTTAGGCAGTTAATTTGGAAGTATCAAATCAAGCAAAGCATGAGTCGTCGCGGAAATTGCTGGGATAACGCCCCAATGGAGCGCTTTTTCAGGAGCTTAAAAACAGAGAATATGCCTAAAAAAGGCCATG
Organism: Gammaproteobacteria bacterium 42_54_T18; assembly: GCA_002163245.1. Lineage (GTDB taxonomy): Bacteria > Pseudomonadota > Gammaproteobacteria > Pseudomonadales > Ketobacteraceae > 42-54-T18. Next base: position 4,664 of record MAAL01000166.1, on the reverse strand, counting down.
AAAGTATTGAGCATGCCCGCGATGCCGTTCGAGATTATATTTTTAGATACTACAATTCGGTTCGTCCTCATAGTCATAACTTAGGGCTGACACCAAATGAAAAAGAAGAATATTTTTGGAAAGCCTCTAACGGCGTGGCCAAAAAAGGTTGACCACTACAATACCTATAAATTCCTATTAAAATCGGGGACCAAAGATGTAAAAATTACCACTTACTATTTATCGATCTACTGGTAATTAAGCTATAAATTTCTATACTTCTTCATGTGTAAAATCGTTATACAATGGGGAATTCCAGTGAAAATATCATCACTGATTATCTCTATATTATGCGCCTCTGCATTCAATTCAATGGCATTTCAGGTAAAAAATAATATCGATTACCTTTTTAACCTGTCGCTTGAGGAGCTGTTAAAGGTCAAAGTGACCGGCTCAACTCTAACCCCAAAAGAACTCAAAATAGTCCCCTCTGCAGTCACAATGTTTACCCATCAAGAAATTAACAACTTAGGTCTGGATACTCTGGATGAATTAATGAATCTGGTGCCGGGTTTCCAATCATATCGTTCTTCAATTTCGTCAATAGATTATCCATTCTCTTCTCGAGGACGACGTATTGGTAATCCCGGGTCGGAAATTTTGATACTGGTGGATGGCACGCGGCTTGCGGAGCCCCGTACGAGTGGCAGTATTCTTATTGTGCCAAAATACCCGCTAGTACAGATAGAACGTGTTGAATTTATTCGTGGCCCCGGGTCGGCCGTGTATGGATCCAATGCCATGATGGGCGTGATCAATATTATCACTCGATCGAACGTCAATGAGATGAATGTTAGTTATGGCTTTTTTAATCGCCGTAAGGGGCATCTACTTACATCGAAGAAAATAGGGGGCGTGACGGTAGATTTTTTTGGTTACATAGACATGGATGAGGGTGATAATTACCGAGTTGAGGATACTTTCAGCGTCAACCGTATTGGTACCGAAGACCCGCGAGATCTTGCTAATCTCAATATGAAACTTCAATGGCAAGACACGTTTCTAAATCTTCAGCACAGTCAATATAAGGTGGAGGACTTTTACAGTTTTGATAATTTGTCTAACGGATTTAACGAGGAATCGGCGCGTTTAACGATATTTTCGTTAAAACAGGATTTTGATTGGCGGGCTATCGAGTCCTATATTCGGCTCGATTATGCACGTTCCAGGTTCACTACATCCCAACAACTTTCTGCCCCGGGTACGTTTGCCGCCATCAGCAGCCCGGCCAGTGACGATGCCCTTTTTGGCATCGCCGATTTTAACGATAATACTGAAACGCGCATTCTGTGGAATAACGACTGGGGTATCAAACCGCAAAGCAGTCTGCAGTTTGGCATTGAACTTCGTCATATTCATATCCCCGAGAGCTTTTTCGAAAATAATTTCGACGTGGGTGATCTTACCAGTGGAATTATCCCCATCCGCTACTACGGCAGTCTACTTGCTACCACACTAATACAGGCAGCATCCAAACGTGACATCGTTGGGCTTTATGGACAGTACCAGCATCAGTTGTTTGAGAACACCCACCTGACCCTGGGGTTGCGACATGATGACTTTTCCAGTATTGGCTCTCAGCTCAGTCCTCGGTTTGGATTTAGTGCTCAAAGTAATTTTACACGGGCCTTTAAGCGTTGGACTGGTACTACGCCTCACCAATACCGAGGTCGTTCTCAGTGAAAATTGTGCTGTGTTTTAACCTGAGAAACCGTTTATATACTATTTTTAAAAAATGGTTACGCAATTGTAAATAGCTACCCTGTAAATTAAAGCGCTAATTATGCAAGTTAATACGGCTGGGCTAGAAGTCGTGATACTGCCATCAATCTGCTTTCTAAATGTGAAGTATTTTTTAAAAACAAGTGAAGAAACTGTAAGTCAGAATGTGTAAAATCTATAAGAATTCAAGCTTTTACCGATAGAGCCAATTTATTTCTTAATTATATAAATGAGATTTCAAAATGGTAGGGTCAAAACAATAATTCATCTCCCCAGATTAAAAACCTTTATACGACTCAAACCAAGAACTTCTTTTTGCTAGATTTCCTACCTTTATGTGTGCTACTACACCCTTACATGCTGATTTATAGTCTATTAAGCACCATGACGGCGATGAACATTATATTATTAGCATAATGTCTTATTTGATAGTATTATGACCTTAATATTAAGGGGGGCTAGAAAGGTTCTTACTATGGGAAATGATACATGCAGAAGAGTGTGTCCCAGATGAAGAGCAGTTTGGGTCAAAATCAGACTGAAATCGCTCCAAATGAATTAGAATTATTCGACCTGAAATTTTCTGGTACTAACTCTTGCTAACGTGTGTTGTTAATCTGAAACATTTAGGACCGGTAGCAAACTAGGTAAGCTCTGTTCTACAATTGGTGGAAAGCAATATGAAATCAAAACAGCCTGAATTGATAGATAAGTTTAATAGACGAATTGATTACCTGCGAATTTCTGTGACAGATCGCTGCAACTTTCGATGTGTCTATTGCATGCCCGAGAAAATGACGTTCATGCCACGCAAGAATATTCTAACCTTGGAGGAGATTCTTACCGTTGCTAAATCATTTATAAATATGGGCACGCGAAAAATAAGAATTACGGGGGGGGAACCTCTAATTCGTGAAAATATAATGTGGTTATTTAATGAACTTGGTCGCCTGAACGGGTTGGATGAGTTACTGGTGACAACCAATGGCTATAATCTTGCTGAAATGGCAGGCCCGCTAAAAGAAGCTGGCGTAAGCCGAATCAATGTTAGCTTGGATACATTACAGAAAGACCGGTTTGAGAAAATGGCTAGGGTAGATGGGCTACGCAAGGTACTTGATGGCATACAAGAAGCCAAAAAAGTTGGATTTACTCATGTAAAGCTGAATGCAGTGATTTTAAAAGGTTATAATGACGATGAGATCACAAACCTTGTAGATTTTGCAGTAAACAATGAGCTAGATATTTCCTTTATCGAAGAAATGCCTTTAGGCATGATAAGTAGTCACAATCGTGGTGAGTGCTATATTTCATCAGATGAAATACTGGGCATTATTAAAAAATCTTACGGTATAGCGGAATCAAATTACCAAACAGGCGGGCCTTCGCGATATATCCATATTGCTGATTCCAAAACAGATCTAGGATTTATTTCGCCACATTCTCATAATTTTTGTGAGACCTGCAATCGGGTTAGGTTAACCGCTGAAGGTCGGTTATTACTCTGTTTAGGTAATGAAAATAGCGTGGACCTTAGGGAAGTAATCAGGTCAAATAAAGTCAGCGATAAAACATTGAGTGATCTAATTAAAACCTCAGTAAAAAGCGATAAGCCAGAAAAACACTATTTCGATTTTGATATGGAACCCCAGGTATTGCGATTTATGAATGCTACGGGCGGCTAATCCTCTCATAGTTATTATAGGGTAAATTAACCGTAAATACCTTTCCCTGGCATTGGTGCGAGAATACGCAGAATTAAAGGCGTTCTTAAAAAATGCACCGACTGATTTGATGACGATGACGATGCCGAGTATTGATAAGTGTTTTACAAATAAATTGAAGGGTATATTTCTGGAATACTATCGGCGCGGAGAGGGGTTTCCTGATTTTAAGCTAAGTACTACAGGGTTCAATATGGCCCCGCAAACTCTGCGGCGCAAACTTAAAGCTGAAAATACAAATTACAAAGAAATTAAGGACGCCATTCGCCGTGACCTGGCCATAGACAAACTGATGCATGAAAACTTGCCAGTTGCCGATATAGCTGTGCAATTGGGATTTGTAGAGCCGGCCTCTTTTGCCCGGGCTTTTAAACAATGGACCGGAGTGAGCCCGGCCAAGTATCGTTCCAGTTTACAACTGTAATTATTTTTCCTGAAACTTCAGCCTTACCGTTTAATCTGGTGATTCAATGTGCGTAAACATTTTGCCATCAAGCTCAGACGCCTCTTTCACAATGACAGTTTTCACCATACGGATACAGGGGTGTAACTTGGACCAGTTGACTAATTTAGTGTGTGATGGTGAATTAGAGAATGGCGCCTTAACTTATCTAAAGTTATCAGAGAACAAACCCAGGGTGAACGAGAAAAGGAAGGGCAGGCAGCCACCGTTGGGCATAATTTGTCTAACCAAAGGGGAAAGGCCAAATCCAGCGAAAATGTCTTTCAGTAACTAGCCGTCAACAAATTTCCACATGCATTGGTTCTTGGCCCAGCGGGCACCATCTGTAATTACAGTCCAAATACGGTCATCATTACCGATATTAGCGTCACCCAGAGGGTAGTCACCGTTCATCTGTGTGGCCCATTTGTTGGAATCGGTGTCTGGGAGGTGATGCATACTTTCATCCTTGGCCACCATGACTAGGACACTTTCCCAGGGGATGGGAAAAATCCTGCTTTTTTTGGCTATTCTAGTGGTGGCCAATTTTGTGTGCCAATACAAGCGGGTGTATGTAATCTGTGCACTTGCTTAGAATTATGAGTATAATCTTATACAAACTAAACAAGGCTCGGTTTGAGCGCCATAGGAAGTCACCTTGAGATACCCCGCCTCCCACAAAGAAGAAGTCCATCAGAAGCTGTTGAAAAATGCCAGCGAGCAGATACGGGAACTGG
>MAAL01000156.1 GCA_002163245.1 Gammaproteobacteria bacterium 42_54_T18 | reverse complement strand
TATTGGGAAAAAATGGAAGAGGAACTCCTTCTCATTATGGAGTTGAAGACAAAATAGATATTTATACAGGAACTCTGGGTAAAGCACTTGGAGGAGCTAGTGGTGGATATACCTCTGGACGAGCTGAGATTATTGAATATTTAAGACAGTTTTCAAGACCCTATCTTTTTTCTAACTCTATTGCACCAATGGTTGCAGGGGCTTCTATTAAAGCCTTTGAATTATTGGAAAACTCAACAGATATTTTAAATACACTCAAATCAAACAGTGTGTATTTTAGAGAAAAAATGAGCGAAGCTGGATTTACTTTAAAAGGTGCCGATCATGCTATTGTTCCTGTATTATTAAAAGATGCAAAACTGGCATCTGTGATGGCTGAGAAGTTACTTGAACGAGGACTTTATGTGATTGCATTTTCTTTTCCTGTAGTTGCTAAAGGACAAGCTCGAATAAGAGTACAAATATCAGCAGCACATACCAAAGAACAAATGGAATTTGCAGTGGAGTCTTTTATCGCTGTTGGACGTGAAGTGGGAGTGATCTCATGATGAAAGCACTTTCAAAACTACATAATAAAAAAGGTATTTGGCAAGTTGAAGCACCTATTCCAAAACCAGGACACAATGATCTCTTAATTAAAATTAAAAAAACAGCCATCTGTGGAACTGATATGCATATATATCATTGGGATGAGTGGGCACAAAGAACTATTCCTACTCCAATGATTGTAGGACATGAGTTTGTTGGAACAGTTGTTGAGATTGGTGCTGAAGTAAATGGTTTTAGCGTAGGAGACAGGGTTTCTGGTGAAGGTCATATTACTTGTGGTCATTGCAGAAACTGTAGAGCAGGAAGACGGCATTTATGTAGAAACACAGAAGGTGTTGGAGTAAATAGACAAGGTTCTTTTGCCCAGTACTTATGTATCCCTGCCTTTAATGCGTTTAAGTTAAATGAATGTATTTCAGACTCACAAGCTGCAATTTTTGATCCTTTTGGAAACGCAGTTCATACAGCTCTATCATTTGATATGGTGGGTGAGGATATATTAATAACAGGAGCTGGTCCAATTGGAGCAATGGCTGCATCAGTGGCTGCTCACGTTGGAGCACGGCATATTGTTGTTACAGATATCAATGATTATAGATTGGACTTGGCAAAAAAGATGGGCGCAACTCGTACTGTAAATGTTGCCAATGAATCTTTAGATGAGGTTATGAAAAATCTTCATATGTTTGAAGGTTTTGATGTTGGATTAGAAATGTCTGGAGCACCTTCAGCATTTAGATCCATGTTAAAACTTATGAACAATGGCGGAAAAATTGCTATGCTGGGAATTCCTCCCAATGACATGTCAATTTCTTGGGATGAGGTTATCTTCAAAGGATTACAAATAAAAGGAATCTATGGAAGAGAAATGTTTGAGACTTGGTATAAAATGGCCAATCTCGTACAATCAGGTTTGGATTTAAATCCAATAATTACCCATGAATTTAAAATCGATGATTTTCAAAAAGGTTTTGATGTAATGGAGTCAGGTCTTTCTGGTAAAGTTATTTTAGACTGGGAATAAAAAAGTGATTTAGGGGACTTTATTCCTACCCCTAAATTATCCAATAAAAGTGGAATAAGATGTTTATTTTGATATTTTTAAATCCAAGAAATTCAAAAAAGAAACTGCTTCAGGTAAAGTTACTTTTGTCTGTTTTATGTAGTTTAAATTTGGGTCAATACTATAGTTTTTGGCTTGGGTTAAATTGGTATCTTTTAAGTTGGTATTTGAGAAAACTGCATTTAGTAAATCAGTATCTTTAAAATCTACACTTTGTAAGTTTGTTTCTTCAAAGTCAACTTCACTTGCGTTACAAGCTATGATTTTATTGTGTCTAAGATCCAGCTTATGGAAAGAAGACATACTTAAATTACATTCATTAAAATTGATAACAAAGGAAGATTCACATAACGACCAGTTGACACCTACACATTTACTTTTAAAAAAAACCACATCGTTAAAATTATAATACTGTAAATTCACCAATGATAAATCACAGTTGTTAAAATGACATTCTACAAATTTACAATATTTTAATATGGCTTTATGAAAAGTGCAATTATTAAATATACAGTTATCAAAATCTATACTTTCTAAACTAGATATCTCAATATTCGTATACGTTTCATCCCAGTATTCATCTTTATCAAAAATCAAAGTGATCCTTTTTATTG
>MAAL01000112.1 GCA_002163245.1 Gammaproteobacteria bacterium 42_54_T18 | reverse complement strand
TCCATTCGTCTTTTTTTTCTTGTCTCATAATGATGTTGCCTCGAATTGGTGAGGGATCTATTATGAGGCTATATGATTATGCTGGTAGTACGTGGAGTATTTGGCGCATACAAAATCATAATAAAGCCTTGGCCAATCAACTGAAACTGGGCGACCTTTTGATGCCTTTCATAGCGAAGGTTTTCTGAAAAAGTGGTAATATTTCCAGTAATGGCTTCTATTTCTTTTTGATGCCGCTGTAATTCTTGAGAAAGAAGTTGGTTTTCTATGTAGATAGTTTTCAACTCCGGTACTAGTTCTTTAATCCCCTTATAGGTAACCGTTAATTGTTTAGATAATTTTCGATAAATATCACCTTTTAATAGTTCAGATCGATTTCTTACATTGATATCCTCAACTTCGATTCTCTCTATGATTTCCATATACCGGTCATCGAAACTATTAACATTGTTTTCTAATAACAGACTCTGATTCACCAGAATAATAATCTGATTAATACTCGAGTAAACCTGTAAACTAGCGGTATTTAACTCTTGTAAAGGACCTTCATCGAAATCTACAGTGTCTACTTCATCATAGATTTCCAATCCAATGCCTCCATATTCTTCAAAAATCGAACCCGAAATATCCATTGTGAGTTTATTAGAAACTTCTTGATGTTGTTCAAAATAATCTGCGGCCAAAGTATTGAGAATGTTCTTTTTTGTAATTAGCAGTCGAGCGTTTGCCGCCATCTTCTTGAAAGAGTCTCTAAAAATATTGATTAAATGTAGAATTTCATCAATATTTTTAGAGTTTTCTTCCAAAAGCCCCGCATTGATTTTTTTTAGCTTTACCGTTGCTTTCTCTAATAGTGGGTAGACCTGCTCATCGTTGGTGAAAGTTTTTTCAAAACTCTTTTCATACACCAACGCATTCAACATATGTGCTTGAGCCGTCTTTAGTTCTTCAACCAATGTATAGTATTGCAGTTCTTGGGTTTTAAAGACCGAAGAGATGATGGAGATACCAATCAGGGAAAGTACGCTAATAAAGATTAATGCAGCAATCTTATAGGTGATTTTCATAAAGCTATCTTATCCATCGCATTATTTTAATATCTCTTATTTTTATAGGACCCATAAAGTCTGTTGTAATCTGGCAAGGACCACTCCTCAAGCTTCTCCTGTACCTCGAGCATGCTGTATTTCGAGGTAGGAAAAAACGTACTTATCTGATAATCGGTACCAGGTACAGGTACCATGATGACCAACTGCTGCGACAAACCTTTAATACCGGACCAAAAAAGATTGATAGAAGTCACTGAGCCCTTGGAGTGTTCCTTAAGGCTGTTACAACCAATGAGCCAAAATTGCTTGCCCTTTCCATCCTTATAACTGGAGAGAAAACCTTTCCTGTTTAACATTTTCTTTAACGTTGGGTGAGTGTAAATAATGTCTTGCTTACAACTAATGATCATAGCAAAACGATAACCGTCATTGGCATTCCACTCAGAGTCACCATAATCACGGTTTAACACCTCTATTACTTTGTCTTTACCCACTTTATGGAAATACAGTGCGGCTCTCTGAAGATGATGCAATATCAACTGAGCTGGAGTGTACGAATACTGCTCATACAGCTCTTCTAGCGTACTTGGTCGGTCCCAAGGGTTCACCTTTTCGGCGTAAACCAACGTACTCAAGCCCATGCTCACAATCATGAATATACTGATCCACGACTTACACCTTTTTCTCATACATTTCCCAGAGTTTGTTGTAATCTTTGAGATACCAGCTGCCTATCTCCTCCAGCAGCTCTTTCTTAGTATATTTTTGAGTTGGATAAAATTGTCCCAGATATATATCCGTGCCTGGTATTTTTACCATTGTCCAGAATTGCCGCGTCGTCCCTTTTACACCCGACCAGAAGTACTTTTTCATAAAAACTATGCTGCCTTTGGGTGTCGTCCTCAGCTGATTACACGCGATGTCTCCAATCCTTTTCCCTGATCCATCGATGAAACCCGATAGGACGCCTTTTTTATGGAGAAGTTTTTTCAACACAGGTTGAGTCAATATCATGTCTCGTTTACAACTAAACGACATTAAGAACCACAGGCCATCATGGGAAACCCACTGAGACTCGCCAAACCCCTGATTCCATTGCTCAAATGCGTTCTTTTTGCCGACTTTATAGTAAAAAAGTGCAGCCCTTTGAAGGTGCTGAAAAAATTGTTTGGGGTGGGTCGCCTCATAGTTTTGATAGAGTTCATCAGGGGTCGATGGCATATCCCAAGGGTTCACCTTTTGGCCTGATGCAGTAACACTTACACTCATCAGTATCAGAAAGATAAGGTTAATGTGAATCAAAGTTTTCATGCATCCACCTCCGATAAGGTTGCTCATTAACGAAGTATAGAAGAGATAGACGCCCCGCCCAAATCTAAACTGGATGCTAGTAACTGAAGGGGGTACACCTATAAATAAGAGTACAATCCGTGTAGCACTGGTGTCGGTAATGCTCAATCCCACTAACCAACTTTGGGGGACGACACCAAGTGCATAGATCCTCCGCCAGGTACCTTTGGTACCGTAACGTTAAAGCGATGTTAAACCTAAATACAATATTGAGTCTATTTTGCCTCAGCACGGCCGGTAAATTTACGCTCTTCCACGTTCACTTTAATCCGATCACCGGTTGATATGTGCTCAGGCACCTGTACAACTAGGCCAGTTGAAAGTGTAGCAGGCTTGGTTCTAGCTGTAGCAGAACCACCTTTTAAGGAAGGGTCTGTCTCAATGATTTCGAGGTCTACGGCAGCCGGTAGGTCCAGCGTGACCGGAACATCGTTAACGATAACGACAAATAACCCATGAGTATCTTCATTAACAAACAATAACTCATCTTCAATGGTATCTTTATTAAGGCTATAAGAAGAATAATCTTCGCTATCCATAAACACGTATTCATCACCATCGGAATAAGAAAATGTCACCGCACGACGAACTAGATCAGCAAGCGGTAACATGTCCGAGTCTTTAAACGTTTCATCTACTTTATTGTTATTAGCGACATTGTACATACGCATACGATAGATACTGCCGCCAGCACGCCCTTGTGGAACAGAACGCTCAATGTCACGAACTATATAGGCTTCTCCGTTAATCTCTATAGCTGCATTCTTTTTGATATCACTTGCTTTTGGCATTTGTTTTGGCTCCAGTACGAAATTGAAGGGTATTATAGTCAGGTATTCCATTAATTGATATTAACGGCACCAGGAAACAAATCACACCTAGAGCTTTGCTTTATGCTAATTCTAGATACCGGGAATTAAGCCCTTCTATGAGCTCTCGTTGCTGCTCAATAATATCAATTAAAAACTCCCGACAGGCTCTAACCCTGGCGGTCGAACGCAAGTCGGCGTGGCTTAACACCCACACACGCCAATCTGAAGGAGTTAATGAAACATCTATCCGGCGCAGGGTCGGCTCTGCATCCGCAACATAACAAGGCATTCTGGCCATACCCAAATTATTTTTTACAGCATCCATCATTGTCATGATTTCACTGGCTCTCGCGAAAACTCGTGCATTTGGAAAGTGATCGGCAACCCAATCAGGCATTGTTCTCTCATGATTCCACAAGATTAACTGATCCGTATCGCGTTTTTGCTCTAAGTAGGCCTCACTGCCATAAACCCCATGAGACAGCGGTACTATATTACGTCCAATCAATTGTTCTGGTGGTTTAGGGCTTAATCGAAGGGCTATATCCGCCTGTCGACTACCCAAATCAACAAGCCCTGTGGACGAAACCAACTCCAGCTCAATTCCTGGATACCTGTCGATAAACAGATGCAATTTCGGTGTAATTAATCGTGTAAAAACATCATAAGATGCAGCTAACTTTAGCGATCCGCTTAATTCGCCATCCACCCCAAATACTTCACGATCAGCAGCATTAACCCGCTCTTCAACCCCTAAAGCATGGGGCATGAGGTTCTCACCCACCTGAGTCATTGCATAACCTGAAGGCATACGGTCAAATAGCCTACTTCCCAATTGCTCTTCAAGCCCTGCAATTCTCCGCGCGACCGTCGTATGCTTAACATCAAGCACTCTACCTGCTCCGCTTACAGTGCCTTCTCTGGCTAGGGCCAGAAAAAAACGCAGATCGTCCCAATTCATATCGCTCTCCTTTCTAAATAGCCTCTTTAATACCCCCTAAATCTATCATGTGCTTTTTTGCACATCAACAGCCACTTTTAACGCATTTACGCCAATAATTCCACCGGATAATATGAACTCATCTTCAGCAACAAACCGAAACAACGTCACGAAGAATAACCCTTTACATCACCCATTACCCAGGAGAATCACCATGCCATTTATTCGTGTAACTACCCAAGAAGGTACATTCGACAAAGCCACTCAAAACAAGTTTATGAAGGAAATAACCGATGCAGTACTCACAGCAGAAGGGGCTAACCCCGAAGACTCTGGCGCACAATCGCTCGCCTGGGCGTACTACACAGAACAAAGAAAAGGCGACATCTATATTGGCAAACAGAATATTGACAACGCTCCTGTACTGATACGTGTGACAACGCCTAAAGGAGCACTTAATCATGCAGCCAACAACGCTTTGGCAAAAAGCATCAATGCCATAGTTAATGACTTCGCCGGGGCCTATGAGAACCGCTTAAATCACTGGTAAAGCCCCCCTAAAGGGGCTTTCTAATAACTTTTTGAGTCTATTTATTTCTTAGGGGAAATCCGCATAGTAATATCGGCGTGAAACACTTCCACATTGTTTGTATCGTAGACACAAACAGGCATGATTACATTCTGCTTTCCTTGCCAATCATAACTATCAACTTTGCATACTGCCCGCAGTTTTGTTTTTGCCATTTTTAAATACTGCACATTCATCCCTGCAGGAATCCACCGATGGCCGGAATCAAGGGACACATCCAAACATAACCCACCCGCCAATTCTGCAGCATTACACATCGCAATAGCGTGAACGGTATTGATGTGGTTTGTCACACTCCAGCGCTTTTTAAATTCCAATTCCACGTGACCAGGCTCAACTCGCGTTAACGTTGGCTGAATGGAAAGAAAATACGGTGCTTTAAAACAAACAGCCTTTGTGGCTAACCAGCGCCCTGGCGCTGAACCTTTTAAAGGTTTCCATAATTTTAATACAGGACTCTTTGATGGGTTATAGGTCATGCTTTTTACTCCTATCGCTGGGTTAATTTGGATTAGCGTGGTGCGCTAAATCAAGTTTTTGGTATCACTAACATGACTGAGAAAACGAATTACTGTCTCAATCTCATCATCACTAAACCCCTGCTGTAGTTTAAAATTTTGAGCTTTAATGATAGGTTTTGCTTTTTGCAGAATATCTTTGCCTTTCTCACTGATAAATAGTCGCGAAGCACGACCATCGTTTTCATCGGGTACCTTTTTGAGTAAACCATTTTTTTCCATACGGTCAGTCAGACCAGTGATCCCCGACTTATTAAGGTTAAGAAAACACCCTAATTCCTTTGGCTGACAACCATCCCTAACACCCAATGCCAACAACGCCGTAATTTGCGCAACAGGTACTCCGATAGACTCAGACATCACCTCTTCCATGTGCTTGTGTAAACTATGCCGGGCTTTGTTCACCAAAAAGAAAAGTCGTTTATCCATGGGCGGCTTCAACATTAAGTAGTGTTGCATCAGATACAAATTGGTTCGCATGCGTACTATCATAATGTATGTTCACACCATCTGCAACATAAGCTCTCATACAAACCTACTTATAACTTAACATGATAAGGGAAAACCTATACTACCGAGCACATTTGCTAGACTAATAGTAAACCACCGCCACTTTCTTACCATATTCAATGACCTTACTTTATAGAGCCCTACTAATATTCCTTCTAATGGGAACTTCTCTACCCGGTAACGCATTCTCACAACCTTCACAGGTCATTACATCAACAGAGTTGTCCATCGATGCTGTTGTCCCTATCCTTTCGTATTATGCAGACAACACTTATACCTTGGATATTTCCGGCGCTCAGGAGCTATTTGCAAAAGGAAAATTTATAAGGACTGACGCTGATTTCAATTTTGGTTACTCAGAAGACCTATATTGGATAACTTTTGCATTCTCAATCAGCGAATCAACAGACAGCGAGAACCGCAAAGATATTGCTCTTATCTTTGATTACCCTCATCTTGATCATATACAAATATTCCGCAGCGAAAATGGTAAACCACCAACTCACTGGCTCACCCTCGGAGACAGCTACCCCTTTGACGATAGAGTAGTGAAAAATCGTTCCTTTGTTGTACCAGAGAAAATCCACATTAATACCACTTACCGTTACTGGATCCGAATAGACACAAAAAGCTCGACACAGCTACATCCAGCCATCTGGGATAAAGAGCGATTCTTAGAAAAAGAACTCAACCAAACAGTAATGCACGGTATGTTCTACGGCATATTGTTGGTGATGGCTCTTTACAACATGTTTATTGGGCATTCAATTAAAGACAAGGCCTACGGTTACTACGTTGCGTATATATTCTCCTTCCTTTTACTCCAGAGCTCAATTAACGGGGATGCTTTCAAATACTTATGGCCAACATTCCCCTTGGTTAATACTTACGCTGTCCCTGTTTCCGTTTTTCTATCGATTGCTTTCTCTTCAGCATTCTCTCGCGATTTTCTACAATTAGAAAAACATTTCAAAAATTAAATATTACATTATCAGCCTTATCAACAACGTCCCTTCTCTGTATTTCATTATTTTTATTATTTGAATATCAAACAGTAATTTATATCGCTATATCGCTAGCGCTAATCAATACAATATTAATCTTAACGGCCGCCACTTTTAGCTTGAAGCATGGGTTTCGTTATGCGAAATTATTCTTGATAGCCTGGATTACCCTCCTAATCTCTGCTGTGATTACAGCACTCACTCCCGCCGGAGTATTTCCCTCCAACTGGTTTACACGTCATTCTTCTCAAATCGGATCTACGTTAGAAGTTGTCTTATTGTCACTAGCATTAGCCCACAGAATAAACCGCATAAAAGCAGAAGTCCGATCCATCGAATTACGCTCCAAATTATTACTTGAGAAAAAAAATGTAGAACTACGCCATGCTCTAAAATTAATAACAAAAAACAACAATTTGAAAGATAGCTTTCTCGCCACTATTAGCCATGAACTAAGAACTCCAATGAACGGCATCGAAGGGTCACTACAGGTCATCCGCGATGAAATCAAAGACAAAGGAATACAAAACCATGTCGATGATGCGGCCAACAGCGCCGTCCACATGACTCAACTAGTCGATAGTTTATTAGAATATTCTGAATTACAATCTGGTAATTGGAAACTTCAAGAAAGCCCGTTTGAGCTGGAAACAACGCTTTCAAAATTAGTCCCTGTCATTGAAAATGAGTGTAAACGTAAAAACATATCCTTTCACTTAACAAAAAACATTGAATTAGACCACCTACTAATAGGTGATGCACCACGAATAAACCACGTACTATTTCAACTTCTGGACAATGCCGTGAAATTCACCCATCAAGGTGGGATAGTTCTAGAAGTATCATCTCGTGAAGACCGTGATCATTACACTTTACACTTCTCAATAAGTGATTCAGGCATTGGAATCAAAGACCACCAACTAAGCGAAATTTTTGATGGATTCAATCAAGTTGATGCTTCATTTTCTCGCCAATACGGCGGGCTTGGGCTTGGATTGTCATTATGCAAAGCTATCACAGACCGAATGGGCGGTGACATTTCGATCTCATCAACACCTGAAAAAGGGACAAATGCTAACATTTCCATCCAACTAAAAAAGGGAGCCGAGCGATGTATAAAAAAAGGAACAAAACAACAAGAAACCCTACCAGGAAACCCCACAGTACTCATCGTGGAGGACAACCCAGTAAATCAAGTCATGCTAACTGCCATCATAAAGAAATTTGGGTGCACCGCTGACCAAGCGAATAACGGTGAAGACGCCGTTAGAATGGCCAAAGAAAGGCATTACGACTGTATATTAATGGATTTTCAGATGCCAATCCTTGATGGATTCGAAGCAACGAAGAGCATTCGTTCAAATGGTTGCAAGAATAAAAACACAACTATCATCGCTGTAACAGCTAACGCTATGAGCAGTGATAGAGAAAGGTGTATAAGAGCAGGTATGAATGGTTATATTAGAAAACCCATCAAAAAAGATATAGTTTTCGAACACATGAATTACTGGCTATTAAAAGAACTAGACAGCGACAATAGTACTATCTAAGTATTTTTCTCTTTTCACCCTACACCAAAGCTATTTGCAAAAAAGGATTCATAGACCTTCATTGAGTTGCGCTTTGCAACACCCCCCTCCCCTCCTAACACCTCTACCCCCCTAAATACGGGGGGCTTCCCAAAAACCATGTTATGGCATGTGCATTGCACTTGCTTAAAATGAATAATAAATGGGGATTCACAATGAAAAACATTTCACGCTATATCGCCTTTTTACTTATCACTACAGTGAGCAGTCTACATGTACTCTCTTGTGGGCCAAAAGAGGAACCCGATGACGTACCTATTACAACCAGCCCTTCTCCACCACCGACAGATGAAATAACACAACAACAAATCGAAGAAATGGCAGACCTATCATTAAGTGAGGTCGATATGGAAGGTAGCTTTTCTTTTGAAACGCAAAGGATGGTATCAATCGACCTTCGTTTTTCTGAAAGTCAAAACAACACTGAAATATCAATATACGCAATAAATGACAATACCCTAGAATTATGAAAACGGCCCTCAACACGAAGGCTCTGCTTACATATATAAGCATAACGATGACATTTGGACACGGCAAGAGACATTAAAAGGAGGTACTATCACTCGAAATGGAGATTATGGAATATCCGTTGCCATTTCTGATAACTATGCAATTGCCGGTGCTATGTCAGAAAACCATCCAACGTCAAAAAGTAAAAAAAATCGGAGCTGCATATGTATATAGAAGAGAAGGTACACACTGGCATCACCAAGCAAAACTAGCCCCTATAGACATTTCAAAGAATGATAATTTTGGATTATCCGTTTCCATTTCAGGAAACCACATAATTGTTGGAACTGAAAAAAACAACTCATCGAGAGGATCAACATACCTATATAAAAACACTCAAGGTGTTTGGGAAGAGTCCTTTACTTTCCAAGCAGACGACAGTAGTACACAAGATCAATTCGGGCACGCCATATCACTATCAGGGGATTACTTAGCCATAGGAGCCAACAACAAAAATATGGGCAACAGCTCATCAGGAGAGGTTTATGTCTATTATCTCAACATAGACACAACTAAAACAGCTAGCGAAATTGACCTGTCCAATACACTAGCATCACTTAACAATGCAGAAAACACCATCGACACTGATGGCGACGGCCTCATTGACAGCGATGAAATAAACCTTCTTGGAACTGACATAACCAGCACCGACACTGATAATGACGGGCTATCCGACAAAGAGGAGGTCACTATTTATCAATCTAGCCCATTAATTACAGACACTGACGGGGACGGGATTTCCGATTTTGATGAAGTTATCCTTTATAACTCAGACCCAACATTAACTGATTCCGATGGCGATGGATTTACCGACCAACAGGAAATAACACAAACCAACACCAACCCATCTCTCGCCGACACCGATGGCGATGGTCTTTCCGATAACGAAGAATTAAATATCTTTAACACTGACCCCTACCAAGCAGACTCAGATCAAGATGGATTTAGCGATGGAAATGAGGTCAATTACTATGAAACCGAACCACTTGAAGCATCTAGTGTTCCCGAGGAACCCACGATCAGCACAACATCTACACCGTCAGTTGGCGAGGTTGGCACGATGACCTTCGAAGACCAATGGCCCCTCAAAGGCGACTATGATTTTAACGATGCGGTTATTACGTATAATGCAACAGAGACAAAACAAGATGGACTGATTAAAAGTATTGTCCTTAAATTACTTCCTGTTGCGAGAGGAGCAATCCACAAGAAATCACTGCGCCTCCTTATTAACACCCCTTCAAGTAATATCCTGTCATCACAGATAAAGTCTCAAGGAGAGACCACAACGCTTACAGCGTACCCTGATGGAAACAAAACGCTTTTTATTATTATCGAGAGCCTTACCGATGCGCTACCCCCACCTAAAGGGTTCAAAATGTCTAACACATTATCAGGAAGCCCTAAGGTAAATGGGAAGTTGTACACCGTTACAATCAACTTCAATTCGCCATTACTTCCCTCTGACTTAGGTGCGCCACCTTATAATAGTTTCATTTCACGTACGTTAGATAACGGGGAAACACTAGAAGTACACTTTCCGGGAAACTTTCCGTCGTCAAGGGCCTCAAAAAGGAAATTTGGTCAATTTGATGATGACTCAGATGTATCACAAGACAGGTACTACCAAACCAAAGATAACTTACCCTGGGCAATGCTTATCCCAACTGTCTGGCACCATACAAAGGAACGTGTGGATTTGTCCAACGGTTATCCCGATATATTAAGCTGGGCCGCGACAAAAGGGAAAAAGAATAAAAATTGGTACAAAAGCAAACGCCGCGGAAAATTTGTTTTTGAAGACGTCGCTGATATAGATTAACCAACAATGTCACACTCATATCATGAGTGTGACATTAACGTTCCTACAACACTCCCTTTGACTATTTTCATTTTGCACTGCAAATGTAGAAAACATTAGTTAAAATTCGTTCCTCAACAACAACAAAACACTAACCTACTGATATAAAAAGATAATAAAACATTGGCACAACCACTGCATTAACACCTTCAAGCGATAGAAAAACTCCCGAATACTTGCAAGGAACTCATATGCCCTCCCCGCTCAAACCAATACTTAGATATAGTTGCCTAACTGCCACGATTTTTATCACTAAAGTTTCCGCACAACCTTTTGGTCATTGCCCTACAAAAGCTTACATAATCCAAACACCAGGATCCGTTCCTATTACCTATGGTGTTGACCTAGCATTAGGGAGCTACTCTGTCTTATCACCTGATATGGGAACAACAAAAGTAAACGGTGTAGGTTTTAGCTTTCACGACAATTACATGTACGGTTGGGATTATGGCGCACAAACATTAGCTCAAATTGGTGACGATTATCAAACCGTCCCTCTGAATGTATCCGGACTTATCGGGAAACAATTTTACGTTGGAGATGTATCTATATTGGACAACGCCTGGTATGGATACCGGCCTAACAAAGGGCTATATCGCATTGATTTAACTGATCCGACAGCTGCACTGACAATGAATCAAATTGCAACAAGCAGTGAAATGGGAAACCCATCTATTACTGATTTCGCATTTCACCCTGGCGATGGTCTTCTTTATGCTGTCGATAACAACGGGTATTTGATGAGTATCTCTCCTGATACCGGTGAAAAAACAGTACTTACTCAAGTACTTAGTGAAAGTGAACTGGGGTTTAATTTCACTTTTGGAGCTCAGTATTTTGATGTTAAAGGACAGTTATATCTAAGTAATAACGGTAATGGACATATTTACCGAATAAAAATTGAAGGTGTTAACTCCCAAGCCGTATTTTTTTCTTATGGCCCTTCAAGCAACTCTAATGACGGTGCACGGTGTGCATACGCAGAAATAGAAATTGGCGACTCTATCGATTTTGGTGATGCACCAGACAGCTATGGATCAACCATTAATTCATCTGGTGCCCGCCATGGTATTACAGATTTGCACTTGGGTAGCTTAGTGGATGCTGAAACCGACGCCTATGCACACCCACTGAGCGACGACCTAAGTGATTCCAGCGATGATGATGACGGCGTGAGTTTCCCAACAGGTTTTGAAATAGGTGAAGGATCTATCGTCAGCGTTAATGTAACAGGCGAAAACGGTTTTCTTAACGCCTGGGCAGACTGGGATCTAGATGGTGAGTTTGACGAAGATGAAAAAATCATCAGCCAACTAGCCATGGCTAACGGCACAACTAACCTGGCCGTTGACGTACCGTCCTGGGCAATCCCAGGTGAGACATGGATGCGTTTTAGAATTAGTTCTCTAGAGGATATTGGTCCTACTGGGGGGGTAAGTGATGGCGAGGTTGAAGACTACCCTATCGCAGTAACGGAGAATGGCGTTTCCATGACTTACTACCCTAGCGCAACCTCATATACAACGTTTGCCTATGAAGACAGGTACCCTAATCTGGGTGACTTCGACATGAACGATGTCTTAATGAATGTACGTATTGTCGAATATGTAAAAGATGGAAACGTTATTCGCATAAAAATAGAAGGCAAACTCGCGGCATTAGGTGCCAGCCTAAGTAATGGCTTTGCATTTCAGTTACCTGGCGTTCCGACTAGTGCAATTAAAGGAGATTCCATAGCATTAACCGTTAACAATGTTGGTGCGACTCACACAGTATTAGAAAGCAATCAAACAAATGCTGTATTAATCGTAAGCAATGATTTATGGAGCATGACACAAGCAGGTGAAGGGGGCTGTAATTATTTTAGGACAGAAGAAGGTTGCGGTACATCACACAGACCCGATTGGAATATGATTATTCCTTTTGCCACCCCAATTTCGACGGGTAGTATGACAGCACTACCCTACGATCCATTTATCTTTGCAAAACCTCATGCATACCACGGTGGTACTGTCGATGCGATTACCGGCATACATCCTGGAAGAAAGTATGAAGTCCACTTAAAAAACAAAGCACCTACAGATAAATTTAGCACAGCTCTTTTTGGTGTCGAAGATGATGTATCTGATTTTGGACTTTCTTACTTTTTCCAAAATATCAGCGGATTACCTTGGGCACTAGAAATCCCCTATGACTGGAAACACCCAAAAGAGTTTGCCAGCATTTTACAAGCCTATCCACAGTTTGGCGGTTTTGCATCGGACAGCACTGGTGCAACAAACCCAAACTGGTACTTAGAAGAAAACGCCAACCAAAGCTACTTGTTTACAGATTAAGGAATACTTTATGAAAACCATGTTATCGACAGCCAAAACAATTTTGCTTTCTAGCGCTATCACCTTCCTTTGTGCATGCGGCGCCGCAAAGGATGGTGAAGACGAAGCCACCCCAGTAAGTGCGCCCTCCCCTAGCGCTCCTGAGCCTACAATAAATAGTTTCTCTATTGACCCAAGTAATAATCTAGAGTCAATCTATGAATTAACCATCGATGCAACACCGCTCATTCCCGAAGGGGAACTGGCATATCTATCCATCTGCGATGTAGATGTCACCACAACAAACGTTCTATCGATGAGTTACGATAATTGTCTATTACGATCTCCTGTTAACGAAAATACGGATACATTTTCACTATCGCTTCCAAATCACATCGATAAATTAGTCGCCATTGCATGGTTTTACGACTTAACAAAAGAGCCGCTCATCGTTCAGTGGGATAAATCACTAGCAGAGGGTATGGTGTGGGCATTAAACTAACGCCTATCTATTTATGAGTTCCTCCACTTACCTATTGGCCTGCACCCTAGCTATGGCCAATAGGTATTTTTTTTATTTCTCAATATACCTTTTTAAATACTCAACGGAATAGTCCCACAACTTATCAGCGAGTTCTTTGTTACTACCATAATATGAGGTTTTACCCTCTTTATTATCAGAAAAATACTTTCCACCCACGTCTTTCAAACTCGGGTTGGTTGCCACATAACACTGTGTAGAGGCACCCTGTGGAATTGTTTTTCCAAAGACACGATCCATCAATAAACCAGTAAAAGGCAATTTAAAGAAAACACCCAATACACCATCAAGGCTTCTGGTTAGGTTGGTGTTAATCACACCGGGATGAACAGCATTCGCCCTAACACCTAAATCCTTGAGGCGATCATCAAACGCTTTTGCCGTTAACAAATTTGCCAGTTTGGACTGCCCGTAAAATTTCCAGCCTTGGTAACTCTGAGACCCATCTAAATTATCAAAGTTTATGCCGCCTTTAACCGTCATCTGATGACCCATACTCGATAGCATAACAATACGACCTTCTACAGATTTTTTAAGCTTCTCCTGTAAAAGATAAACTAACAAAAAGTGTCCCATATGATTGGTTAAAAATTGTAGCTCTAAACCATCTTTTAGCGTTAGTTCCGGCAACGCCATTATACCCGCATTGCAAATCACAATATCAATCGGAATATCCATGGCACAAATCTGATCTGCACAATGCCTAACAGAATTCAGGTCACTTAATTCACAAGCCAAGGGGGTTATCGTTCCTACAACACCATTGCTAGCCTCGGTGGCTTTTCCCAACGTTCTTGCCAGGCCAATCACGTGCGCCCCTCTACTGGCTAATACACGCATAGCTTCATAGCCCAAGCCAGAGTTAACACCAGTCATCACAATGGTTTTACCCGTCAGATCGACATCATTAGTTACTTGTTCTGCTGTTGATTTTTTTGTGAACATTAGAATCCCCGTATACATTTTTTGAAATATCAAAAAATTAGCTTATGTATACTAAATGGAAATCATATTATCCACAAATTGATTTAGGGTTCGTTGAGATACCGGATCAATGGAAGTGAACTCCATTGAATACCTGTATTCATCCTGAATTGGTTCTTTACGTAATACCTTGGCATAGACATCTCTACTTCTTTCACTTAGCAAGGAAAGAGAAAGCGCCTCCAGGGGCAGCTAGAATTGGCGCCTTCTAAAATTTGAACGCCAGCCTACCCAACTGTAACGCGATAAACTTCTACATAGGAAAGAATATAAACTTATAGCTCATATAACTAAAAGGAAGGTAAGAGTCAACACACCCTAAACGTTATGCTTCCCTTAATACCCATCCATGGGCAAAAGAATGCTTGTTAGGTAACAATTAGCTTAGAATTTATAGAGATGCCATTTTATTAAATATCCAGTAACCTGCATCATTGCTATCCATTGCTCGAATATTTCCCATTCCCTCTGTTCCACACAGTTCAGCGACAATATTCTCGGCGAGTTCACAATTACAAGTTACCAGGTGTTTCGTCAGAATCTCAGCGTTATGATGGCGTGCAACATATCTTCTAAGCTCTTGATGTGATTATGAGTTTTGTAGACTGAAACGCCTGCCAATACAGAGTTACCTACAGCATATGCACCCGCAACAGCAACGGCCCCAACACCCGTAGCAGATAGCGCTATAGTACCCCCAGTTGCAGCGGTTACCGCCAATGTCGTTAAACCTGGAGTTTTAGTGCCAATAGTTAATGCTGAACTCCCTATTGCTGCAGTACCTTTGGCAATAGACTTTAACATCCCGTTATCGCTATGCGTTTGGTCGGATGAATGGATGCTTTTGTGGTTCCCCCAAACGTGCATATTAACGTTTGATTTATCCATGCTCCTATCTATGTCGTTGTATACATTCCAAACTTTTGTACCAAAATCCATAACGGATACCTCAAATTGGTGGCAATCAAATTATTTGAGTTAATTATGGTAGGAAGAACGTTAGTTGAATAGCAAAATATTACTGCTTAAAATTGGTATTAAGCACATTTTGGATTAAACAATACAAAACAATGTATAAGCTGATAAAAAGATAGACTGTGAATGAGCCCGAATTCATTCAGTACATTTACTGTTCAGAAAGTATGAAAGTTCCTCGGGCTATTATTTTGATAGAATCGATGACTATAGTTAAGTCATGCAGAAAAAGTTCAATTTATTACCGTCTAAATCACGAAAATAACCTGCATAAAAACTCTCTCCTCTTGCCCCAGAAGGACCTTCATCTGTCGCCCCCAGTTCAATAGCCTTTGCATATAGAGCATCTACCTGTTTGGGGGTTTCAACGGCAAGCGCAACCATAACACCGTTACCAACGCTTGCCTCGTTACCATCAAACGGTTTTGTGATAGCTAAGCTTGGCTTATCTGGTGCAATTGCCCATGCTATAAACGTGTCCTCTTCCATAAACCTTTTGGCACCTATTTCGGCAAGCAATGCATCATAGAATTTAGCTCCCCGTTGCAGATCCTTAGTGCCCAACGTTACATATCCAATCATCTTGATTCTCCAATTTGTTGAATTTTATTGACCCCCTCATAAAACAACAAACACCTGTATAAATCAACAGTTAAAGTAAAAAGTTACAGTCTCTTTTTAAGAAATGCTACTATTCAAATATTCTCAGCCTAGATTCAGGTTGGTTCGCTCAATAAAGAGGCACATCACTGTTTTGATACGCTTCAGAGTTGAATTCACGATATTTATTGGCTGAAAATCTCCCTAAACAAGAAACAGGACATAGAACACTCATGAAAAAAATGGTTTTTACTTTTGCCGTATCCGCGTTATTAATAGCGCCTACTGTTACAGTCGCCAAACCGCATCAGGACGGTGAGGGCCATAGCGTGGTTTCTGACAGTGTTATCGAAAAACAGCGTAAAACGCTTGCAAGCAATACTCAAGATAAAGGCTTCGGCCCCCAATCCCCACGTGATATAGACTTAAAAGACGGTAGTAATAGTCGAGCTTTCAATGCAGCACCAAGTCACACAAAAATGAACCTCTGCAATATACATTTTCACAAAAATGCAGAGCATAAAGGGGGGGATTTTTCCCTATATGCCGGTAACGGTAATGGAAGCGGTCAGGAAAGTGGCTACAAGTATTCCGGACAACTCAGCATTGTAGAACTAGCGCCAACTAGCCACGATATTTGCTCAGGTGGACACGGCAGTCTTAGCACCGGTGACACCATTGAAGTTCACTACGTACACTCTACCGCACAGATCAAGCCAGGCCCTACGCTTGGATCTTGCCTAAGCGAATCAATCAAGAATCCTCAACTGCGGGTTGAGACCCAAGTGTATGTTCTGGTTAACGACAAAAATGCGCTCGACTTCGGTGAGCTAACAAAACATAGTTTAAAAAACAATCTACACCAGGCACTAAATATTCCGAACAACACCGGTACTCCTATTCAGTACACCGGCTCAACGACCGGACCTAGTTATAATGAAAAAGGTTCTCCATTCCAAGTTTCGTGGAGCGTTCGCCCTAAGGTTTCAAAAGTCTATATTGATACCGTTGGCAAGTGGTGTGAAGGCAACGTTTTTAATGAAGATCATGCGCACGGTGTAAGGAATCTAGTAAAGAATTCTGAACTACTCTCTGAGATCCAGTAATAGTTTACAAAAATTAAAAGCTTGCCTCGATCGAGGTAAGCTTCTCGACAGCAACATCTAAAATTTCATTGAGCCGAATTGGGTAATCCTTTCACGAATTAGTGTAGAGACCTCCCAAGATGCTTAGCGACTCCTCCCCCTCATCGCTAGTTCGCTAAAATTAATCCAATTACCGAGTAACATCAGAGCACCGCCAATCAAAAGGTAAAGTTCAAACTCTTCGTTGTATAACAACACGCCTAACACCGCAATTAATGGCAAGCGTAAAAAATCCAACGTAATCACCGTTGTCACCTCTGCATGCCCCATAGCCCTAACCAAACAGAAATGCGCAGAGAGTGCAGTAACACCAATAACAACAAACCAGAACCATTGAATCCCTTCCGGCCACACCCAAACCGATAAAGAAAGCAACAAGCTAACGGGCAGTTGAACTAGGCACATGTAGAACAAGATCGTTAGTGGTGACTCCGTAGACGCAAGTGATTTGGTTGTCGTATATGATATTGCGTAACAGATAGCAGCACCTAACACTATCAAGGAGGCCGCATCAATAATTTCAATCCCAGGCCTAACAATGACAACCACACCAAGCATTCCCAAAAATATTGAAATAGCTTTACGTGGCGTCATTCTTTCTCCTAAAAAGAGAGACGCTATAATTGCCGTCCATATTGGAACCGTAAATTCAAGAGCAAATACTTCTGCCAGTGGAAGCAAACCTATACCAACAAACCAGCCATATTGCCCAAAAAAATGAAAAGTATTTCTAAATGTATGTAAGGCACCTCGCTCAGATCGAAATACCTGCTTTTTATCCAACAACAATATCAACGAAGATATTAAAACCAAGCCAATGGCACTTCTAAAAAACAACGTCTGAAAGACAGGTATCTCTCCACTTAATTCCCTAGCACCAAGTGCCATTAAGCAGAATGAAATTAACGTTCCTGACATCCATGTTAGTGCTACCATTTAGCAATCACCCTCTATGAGGTCTGTTATGAAAACTGACTATTAGGCCAAGTGAGTACAGCATCAAATGTGTCATAACCTTTATATTGGCTATATTCACCTTGTGGAGTGACACTAATATACACCCACGATTCTTTGGACTCCT
This sequence comes from Gammaproteobacteria bacterium 42_54_T18, assembly GCA_002163245.1. Classification (GTDB taxonomy): domain Bacteria; phylum Pseudomonadota; class Gammaproteobacteria; order Pseudomonadales; family Ketobacteraceae; genus 42-54-T18. The sequence goes on along the minus strand of MAAL01000112.1, from coordinate 50,605 downwards.
TTAACCTATTCATATTGATTTGATAGGTGTCCGTAGATGAAATCTCAAGTAACAACGCATTAATCTCTCTTCCAATGCTATGAGATACACCAACACTACCCTGCGTTAGGCTACGCAGTCTGCTTGAAAGATTCAGATCCATACTGTCTACCGGTGGGTCATTGGATACAGGAACAAATAAACCTTCAGCTTTTTCTTGTAGACATGCAGTACCGCCGACCTTATTAAAATAAATAACACCCGTGCTATCAAGGATGATTACACCAGCCTGTTCTAAGTTGTACAAACAAATCTCTTTCATTTGATATAAGCCATTAAATATCGCACGTTATCTCATCTTGAAGTTTTTCTAGATCATCCAGTATTCGAGTAAATTTTTTCCCAAATGGCGTTACTTTATACTCAACCCTAGGTGGAATTTCGTTATAGGCAATTCGCTCAACGATACCAAAATCTACATTTTTCTTAAGACAAGCATTCAATACTTTAGTACTCAAGCCTTCCACATTTCGCACCATTTCTCCTGGTCGATTAATACCACCTTCAAGCAGCTGGTATACCGTTAACGACCATTTACATCCATAAATAGTCTCTACCATACGTGCAGACTTAGCTGGAGAAGATTTTCGTGAAAAATTATTTTCCAATGATTTCATAAAGATGTACCAAAAAGTGCCTACCTAACTCAATTGTGCCCGCTTTCAGCGAGCCATTCGCAAGCATAAGATTAACACACCTAAGCAAAACCAAAGACACATAAAACCCGGAGATTCTTAATATGACTTTTACTCAAACTGGCGTTGCACTTATTATTGGTGGCTCAAGCGGCATGGGATTTGAAACTGCAAAATTACTTGCGAAAAATGGTGTTGAGGTTGTTATTGTTGGCAACAATGAGACAAAATTAGAACATGCACTGAGTGAGCTACAAACCATTGGCACAGCATCAGCCATTCAAGCCAACCTCTACCGACAGGAAAGTATTCAGCGAATTGTTAATTACGTCAACAAACCCGAGACAAGCATCGGTTACTTAGTCAACGCTGCCGGTTACTTTAGCCCGAAAGCATTTATCGAGCACACAGCGGATGATTACGAGATTTACATGGGGCTCAACAAATCCACATTCACGTTATCTCAAGCAGTGGCAAACAACATGATCCGTAATAACGGAGGGAATATTGTGAACATAGGCTCTATGTGGGCGCAGCAAGCCATCAAAGCAACACCGTCTTCCGCTTACTCCATGGCAAAAGCAGGACTTCATGCATTAACACAACACATGGCAATGGAGCTTGCAGAGCATAACATCCGAGTAAATGCAGTTTCTCCAGCCGTTGTCAAAACACCCATTTACGAATCCTTTATTGAGCCAGCTGAAGTTGCTGAGGCGCTTGAGGGGTTTAATGCTTTCCACCCAATTGGTAGAGTGGGTCAAGCGAATGAAATTGCAGAGACCATCGCATTTTTGTTATCTGATAATACACAGTGGGTAACCGGAGCTATCTGGGATATTGACGGTGGTGTCATGGCGGGAAGAAACTAACCATGCTTAATCTAGATTTCACACAACAGGCTGTCATTAAGACAAGTCAGATGGACTGGATTTCCAGTCCATCTGCAGGCGTTCTTCGTAAACCCCTTGCGCGTTCGGACGTAGAAGGGGCTCATGTCACCAGCATTGTAAAATACGAAAAAGGGGCAAGCTTTAGCGCACACAACCATCCATTGGGTGAAGAAATATTTGTACTTGAAGGAGTGTTCTCTGATGAAACGGGTGACTTTGGCAGAGGCTCCTACATCCGAAACCCACCTGGCAGCCGACATATACCATTTAGCAACCAAGGCTGTACCATTTTTGTAAAACTAAACCAATTTAATCCACATGATAATAAACAAGTAAGAATTGATACCACTACCACTGAATGGCAACCAGGTATTGGAGGACTACAAGTGCTACCTTTGCACGAATTTGAGCAAGAACATATTGCATTGGTTAAATGGCCGAGAGGCGAAAGGTTTCAACCCCATCGTCACTTTGGTGGTGAAGAAATATTAGTATTATCAGGTGAATTTCAAGATGAACATGGGCGCTACCCAGCAAAAACATGGATAAGAAGCCCACACATGAGTGAGCATCACCCTTTTGTAGAGGAGGAAACGGTTATTTTTGTCAAAACGGGGCATCTACCTATATAGAGCCCCCGCTTCTACCCCACATTTATAAATTCGAGCTTACTCCTAATCAACCTTCACTATCGTTGTAATTTGAATGGGTGATTGAACCATCTGTTCTTTACCGTTAATTTTTGGATAGTATACATAATACCCTTTCTCAGGAACACTGGTCACTTTGCCATTTTTAACGTGATAAACACTTCCGTGCCCCTGAATATATACGTCATAATCGCCTCCCAGCATAGTATCCATTGAGCGATTCATATTATTAATCTTGTCACAACCGGATACGGCAACTACTGTTATCAATGCAACCAAAAACTTCATTTTCATTCTTTACTCCATCTTAAAATTATAAATTACAACGTACGTACCACTATTAACAAACCGTTCATTCACAACACTACATACCGCTATTTCTAGCTTAAGATAATTGTGAATAAACATATTCATTATTGATCTTATAAACACCCTTTATCAATGGTTCTGCATTTCATTTTATGTGACACAATTGATGAAAATACGTTACCTTCCCCGCTACATGTAAAAGTTCAGGGTTATCAAGATGACAGATACCACATCAACCATAAACAAAGAAATATGTGACCGTTTTTTGCCGCTGAGTACCATACCCAACCATATGCGGGATGAACTTCTTCAACACGCAATGACGGCCTCTTTTGATGTATATAGCAATATCATCAAACATTCGGGAAAAAAAGTACTCTACCACTACCTTATTGATGGATATGCAGATATTCGCCACTCTTTTGATAGGCGCACCAATATATCATCTTCTGATCCCAAATGTGCTTACCCTTTAGAAGAACTCATTAAAGACGGCGGAGTTGTCAGGGCAATAACGCCCTGCAAGGTATTAATCATCAACCGAAGCTATCTTGACGAAATCCTTTTACGCATGCAATCATCCTCCAATAGCACAGCCACTCTTATAGAAGAAGGGTCATCAGCGAACACTGTACACACCGATGATGAAAGCTCTCAGGACGAAGGTATTGACGACAACTACAAAGGGGATTGGATGTCTCTCTTTTATCGTTCTCCCCTTGCGATGAATCTAAGCCCCGCTCAAACACAGCAGGTTTTTTCTAAACTGGACAATGTAGAGGTTTTTAGCGGCGAGACCATAATTAAGTGCCACACCAAAGGCAATTTTTTCTATATCCTAAAAGAAGGCTACGCAGAAGTAGTATCTGAGAAATTTGGCCCCTTTAACGGCAAATCTTTTGAGCTTGAGCCTGGAGATTATTTTGGTGACGAGGCGCTAGTGGCACAAACGATTAGAAACGCCAACGTTGTTATGACAAGTGATGGAATACTAGGCCGAATGGGCCCTTCTGATTTCCAAAAAATTATCAAAAGTGCATTAGTAACCACACCAACCGCAGACGAGCTTCAGGCATTTCACAACCCTATCTACTGTGATGTCAGACTTCCCTTAGAATACAAAATGGGGCATCTAACCCACAGCATCAATATTCCAGTTGGAAAAATCAGAAAAAACCTCAATTCCTTTGACAAAAACTTAATATATATCATTACCCCCGAAGGGGGGCTACGCAGTGAGCTTGCCGTATACTTAATGCGACAATCCGGTATAGAAGCCTATTACATGGATGAAGAATTACAAAATTCATTACCCTCACTGCACAACAAAATTGCTAGCTAATAAATGCTTAAGCACTTCCTACTTAAGCACTCCTAATAACACTTTGGTTTCGAGGTATTCCTCAAAACCAGCATCTCCCCACTCTCGTCCATTTCCAGACTGCTTATACCCGCCAAAAGGAAGACGTAAATCAGGGGCTGCCCCATTAATATGGATATTCCCAGTCCTCAGTCGTCTTGCTACTTTATAAGCTCGATCAGTATCTGATGATGACACGTATCCGGACAACCCGTAGGGGGTATCATTTGCTATACGTACTGCATCGTCTTCACTGTCATAAGCAAGAATTGACAACACTGGGCCAAATATTTCTTCTCGCGCAATCGTCATATCATTAGTAACATTGGCAAAAATAGTTGGCTGAACAAAATAACCGCATTCCAAACCTTCTGGCTTGCCTAGCCCACCAACGACCAATTCAGCCCCGTCATCGATACCCGATTTAATCAGCCCCTGTATCTTGTTAAATTGCACTTCACTCGCAACAGGACCCATGGTTGTTTCCTTTGCAGCTGGGTCTCCCGTAACAACAGTTTGTGCTGTTGCCTTAGCTACTTCGATTACCTCAGCCATTCGCTCTCGGGGAACCAACATGCGCGTTGGAGCATTACAGGACTGACCAGAGTTATTAAAGCAGTGAATAACTCCACCAGCCACAGCACGTGTAAAATCGGCGTCATCAAGAATGATATTGGCAGATTTTCCACCTAACTCCTGTGTGACACGCTTTACCGAATCCGCTGCATTTTTTGCAATAGCAATCCCCGCTCGCGTTGAACCGGTAAAAGAAACCATATCAATATCAGCATGTCGAGTAATGGCATTCCCAACGGTTTCACCATCACCGTTCACTAAATTAAATACCCCTTTGGGTACCCCGGCTTCATCTAATATTTTGGCAAAAAGATAGGCATCAAGTGGTGCAACTTCGCTGGGTTTCAACACCATTGTACAACCCGCAGCTAACGCAGGTATTACCTTGCACGCTATTTGATTAATCGGCCAATTCCAAGGGGTAATTAGTCCACAAACTCCCACCGGCTCCTTGAGGATTTTGCTAGTCCCCACGCTCTTTTCAAAACAATAAGACTTAAGCGTATCTATACCATTCATGATATGTCCCATTGCACTTGGTGCCTGAGCCATATTCGCTAACCCTATAGGTGCTCCCATCTCTTCGGAAATCAACATCGCCATTTCTTGCATTCTAGTTTGGTATACCGCTAATATTTTTTCTAATAGCGCTATCCGCTCTTCAGGTGTTGTTTGCGAATATTGCTCAAATGCGACCTTAGCAGCGGCAACTGCTTTATCTACATCCGCGGCGGAGCCTAAGGAAATTTGCGCCACAACATCTTCATTTGCCGGATTAATAACATCAAAATCCTGTGGATTTACTGGATTTACCCAGTCACCGTTAATATAAAACTGTCGGTAGTCATACATAGTGTTAGATCTTCCTGCGTGTGAATCGGACTTTAAAATTCTCGCTCATAAATGGGGCGGGGATATATTTGATTTTTACTTTCTCTAAAGGAACCGCCGCTTCAAAATCCAAATAACGTAATAACATCGCAACATTAATGACTGTGTGCATCTCGGCTAAACCTGCTGCAATACAGGTGTGAGGGCCCCGGCCAAAAGGCGCGTAAATCGCACCATTCTTATGCTCATTTCTCGGTTCACGATAACGTTCAATATCAAATTCTTCAGGGTTAGGAAAAAAGGATTCCTCCCAATGATTCGCAACCGTAAACACCATTAACTCATCACCTTGTTTAATGGTATATCCGCCAAAATCAAAGTCTTTTGTGGCAGTACGTGCCATCGCATACGCTACGGGGTTAACCCGCATGGTTTCCATCACCAAACCTCTTACATCGACCAAACGATCTATCGAGTCAAAATTTAACGGCGCGTCTAATAAGACCCTATCAACTTCTTCAACCACTCTCTGCCTAAGTTCATCATCCTGCAACAACCGATAAAGAATAAAAGAAATCGTTCCCCCGATAGGGTCCACTCCGCCAACAAAAGGTAACATTGAAATTGTTCGAACATCATTTTCTGTATATAGATCCGGTCGTTCATGAACACCTTGTTCAATTTTATCCATATAGGTAACGGAGTTTTTATCTGCAGGACAACGGTTCGTATTTTCTTCTCTTACCTTTTTTAATAATTTACCTGTACGCAATGCAGAAAATACAAACTTTGGTGACAACAACGTTAGCTTAGGCCACTTACCAATCATAAAAACGTTTAGGTAAGTATTCTGGGTTGTCATAAAGTCCTCAGTTTGTTGAGTATTTACTTCAACACCCTGGACGGCTAGCCCTATCTGGCGACACACAATATTACGCAAAAAAGGACCCACATGTACCTCATCACCATCCTCTATGGATTGCAATGTGGACTCTATAGGATCAACAAGAAGATTTAGCCGTTCCTTAAAGGCCGCTTTTGAAAACTGTCCCTTCAATAGCTTACGTTGATAGGCATGCGCATCACCATCAACTGCAATCATCAAATGAGGGCTCTTTAATCCATCCCGCAAACGCCCCCAGGTAACTTCAGAGGTAAAATAATCCCTCCCTTCACCTGCCATAAAACGATTAATTTCTTTGCCCGCCAATACGGTCATCGTTTTATGCATTGCTTTAAATTTAAAAACTGGACCATGCAGCTTATGCTGCTCACGAAGAAATTCCACTGGGCTATTAAACAAACTGGCTGCACTGCCAATAATCGGCAAGCCTTTCGCTAAAGGTGGCTCATTGTTATTGTTTTGTGTTGCTTTTGATGATTCTAACGCGCTCATAATCAGCGATCCCCAAAAAAAGAAGTCGTTTCCATGCTAAGACCATAAAAGCACAAGCATTTATGATTAGCACAGCGCCAAAGATAGGATATACTCCAACTGCACTTTAATTGATTATAGTGTATTTCTTTTTAATATTGCAACACCATTGCAAAACGGTGGTCAGACAACAAAATGAGTAAAAAAATCAATACCGATATAGAAAGCATCAATACGCGCCTATCTGCGCGCTACACAATTATGGAAGCTGCCGCTCAATCATTTGAAACAAAAGGATTTCAAGCGACAACTCTGGACGACATCGCTCAAGCGGCGGGCGTTGCACGACGAACGATCTACCTTCATTTTGCTTCAAAGAAAGATATTCTAATCGCGGCCTGCATAGAACAAGCACATATGTTTTTGGAAGAAGTAAAAAATAACGTACCCCATAACCATGATTTCCCGTCACTTATTGCAGAATGCCTAATATACGTGATTGAGAACTCCCCCAACTCAAAACTATTCATGCTAAAAGCTTCCGAAGGGACTGATATTGATCCCATAGCCCTCTATTTCAGCAACCAAGAGTTCATTCAAGGTTGGGTCGACTTCTTTCAAGAACCTTATATAAAAGCGGTGAATAGCAATCAGATCAACCCTGATATGCAGTTAGTGAAACTCGTAAACTGGTTCGGTCGGGTTTCAACCTCATATCTTCAATACCCGTTAGAAAACGAAACCCCTGAAGATATTAGAGAAAGCGTTAAGGTATTTTTTGTGAGCGCCCTACGATTTAATACCTATCGAACCCTCTGAAGAGGGATTACACATAAGCAAGTAGTAGTGCACATTCATTACGTATTCAGCTAGAGTTGATTGGCATCTACCGATTAAAAATATTTAAGCGCTCTTCAAAAGCTAAGAAGCCCCGCATTTTTCATACGAGGCTTCTTAGCTTTTGAAGAGCGCTATCTTGTATTTCTATAGTATCAATAGGTAGACATTATGATGGCTGACTTCCAATTATTTGCAGAAACCACTCGACAGGCCAAGCCATCGAATTTGATTTTTTCACGACCCAAAGCTTTTTTTAATGCACCGATCGCCTTTTTAAGCCATCCAGAGGTCGTATAGCGCGCACCCCCAAGCAGGTTCACAACTAGCTCTTTCATATCGCTATTGCATTTAATCAAGCCTGCAATAGCCTGCTCAACTGCTTCAACCGTTCGTTCGTTAAAGCTGTTTTTGTAAGCACTCATTTGAGAGTCATATCCGTATATGATCTCAATAACGTCCATGAGATCGTCCTTTTCCTCGGGTGATAATGACATTATTTAATTACTCCATTAATTATAATCGTTTGAATGTCTTTTTCGGACATTTTGGTAGTGGTTATTTGCGCTATGATATTTGGCTGATCGTTATCGACAATGAATATCACGGCCTGTTGTTCGCCAATGGCAATATAGCCTATGCCTTTTTCTGTTTCGAATTTAGATATTATTTTAGGATCTATTTGATTTTGAATCGTCACCTCGCCAGCTTTGATCGCCTGCTCGATAAATGATGCTGGCTCACTCCCCTTACTTTTAACCCCCAAAATATATTGAGGCCAATTACGCATATCAACGCCCTTAAACCCAACCTGATCATCTCTTATGGTACTAAGTGAAAAATGGGAACCGTTCTCGAAACTGACAACGACACCATCAACAGATGCAATTTTTGCTTTTGCTAGGGCAATTACGGGAATTTTTATTGCTCCAACACTACCAGCTCGAATTTCAACAGATTCATCGACCTCAATCTTGGTGAAATTATAATCAGCAATTGGGTTCGCAACCGACACTTGCACGATAGTAAAACAGGTTATTGCCATCACAATACGAAATAGTGAGTATTTCATGCTTTGAACTCCTTTCAAAAGCACGCCGTACCACAATGACAGAGGTGCCTTTTATGTATAAGAAATATGAGGGAAAACGGTTATATCTTACAGGTGAGTAGATCTAAATTGAAGAGTGATATCTTGCTCAATTATTTTCTTCAAGACAAACACTTTTGCGCAAAAACCTGCACACAAGTGCAATTTTTCCCTGATTAACAGTAGGTGGTGCACCTGCCTGACCCTATAGAGTACAACCATTATCCAACAGGGATGGATCCGATATACTAACACCGTTTAGCATAGGGGCGTTAGGCTCAGCTGATGCCTGAAAACAGTTTTCTCATCCTGCTAAAGACCATAAAATGTAAGTATTAGCGAAAATTCAAAAAATAAATGTCCTGCTTTGGCCTTCCGGATCGTCTTTATTAATAAGCCCCAATAGACATAACAAATAACGGAGTAAAGGATGAAAATAACAACTATAAAAATTGGCCTTTTATTAATGGCACTCATATTAACCGGCTGCAAGGAACAGGCGCAGGACATTGGCTCTAGTCACTACTTTAATTGCGCCGAGCATAATAATGCAATCAGCTGCTGGGGGTATAACGTGACAGAAGGTCTTGTTACCGGTGATTTAAAATTTACATCATTACTCTCTAAAAAAACATTCACGGACCCTCAATTATCGGTGGGCGGGTATCACTACTGTGTGCTGGACGAAGGTGAAGTTCAATGCTTTTTAAACAATGAGCACCAACAAACTGAAGTCCCTCCATTAAGCAACCCTTATGAAATCGCTTCTGGTGGAAGTTATTCTTGTGCGTTAGATGATAGTGGCCTGGTTTGTTGGGGTAAAACACCTTACCTAGATGATCTACCAGAGTCATTAGAAAACCCTCGAAATCTCGTAGCTGGTCTAGGTCACATTTGTTTAATCGATGATAACGGCACCCAGTGTGGCGGGTTTAGCTGGACTGGTGATGGCTCTGTTAATCCGCCAGAATCTTTTAGCAGCCCAACCATATTAACGTCTTCACCTCTGTCATTATATACCTGCGGATTTCAAGATAGATGGCTTTGTTGGGGCGGCGGATATACTTATGAATTACCAGAGGAATTAGCCGGTGCAGACACAACGGTTCCTGGGTACTTACAAGCCTGCAGCATTACGGATGGAAGTGTGAGCTGCTGGGGAGACGGTTCCTTCGGCCCATTGAAAGCAGATGTTCCTGACAATATTACTAACCCAATAAAAGTCTCAGTTGGAAATTTGCAAGCATGTACTATCGCCGATGAAGGGGTCGTTTGCTGGGGAGATAATTTAGATAGCGACAGCCCCATCATTAAACCACCTTTCTATTTATAATACGTCCATGTTAGGAAAGGAAACTGAGTGGGTTGCTAAGTTTGGGCGATTGATTTATTTCAAATCATCGCCTCAGCCCTCATCTGCCTTTATACTGATGTATAAAATGGCGGAATACATTCATGACCAAGACATCTCTCAGTGAAGCCCAAATACAACTACAACGAGCGTTTGAACAACAACACAAATCAACGATTAAAGACTGGAACTTGCTGGCTGAGAAATTTCACTACCGAGAAATGGCTGCTTTAGAGCACTGGATCAATGCTGGGGATTTCTGTGTTGAGCTCTGTGTCATTCTGGAAGGCTTGTTACGCGTCTATTATATCGACCAAGCAGGCAATGAGGTCAACCAACACTTTTATCAAGCAAATGAGGTATTTGCACCGATAAGCGCCATCATCAGCAACGAGCCCTGTCAGTACTACATTCAGGTGCTAGAACCCGTAAAACTCATGCTTGCAGATTACAATGAGCTGCATGAGGTTGCCTCGGAAAACCCAGATTGGCTACGCTTAGAAATCAAAATGCTACAAACCGTTTTTTTAAAAAATGCCAAACATGAGGCCCAACTATTAATGGGCAATGGCGAGCAACGCTTCAAATGGTTTCGCAAAGAATACCCAGAACTACTTGAACGATTGCCACAATATCACGTGGCATCCTTCTTAGGCTTGACCCCTGTTTCACTGTCACGGCTACGTAAAAAGATTGAAGGGGCTAGCTAGGCCCCTTTACATTTCAACAGCCAATCGAACGCCTTGATCAATCGCTCTCTTAGCATCAAGCTCAGCAGCAACATCAGCCCCGCCAATTAGATGATGCGGCTTATTTAACCCTTCAACCAAATCACGCATAGGCTCTTGGCCTGCACAAACAATCACGTGATCCACGTCCAATAACTCAGTTTTATCACCAATAGTAAGATGAATTCCCTGATCATCAATCTTGGTATAACTGCAGCCTGGGATCATATTCACCCCTTTGTTTTTTAGGCCTGTACGATGAATCCAACCGGTTGTTTTACCCAACCCATCACCGACTTTAGAAGCCTTTCGCTGCAATAAAAACACCTCACGAGGTGATGATGGTACTTTAGCCTCAACACCTTCGATGCCGCCACGGGCCTGCAAGGACATATCCACACCCCATTCCTGCATAAAGGCTTCAATGTTTTGGCTTGTAGCTTCACCTTCATGAGTCAGGTATTCAGACACATCAAACCCTATCCCACCTGCACCAATCACCGCTACTTTTTTCCCCACCGTTTTCTTGTCTCTTAATACATCGAGGTAATTCATTACTTTCGCATGATCAATACCTTCGATATCCGGCATACGTGGTGCAATACCTGTCGCAATCACCACATCGGTGAAATCAGCAGCATTCAAGTCATCAGCACTAACACGTGTATTAAGTTGTACATTCACGCTGGTAAGCTCTAATTGCTTACCAAAATATCGAATCGTTTCAAAAAATTCTTCTTTACCAGGAACCTGTTTGGCAATATTAAATTGACCACCAATTTCACTCGCCGCATCAAACAACGTAACATCATGCCCACGTTCCGCAGCAGTACTGGCAAACGCCATACCTGCAGGGCCTGCACCCACTACCGCAATCTTCTTTTTCGCGGCGGCAGGTTTAATAATAATTTCTGTTTCATGACAAGCGCGAGGATTCACCAAACAGCTTGTTAATTTGCCCCCAAAAACATGATCCAAACACGCCTGATTACAACCGATACAGGTATTGATTTCATCACTCCGCCCTTCTTCCGCTTTTTGAACAAAGAAAGAATCCGCTAGGAATGGTCTCGCCATAGATACCATATCAGCATCCCCTCGCTCCAACACATTTTCAGCGACTTCAGGGGTATTAATACGATTGGAGGTGATTAACGGTATATCTAATTCTGCTTTAAACCGTGCAGTAACCCACGTAAACGCAGCACGAGGCACTTTGGTTGCTATAGTGGGTATACGCGCTTCATGCCAACCAATGCCGGTATTAATAATAGTCGCTCCAGCTTTCTCAATCGCTTTACCTAGCATTACCACTTCGTCAAAACTGCTTCCACCTTCGACCAAATCTAACATCGACAATCGGTAGATAATAATAAAGTTCTCACCTACGGCTTCGCGGGTACGACGCACCACCTCAACCGCTAGACGCATACGGTTCTCATACTCACCACCCCAATCATCGTCCCGTTGATTTGTGCGTTTGGCTAGGAATTGGTTAATAAAGTAACCTTCCGACCCCATAATCTCCACACCGTCATAACCACCGACCTGAGCAAACTTGGCCATATTCACAATGTCTTGAATTTGCTTCTCGATACCTTCCTCATCCAACTCCTTGGGTTTAAAAGGGTTAATAGGGGCTTTCACCGCCGATGGTGCCACAGAATTTGGATTAAACGCATAACGCCCTGTATGCAGAATTTGCATACAGATCTTACCGTCCTCGGCGTGAACCGCATCGGTGATAGGTTTGTGCTTTAATGCATCCTCATCACTCTTAACCAAATTAGTCATGGGATGTGTCGCGCCTTCAGAATTGGGGCCAAAACCACCGGTTACGATAAGCCCTACGCCACCGCGTGCGCGCTCTGCAAAGAATGCAGCCATACGCTCAACGCCTTCAGGATGCTCTTCCAGCCCTGTATGCATGGACCCCATCAACACACGGTTCTTTAACGTTGTAAAACCAAGATCCAAAGGTTCAAACATCTTGGGGAAATGTGGGTTAGCTGCGGTCATAAGGCTCTCTCCTGCGCTGGGCACGCTATACGTAATTAAGCAATCTCTCTATTGCTGCGTTCTACTGAGATCTAGTATCCAGATTGTTTCCCCATTCGTCGTTATCATTTGTTAACGTCGTATCTGTATTTCTGTTGAATAATGAAGCTCAGCACCTCTTTTCTCTCACTTCTTCACCGACAACCCACAGGCTACCGTATGGCAGATCTAGTACCAGACTATTCAGCGACAGACTACCTAGCTCCCATTACTGACATGAAATTCCTTATTAATGAAATGTCAGACAATACCGCGCATTGCCATTCATCCGTCAGCAACGAAGATCTGTTTTTTGTACTCGAACAAGGCGCTCGATTTGCTGAAGAAGAATTGGTACCTATCAATGCATCCGGTGATTCAGAAGGGTGTCAGTTCGATAACGGTAACGTCACCATCCCCACAAAGCTTAAGAGTGCATTTCGAAAATATGCCGACGCTGGATGGATGGGGCTATCAATGCCCGAACAATGGGGTGGGCAAGCACTGCCTGAACGTCTGGCCATCTGTGTTGGGGAAATCCTAACCTCGGCAAACCATGCCTTTAGCATGACTCCTGCTTTAACCATGTCTGCCTGTCGAGCCATTATCGGCCACGGTTCCGATGAGCTAAAAGAAACCTATTTGCAAAACATGATATCCGGCCAATGGACCGGAACCATGTGCCTCACCGAAAGCCACTGCGGATCTGATTTAGGCTTAATTCGCAGCTCCGCTGAAAAAATATCTGGAAATGGTTACCGCATAAAAGGTAACAAGATTTTCATCTCTTCCGGACAACATGATGCAAGTGAAAACATAATTCATTTAGTACTCGCACGCCTAAAGGGTGCGCCCAAAGGCATCAAAGGACTTTCCCTATTTTTGGTACCCAGTAAATTGCTCGATGACAGTAACCATTGGGCAACGCCTAATGCAGTGCACTGCATCGGTATCGAAGAAAAAATGGGGGTACATGCAAACCCTACCTGCACCATGAGCTTTGAGGGTTCAGAAGGTTATTTAATCGGCCAACAAAATCGCGGCATCAATGCAATGTTCACAATGATGAATGAAATGCGATTAGGTGCTTCTATGCAAGGTGTCGGTTTAAGTGAAAGGAGCTATCAAAAAAGCCTGGCTTACGCGACCCAGAGAACACAAATGCGCAGCCTCAGCGGCATCAAGTCACCAGACAAAGAAGCCGATCCACTGATTGTTCACCCCGACATACGACGCATGATCCTAACACAAAAAGTATTCGCCGAAGGTGGTCGTGCATTAGGTCAATTTTGTGCCAATTTATTAGATGAAACGCATCAAGCGAACGTCAGCAAAGAGAAAGTTCAGCTACTCGATTTTTTAACACCAATTGCAAAAGGATTTTGCACAGAGACTGGATTAGAGTCCGCAAGCCATGCTATCCAGGTTTATGGAGGCCATGGCTTTATTAAAGAATCAGGTGTCGAGCAGCTATATCGCGATGGACGAATCTCTACCATTTACGAAGGTACAACAGGCATTCAAGCCTTGGATCTTTTAGGTCGAAAGGTACTTGGCACTCAAGGAAAAAGCCTGCTAAGTTTCACCAAGCTAATTCATACTTTATGCCAAACTCATAAAAGTGACCCCAATATGGGCACTCACTTACAGAACCTCTCCCTCTATTCAAAGGAGTGGTCAGAAATAACAATGAAAATCGCAGAAAAAGGCATGCGTGATGCGGATGAGGTTGGAGCGGCTAGCTTCGATTTCCTTATGTATTCTGGCTATGTGACACTTGGGTATTTTTGGGCAAAAATGGCCGTTACCGCTCAAAACCTTCTACATGTAGGTCGCACAGCCACCAGCACTGATTTACAACCCGCATTTCTTGAAGCTAAAATCAACAATGCCCAATTCTATTTTGACCGTATATTGCCGCGAGCCCTTTCACATAAGGCAATTCTACTGACGGGCAAGGATAGCCTTATGGCACAGTCTTATGGTACAACCTGACAGTCAGTTTTCACAACAGCCCTTTTCATAAGACCTAGAGGAAAATAATAGTGACGGTGAAAGAATGGTATTCCGCAGGAAAAACGGCAACTATAAATAACCTAGGGGTATTTTACCGTCACTCTTACCTTAACCTTGATATCAACTCTGACAGCGTCCCTAATCAGCATTCGAACCCAGGAAACCGCGAAACATTGGTATGTATTCACGGCTTCCCGACGTCCTCGTGGGATTTTGAACCTATATGGGAACAATTAGGACAACGCTTTAATGTTATCGCCAATGATTTGATTGGCCTTGGCAGATCTGAAAAACCTTCACAACCCATAACCGTTGAATTACAAGCAACTATTATCGAAACACTACTCAATACACTCGGCATAAAAAAAGCCCATATCTTCGCCCATGATTTAGGGGATACCGTCGCTCAGGAATTATTGGCCCGACAAGCGGAAGGCTCATCAACCATTGAATGGCAATCCTGTGTATTTCTCAACGGCGGGTTATTTCCAGAAACCCATCGCCCCCGCCTAGTACAGAAACTACTCGCATCACCACTTGGGCCACTATTAGCATCGCTGTCATCTGAACGAACCTTTCATAAAACCATGACAAATCTTTTCAGCACAGAAAACCCTCCCACAAAAGAGTTTCTAACGGAGTCATGGAAATTACTCATCGAGAATAACGGTCGTGCGATGATGCCCCGACTTCTTCGTTATATGGAAGAACGTAGGGTTAACCGAACTCGCTGGGTATCCCCTATGGAAAACCCTGTAGTGCCACTGCGTTTAATCAACGGTATTCAAGATCCAATTTCAGGATTGCATGCTGCAGAGCGTTATCGAGAGGTGGTTGCTAATGCTGACATTGTTCTTTTGGAGCAGGCAGGACATTACCCTCATGTGGAAAATCCTGAGGAAGTACTAGGCGCTTTCTTTGAATTTCATGACAATAAAGAGCGCGTGGACTAATCAGATTGATACTTCAACCTCATTGCCACCAATCCACGCGTTTACTTCTCGGCGCTATCTATACGGCCTTTCGCATTTTAAACCATTTACCTGATCTCGCTGCGTAACCAACAACACGCCATTCATTTTCTATAAGCTGAGCGCGAATCATAAACACGCCACCATCTAGCTGAATTTGCACCTTGTCCATTTTTTTTCCTGATTTTTTATAACTTGAAATTCCAACACTACCCACTTTTACTCGAGAGAACAGTTTGTTTTTTAGTACACGACTAGCAGTACTGGATTTAACGGTTATCTCCGCTATTGCTGCTTGATCCTTCTTATCTATTGCCAAAATGAACCTGTCAGCCAATCCCTTTAGGTCTGACTTCTCTTCAGCCAACGCCTTTCTATTTCTTTCTGACAGTCTTTTCCTAAGTTCACCTGCGCTATTAAAAATTTCGGCTTTGTGCAGGCCATTTGGGAATTGCCTTAAATACGTATCGTATTTACTTATCAACGTCTTCCACGCTATCCCTGTTTCTCTTGCCTCAACAAGTACTTTATATGCCTTTTCTTCTTTTTCAACTTGGATTTTTTCTAATTCGGCTTTTGCTTTCTCTGCTTTCTCGATCAAAACCGAGCGCTCAGTAAGTAAACGGGGGTTTCCAGGGAACGTTTTCAATAGACTTTCAACATCTCTCATTCTAGATGTTGTATTTCTTGTTTTTGTACTCAGCATCACTCCTACGAAATATCCCTCGACATCTACCGTTGAGACCATATATGTAACCTTGTTATACCAAGACTTCTTTTCCATAAGCATAAAAATGGGAAGTTCATCATCGACCACTTTAGCGCTAAGGATATAACTCTGTTCTTGTTCACGCGGTGAAACGTTAATATCCAATACGTTTGTTTTTTTCGTCAGCAGGTCCATTTGCAGCAATTGAAAACGCTCAGCATCAAAGTCTTTTTGATAAACATAGAAGCGAATAACACCTTCACCCAAAGATACCTGCGTTGTATTCGATGCAAATTTATCTGCATCTTTACCCGAAACCGCCTTTAGCTGTTGATAATCGTTTAATCCCTCTGCGTAAATACCGTAGTGTTCAAACTCTGGCTCTCCAGAACACCCCAGTAAGAACATTGTCATTAGAATGCCACTAAATATTTTCATACGTCCCTCTACTGTTTGTTATCTATCGTTATCATTATTGGTGCTATTTAACACCATCATAGATAGACACCGCGCGCACAAAGCTTTACCGACAATGCATAAACCGGCAATACATAAAGCGACAACAGTAGCGTAATTAACAATTTATCTTAGATAATATGCAACTTGCGAAAGCACAGTGCTGGCTACTTCATAATCTACATTAATGCCATAACACCAACCCCCAACACCCTCACACTCTGCACTCAATACCAATGATGGGAACCCATTCGCCACCCCTTGAGCCTGAAACTGGTGACTTTGACTAATGTTTTTCTGCAACTCTTGCTCTATATCCTCGGAACGAAGGTCATTGCAAAATTGATCCAATGAATCACACTCCAGATCGAGAATTTCTCCTGCCAATTGAATCAGAACACCTTCATCCGAAGGGTTCATCGCTCGCAAATAATAACCTTGTTGTATTGCATCAATCATTTCGTGCTCAAGATGCTGACGTTTTGCAGCTAACACCGCTCGACATGCGGGATAGGTTGAGCGCCTTGGGGTATTCTCTGTCCAGAACGCGTGATTAAATGTCGTACCCAGCTCGGTTGCTATCCTTTTCCAATAGCCCTCTATTGCAGTACGCATTGCTATCGACATAGGCTCATCGCTATCTGGAGCTAACCCACCAACTATGTAAGCCACATCAAGTTCAGGAAATTCATTCTTCAGTTTATCCTGAATTTCGTCCCATACCGGACGAAACCCCCAGCACCAACTACACATAGGGTCATGTAAATAAAACAATGTTGTTTTCATATTTTCCAGATAACTAGACTGATAATGATTTTGCTCCGCCCTTAGATCATACCAGTATGTCTAACTCGACAACACTTTAAACAGCCCAGGCATTGATTCAGGACCGTAAGTAACCGTACCAATCGGCACCTTACCTTCAGTGGCCTCGATTACCCTAGCGGTCCACACTGGGCCAAAAGCGCCGCACAACTCAATAATTTGAATACCGTCTTCAACCATTTTTTTTGCAACATCAATGGCCTCTTTAGGCTTACGTATACCTACAACACTCATTTGAAAGCTATCTGTTCCCTGCAACTGTTCAAACACATCACCAACCACGATAAAACCAAATTTTTCTAATGCCATGTTAGTACATCCTTTTACAATTCAATATACGTTTAAACTGACAATATCATTTTTTTGTATTGTCACTGAACAAGTAATTATGGCAACATCGAAAAGAAACATAACTCAAGGTTCTTTACATGCATATAACCCAAAGTCTGCGTCGTGCTCTTCAATTAAACCCCAATGGAATTGCCACCATCGATGGTGATAAACAACAAACCTGGGCAGAATTCGTACACCGTGTCACAACACTCGCAGGTGGTTTAAAACATTCACTACAACTGAATGAAGGGGATAGAGTTGCTGTTTTATCACTCAATAGCGCCCAGTACCTAGAAACAAAATATGCATTAGCTTGGGCAGGGCTAATTGCAGTTCCACTTAACATCCGATTAGCAGCAGAAGAATTAGTTTTCCTACTGAATGACTCAGAAACCAAGGTACTAATCGTAGACGATACATTTAGCGCAATGTTACCCGCATTTGACGATAAATTAAGCAGTGTAGAAACCATTATTAATTATGATACAAAAGAGTCAACTCCGGCCATTCTATCCTACGAAGCACTCATTATTGATGCGAAACCAACGCCCGACGCTGGGGCTGGCAATAATGACACCGCTGGTATTTTTTATACCGGAGGCACTACCGGTTTACCCAAGGGGGTTATGCTGACCCATAACAATATCGTCAGCAACGCCTTAAATTGTCTAAGTGGACTCCAGTATGACAAGCATACCCGCTATCTACACGCCGCACCGATGTTCCATGCTGCTGATGCAACGTCCAATATTGCGGTCACTCTGTTTGGGGGCACTCATGTATTTATCGACCGGTTTGAGCCCGAAGAAACACTAAAAATCATAGAACGCCACAAAGTAACGAACTGCACTTTGGTTCCCACCATGGTTAACATGATCGTTAACACACCGAACGCTGGCAACTACGACATTAGCAGCTTTAAACGATTAGCTTACGGTGCATCACCTATGCCTGAAGCAGTGTTAAAAGCAGCTCAAGAATTAATGCCTACCACCGAATTTTCCCAAGCTTACGGAATGACGGAGCTATCACCACTTATCACAATTCTTGCCCCTGAGTTTCATGATTTTGACGGCCCATTTGCCCATCGAGCAAGGTCCGCTGGTTGCGTGGTTTTAACAGGGGAAATACGAATTGTGGACGAAAATGATCAAGACCTTCCCAGTGGCGAAATCGGTGAAGTTATCGCCCGAGGCCCGATGGTTATGAAAGGTTATTGGCGCAGAGAAAAAGAAACGGCCGAAGCCAAGAAAAATGGCTGGATGCATACAGGCGATGCCGGTTACCTTGATGAAGATGGTTTTTTATATATCGCTGACCGCGTCAAAGATATGATTGTATCCGGAGGTGAGAATGTCTATTCAATAGAAGTTGAAAACGCTTTGTTCCAGCACCCTGCCGTTGAAAGCTGCGCAGTCATAGGTATCCCGAGTGAGCAATGGGGTGAACAGGTACATGCGATTGTTATTTTACATTCAGGCCATACTCCAAGTAAAACGGAGTTGATCGATTTCTGTAAAGAAAAAATAGCCTCGTATAAGATTCCACGATCCATTGATTTTAGTGACCAACCGTTGCCAATAAGCGGTGCTGGAAAAGTGTTAAAGAAAAACTTACGCGCACCGTTTTGGGAAGGTAAAGACAAGCAGGTGAATTAAGAAAAGTTAGGCGGGCTGTTTTTTCAACGACTTTAGTTCTCTGAAATATCACAATAGTAATCGATTAACTTAATAGAAACTATTTGGAAATTTATCACATGACGGAGCAAAACCCAAAAACTGGATCACCCTCTATTCCAAGAGATAAGACTAACGATTACACAGAGACTCAAGCAGAGAATAGGCGTACTTTTATCAAACAACAGCGCGAAACGGCCCTACACCACGTTTCTAACTATTCCATTGATCCGGCGTCCACCGCAGGCAACATCGAAAACTTCTTCGGTGTTGCACAAATTCCTATTGGTTTAGCAGGGCCAATACTTATTAATGGAGAACATGCACAAGGGGAATTTTATGTTCCTATGGCTACGACCGAAGGTACATTAGTCGCAAGCTATAGTCGGGGGATGCGTCTATTACGAGAATCTGGCGGCGTAAAAGTCTCTGTAGTAGATGATGCAATGCAGCGTGCGCCCGTATTTATTTTTGAAGACGCTCGGCAAGCACGGGACTTTGGTCTTTGGATTGAAGATAATTTCACATCAATAAAAGCCCAAGCCGAAGAAACCACTCGATCCGGTGCTCTCAGAAATATCGAACAATATGCCGCTGCCCGCATGCGATACCTGCGATTTAATTACACCACGGGAGATGCTGCGGGACAAAATATGGTAGGCAAAGCAACATCTGCTGCATGTGAGTGGATCGCAACAGAGTACCCAAAAAACAAACCTGACTGTGGATTACAGCGATATATGCTATCGGGCGCGATGGATACCGATAAAAAACATTCGCAATTAAACACATTACACACCAGGGGGAAACGGGTCATTGCAGAAGCCCTAATCCCAAACGATACGATGCAATCTATTCTGGGTGTACCTACTGAGATGATTTATAAAATGCGCCAAATCTCCCATGTTGGTAGCTTTATGGCTGGCTCTATCAATACCGGCGTACACTCCCCCAACGCACTAGCCGCGTTATTCATCGCCTGTGGGCAAGATGCAGCAAACGTCGCTGAATCTTCAGCAGCAATATCCTACGCAGACTTAGATGACGATGGAAATTACTACGTCTCCATCACAATTCCATCGTTGATTGTTGCCACTCACGGCGGAGGCACAGGGTTGGGGACCCAAAAAGAATGCCTAGAGTTGCTCGGATGTTACGGGCAAGGAAAGGTAAATAAGTTTGCAGAAATTGTGGCTGGAACGGTGTTAGCGGGAGACCTTTCTTTAAGCGGGGCTATCTTGGCGGGAGATTGGGTTACCAGCCATGACAAGCTCGGAAGAAATCGTTAACCTTGGCAATCGAAAATTTAAACCCAGACATATCAAATGACTGTTGTTTTTGCATCTGAATATTAACGATATCAAACGCTTTATTACGTACAAAATTTAGGGCATCAGTATCCTCCTGATACTCCATAAGCAGCTCTCGAAAGGCAGTCTTCTCCCCCTTAGAAAGTCGATAATCTTCAAATGTACTCAGTAGTGCAGATGCCAATTCTTCCATTATTTTTAACCCTATCAAATATATCGCCAAAAATGATACCATCATCCCAAATGCAGTGAAAACAATAAGAAAGCGAGCAGTCTCACACGCGAGGAAAAACAATGAATATCACAAAGTGGTTAGTAAAACTCATTTATTCCATTGTCGGGCATTTGGATACAAAGGCACTAGGCAACGCAATCAACGATGTACTGCACAAGAATCCCGACTTTATCGCCAAGGTTGTGGGGTCTATTGACCCTAAACCCGTTGCTAATTCAGTTAACAAGCTGCTGGATGAGCACCCTGAAATGATATTTGAGCTAGCGGCTGGCATTAACCCTTCCTTCATCTCTCGCTTTATTAACGACCTCTTCACCCGCAGCCCTAATTACCTTTCTGACTTAGTTGAATCGATTGATCCGAAACTTATTGCACAAGGTGTTAACACCTTACTGCAAGACCAACCTCAATTTGGCTCATCCTTGCTCAATGCGATCAATCCAGAAGTCATTGGCGTTACTGTTAACGGATATTTAGCAGACAATCCAGAACTATTGCCATCTCTGCTAAAAAGCCTGGATAAAGAAACCTTGGTAACTTTAGTTATTCGTTTGCAATCAGAAAACCCCACTTTTTTTGAAGACCTTTCACAAGCCTATAACGGTGAATCACCCAAGCCTCAAAACCTACCTCACTAACAACCAATAACAGTGAAAAATAATAATTAAAAGCGCTATAGCCAGCAACACTCCGGCGCCATTGCATGCTAATGGATTCGAGCTCAACATCCTTTTAGCAGGCGACTGGGGCCGGTGTATTTTAAATCGACTGTATTCTAGCAGCTACAGATTCCAAGCTTTCATCAAACACATTTTTCCTATAGTTTTCCCTACTTGAAACAGAGGGGTCTGTGGAAAATGGTGCAATGTCATCGAATTGAAAAATGACATTATGTAGTGCATCAAATTCCGCTTCGTGATCACAATTCGCCTCTTGCAGGACCTGCCCTTTTAAACAACTAAAAAGTGCTAACGCATGGGCAGGGTCTTCTGCAATATCTTTTCCGTCTGTACCACGGATGATCGTTAGGTGGATCTCTATCATGTGCTCACGGATGGTATTGGCGACCTCTTGAGAGAGCCCATAAAGCGTGAATAGTTCACCGACCCCACGAAGGATTCCTGGCAACCTCCTTAGTATCCCGCGCTTACCCTCGTCGTTCGCATCAACTTGAGTACTCCACACGGTTTCACCATAAATTTTTGTAGCATAATTCCATTGTTTACTTTGACTACCATGGCGCAGGACTATTTTTGATAAAATGGCTTTCCACACAATAAACATAAGCTTATGGAATGCAAGTTCATTGTTAAGTAGGCTTTTTTGAGAACCCAAAAACTCATGAACAACCATGTATTTGGAGTTTGTTGATCCGTTTTCTTGATGATATTCCTCGCTTTTCCATTTGCTGGAATACATTGAATTTTCGATATATACATCCAGATCTTTCGTCAATTCGGTGAAGACACTCGTGTCTCCGTGGAACGTTTCTATAAGCGCATTGACGGAATCTCGTATTGCGGCATACCCCTCCTCATCTTGATTAGAAACACGAAGCCCCAGGTAACTTAACGTATTTAAGTATCGACGCACGGGGTGATCTGAAGATTGAAATATTTTACTATCCGTGAGCGCCACCTGCATCACAGGCGATTGCACCCTAATAATTTGCAAAGCAACGCTATCGCTATATTCATTGTTATCACAGATATCCTCAAACAGATGATTAACCAAATTTAGAATATTTTCACTAACACTATCAATAACGGTGAGATAGCCCTCTTCAGAAAGATTACCAAGTGAGTCCTTAAGTGCAGACCTTACATCACACACATCCAGCAGTTCATCACTATCAAGAAGACGTTTATTGCTTAATAGCTGCAACAGCTGCGTTATGTCCTCAATGCTAGCAGTATGAATCTGTGTATCAGGGGTCATCTGATCAAAGTCGGTAAATCCGTCAAATCCAGATACTTTATTTCCCAACGATGATGGTACATCCCAATTTTTTAATAGCCCTGTGACATCTATGCTAGTAGCACTCTCAACGGTATCAATTGATAATAATGCAGTCGATTCCTTTATCTTCATGACAGACTTTTTTAACGAAGGTGTCATCAATTCATAATGCTGACTTAATGCACTAAAAAAATGAGCACAAATAAAGCGGTAGGCAATACGAACAATTTGTTTATCATCGATCACAGAATCTAAGGCTTGTTGAATAATAAGCGCGAGAAACCCAGGGCGCATACGTTCTAATACCCTTTCAGATGCCTCGTCGAATACCCCCGTACAAAACGTCCAACCAAATTCCAGCAACATCTTTTCATGATTTTCTTGTGAGACGAAAAAGTACTTCTCAAGATTAAGCTGGGACACTAGCTCTTTTTCAGTGACCAGACTTAAGGAGTTAGCATGAAAGCTAACCGCATTTTCGTCTCCTAACCGATAGTTACAGGCCTTATCAGAAAAAGAAGCGTTAAAACGCTGAGTTAGATTTGAGATAACACTGTTTTTTACGTTTTCGAGGCAGTCAATCACCCCCTGGTACGTGGCATGCTCCTGATAATTTTCAATGCTACGGGCCAACGATTCAATTGACAGACTTTCTACAACATAACTTTTAAGAAACAAATCGGGAATTTGTTCTACATGTTTAATAACATCTTGATCGATACCTATATCCGTATCTGTACTTTGATATACCGGTCCATTGGTTTTGGTCATAGCCTTATATCTCACGACTGTATTAGTATTTCAAAAGGTGATCAGTGTCACAAACAGCTGCAGGAGTCACTCGGTACTTTTTGTACTATCGTTTTAAAAAATGACTCATTAGCGTTTTTTACCAGCAAGATATCTACAATAGGATGCATTTAAGGCAAAAGATGCACCTGTAACAATTCGACACATAGATCAGGACTAATGGCCTAATCCAATCGGTAGAGTTTTTTCAAATACCAGTAGGCAATAAGGAATTGGAGGGTATTTCTGTAGTAGGGCCTTATATACTTAGCCCCTTATCTAAAAGACAATAGTTAGGCAGACACTAACCGAGACGTTCCTAACATAGCTTTATTCATTGCCGCAGTTAACCAATCAGGGTCATGCAAACCTTTCAATCGCCGGTGCGCTTCGATATACGCAGGAAAATACTGTAAACGCCTCGGCATCAAAGGATAGGTTTTTTGTAATGTACCAATACAGGCATTGTAAACAGCGCGATTGGTTACGGTATCCGTCGGCATTTCAAACTGCTCTCGTAACCGTGAGGGCATCATCTGTGCCGTTACGATTTCAAAAGGGGCTAACATTGGTCTCAACAATGGGTTCATATGAAAGATAAACCAAGCAATCTCTTTTGCCGCGTCTCCAACGTATAACTGGTCGGATACCCACATGGCTTCGTTATAATCAATAAAGTCATCCCAATCCTTGGGAAGTCGCGATTCGGGAATACCGAATAAATAAGCAAACATTTTGGTTTCAGAGTAATACTGTTCTTTTTCTGCTTTCGTTAACGGTCCCACCACCAACTCATACATTTTGACGGCGGTTTCCCATAACGTGGCATGCACCCATATCATTGCATCAATGCCATTAGCATTGTACGTGGAGCCTTTATTAAATACCCCAGAATCTTCCTCGATTTCGCCAATAATAGAAGCGTGCAGATTGTGAAGCCCAAGGGACGAATTGATTACCTGATCAACATTGCCATACACCATGGTGAACACATTAGTAAAGGTGCCTCGAAAACGGCTCATAGGATCATCGATAGTTCGGGAATGCTGTTTTATGGCGTTTGCAATCCAAGGATGGGCTAACTGCAACAATACTGCTCTTCCCGCCCCTAAGAACGAGGTGGTGTACTTGCCTACCTGCCAAAACATGCTGTCTGGACCAAATATGCCTGCATTATCATCGATAACCGCTGACTTCATCACCTCTAGCTGATCCAATAAATCTTCTCGTGTGACTTTATTCTTACTCTGGCTCTCACTCTCGCTATTACTGTCATTATCAACTTTCATCATTCCATCCCCGCTTACCCACATAAGTATTGCTGATAAAACCCAACAGTTCCAACTGTGAAGCGAATTGATAGCGCTCTCAATGGCAACAAGCATCATTTGTTATGGCACAATAAATCACTCAATCTTAAACGTGAGTGTTAGAAGGAAATAAACAAGAAGAGCACAATTAAAAATACATAGAAAAACAAAGGGTTGGCTCAAACAACCCGATCCACACATTGTGTACGTCAACTAAGCTGAGGAGATAGAAAACGGTTATAAACTGTGTAGAGCAGGTTGTTGAGGTCTTCATGTTAGACCGCTACGGGATCTTTTTTCAAGAGGATACAGTGTGATTCATTAGAACTTTTTATTCTCAATGGAAAAAGTGCAAGCTCACCAATACCTTACCAAGTCAGCTCCCCGGTGATGGGTTAAACAAGGCTCTAAGATCACCTTTGGTCAATTCAGCCATAAAACCTGACAACGGCATGCCTAATTCATCGGCAAAAAGCATCTCTCCCTTAGCCATTAAGGAGGCAACCTTCACTTTATCTTCGCTCGACAGCTCTTTACCGTCCCGTTGTGCCATTGCTGCTCGCTGTGCGGCTTCCCTCATATTCAACAGTAAGTTAGTCATACGCCCTCGGGAATCAGCTGACAATGGGGCTTTCCCGGTGATACTTGCCTGATGATTTAACAACCCTTCAATCCACCGCTCTAACAACGGATCTGCACTCTTACCAAGCAGGTCCAGCTCTTGTACCTCGCCAAGGTTTTTGGAAAGGTCAAAGGTTTCGCTTAACGCATCAAATAGCTCAACTTTATTCCACTGTTCAAAACCAACATCCGGCAGATCAAGCAATTTCTTTCCCGGTACACCCCGTTGTTCCTGGTATTGCTCGGCCATCTGCAATAACGGATTGGCACGGTCTAGGTACCAATAGAATGCACTAGCGGCAAGAACGCCCCCAAGAATGGCCAAAAACAGCTTCTTAATAATGATCAATGATGTCTCTCCTGACAGCCTTATTTGTATTCTTTTAGTATTCGTTACATTGGGGGGCTATTGTCCCCTATCTTTGCATCCTTCGCCACACGCGAGTACCATGAGCCTCTATAAAAAGATTAGTGCCCAATCGCTTATAAAAGGATTCAATATGCCTGGCCAGGAAAAACATTACCGAACCTGCAACCTATGTGAAGCCATGTGTGGAGTGGTCATCACCCACGAAAAAGGTAAGGTATTATCGGTCAAGGGAGATAAACATGATCCCCTTAGTCGAGGCCATATTTGTCCAAAAGCAGTGGCATTGCAAGATCTTCACGATGACCCAGATCGTTTGCGTTACCCACTACTAAAAACACCGCAAGGCTGGGAGCGCATTAGTTGGGAAAATGCCTTCAATGAAGCCGCGTCTCGATTACGAACCATTCAAGCCAAGCATGGCAAAAATTCGCTTGCCATGTATACCGGAAACCCAACGGTACATAACCTTGGAAGCATGTTGACGATTGCTCCCTTTATAGCATCGTTACAAACTCATAACCGCTATAGCGCTACCTCTGTTGATCAGTTAGCTCCTATGCTTGTAGCGATGAAAATGTTTGGCAACCAGTTACTTTTACCGGTACCTGACATTGATCGCACCGATTACTTTTTATGTATTGGCGGCAATCCTATCGCGTCTAATGGCAGTATCATGACTGCGCCAGATATCAAGACTCGCATTAACGCCATCCAACAACGGGGGGGGGAATTCATCACTATTGACCCCCGTAAAACAGAAACGTCCGACGTCGCAGATCGCCATCACTTTATTACACCCGGAAGTGATGCTCTGTTGTTAATGGGTATAGTCCATACATTATTTCGCAAAGATCTAGTGAATTTAGGCCGAGCTGAAGACTTTACTCATGGGCTAAATCTCCTACGTAATATGGTGACAGGTTTCACCCCCGAAAAAGTCGCCCCACATACCGGTATCAGCGCCAAAACTATCCGACAGATTGCCTCTGAATTTGCGGCAGCCGACAGCGCTTGTTGCTATGGGCGAATGGGCACATCAACACAAGAGTTTGGCGGCCTCAGCAGCTGGTTAATCATGGTGATTAACATCATCACCGGGAATATGGACGAAAAAGGCGGCATGATGTTCACTCAACCTGCCGTCGACCTTGCTGGCCTTGCCAATGTATTTGGTCAAACCGGCACCTTTAACAGCCGAAAAAGCCGCGTCTCTCGCCTGCCAGAATTTGGCGGCGAATACCCCGCCACCACCATGGCAGAAGAAATGCTTACGCCAGGCGAAGGTCAAATCAAAGGCCTAATAACCAGCGCTGGCAACCCTGTGCTATCAGTTCCTAATGGGAAAAAACTTGAAAAGGGTCTTGAAGGCCTTGAGTTTATGGTGGCTATTGATTTTTACCTCAATGAAACCACGCAACATGCAGATATCATTTTGCCACCCACGGGCCCGCTTGAGCACAGTCATTATGACTTAGCCCTTAGCATGTTGAGCATTCGCAATAACGCTAAATATTCTCCGCCATTATTCCACCCTGCCCCAGATACACGTCATGATTGGCAAATCTTTCTAGAATTAACCAAGCGTTTCGAAAGCAAATCTCCGATTTCTTGGGCAGCGGCAGAGGTCAAACACAAACTTCTTGATCGCTTGGGTGCCGATGGCATCTTAGACGTGTTGTTACGAACAGGCCCTTATGGCACCAAAGTTCCTCAACTTGAAAAACAACAAACACAATTGGTTGACCTCCTCTACAACAGGCTATCCAGCAAAAACATTGCTCGATTAGCACTAGACCTTAGCCCGTACAATCAAGCAAATAAAGATCGCGGCACACAACTTAGCCTCAAGACCTTAAAGAAACACCCTCACGGTATTGATCTTGGTGCACTTAATTCATGTTTGCCGCAACGATTGGCTACTGCTAATAAACAAATCAACCTTGTACCAAAGATGTTCTTAAAAGATGTATCTCGATTACAAGAACGTCTCGCCAAAGTGCCAAAAAGAAACAAAGAAACCTTTTTCCTGATTGGTCGACGTCATGTTCGCAGCAACAACTCATGGCTGCACAATAGTTACCGTTTGGTGAAAGGCAAAAATCGTTGCACTGCATATATTCACCCAACAGATGCCAAACGACTGCTTATTAAAAATGGTGACATGATCACTGTCAGCTCCAGAAGCGGTGAGATTCGATTACCTGTAGAAATCACCGATAGTATTATGCCGTCGGTAATTAGCATTCCGCATGGCTGGGGACACACAAGAAAGGGCAGTCAATTGGCGGTTGCTTCAGAGCACCCTGGAGTAAGCATTAATGATATTACTGATGAAACGCTAGTGGACAAACTCACTGGAGCAGCAGCACTCAGTGGTCAACCGGTGACCGTCAGCAAGATAGAAGTGAGGGATAATGTTGTTCGCCTGAATGATGCTCGATTGGCTATTGTTGCTGAAGAATAGTCCGCAAAGAGGATTACTCCTCAGCAACAATCGTTAACGATGCTTATTGTATAGTTTTTTCTGTAACCGCCCAGACAATGCCTCAATGAAAAGATTAAGCGCTGCGGCGGTCAAAATTAACAATAACGCCCTATCGTATCGTATATCTTCAAAAGCAGAATCAATATAAAACCCCAACGTGGGAATCCCCAACAAACCCAAGATTGCCGTTTCCCGCATAATCACTTCCCAACGATACAACCAAAAGCTCATAAATTGTGTTGAAATACGCGGCATGATTTCATAACAAAAAAGCAGCAGCCCCCTGGGATGATCTTCACGTAAACGCAACTCATCAATTTGGTGCTGCAACAGATGACTAATCACCCCTCCGTTGTGAACTGCCAACGCAATAATTGCCGGTAACATCGATGGGCCCACCAACAGCATCACTATAAACGCGAGCACGATCTCAGGAAGCGAACGTACAATTAACGCCCCCCCCTGACCTACAAATCTTAAGTTCTTTCCTGCAAACCATATTGATTGTGGAGGCAGCAACACCAAGACACATACACCGGTGGCAACCAAAGCCAACATCGTAAGTACAAGTGTATTGATAACACCAGGCAGGACCTCGTTAACCCACAACATCTGAAACCAAGGCAACAACAAAGAAGTGGATAAAGAGAACATAGACTGAGATGGGTCACTACCCAAATCAACACCACGTAATGGAGACGGCACCAACTCCTCTGTAAAAAACTGTCCCAGATTTTGTAACGAAACACTTTCTGAGAATGGAAAAAATGCACAGGCCAATACCGTCAACCCCAACCAGGTTCGACGATTAAACCACCATTTCTTACTACCTATTAACGCCAGCAACACATACATTAACAACCAAGCTTCAGAGTAATGCCCCTCTTTAACTGCCGACTCTAAATGGTAACCAAGCGTGGGCAAGCCAACAAAACCCAGCACCGCACTGGAACGTAACGCGCATTCTAATCGGTACCTTATATAACGCGCCATACGAGGTGCCATTTGAGCTAACCGACCATAAACAAAACGCGAAATCACTCCTGCCTTTTCTTTTAACACAAAATCAGGGGCCGGGTTTGCCTGTAATAACATCTCATAAAATACTTTGGCGAATATACCAGAATAAGGAATAGCGATAGCCAATAGACCAGCCAAAGGCGACACCCCGATCACAGCAATTAGTAACAACGCCCAAAACAATTCATGTATTGCTCGAATTAATGCACAAAACCAACGTATCGGTGCCCATTGATAAATACAAGCAAAACCAAATCCAAATAACACCCCCACCATGACACCCACAACAGCAAACTGTACCGTTAGCACAACCGCTTGAAATAACTCGGACATAGAAGGGTAAGACGGTGTTAACGCTCCCAACATCAAACGTTGTAGTTCTGCCCACGGTGAAGTCATGGCAACCTCTACATCCGCATAAAACAGACATGCGATTGATACCGCAATCAACATGAGAGTGCTTTTTGTTGGCAACGATAATGGTATTTTTCTAGTGAAATTTCTTGAAAAGAACCCTGCCTTTTTCGCCCCTTGCTTTTGTAAACCCGGCATCATTGATCACGACACACGACAGATAGATCCTGCAATGTTAACGTAGATGAAAGCTCATCAAATACGACGCTGCCATGTTGAATACCAATCACACGATCAAAATGCTGTAACGCTAACTGCCGATCATGAATCGCAACAATCACCGTAGAGAATTGTTCTTTTAACTGTTCCAACAATAATCCACCATGTTTTTGATCCACGGAGGACACAGGTTCATCACCAATAAATGTAGTAACAGCCTTCGATTGAGCCTGAAGTAAAGACCGCGCAAGCGCAACGCGCTGCTGTTGCCCACCCGACAGGCTGGAAACCGGCTGTCGTAATAACTCTTGTACTCCCACATGCTTTGCAATCGACAGCACATTATTCCACGCCGACGTTTGTGGCCAACACAAATTTAATAGATGGCGAAACGGAGTACGTTGATGTAATTGCCCCATATAAATATTATGGAATGCGGATAAGGTTGGCACCAACCCTAAGGATTGCGGGCAGAGAGCAATCGTTTTAGGGGAAAGCTTATATAACTGCCGCAACAGGGTGCTTTTCCCTGCACCACTCTCCCCCACAACAGCCACACTTTCGCCTTTCGTAATAGTGAGATTAATATTACGCAAAACGTGTCGGTTTTGATAACCGGAAAAATGGTCAACCAATGCCAACATTAATCGATCAACCCTATAGATTTGGCAACATTAACAATCGACTCATAATCTTTATTATGCGCTGGTACAAAAGACTTGCGCGGAAAGACTTTTAATAACGCCGGGTCAGACATTTCTAACAAGACATTGGTCACCTTTGTTGTAAACCCTTTACCAAACTTCTGATCTACATCACCTCGAATGGTCCATTGATAATCTGGATACGAGGGTGTTTTCCACACAACAGCAACTTTTTCAGTATCTACTAAACCTTGCATTACTGCTTTTTCCCACACTTTATAATTTACAGCTCCCGCCTGAAATGCACCAGACTCAACCAGTGCAATCGTTCGAGAGTGATCTCCGCTAAAGCCAACACGACGAAACACGTCTTGGGGTGCTAAGGTAAAATGTTTACGAATATAAAACTCAGGCATTAAGCGGCCCGATGTCGAACCTTTCGACCCAAAGCTAAAGGTAAGACCTTTTAGTCCGTCCAAACCTGACATCGATGTTGATAACATATCTGAGGATGTAGCAAACGAGACTTGCTGCCTGTTAACAATAAAATAAGAAGTAAAAAATTGATCCTCGAACCCTTGCGCAATCGCCGATGATCCAGGCACACGGCTGCGAGCACGCACGCCGGATAACCCGCCAAACCAAGCCAACTGAACTTGATCATTTTTAAACGCCGTCACAGCAGCACCGTAGGATTTTACGGGCAAATAACGAACATCTACCCCTAACTGTCGCTGTAAATATGAAGCTACGGTAGAAAAGCGCGCACGTAATTGACTTTCATCCTGATCAGGTATTGCGGTAAATACCAACGCCTTTGCGGCCTGACTCGCGATGGGAAAACAACAGCCAATCACTGCCAACACCACAAATAGATAAGATCGATATTTACCGATAAGCTTCATAAATCGCCTCACTTTGGGACCACTCAATAATCATGTTGTGATCACCTTTAAACAGCACTGGCCGTTGTTTTTGTTTATCTTGATATTCATACATCGGATCGTAATATTCTAGCAACAATTCCGATACGAGTTCTCGGTAAGCCTGCACGCAACCTGTCCGCTTGTGCTGCTGCAACGCTTCAGCCAACATGTCATCCAAGCGAGAATAACGCTCACCGCCCAATCGTCGCTTAATTCGTGACAAACTTCCCTTCAGATGTTCTTCCAACGCATCAAAGGCTTGCTCTTTCGTATCATAAAGCACTTGAAACCGTTCATACATATTCTCTGCATAATCCTTCACGCCACGATCAACCCGAGACTCAATGGTTGCCTCCAATATCACAGTAGGAGATTCAGACATACGTTTTTTTAGGGTTTCCGGTAATGCACAACGCCCAATTAACCGCCCTTCATCCTCCACATACACAGGGGCTATTACAGAGGTTATAGACGTTTTAGCTTCCCTATGCCCCAACAAGGCAATCGATAGTCTATTTTCAAAATCAATTTGGCTAGGCTGCCCACCCGGCAATTTCCCAAAACTTGAACCACGGTGGTTTGCAAGCCCCTCTAAATCAACGGCTCCATCGAGCGCTATAATCAGCTCCGTTTTCCCTGAACCCGTAGGCCCAGCAACAACACAATAGGGTAACGTTGACGCATTCAATTCAAGCTCGTCAATCAAGAAACGACGCATTGCTTTATAACCACCCAGCACTAAAGGGTAGTTAATGCCGGCATCTTTTAGAGCTTGCTGAGTTGAGCGAGAACGTAGACCGCCACGAAAACAGTACAAATAGCCCTCAGGGTTTGCTTTAGCAAAATCACCCCACGCCTTCACTCGTTGCGTCTTAATATCATCCGTTAACAATGAATGCCCTAGCGTAATCGCAGCATCTTGGCCATTTTCTTTATAGCAAGTACCTACCAATTCACGCTCACGATCATTCAATACAGGTAGATTAATAGCGCTAGGGAAAGCACCCTTACTAAATTCAATAGGTGCTCGAACGTCCATTAGTGGTATATCTGACAAAAACAACTGGCGGTAATTTTGAATATCACCTCGATCCATAACCGATCCGTCTACTGTTGGAGGTTAAAGAGGGCGATTCTACCGTAAATAGTGGATATCAACTAAACAATTCAACTAAACAACAATTGCTCTGCATCTTCAGAATAGTCTATTGGGAATTCAAGCGTAAACACACTACCCTTGCCCGATTCGCTTTGAACATCTAAGGTTCCATTGAGTTGCTTCATCAGCTGGTACACCACAGATAACCCTAACCCCGAACCTGCGCCTTGCTGAACAGCCCTCTCATCTAAATCGATGAAGGGTTTAAGGAAGTCTTGGGCTTCATCCATATTAAAGCCAGCGCCAGTATCGGTAACCATCACTTTAAGACAGTCCCCCTCCTCTTTCTTCAGCTGCTCCACTTCCAATGAGACATGCCCCTCATTGGTATACTTCACAGCATTCGATAATAGACTGCGCAAAATTTGCTTTAGGTGCTTCGGATCTAAAAACACTTTGCTATCGATATTGATGAAATTATGGGTAAAGGTAATGGACTTACTGCTAGCCCAACGATCATAAAAATCCAATGTGTCAACGAGAAGATCCGGTACGGCAAAGTTCTTTTTGGCTACATGGATATTTTCAATATCACTCAGTGCCAATAGATCTTCAATAAGATCCGTTAACCGATTGGCACTCTTATCCATAAGGTCAACTACTTGGCTTTCTTGATTATCGCTGCCAGCACGCTTTCGTCGTAATAAAGTGACTCCACTCATAATCGCCCCCATTGGGGTCCTTAATTCATGGGACATATTTTTCAAAAACCACGCTTTGTTACGTTCTGCTATGGTTGCCATTTTATCAGCATGAATCGAATATGCCCGCATGCCTGCACCCTCAATAAGAGGGAACAGTGAATCCTTCAACTGGCCATGTTCTTCACTATCAACTGGAGGCATATTGGTAACGTAAACCCAAATGCTCTCAAAGAAAACCATGGTATTATCTTCATGCTGAACGTAACGCTCTTTACTCCGACTCGCGGTTGTCAGCAACGTCGTGACAAGATTTTCCTCGTCCCTATCACCAAAATAATATGAACGCTTACCCACCCAAATTATTCCAGCGCAATCAACACCCAACAGTTTAAACGACTCTCGCAACAACTCGCCCAATTCTGAATAGCCAATAATTTTATAACTTTGCTCTTGAAACCGAACCACCTCACCCAGCTGGCTACTTGCAGACATACTTAGCATCGCCACATTTCGAGCATTATTCAGCTGTTCCTTCGTATTCTCAATAGTCGCTAACATGTCATATATTCGTTTTACCTGATATGACAATAAATCTAGCGGGTCATCGCTACGACAAATACCAACAACCCCCAAGTCCGTGAACTCAGTGACCGTTTTAATAGATTTATCATCTGTTAACAATAATAACGGAGGGAAGTGTATCGATTGTTCATTCTCATGAAATAACTTTACTAAGCGGGATAAATTCAAAAAACTATTTTTCTTAATATCCAATATGGCCAAACCAAAATCGTTATTTTCAAATAACGCTTTGGAAATACTCTGATGCTGATGCACAACAACACTGACTGCACTCTCTAATCCCGGGGCTAACGCATTTGACAACGTTTCATCCTGTAAGATAAGCACAATGTTCTTTGAATAACTCATTGAATTTCTTGTCTATTCCCTAATGACCCGATAAAAAAAAGAGGATTCATATCAGTATAGACAGGCTCTTCAAAGCTGCCACCTCCATTAATACTTAGTAAAAAAAACATGCAACTTATTAATTAATAAGGTTTTTTGTGCATACCAAGTCAAAAAATCGTCAAAAAAACCTCTCAATTTCCTTAACAATGTTTACACTCTATTTCAAACTTCCCAAGGATGGCCTGCATTAACTCACAGCTTTTATTAACAATAATAATTAATTTGGAAAAAGGGCTTACCATGTTTACACGATTCGCACGATATAGCGCGCTGATATTCACAACCCTCATGCTGTTAACAGGTTGTACTCCACAAGTTAACTTTGACGGTTTTTCCTTGGTCGATGATGAAGGCCTTCAATACGGTGAGCTGGAATGGCAAATCGCCGCTAGTTCCGACGGCACTACAATTCCAACGCGTGTCACCATTGAGCCCAATATTGGCGAAGTAGATTTTGTCGGCAGCATGACAGTTTACCCAGAACAAACAACAACCTACACATTAAAAGCAGAAGCTGAACGTACCGATGGAGGGCTCTGGAGCACCCTAATTAAGGTAACGATTCATATTGGACCTAGAGTGGATTATTCATTATTTACAGATAACAACTTATTAGCCTGTTTGGAAGAAACGGGGTTTACCCATATTGCACAATTCACTACCTTGTTATGCTTTGGGCGAGATATCGAAAACTTAGAAGGCATACAACAACTTACCGCACTTACCACGATTTCATTGGATAAAAACCCTATCACCAACTTTTTTCCTCTAGGTGAACTTCCATCTCTGAACACATTAAGCATCAGTAACTCAGGCATCTCAGACCTTAGCAGCTTTCCCTTTATCGCCTCATTGGTAAACCTTTCTCTTTATGACAATAGCATTAGCGATGTACGCCCATTGCAGGTGAACTCACAATTGATTAACTTATCGTTATATAACAACACTATCAGTGATGTAAACCAGTTCCAGCCTTTCGCGAATCTCGACAGTTTATTTCTCAATAACAATGCCATAATCGATGTCAGCGGCCTTTCACAAAACACCAATCTACGTGCCTTAGATCTCTCAGATAACCAAGTAAGTGACGGTGTTATTGAGCTCGAAACTCTCTCTCGTGTCCTGGCATTAGACTTACGAGAAAACAAGCCTGCTAGCTGCATAGAATATGCCCAGCTTTTTCTAAAACTTGGCCCTGCTTTATTGTTCAACCAGTGCACATTCCCTTAGATTAATTCGTTCTTTCTTCAACGACCTTTCACCCTTCTTTCACTACCCCCTTTTGTTAACAGCGCTATACTGAAGCTATTAGCAAAAGGGGGTCACCTTGCCTTTCACTTCACTCACCCAAAAACCTACCGTTCTTCACACGCTATTTCTATGCCTGATTATTCTATGCCTGCTCATTAGTAGTAGCGCTATTAATGCTCAACCACTACAACCAATAAACATCAATAGCTATGCGTTAGAGACCACTCAAACAAGCGTCACAGCCAACAACATTGAATATTTACAAGATCCCAACAACATTGAATATTTACAAGATCCCAACAATATTTTTGCATTAGCCAAAATCCATAGCCGTGACGATTGGCAAACCCCTCCCCAAAAAGACATTAATCTTGGTTATACCCAGGATACGATTTGGATTCGTTTACACATCAATAACTTACAATTCAGTAATTACAAACCTTTACTGCAGGTAGCCTATGCACGGCTCGATCACATCGAAGTCTACCGAACCAATGATGGTAAAAATTTCAATCATCTTTACACAACGGGCGACCGCTTACCTTTCAGCACTCGTCCGATAAACCATCCCAGCTTTCTATTCCCCTTGCATATACCAGAAGAATCATCATCTTATATTTACTTGCGAATCCGAAGTGATAGCGCCATGCAAATCCCCATTCATTTATGGGATGAACGATACTTTCTTTCTCAAGATAGATACCATACCTTTGGCCAAGGCCTATTTTTTGGCACCATGGCGGTCATGCTGTGTTACAACCTTTTCCTAAGCATTGCGACCCGTAGAAAAGCGTACCTTTCCTATTCTGCATATATCGCAACAAGCACCCTACTGATATCCGCGATCAATGGGTATGGCTATGAAATGCTCTGGTCAAACTCCACCTGGTTTCAGGACAAAAGCTCCGCCCTGTTCTTGGCCTGTACATCCACCAGCGTACAAATCTTCTCAATTCATTTTGTTGGATTACAAGCGCTATCCAAGCGGCTACTACAAGTACAAAAATCTTGGTTAGCTCTTAATGTTGCCTCTATTGCATTTTCCCTGTTACTACCGCATCAAACGATTATATTCCCATTAATTTGCTTACTTCTTTTAACGGCCATTCTTAGTTATGGTTTTGGCTTTGTAATGCTGTTTCAAAACAGTGTCGCCGCTCGTTATTACATTATTGGCTGGAGTAGCCTTATAGTTTGCTCTGCATTTCTTGCCCTCAATAAATTAGGGCTAATTCCTTATACACCTTTTGCTATCTACCTGACACAGTTTGGCATGTGTTTCGAAATTGTATTATTTTCATTTGCTCTCGCCGAGCAAATCAACACAAGCAATCGATCTCTCGTTGTGGCCAAACAACAAGCCCAAAGAAATGAAGCTATTGCCCAAGAAGAACATCAAAAATTAATAGAAGTAGAAATCAAAGCCAACAAAACAGAATTTGATGCCCATACGATAGCCTCACAAGCACAAGCAGATATTACCGCAAACACAGATTTTCTAGCCACCATGAGTCATGAAATACGCACCCCCATGAACGGTGTTATTGGCATGGCAGACTTATTAAAAACAACACGCCTGACGGACAAGCAAAAACGTTACGTCGACACTATCTACCATTCAGGCGAAGCATTAATCGCCATCATTAATGACATACTGGATTTATCCAAAATCGATGCAGGGAAGATGTCCCTTGAAAACTCCGAGTTCAATATCGATGAACTGATGGATCAGTGTATGTCTGTATTTGCACTTAAAGCCAATGAAGATGAAATTGAATACTTTGGTGTGGTTAGTACTAACACCCCAAAAGCACTCATAGGTGATACCACTCGCCTTCGTCAAATCATTCTCAACCTTCTTAGCAATGCCTTTAAGTTCACTGAGAAAGGCCGTGTAACACTAACCATTGAACCCGACACTGATCATGACGAGACCCTGTCGAGAAATCAAACCCAGCTACGATTTTCGATTACTGATACTGGCATTGGTATCCAACAAGACAAGCTTGACGTTATTTTTAATGCCTATCAACAAGAGGATTCTGGTACAACTCGTCTCTATGGAAGAACAGGCCTTGGACTGTCTATTTGTAAAAAAATTGCTGAAGATTTAATGGATGGAAAAATCGGTGTCAACAGCACTATCAATCAAGGTTCTACCTTTTGGTTTTCTATTCCTCTGCCGTATATTTCAAGCAGTACTATCGCTCCCATTGCAAACCCAGAGGAGAAACAACACCGATTGCTAGTTGCAGATTTTAACACCCCTTTCTCTAAACTAATGCAATATCAAGCTGATGAGTTAAACCTTCCTATTGAAATACATCAATCATCAACAGATTTTATTGATGCCTTGAAGAAAACTACCCTTGATGAGGGGTTAATCCTTTGCATTGGCGAAGGTTTCAAACCCTCTTCACAAGCAGCACTTCAAGAGCAGGTTTCATTATCACCATACAACTCTGTACCCGGCATCATCATTGCACCAGCGATTAAATCACCACTCACCACAGCTATGATCTTTCTAGAACGCCCAACAACAACACCACAAATAAACCGTTGGTTTCACAAACACATTTACGGAAAGAACTCCCCTATAAAAACACCCTCGGTCGCTCCCAAGCAGCTATTCGGCACACAGATATTAGTGGCTGAAGACAACAATGTGAACCAATTAGTAATCCGCTCAATGCTCGAGAGTTTGGGGGCGAATATCTATATTGTTGAAAATGGTGAGGATGCGGTAAACCACTACCGGGAATATCACTCGCTATACGACTTGATTTTGATGGATTGTGAAATGCCAGTAATGGATGGCTACGATGCAGCCATAGAAATTCATAAAACAGCAAAACAACTGGAACTTGATTCTCCCATTATCATCGCGCTAAGTGCTCATGTACTCGCCGTGCACCGTGAAAAAGCGAAAAATTCTGGCATGCAAGACTTTATTAGTAAACCGGTGATGCGCGGTAAACTTGCCACTTGCCTAGAAAGGAACCTCCCCAAAAAAGACTGGAATGGTTTTGTCCACCCCAACCTAAGAAAGCAAGATTCCTAGGAAAACGATATTTTAGACAAATTGTTAACTACAGCTCACGACTTTCCCCAAATGCTAACACTTGAAATCGATCTGTATTGATATTGTGTTTTTTGAGTGCCACCTCTAAATCAATTTCTGGCTGCCCTACCGCTTCATGAGTTAACTGAAAAGTGCCAAAATGCATCGATATACTATTAGCAGAATGCAGATCCAGATGAGCAAGCACCGCTTCTTCTGGGTTCAAGTGTACTGCCTTCATAAACCATCTCGGTTCATAAGCGCCAATAGGCAACAATGACAGATAAAAATCCCCAAAACGCTTATGAGTATCCGTGAAGTGTGGCCCATAACCCGTGTCCCCCGCAAAATAAATAGGCCCTTTGGCGCTTTCAATAACAAACCCACCCCACAGGGTTTTCATTTGATCTGAAATCCCCCGCCCGGAACGGTGACGGGTCTCTACAAAAGTAAATCGTGTGCTTTTATGCGTCACACTCTGATTCCAATCAAGATCCTTAGCATTCCCTAAGCCTTCATCAGAAAACAGCCCACCATTACCTAACCCAGCAATAATAAGGGGTTCACTGCCTTGTTGCTGTCGATAAAGTTTTTTAAGTGTTTCTATATCAAGGTGGTCATAGTGATTATGGCTAATTAACACCACATCTATCGGAGGTAATGCTTCTAATGCCAATCCCGGCAACCGTACCCGTGCTGGCCCAGCCCAACTAAAAGGACTTGCTCTGTTAGCATAAATGGGGTCAGTTAAAATATTCAGGTTATCAACCTGTACTAGAAAAGAGGAATGGTTAATAAAGGTGACCCGCAGTGCCTCGCTACGCTCCAACACTGGGCTAACAACGGAAGTATCATTTTCAATGAAATCCGGCCATGACGCTTTGTAAAACTCAAAACGTGTGAATAGCTTAACAATATCCCACGGGGCTTTATCACTTTTAATACGGTTCGAAAATACAGTCCCATCAAAATATTGAGTTGCTTCCCCTCGATAAACAGGAGCAGAAGTACATGCATTAAGGGCTGCAACAGTTAGCATTAACAAGGTGATAACGGTAAATAACTTCTTATTCAGCAGCTTTTTGAACATAAGGCAGTCTCACTTCATAGGATTTTGCCTTATGCTACATGAGCTTACCCCCTAATGGCGAGCGCCTAATTGTTTATCAACGCCCTCCAGCGCACGGTCAAAAAACAAGTTCGTATCCAATATAGACACAGACAGGTCACCGGACCGTAATTTATCCGTAAGATCCTCTCTTGCATAAACACCTACACGAGCACCTGAACGGTTAACCAATACCAAGGTATCACTGTAACTAAGCACCGTTGCAACTCGGCTTTTTGAAACAACGCCTCCTTCCATGGATTCTATCCAGGTATTCGCGACCAGTTTATCTACAATTTCTTGAAATTGATCAGCGGGTTCCTCTCCCGTTTTGGCTAAATCGGCAGGATCCACATATTCCTCCTCCATAACCTCCATTTCAGGCAGGGGCAAACCTCCCATGCTAAGGCTTGAGACATTAGTATTAGAGGGCATCGCAAGAATTCGCCGTAATTTATCCAAAGTATCATTGGTAACCTGGTCACTAGTTAGTGACTGCGCTCCATACAATGCAATCAACCCTTTAACACGTTCTAAAAGGATATCAATATCTCTGGATTCTTTTCCTGCAACAACACTAAGAAGCTGATTCTCTACATCAACAACGCCCTTCCATTCCGGGCCATTTTGATGAAACCCCTTCAAGTAAAGCATCAATACAATCGGCTTCCAAGCGGACTCAATGAAGAGTAAAAAACCACTCGGCAATGTTACTTTCGAAAATTTTTCGTCGATATAGGCATCTGTTTTACTTATTGCCTCTTCTTTTTGGAAACGTGCTTTTTCGACGCTAATTAAGCGCCCCTCTATCAACTTTGACCGACGTTTTTCTGCCTTATTAAACAAATCCAAATTCTCAATACATTTATCCACGACCTGATAATCATCTGTGAAATGTCGGTTCATTACCTCAAGAATCGAAGCGACTTTGTTATACACTGAGTCCCGCTTATTATTGTTTGAAGGTGACCATTTAATACAGGTACTCCAAAGCGTATCAAACAAAATCTGAACGGGATTTTTGGCATCAAACATAAAATATGGATCCTTAATCGCCACCCGAACAAAGGGGACACGCATATGATCCAACAACATCTTTATGGATGGGTGTATTGGTGACTCCTGATCCAGATAAACAAACATCATTGAGAGTAAATTTAATGTATCAATGCTAGCGGGGGCCAGCCCACAATCATGACCATCAAGCACCAATTGAATCTGAAAAGCCAAAGTAGGCACATCCTCATCAATAGGAAGGTAAGTCTCACTATCAAATAGCTGTCCATCAGAGAACCCGTCGAGAGAGAATTCTGGCAAAGGAAAGATCTCTAACAACCCCTCAGCAAGCGCATCACCTCCCAGTATCGGTAATTCTGGCGCCACTGAAGTCAAATAACCTAAGGGCTCGCTATCTTCTCTTGCTGCACTTACATAACCCGACACAATAGACAAAACCGATAATAAGTCCAAATCAGCACCGTCACTCATATCGTGCCAGATATTTTTCCTCTTAATAACTGACGCCTCTCTCGCATACTCATCTTCATAGCGAAACGCAACATCATCATCGCTAAGCTCAGGTAAATGCAAACTCACAACACCCTGCTCTGTCTGTCGGAGCAGCTCTTCATATTCGGAGCTAAGCGTTTCCAATAATACGGCGAGTAATGGCATTTTTTCGTTATCTTCTAAATCCAACGTATGTATAGATACAGAGATATAACGCGCCAAATTCCCAGGGTTTATCGGATTATACGCAATAGAAAGGTGGTGTTTATAACGCTGTTCAAGATGATACGTGAGTCTAGCTAATGCCATACCATTCTCACCTTTCATGATATCGACATAATTATCAACGATGCGCTGTTTATTTTGCGTTGCCGAACATACCCGGGTTTCACTGGACTCGACTTTTAAACTAACACTGCGCTGCTGATCCGTTTTTGTTAGGTTTTTAAACCCCATTTCAACC
The DNA here is from genome assembly GCA_002163245.1 of Gammaproteobacteria bacterium 42_54_T18. Classification (GTDB taxonomy): domain Bacteria; phylum Pseudomonadota; class Gammaproteobacteria; order Pseudomonadales; family Ketobacteraceae; genus 42-54-T18. The sequence goes on along the minus strand of MAAL01000112.1, from coordinate 8,499 downwards.
AAGCAAAGAATGCTCGCAAACAGCTTCTTCTTTTGTCCAAAAATCCTCTCTGCTGATTTAGCAGAAATATCCTCGATAGCAACCCCACCCAACTCTGACTTCTTCTTAGCCGCATCCATATACATCGCCATCATGGACTTATTTAATATATGACTAAGGTAATTCTTTGCGTACTCAAAAGCATCATTCGCAGACAATGTATCTTCGTTCATCGATGAATCTCTATAAAGGCCTTTATATCATTAGTTTAGACCGCGAACCTTGGTTTTCAACGACTGTTCATTATTTAAACAAAGAAGTTATAAGAGCAAGTAAATGCATATCGCGTCAATGGCCTTTGGAAACCCCATTTTAATTACGAGGTACGCCGGCATCACCCTCAATTTCATCAATATCACACTAATAAGACGTTAAATTTGACCCTTTAGAACTCCTAACGAACACCCTATATTGTGCTTTATTTAGGCCAGCGCATGGCATGCTCATAGCCGTTTTTGCCCTTATTTATCAACACTCAAATAATAACGATAACTAGAGATATGATTGGGGACACTACATGAAAATATCACAACAACAAATCCACTATGTATGGGTTTTATTCAGCATACTTTTATTAACCGCCTGCAAAGATACCCTTTCTGAAGGCCCCGCCGCAAAGGGGACCTACTCTTTATGTTCCTACACAGATAATCTAGACGCAGAAGGTTATGCCTCAGCTCGTTTATCCTATCCCTGTGAACTCGACACTCAATCGCTACCCGCTATTACGCTTACAGGAGGCTACACCAATATTAAAGAACAAATGTATTGGCTCGCAGACCACCTCACTCAGCATGGATACATTGTACTAACGGTAACGCCGAATAATGTATTTGGTGGCGTTTCTTTTTGGGAAAAAGCACATCAGGATGCCTTTTATCAATTATTGGAAGAAAACGAAAGACCTGAAAGTCCGCTGATAAATCGCATTGATATAGACCGCATCGCATTAGCCGGATACTCAAATGGTGGCGGAGGTGCATTAGCAGTAGCCAATACCCTGGGGGACGACGTTCAGTCTGTCGTTGGTATGGCACCTTACATTCCCATTATTGGTGCTGATGTATTCGACAACATCAGCGCTAATACATTGTTATTAGCAGGCGCCTTAGATTTTACCGCGTTCCCCCCGCTGATCAAATCAACACACAACAACTTGCAGGAAGGGCCGTTAAGGTTCTACGCAGAATTCAATTGGGTATCGCACTTTGATTGGATAGCCTTAGGGCGTCAACACAACAAATTTAAAGGTATTATATTGTCTTGGTTGGATATGAGTTTAAAAGAATCGAATCAATATGAAGGTTACCTAGTGGGCGAGGAACACCAAGAACATATTGATGCTGGTTGGTACAAAGAATATTTATGGAATGCCTTTTAAAAAATCACCACGACGACTCAAAAATAAGATAAAAACCTTGGCAGACAGGGTTACATATCTACCAAGGTTTTTATCTTAATCTCGCAATGATAACCAAACATCTAAGCCTTGGGCATTCAACGTTGCATCCATAGCCAATAGGTTCACCTGGTCACTCTTCGAAAGCGTGCAATTGTGCTCAGCAAGCTGTTCAATAAAATACACTAAAACCTCTTCTTTAATCACATTAATACGATCTGAATGGTTCGCATTTCGAGTGGCTATATCTACCAAAACATCAATGCGCGCCAACAGCACTTCCGCCAATACATCTGGTTGTTCCACCATGCCATAATGTGTTAAAAACATGCGTTGCGGCTGAAACGACAACAGGCGTTTTATCGAATATTTCAATGCATCAGGATCAAACTGCACGGGAGTGGTGGTTGGGAAAATAAAAGGCCCTTTATCCGTTGTTAACTCTTGGTAAGCCAAACCGAAGGTATCTCCGGTAAAAAAACCTTGGCTTTTATTATCATAAACACAAAAATGATGTCGAGCATGGCCAGGGGTATCAATAAACGAAAATGAACGACTACCCAACGTTAATACCTCCTCATCCGCAGGCACCAGTATTTTGCTTTCATCGATAGATAATAAATCTCCATAAGTTTTACTAAATACCTCCTCGCCATACACTGCCGTTGCTCCTGCCTGCAACTTAGCGGGGTTAATCATGTGCCTCGCACCCTTCTCATGTACAACAAGTTTGGCATTGGGCAGCATTTGCATTAGTAGACCAGCACCCCCTGCATGATCAAGATGTACGTGGGTAACTATGACATATTTAACCTGCTCAAAGTCGATACCCCGATCATGTAAAAATGCTTCAATTACCGGCACAGTATCCTTTGTACCAGTTTCAACAATAGCCACCTCAACCCCATTCTCACCCTCATCTTCGACCACATAACATGCCGCCATATTGTCGCGATGAAAACCGGTATCCAATACGTGGATACCCCAATTAAGCTCAGTGTTAGATGTCATATATTCATCCTGATGGTGATTGGCCCAAATAAGAAATTGAATCGAATAAGCTCTATCTGCAATACGTGAGGAAACAGCTACTGGCTCACAATTTCAACACAACAGCAGCCTTGACTACTTTTTAGCTAGACCCAGCGCACAGTGCGAAACCATTATCCACACTACTATGTAAATCAACGACCCTCGACGCCTGGTACTCTACTTGTGAAACTTCACCGTATATTACTGTTATCTCTATTCAGCCTGCTGGTTAGTCTACAAAGCGCGTGTTCAATCAACGTACCGATAAAACTTGAGGCTTCGGGCATAGAAAGTGAATCCATTATGCCCGCTTATAACAAAGTCGTCATCCAGGTTCCCAAACAGATTCGCTCAAAAGTACACTCGGAACGTGGGTTATTGGCAGTAGGGGCCGTTAACGAATGGAACCTGATGGTAGGACATGCATTGGAAGCTTCCGTTGTCCCCTTCTTTGAACGCTACTTTGACCAAGTGGAAATACAACTCGGCGGTAATCAAGAAGAATGTAATGACTGCAGCCTTATTGTTCGACCAAGAGTCGAAGACATTCTCGTATCTGCCGTGATGATGCAGGCAGAAATCACCTTAACAATGGATATTTTTGATTCCCTAAACCGCCCTTTGTTTACCTTCTCCGCCATTGGAGAGTCCAGCTTTTTGGGTGTCGACAGAATTGGTGTTGGCCTTGTCAGCTTATGGGTTCCTTTAGTCAGCACTGTGATGGGTGAATCCGTCATTTCCCGCTCAGCCGAAGCAGCCTTTCAAGATGCCTACGATCAGGTGGGAATCAAGATTGAAAAGGAATTACAAGACGGAGAGTTAGCACGGGTATGGTTGCCAAAAGAATTACAACGCAAACAAGCCTATGGACGTTATGAGTTTGCAGCTGAACGCACAGCCAAAACCAAAGGCTGTGACTTAACCTCAGACGGATTAAAATTATCTAAAACAACCGGCTATGTGGAGTATTACAACGCCTATTGCTGGGGACAGGATGTGTTTCAAATCCGCTGTGAATATGGCAATTGCGCCGCGAGATCAACGGGTATGATTGTTGAGAGAATGTGACGTTTCCTCGTCAACAAAGTAGCTCAGGGTTGATTTCATAACCTGCATTTCTACCAACAGTATCCTTGGTAATCAAAACTTCCTTTCCTGCCAGGTCTTGCAAATCTCTTTTAGCCGTCGCTGGTGAAATACCACCAACAATGTCTTTATAGTTCTTCCTGTCGATTTTTGTAGCCTTCCAAAAAGAGCCTTTATCAAGTACAAAATTAAGGTATTTTTTTTGCCTTTCACTCAACTGCGTATTTCGACAAGCATCCCAGAATGTGACTTTTTTGAGAATATCATCCAGACTGATTTCCGCCCTCTCTGCCGATGCTTGTATAACATCTAGGAAAAAACCAAGCCATTTATCAATAGGCTCCGTCCCTTTTTGACACTGTTCTAACGTCTCATAATACCGATTGAGCAGGTGTTTATCTTCAATCAGTGTATTCGACAAACTATAGAGCCTTGATGTCGACTTTTCCGCCTGGGCCACAGCCATGTCAGCAATCACACGACAAATTCGGCCATTACCATCTTCAAATGGATGTATTGAAACAAACCAATACGTTGCCATCGCAGCACGTAAGAAATTTGGGCTTCGGCTGGTTGAGTTAAACCACAGAATAAATCGTTCCATCTCACCGTGAACAGATTGACTCGGTGGTGCGATGTAATGAACAAATTCCTTTTGACCTTTGTTAGAAATGGAAACAACCTTCATCTCTTCACTCGACGTACGGTAACCCCCTACCTCTATAGGATAACCATGCTCATCTCGCCCCGATGGAAACAAGCTTGCCTGCCAACGAAACAGCCTTTCATGGCTCAATGGTTCTACGTAATTTCCCGTCGCATCGATAAGTGTCTCAATAAGACCATCAGCATCTCTTGTACGATGCTTTGAACTATGGCCCACAGGAAGAATCCCAAGCTTTCTAGCAATAGATGACCTAACGGAATCTCGATCCAATATCTTGCCTTCAATATACGAAGTTTGAATAGACTCCTCTTCTAAAAACTTAGCCTCCGCTGCTACCTTGTCTTTCTTCGTAAATTGAGAAGAAAGTACATTGATTCTAGACACAGCACGAACAGCGGATTCCAAAGAACTTGAATCCGCAAATAACGTCACATCCCACACCCCCCAATCATTTCTTTGCCATGCCCAGACTTTAGTCATTTCACTCTCTATAACATCCAGATTTGATCCTTTCATTGTAATGGCATGACCCGTTTAATCAAGCTAAAGGGGTCATAACGTGACCCCTTTAGCTTGATTAAACGGGTCACAATGCATTGCAGACTTACCTCATCAAGCCGAGACGTGACACCCAACGCCCATTGCGATACCCTCTGATTAACCAATAAAAACAATAAAAACAATAAAAATGGACTATCTCAATGGAAAAGAGCGCTACTTCTCGAGCACCTTTGGTTAACCCAATTAAAGCCTCCCTTGCCCTACTCTGCATAGTACTATTCAGTGGTTGTAGCAAAATCAACGACATCCCTATAGGCACAGGTTACGCAGCTAAAAACATCTGCTCCGGGTATTTTATGGGTGAGATAGACCCAGACATTTTAACCGACCGATTTATCGCCCCTCAAATAGAACCCCTGCCCCTTCTACTCGACATCACCATCAACGACGAACTACAAACCGTCTACGTACAAGACAAAATATTTAGAAAGCGATTTTCCGCAGAAGCCTATTATCGAGAAGGCTTTGGCTGCACGTTAATGCATGACACCACAAAAGAAGAATTGGACGCCCAGCTACCCGCCCCTTTACCTTACCAATTATCCGAGCAACTACCCTGGCCCACGGGTAAAGGTGGCGTTGCTGAATCTCAGCCTGGTGTTAACTACGACGATCTTAATACCGTCCTTGAAAAAGGGTTCACCAAAAATAAAAACAAAACTCGAAACACCATGGCTATCGCCGTTGTGCACAACAACCAATTGATCGCCGAACAGTACGCTCCTGAAATCGATGCCGAGACAAAAATGGTTGGCTGGTCCATGACTAAGAGTTTTGTCAGCACGCTAATTGGACTACTACAGGATAGAGGTTTTCTCGATATAACCGACCCGGCCCCTGTCGCAGAATGGATAAACACAGAAAAAGAACAGATCACTACCGAACAACTTCTGCATATGGCATCCGGCTTAGAATGGTTTGAAGAATCCCAAGGGCCTAATGCCGATCAAGGTTATGTTTTGCATCGCACCAAGGACTTTTCTGCATTCTATACGGCGCAACCACTTGTCGCAGAACCCGGCACCGTATACAACTATTCAACGGGCGGCAGCTCACTACTAGGGCGCATTGCACAAGAGCAGCTCGGCGGCGATCTTGCAGACACCTACTATTTCATTCAAGATGCACTATTTCATAAGATTAATATCGACGACGCCGTACTTGAATTTGACACCGTTGGTCAGCCCGGTAGCGGCGCTTACTTATGGCTTACCGCACGAGATTGGGCGCGGCTTGGCTTGTTATACCTCAACAACGGCAACTGGTTTGGTAACCAAGTCCTGTCACAACAATGGATAAATCAAGCATTGACCCCCTCACCCAGTAACCCAGAATACGCGGCTCAAATATGGGTAAACACTGACAAAACCGTATGGCCTTACCTACCCGAAAGCACCTTTGCCTTTTTGGGACATCAACAACAACGGGTAATGATAGTTCCAGAACATAACCTTGTTGTTGTCAGATTAGGTTATTCCTTTGAAGGTGGTGCAGATAAGCTTGAAGAGTTAATGACAGGCATTATTGCTGCGTTGCCATAAGGTGACGACTCCCTCGAGGTGAAGCACTAGAATAACATCCGCACCCGTTTTCGACCCCATGAACCAGGCTGATCATCAAATACTCCTGCGCAAGGCGTACCGCATTTTGCGCAGGTTCCTCCCGGAGCCATTTTCCATAATCCGAGTTCGTACCAATCCCGCTGAATCAGAAGTTCTCCACACTGATGGCAATAGGTACTGTCAGCAGCCACATCATGAACATTACCCACATAGACATAATAAATACCTTTGCTCAGTGCGATGTCTCTAGCCGTCGTTAATATAGAGGCAGGGGTTTGTGGAATATCTAACATTTTATAATCGGGGTGAAACGCGGTAAAATGAATCGGCACGTCCCTCCCCAAATGCTCAACAATCCATTCGCATTCTTCATGTAACTCTTTTTCACTGTCGTTCTGGCCGGGGATTAATAATGTGGTGATTTCAAACCAGACGTTGGTTTCGTGTTTGAGGTATTCCAATGTTTCCAATACCGATTGCAAATGACCGCCACAGACTTTCCAGTAAAACTTATCGGTAAACCCTTTTAGGTCTATATTGGCGGCATCAATATATTGATAAAACTCGCGACGGGATTCCTCACACATATAACCTGCACTGACAGCGACAGACTTCACCCCATATTCCTTGCAGGCTAGCGCGATATCAATGGCGTATTCATGAAAAATCACGGGGTCATTATAAGTGTAAGCAATGCTTTTACAATCAGCATCATAGGCCGCTTTGGCGAGCATCTCTGGCGTCGCCAAACTCGCCAAGGTATCCATTTCCCGGGATTTGGAAATATCCCAATTCTGGCAAAACTTACAGGCCAGGTTGCAACCGGCGGTTCCAAAAGACAATACCGAAGAACCAGGGTAATAATGGTTCAACGGTTTCTTCTCGATGGGGTCGATAATAAAACCGGAAGAACGCCCCCAAGTTGTTAAGACAATCTGATCATCTACGCAAGCCCTGACAAAACACAAACCGCGCTGGCCATTTCGTAACTTGCAGAGTCGAGGGCAAACATCACATTGAATCTTGCCATTCTCTAACTTGTGCCAATGCTGGGTTTTCACCACGTCATCACGGCTGAGGTCTAAGGTGGGATCCTGTTGTGTGGGCATAATTCACTCCCCGAAAAAAACAACGGCTCATACCAAAGTATCCTAAGAATTAACCGAGAGTGCAAATACATCATGCCTCGACAAGCTGTTAGCTTGTCGATATCGACGCAAGCGCAGGACGCTTCTGCGCCCAAGGAAATTCACGCTCCAGTTGCCCCGCCAATCTAAACAAGCACGCATCGTCCTGAAACCCAGCAGTAAACATCATACCGATTGGCAACCCATCCTCACTCCATTGTAATGGTAACGACACACTTGGGCTTCCCGTGATATTAAAAGCCGGTGGAGCCGCCACCCAGTCGAAATTCTTCTCTTGTAGCCCCGTCATCATAAAAGGAAGAAGCCTTTTTAGTACCGGTCCCAAACCGATATAAGGTGCAATCTGGGCGCCAAGCTTCTCCACCCCATGCACAAGGTACTCACCATGAGGCACCGGTGGTTTCGATAACGTTGGCGTAAGGAACACATCATAATTCTGCATAAACTCATCAAAAAGATAACGTTGGGCAGCTAAGTCACGGCTAACCACTTCTAGCGCCACTGACGATAATGCATCGCCGCAGCTAGCCAAAATCCATGTTTCCGGCTCAAACTCGTCAGGCTTAATCTTACGACCCAATACACGTCGCGCCTCTTGAACATCAGCGGCGGCAGCACACATCATACGCATGATATGCCCCTCACCTAGCGCCTTTTTATCTAGAGGCAGTGCAGTCTCAACCAACTCATGCCCTAACGCTTTTAATTGATCGACCGTTCGCAATAGGGCTTCTCGACACTCAGTGCTTATTTCACCCTCCCTAACGAGCGGCTCAGCACTCCACGCTATTTTTAGCTTTCCAGGCGCGATAGATACTTCGTCTAAAAATGGACGAGCAGGACGCTCGGCCACCGATGGGCATCCAATATCTGGCCCACAGGTCGCATCCAATGCAGCAGCCGAATCACGCACACTGACACTTAGCACACCTTCTTGCACCTGCCCAAACCAAGGCTCACCACCTTGAGGCCCATACGGATTACGACCGCGAGAAGGTTTAAATC